>NZ_JBEZXY010000003.1:23307-694482 GCF_040638245.1 Streptomyces sp. NPDC026659 | reverse complement strand
TCTCGCTTTCGCGTTTCCCTTTCCGGCGGTTCCGACTCTATCAGATCCTTTTCGGTGTCTGACCCCCAGTCAGCGGGGTTTGTCTTCCCGGCCTCGCGGCCGTTCCGACGAGTGAGACTTTAGCGGATTCCTGGCCCCCGAAGCCAATCGGGGTTCCTGCGCTCTTTCGAACACGGATTCCTCATTTCGCAAATGCGCACAACGAAACATGCGACGCATGAGCGTCGATGTCGAGTGGGCCTTGCGGAATGGCTGTCCGGGGACCGACCGGAGTCGGCTCTCACGTCGGACAACTCGGAGAACATTACGCACCCTGGGAGGGGGTGTCAACCCCCTCCTGGGAAGAATCTTGGTGCGGGTCAGTCCTTCTTGCCGGAGGCCAGCTCACGGCTGCGGTCGCGGGCCGCTTCCAGGGCGGCGATGAGGGCGGCGCGCACGCCGTGGTTCTCCAGCTCGCGGATGGCGTTGATGGTCGTACCGGCCGGCGAGGTGACGTTCTCGCGGAGCTTGACCGGGTGCTCGCCGCTGTCGCGGAGCATCGTGGCGGCGCCGATGGCGGACTGGACGATCAGTTCGTGTGCCTTGTCGCGGGGCAGGCCGAGCAGGATGCCCGCGTCGGTCATGGCCTCGACCAGATAGAAGAAGTAGGCCGGGCCCGAGCCGGACAGGGCGGTGCAGGCGTCCTGCTGGTTCTCCGGGACGCGCAGGGTCTTGCCGACGGCGCCGAAGATCTCCTCGGCGGTGGCGAGGTGGGCGGCGGTGGCGTGGCTGCCCCCGGAGATGACGGACATGGCCTCGTCCACCAGGGCGGGCGTGTTCGTCATGACGCGTACGACCGGGGTGCCCTCGGTCAGGTGCTCCTCGATGAGCGAGGTAGGGATGCCGGCGGCGCCGCTGATGACCAGGCGGTCGGCGGGGACGTGCGGGGCCAGCTCGGCCAGGAGCGTGCCCATGTCCTGCGGCTTGACCGTGAGGATCAGGGTGTCGGCGGTCTTGGCGGCCTCGGTGTTGGTGACCGGGGTGACGCCGTGGCGGGCGTGGAGTTCTTCGGCGCGCTCGGGGCGGCGGGCGGTCACCAGGAGATCGGCGGGGGCCCAGCCCGCCCGGATCATTCCGCTGAGCAGGGCTTCGCCGATCTTGCCGGTGCCGAGGACTGCGACTTTCTGGCTCATGCGGTTCATCCTCGCACCGGGGGTGCCGGGTGCGAGGGGTTGTCCGGTGGGCGGACCCTCGCCTTCGTACAGGTAAGGGGGGACAGGGATCAGTCCGTGCGGCGGCGCAGGGTGGCGGCGCCCAGGGCGAGGACCAGGAGGGCGCAGCCCGCGACGATCAGGATGTCGCGGAGGAAGGTGGTCGTCGTGTCGGTGTGGTGGAGGACCTGGTTCATGCCGTCGACGGCGTAGGACATGGGGAGGACGTCGGAGACGGCTTCCAGGGCGGGGTGCATGTCGGGGCGGGGTGTGAAGAGGCCGCAGAGCAGGAGCTGGGGAAAGATCACCGCGGGCATGAACTGGACCGCCTGGAATTCCGAGGCCGCGAAGGCCGAGACGAAGAGACCGAGGGCCGTGCCGAGCAGGGCGTCCAGGAGTGCGACCAGGAGGAGCAGCCAGGGCGAGCCGGTGACGTCGAGGCCGAGGAACCAGACGGCGAGGCCGGTGGCGAGGGCGGACTGGACGACGGCGACGGCGCCGAAGGCGAGGGCGTAACCGGCGATCAGGTCGGCCTTGCCGAGGGGCATCGCTAGGAGGCGTTCCAGGGTGCCGGAGGTGCGTTCGCGCAGGGTGGCGATGGACGTCACCAGGAACATCGTGATCAGCGGGAAGATCCCGAGCAGGGACGCGCCGATGTTGTCGAAGGTGCGGGGGCTTCCGTCGAAGACGTAGCGCAGCAGGACCAGCATCAGGCAGGGGACCAGGAGCATCAGGGCGATGGTCCGGGGGTCGTGGCGGAGCTGGCGCAGGACGCGGGCGGCGGTGGCGGTGGTGCGGCCGACGTTCAGCGCGGACGCGGTCATGGTGCTCATCGGGTCGGCTCCTTGGTGCGGTCGGTGGCGGCGGCCTCGTCGACGAGGTGCAGGAAGGCGGCCTCGACGGTGTCCGTGCCGGTGCGGGTGCGCAGGTTCTCCGGGGTGTCGTCGGCCAGGACGCGCCCTTCGCGCATGAGGAGGAGGTGGTCGCAGCGCTCGGCCTCGTCCATGACGTGGGAGGAGACGAGGAGGGTGGTGCCCCGCTCGGCGGCGAGGGTGTGGAAGAGGGTCCACAGGTCGCGGCGGAGTACGGGGTCGAGGCCGACGGTCGGTTCGTCCAGGACGAGGAGTTCGGGGGTGCCGAGGAGGGCGACCGCGAGGGAGACGCGGCTGCGCTGGCCGCCGGAGAGGTTTCCGGCGAGGGCGTCGGCGTGGGAGGTGAGGTCCACGTCGGTGAGGGCGCGGGTGACGTGGGTGTGGCGCCGGTCGGCGGCGGCGCGGCCGGGGTCGAGGATCGCGGCGAAGTAGTCGAGGTTCTGGCGGACGGTGAGGTCGTCGTAGACGGAGGGGGCCTGGGTGACGTAGCCGACGCGGTGGCGCAGGGCGGGGTGCCCTGCCGGGTGGCCGAGGACGTCGAGGGTGCCGGTGACCCTGGCCTGGGTACCCGCGATGGCGCGCATCAGCGTGGACTTTCCGCAGCCGGAGGGGCCGAGGAGGCCGGTGATCCTGCCTCGGGGGACGGTGAAGCCGAGGTCGTGGAGGACGGTGCGGGGGCCGCGTACGACGGTGAGGGCGTCGGCGTGGACGGCGGGGGTCTGCGCCGGTGGGGGCTCGTCGTTCAGCACTTTATTCATCACGCGATGAATAATTCTCCCGCAGGGGGGTGCCGTCAAGGGCCCGGGTACGCGAAACGGCGGCCGGTACGGGTACCGGCCGCCGTTTCGCGTGGGTTTGCGGGCGTCAGGGCGTGACGGCGACGAGCAGATATACGTCGTACGTCTCCTCGACCACGCCGTCCGGGAAGACCTTCAGGAGGTGGGCGCGCTCCTCGGCCATGAAGGCGGTGCGGTCGTCCTGCGGGGTGAGGAGGAAGGCGGAGTGGCTGGCGATGTTGGCGAGGTGGACGTCGAGCGGGACGCGGCGGCTCCAGCGGACGACGCGGCGCTCGAAGTCGAGGAGGCCGCCGGGGTCGACCTGCCCGGTGCGGTCCGCCGCCTTGCGCTTCTCGGCGGGGATGTCGAGGCCGAAGAAGCGTCCGGCGCGGTCGGCGGCCTCGGAGATCCACTCGACGTCCACGGCGTCGACGTTCCACCACAGCGCGAGCGCGCCGCCGGGGCGCAGGACGCGCAGCGCTTCCGGAACCGAGCGGGCGGGGTCGGTCCAGTGCCACGCCTGGGCGTAGGTGATGAGGTCGGCGTGGGCGTCGGCGACCGGGAGGGCGTTGCCGTCGCCCCGGACCAGGGGGACGTCCGGCAGGGCCCGGCGGAACTCGGCGGCCATGCCCGCGCCCGGCTCGACCGCGAGGACGCGGGCGCCGCGCTCGTGCAGCAGGCGGCTCGCGATGCCGGTGCCCGCGCCCACGTCCACGGCCCGGGCCCCGGCCAGGGGGCGGCCGGACAGTTCCTCCAGCGCGTCCAGGAGGGCGGGCGGGTAGGAGGGGCGGTTCGCGGCGTACTGGGCGGCCGCGGCGTTGAAGGAGTGGGCGCGGGCGGAGGCGGGCGGCTCCTGGGCGGCTTCGCGTGTGGTCATGCCGACCATGGTGCGCGGGGTGGGGCGGGAGGGGACAGGGGATATCCGGGGGGGGCCGTATCCCTGGCTCCTTACTTGCCGTATCCCTGGCTCCTTACTTGCCGCGCTTTTTCTTCGCCGGGTTTCCGGTGCGGCGGGAGCGGGTGCGCTCGTATTCGGCGCGGGCCTTCTCGTATTCGGCGCGGGCGAGTTTTTCGCCGGGGGCCTCCAGGAAGGAGCGGCAGGCGTAGGCGACGAGCGCGCCGACGAAGCCGATGGTGAGGAGGCCGCGCAGGGAGGCCTGGCGGCCGGGGTCGGGGCGGCGTTCGTAGCTCTGCCAGGTGTTGCCGAAGGCGAGCGCGCTGCATACGGCGAACATGCCGACGACCAGGACGGTCACGAAGGAGCCGGTGCCCGCGATCTGGAGGCCCTGGTAGGCGAAGCGCAGGACCAGGCAGGAGACGGCGGCCGCGGCGACGGCGCCGAGCGCGGTGCCGGCGCGGCGGGCCGCGTAGCCGTTCGTGCGGTCCACCCAGGAGGTGCCGTAGAAGCGCAGGGGCTCGGGGCGGGGGCCCGCGTCGCCGCCCCCGGCGCGGGTCTCGGGGCTGGTGCCGGTTTCGTCGCTCACGGGGACGATTATGGCGGCCGGGGAGCGGCGGGCGGTGGGCCGGGTCAGGCGCAGCGGTTGGCGACGTAGCCGTCGCTGCCGGTGTGCACGTAGGCGTCGGAGACGAACTCGCCGGAGGCGATGTTGTCCCAGATGTTCGAGGTGCCGTAGTAGCCGTTGACGGTGGTGCCCGGGCTCTGGCAGTTGATGGTGACCTGGGCACCCTCGGGCAGGACGCGGATGAGGGCGTACCCGGTGCCGGGGCCGCTGCGGACGTTCAGGCGGACGCCCGGGGCGACGGAGTAGGACATGGTTTACCTCCCCCATGGCGCCCGCGGCGGGTCCGGGGCGCCGGTGAATGCTTCGGAAGCGGGTCTCCGTACAGACGTTCGGGACTCGTGTGCGGAGGTTAGCAAGCCTGAGCCGTGTCGCACGGGCGATCGACTAGGCTCCGAGCGACGCGCGCGCGACCGACAGCACGGGGGTGGTCCATGGCGCCACAGCGCAGTTCCGGACCCGGTGCGGAACCGGAACTTCCGGAGTACGCCGGTCACTACCACCTGGAGTCCCGGCTCGGCTCGGGCGGCATGGGTGTGGTGCACCTGGCCCGCAGTGGCTCCGGGATGCGGCTCGCGGTGAAGGTCGTACACGCCGAGTTCGCGCGGGACGACGAGTTCAGGGGGCGTTTCCGGCAGGAGGTGGCGGCGGCCCGGCGGGTCAGCGGTGCCTTCACCGCGCCCGTGGTGGACGCCGATCCGGAGGCCGACCGGCCCTGGATGGCGACGCTGTTCATCCCGGGCCCGACGCTCGCCGAGGAGGTCAAGCGGAACGGCCCGATGGAGCCCGGCGAGGTACGGCGGCTCATGGCCGGGCTCGCCGAGGCGCTGCGGGACATCCACCGGGTCGGCGTGGTGCACCGGGATCTCAAGCCGGGCAATGTGCTGCTCGCGGAGGACGGCCCGAAGGTCATCGACTTCGGCATCTCGCGCCCCAAGGACAGCGAACTGCGGACCGAGACCGGCAAGTTGATAGGGACGCCGCCGTTCATGGCGCCCGAGCAGTTCCGCCGGCCGCGTGAAGTGGGCCCGGCGGCGGACGTGTTCGCGCTCGGCTCGGTGATCGTGCACGCGGCGGCCGGGCGCGGTCCCTTCGACTCCGACAGCCCGTATGTCGTCGCGTACCAAGTGGTGCACGACGAACCGGATCTGACCGGGGTGCCCGCCAACCTCGTTCCCCTGGTGCTGCGTTGCCTGGCGAAGGAGCCCGAGGACCGGCCCACGCCCGACGAACTCATGCGCGCGCTGCGGTCGGTGGCGGCGTCCTACGACACGCAGGCGTTCATACCGGCTCAGCGGGACGGGGCGGGAACCGGCATGCCCGAAGCGGCTGCCGAGGAGGAGCCTCCGGGGCGCCTGCGGTGGTGGACCCGGGGACGGGTCGCCCTCGCGGCGGGCGCGCTCGCGGTGACGGCGGTCGCGGGAGCCGCCTCGGCGCAGTGGTCCGGCGGTGGGCGGGAGACGCCCCGGGTGCGTCCGATGGCCACCGAGGACCGGGTCACCGACTGGCGGTCCGCGTCGATCGTGCGGGACGCCGGAGCACTTCAATGCACTTACGGCGCGGGCCTGTTGCTCTGTGTCGCGCCGGGTACGGCGGCCGGGCTCGATCCGCGTGACGGCTCGGTGGCGTGGCGGCGCTCCTTCCCGGGCGCGCGGTGGAGCGATCCGCCGGCCGTCTCGGGCGGACTGCTCCAACTACGCGACCAGGAAGGCCGGGTGACGGCACTCGACCCGGCCTCGGGCGCCACACGGCTGCGACGGCAGCTCCCTCCGGACACCGGGGCGCGGTTCGCGGGCGGCACTCAGCTGGTGAGCCGCGCGGACGGCCGCGTCACCGGCGTGGACGGCGCGTCGGGGCGGGAGGTGTGGCACCGGTCGCTGCCCGACCATGTGCTGCCGAGCCTGGAGACCTTCGGCACGGACGCCGGGGACACGACCGCGTACGCGTCGGCCGTCGCCGCCGACGGGACCGGGACGCGGGTCACCGCGCTCGATCCCGCCTCGGGGGACGTGCGGTGGAGCGCCCGGCTGTCCGGTGTGCTCGAACCGGTGGGCGTCGAGGGCGGATTCGTCTACTTCCTCGACACCGACCCGGTCTACGGCGACACCGGCGCGGTGGTGCGCTACGGGGTGAAGTCCGGGACCGTGGAACGTACTTCGCTCACGACCCCCTTCCAGGACGCCCATGCCGTCGTACGGGACGGGGTGATGTATCTGCTCTCGGCGAGCGGCGGCCTCGACGCCGTGGACATGGGCGCGGGCAAGCGGCTGTGGCATCTGGAGACCTCGGTGAGCCGGGGCTCCCGGCTGGTCACCGACGGCCGGTATCTGTACTTCTCCACCGCCGACGGCCGGCTGCTCGCGGTGGACGCCCGCCACGGCAGCCTCGCGGGACAGACACTGCCGCGCTTCGGGGCGCGTACGGACCGGGTGGCGGCGGAGACACCGGTGCCGGTGCTGACGCGGGACACGGTGTACGCGTCCGCTCCGGACGGCACGGTGTTCGCCCGGAACACGCGCGACCCGTCGGGCTGGTGACGGCGAGGGGGGCCGGTGTCGCCCACCGGCCCCCCCTCGCTGTCACCGGGTCAGCCCAGGAGGCTCACGTCACGCACGGCGCCCCGGTCGGCGCTGGTGGCCATCGCGGCGTAGGCGCGCAGGGCGGCGGAGACCTTGCGGTCGCGGTTCGCGGGGGCGTAGACACCACCCAACTCCTCGTCGCGGCGGGCCAGTTCGGCGTCGTCCACGAGGAGCTCGATGGCGCGGTTCGGGATGTCGATGCGGATGCGGTCGCCGTCGCGGACCAGGGCGATGGTGCCGCCGGAGGCCGCCTCCGGGGAGGCATGGCCGATGGAGAGGCCCGAAGTGCCGCCGGAGAAGCGGCCGTCGGTGATCAGGGCGCAGGTTTTGCCGAGGCCGCGGCCCTTGAGGTACGAGGTCGGGTAGAGCATCTCCTGCATGCCGGGGCCGCCCTTGGGGCCCTCGTAGCGGATGACGACCACGTCGCCGTCCTTGACCTCCTGGGTGAGGATGCGGCGGACGGCCTCCTCCTGGGACTCGCAGACCACGGCCGGGCCCTCGAAGGTCCACACCGACTCGTCGACACCGGCGGTCTTCACCACGCAGCCGTCGACGGCGAGGTTGCCCCTGAGGACCGCGAGGCCGCCGTCCTTGGAGTAGGCGTGCTCGGCGGAGCGGATGCAGCCGCCCTCGGCGTCGTCGTCCAGGGAGTCCCAGCGCTCGGACTGGGAGAAGGCCTCGGCGGAGCGGACGCAGCCGGGCGCCGCGTGCCACAGCTCGACGGCCTCCGGGGAGGGCGAACCGCCGCGCACGTCCCAGGTCTTGAGCCAGTCGGAAAGGGACGGGCTGTGCACCGCGTGCACGTCCTCGTTGAGCAGTCCGGCGCGGTGCAGTTCGCCGAGGAGGGCGGGGATGCCGCCCGCGCGGTGCACGTCCTCCATGTAGTACGTGCGGTTCTTCGCGACGTTGGGCGCGACCTTGGCCAGGCACGGGACGCGGCGGGAGACGGCGTCGATCTGCTCCAGGCCGAAGGGGACGCCCGCCTCCTGGGCGGCGGCGAGCAGGTGCAGGATCGTGTTCGTCGAGCCGCCCATGGCGATGTCCAGCGCCATCGCGTTCTCGAACGCCTGGAAGGAGGCGATCGCGCGGGGCAGGACCGTCTCGTCGTCCTGCTCGTAGTAGCGGCGGGTGATGTCCATGACCGTGCGGGCGGCGTCCTCGTACAGGCCCTTGCGGGCCGTGTGCGTGGCGAGGACCGAGCCGTTGCCCGGCAGGGAGAGGCCGATGGCCTCGGTCAGGCAGTTCATCGAGTTGGCGGTGAACATGCCGGAACAGCTGCCGCAGGTCGGGCAGGCGTTCTCCTCGATACGGAGGATGTCCTCGTCGGAGATCTTGTCGTTGACCGCGTCGGAGATCGCGTCGACCAGGTCCAGGGTGCGCACGGTGCCGTCGACCAGGGTGGCGCGGCCGGACTCCATGGGGCCGCCGGAGACGAAGACCGTCGGGATGTTCAGGCGCAGCGCGGCCATCAGCATGCCCGGGGTGATCTTGTCGCAGTTGGAGATGCAGATCAGGGCGTCGGCGCAGTGGGCCTCGACCATGTACTCCACCGAGTCCGCGATCAGGTCGCGGGAGGGCAGGGAGTAGAGCATTCCGCCGTGGCCCATGGCGATGCCGTCGTCGACGGCGATGGTGTTGAACTCGCGCGGGATGCCGCCCGCCTCACGGATCGCCTCGCTGACGATCCGGCCGACCGGCTGGAGGTGGGTGTGGCCGGGGACGAACTCGGTGAAGGAGTTGGCCACGGCGATGATCGGCTTCCGGCCGATGTCCGCACCGGGTACACCCGAGGCACGCATAAGGGCGCGGGCACCCGCCATGTTGCGTCCGTGGGTGACTGTGCGGGACCTCAGCTCGGGCATCGTCGCTCGCTCCTTCAAGGAATGACGGGTCAGAGAGGCTTCTGACTGCTGCCGAGAGTACGCCCGTCATCCAGCTCTCGGGACGATGTGTCCGGAATGCGGGACGGATGTCTTGCCGCGGGGTCCATCGCCGGGCCCCCGGCCTCACTCCCCCGTGAGATGTCCCTGCACCACCGGCGCCAGCCGCGCCACGATCCGCTCCACGTCCGCCGAGGCCAGCGGCTCCACCTTGATCACGTACCGGAGCATGGCCGTACCGACCAGCTGCGCGGCCGCCAGTTCGGCGCGCAGTTCGGCGTCGGGGCCGCCGAGGCGGTCCGCGATGCGGTGCAGCAGCTGGGCGGCGACCAGGCGGCGGAAGACGGCGGCGGCGGCCTCGTTGTTCACCGCCGAGCGGACGATGGCGAGCAGCGGGGCACGGGTCGCGGGGTTCTCCCAGACACCGAAGACAAAGCGGGTGAACCGCTCCCCCACCGTGTCCAGCGGGCCCTCCGCGATGGCGTCCGGGGCGGCGAGGGCGGGCGCGAAGGAGACCGTGACGGCCGCCTCGAAGATCTGGTCCTTGGTGCCGAAGTAGTGGTGGACCAGCGCGGAGTCGACCCCGGCGGCCTTGGCGATGCCGCGTACGGACGTCTTCTCGTAGCCGCGCTCGGAGAACTCCTCGCGGGCCGCGGCGAGGATGCGGTCGCGGGTGTCGCCGGACTCGGTGCGCGGGGGCCGTCCCCGGCGGCGCCCGGTGCCGTCGCTCACGGACCGGGCACCCGGGCGTCGGCCGCGAGGTGGCGGCGGGTGAAGTCCAGGGCCTCGGCGAGGTCCGCCTCGCGCTCGGCGCTGGACATCGCGCGGCGGGTGTTGACCTCCAGGACGACATGGCCGTCGAAGCCGGTGCGGGTCAGCCGGTCGAGGAGCTCGGCGCAGGGCTGGTTGCCCCGGCCCGGCACCAGGTGCTCGTCCTTGGCGGAGCCGCGCCCGTCGGCGAGGTGGACGTGGCCGAGCCGGTCGCCCATGCGGTCGAGCATGTCGAGCGCGCTGGTGCGGGCGGTGGCGGTGTGGCTGAGGTCGATCGTGAAGTGCCGGTAGTCGTCCTTGGTGACGTCCCACTCGGGGGCGTAGGCGAGCATCTCGCGGTCGCGGTAGCGCCAGGGGTACATGTTCTCGACGGCGAACCGCACGTCCGTCTCGTCGGCCATGCGCCAGACGCCCTCGACGAACTCGCGGGCGTACTGCCGCTGCCAGCGGAAGGGCGGGTGGACGACGACGGTGGAGGCACCCAGCTTCTCGGCGGCCGACTGCGCGCGGCGCAGCTTGGTCCACGGGTCGGTGGACCAGACCCGCTGGGTGATCAGCAGACAGGGCGCGTGCACGGCGAGGATCGGCACGCCATGGTGGTCGGAGAGCCTGCGCAGCGCCTCGATGTCCTGGCTGACGGGATCGGTCCAGACCATCACCTCGACACCGTCGTACCCGAGGCGCCCGGCCATCTCGAAGGCCGTCGCCGTCGACTCCGGGTAGACGGAGGCCGTCGACAGGGCGACCTTCACGTCCCTTGGTTCAGCCACGGGGACACCTTACGGGGTGGGGTACGGGGGGTGCGGGGGTGTCCCCTGGACGGGGGCGGAGGTACGGGGACCGGTGGGCGCCGCAGGGTGGGCGGAGGTACGGGGACTGGTGGCGGCCCCGGAAAGGGGCCGGGGTGATGGTGAGCGGCTGCCGAAGCGGGGTGGGCGGAGCCTGGACGGCGGCACGGGAGCGGCGGGCGCCACCGAGGCGGGAGCGGGGCGTGGGAGTGGGGGCGTGGGCACGGGATCGCCGGGCGGCCACGGGGAGAAGGAAGGCGCGGTCGTCGGGCTGGAGCGGCCGGCCGGAGCCGGGGCCGGGGCACTGACGGCGGGCGCCGCCGGGCCGGAGCGGGCGTGGGCACGGGATCGCCGGGCGGCCCGGAGCGAGGGCGGGCACGGTCGCCGGGGTGAGGCGGGCGGCGGCGGTACGGGTCCGGCAGGTGCCGCCGGGTGGGACGGCGGAAGCCGGTCGACGGCGGCCGAGCCGGGACGCGGTGGGAGCGACGACGCGGGGCCGCCGGTCGCCCACCGGACAGGGCCGACGCCCCGAGATCGCCCCGAGACGGAGCGGACGCCACCGCAGGCTCAAGGCGGCCGGGCGGCACCGGCGACGGGGGCCGTACGACGGCGTGACCTCACCCGGGCGGGGGCCGGCCGACGGCGTGG
The DNA here is from genome assembly GCF_040638245.1 of Streptomyces sp. NPDC026659. Lineage (NCBI taxonomy): Bacteria > Bacillati > Actinomycetota > Actinomycetes > Kitasatosporales > Streptomycetaceae > Streptomyces > Streptomyces sp. NPDC026659. The sequence continues at coordinate 683,458 of NZ_JBEZXY010000003.1, read as the reverse complement.
CCTCACCCGGCAGGCACCGGCCGACGCGCACCCTCCCGCCACCGCACCGGCAGCCGAACCTCACCCGGCACGCGCGGCGGAGCCGTACCTCACCCCACGCCCATGTGGTCAAGGCGGCGCAGGATCACGCCCTCGCGCAGGGCCCACGGGCAGATCTCCAGGCTCTCCACGCCGAAGAGGTCCATCGCGCCCTCGGCGACCAGGGCGCCGGCGAGGAGCTGGCCGGAGCGGGAGTCGGAGACGCCGGGGAGTTCGGCGCGCTGGTCGGCGGACATGGCGGCCAGGCGCGGCACCCATGCCTCCAGGGACTCGCGCTTCAGCTCCCGCTGGACGTAGAGGCCGTCGGCGTCGCGTGCGGCGCCCGCGAGACGGGCCAGCTGCTTGAAGGTCTTGGAGGTGGCGACCACGTGGTCGGGGGCGCCGTGGCGGACGAACTCCCCGACCGTGCGGGCGATCTCCGTACGGACGTGACGGCGCAGGGCGCGGACGGAGTCCGGGTCGGGCGGGTCGCCCGGCAGCCAGCCCGCGGTGAGGCGGCCCGCGCCGAGCGGCAGGGAGACGGCCGCGTCCGGCTCCTCGTCCAGGCCGTAGGCGACCTCCAGGGAGCCGCCGCCGATGTCGAGGACCAGCAGCTTGCCCGCGGACCAGCCGAACCAGCGGCGCACCGCGAGGAAGGTGAGCCGCGCCTCCTCGGCCCCGCTGAGTACCTGGAGCCGTACGCCGGTCTCGGCCTCGACCCGGGCGAGCACGTCGTCGGCGTTGCGGGCGTCGCGCACGGCGGAGGTCGCGAAGGGCAGCAGGTCCTCCACGCCCTTGTCCTCGGCCGCCTCCAGCGCCTCCCGTACGACCGCCACGAGCCGGTCGATCCCCTCGGCCCCGATGGCCCCGTCCCCGTCGAGCAGCTGGGCCAGCCGGAGGTCGGCCTTGTGCGAATGCGCGGGCAGCGGGCGGGCGCCGGGATGGGCGTCCACCACCAGCAGATGCACCGTGTTCGAACCCACGTCCAGGACACCGAGTCTCATGTACGGAACGCTACTGCCAATACCTCCACCGACGGCCCCGATCAGGGGTTCCGTCCACTTACCCTGGACCCGTGCCAAAGACGAAAAAGGCGAAGGACGAGAAGACCGCCAAGCACGACAAGGCGGACAAAGTGTCCAAGAGGCGCAAGGACGCCGCGCCGGTGGACGACGAGCAGGGGCTCGACTTCGCGCGGGCGTGGGTGGAGTTCCCCGACCCGGCGGACGACGAGCAGGTCTTCCGCTGCGACCTGACCTGGCTGACCTCACGCTGGAACTGCATCTTCGGCAGCGGCTGCCAGGGCATCCAGGCGGGCCGCGCGGCCGACGGCTGCTGCTCGCTGGGCGCGCACTTCTCCGACGAGGACGACGAGAAGCGGGTCGCGGAGAACGTGGCCCGGCTGACCCCGGACATCTGGCAGCACCACGACGAGGGACAGCGCGGCGGCTGGATCGCCGAGGACGACGAGGGCTCCCGGCAGACCCGCCCCTTCCAGGGCTCCTGCATCTTCCAGAACCGCCCCGGCTTCTCCGGCGGCGCGGGCTGCTCGCTGCACATCCTGGCCCTGAAGGAGGGCCGCGAGCCGCTGGAGACCAAGCCGGACGTGTGCTGGCAGCTGCCGATCCGGCGGACGTACGACTGGATCGACCGCCCGGACGACACCCGGGTCCTCCAGGTGTCCATCGGCGAGTACGACCGCCGCGGCTGGGGTCCGGGCGGCCACGACCTGCACTGGTGGTGCACGTCGGCCACCTCGGCGCACGGCGCGGGCGACCCGGTCTACGTCTCCTACCGGGCCGAGCTGACCGAGCTGATGGGCAAGGCGGGCTACGACCGTCTTGTCGAGCTGTGCGAACAGCGGCTGGCCTCGCGGCTGCCGCTGGTGGCCCCGCACCCGGCGGACCCGGCGCGGCCGGGCGAGACGGACTGAGGGCACTTTTTGATCAAGGCCGGCTGAGCGGGCCCCGTCCACCCGGCGGACCCCCGCTCAGTCGGCCTCCGGGACCGAAGGGGCCTCGTCGGGAGGCGTCGGGGTCTCGGGCGGCGACGGGGGCGAGGTCTCCGTGTCCGACGGCTCCGGGCTCGGGCTCTCGCTCGGCGGGGGCTCGCTGGTGGGCGGGTCCGTGGCCGGCGGCGGGGTCGGGGAGGCCGGGGGCGTGCTGCTGGGCGGGGCCGAGGTCGGTGGCGGGGTCGTACGGGCCCGGCCGTACCCGGTGATGGTGACGACCGCGCCCGCCGGGGCGACGGCGACCCGGGCGCGCCAGTGTCCGGCGGGTTCGCGCAGGTGGTCCACGTACACCCGGACCGTGAGCGCCTCGCCGGGGGCGAGGGTGCCCGAGGAGCGGCTGAGGTAGAGCCAGGGCTGCCGGGTGGTGGCGGACCAGCGGACGGGGCCCGAGCCGGAGGCGCGCAGGGTGATCAGTGTGGTGTCGCCCTCGGTGGCCGCGCCGACGGTGAGCTGCCCGGCGCCCTTCTTGCCCGCGCCGGAGACACTGACCACCTCGACGGAGACGTCCGGGTCGGCCTGGCCGCTCGGCCGGGGCGCGGGTGTCACGCTCGCATTGCCCGCGTTCTCGTACGCCCCCGAGCGGTCGCCGTCGAGTGCGTCCGGGCCGCTCGCGCCGGGCGCGGTGGTCGGGCGGCCGTCGCCGGCGACGGGGGCGCTCCGGTAGGCGGCCCACAGGGCGAGGACCGGCGCGGCGACCACGGTGGCGACCACGGTCGTGGTGACGGCACGCGCGCGCAGCCGGTCGCGGCGGGCCGCGCGGTCCTTGGGGTCCATGGGGAAGCCGCGCCGGTCGAAGCGCGGTACGGCGGCTCCCCGCGCGCGGGAGTGGCCCGCGAGCGCCGCGTGCAGGGCGGTGCGGGGTGCCTGGAGGACGGGCAGTTCGGCGGGGGTGACCGTGGCGCCGGGCCAGCGGCCGGGCACCGCGCGCTCGGCGGTACGGCGGCAGCGCGGGCAGTCGTCGACGTGCCGGACCAGCTCGCGGCGCAGGGCCGCACTGAGGACCAGTCGGCTGTCGCCGGTCAGATGGGCCACGCTCGGGCAGCCGCCGGTCTCGACCACGGCGAGCGCGGCGCGGGTGCGCTCGACCTCGCAGGCGGCGGAGGCGAGCAGGTCGCGGGCGGCGGCGGGCTCCAGGCCGAGCACGGCGGCGACCTCGGGGGCGGCGAGCCGGTGCCGGACGGCCAGCTCCAGGGCCTCGCGCTGCTCGGGCGTCGTACCGGCCGCCTCCGGCCAGGCGAGCAGGGCGAGTTCGCGGCGGCGGCGCTCCTGGACCTCCGGGGCGGGCTGCGGCGCGACGGGCCCGGCGGGTCCGGCGCCGGGGGCCGGGCGGCCCGCCGCGTGGGTGGTCTGCCGGGTGCGGCGGGCCTCGGCGAGTCCGCGCAGACAGGCCCAGCGGGCCAGCGCGTACAGCCAGGCCCTGCGGTCGGCGCTGGTCCGGGGGACGCGCGGGCCGCGCCGCTCGGCGAGGGCGAGGACCTCGCCGAGGGCGGCGGTGGCCGCGTCGTGGTCGCAGAGGACCGAGAGGCAGTAGGTGAACAGACCATCCAGATACGGCTCGTGGCACGCCGAGGGCCGCCGGGCGACGTTGCGCGCGGCGGCTCGGTCACGCGCCTCCCGGTGCGCCCGGTGTGCGCCGGTGGTGCGGGTCGTGGTCTCCGGACTGCTGCTCCTCACCTGTGCGACCGTAGGCGCCCGCGGAGTGCCCCTTCTTGCACCTTGAGCACTTTTAATCCATACGGGTGAAACGATCCCTCATAAGGGGACACGGATGCTCCGCCCGGCGGCTCCCGACCGGAGCATCGGGACGGACCGCGGGCCACCCGCGTGCACCCGGACGCCCCGTGTGCGCCCCCGGGCGACGGGTGCCGGCGGAAGCACGCGGGGGCGTTGTCAGTGGGGCGGACTACGGTGTGCGCATGGCTGCCCGTACCAAGACCACCAAGGACCGTCCGTCCTACCGCTGCACCGAGTGCGGCTGGCAGACGGCCAAGTGGCTCGGCCGCTGCCCCGAGTGCCAGGCATGGGGGACGGTCGAGGAGTACGGCACGCCCGCGGTGCGGACGACGGCCCCCGGCCGGGTCACCAGCTCCGCGCTGCCCATCGGACAGGTCGACGGCCGCCAGGCCACCGCCCGCCCCACCGGCGTGCCCGAGCTGGACCGCGTGCTCGGCGGCGGACTCGTGCCCGGCGCGGTCGTGCTGCTCGCGGGCGAGCCCGGCGTCGGCAAGTCGACCCTGCTGCTCGACGTGGCGGCCAAGTCGGCGAGCGAGGAGCACAAGACCCTCTACGTCACCGGTGAGGAGTCCGCGAGCCAGGTCCGGCTGCGCGCGGACCGCATCGGCGCCCTGGACGACCACCTGTATCTCGCCGCCGAGACCGATCTGGCCGCCGTTCTCGGCCACTTGGACGCGGTGAAGCCCTCGCTGCTGATCCTGGACTCGGTGCAGACGGTCGCCTCCCCGGAGATCGACGGCGCCCCCGGCGGCATGGCCCAGGTCCGCGAGGTGGCCGGCGCCCTGATCCGCGCCTCCAAGGAACGCGGCATGTCCACGCTGCTCGTCGGCCATGTCACCAAGGACGGCGCGATCGCGGGCCCGCGCCTCCTCGAGCACCTGGTGGACGTCGTCCTGCACTTCGAGGGCGACCGGCACGCCCGGCTGCGTCTGGTCCGGGGCGTCAAGAACCGCTACGGCGCGACGGACGAGGTCGGCTGCTTCGAGCTGCACGACGAGGGCATCACCGGACTCGCCGACCCCAGCGGCCTGTTCCTGACCCGGCGCGCCGAGCCGGTGCCGGGCACGTGTCTGACCGTGACCCTGGAGGGCCGCCGCCCGCTGGTGGCCGAGGTGCAGGCGCTGACCGTGGACTCGCAGATCCCCTCCCCGCGCCGGACCACCTCGGGCCTGGAGACCTCGCGGGTGTCGATGATGCTGGCGGTGCTCGAACAGCGCGGCCGGATCAGCGCGCTCGGCAAGCGGGACATCTACTCCGCGACCGTGGGCGGGGTGAAGCTCTCCGAGCCCGCCGCCGACCTCGCCATCGCGCTCGCGCTGGCCTCCGCCGCCAGTGACACCCCGTTGCCGAAGAACCTCGTGGCGATCGGCGAGGTCGGTCTCGCCGGTGAGGTCAGACGGGTCACGGGCGTCCAGCGCAGGCTCGCGGAGGCGCACCGGCTGGGCTTCACACACGCGCTGGTCCCCGGCGATCCGGGGAAGGTACCGGCCGGGATGAAGGTGCTTGAGGTGGCGGACATGGGCGACGCGCTGCGGGTGCTGCCCCGCTCGCGTCGCCGGGAGGCCCCTCGGGAGGCGGAGGAGCGCCGGTAGACTTTGTGCAGGTCTCGCCCGTCCGTACGAAACGCGCGTCGGACGGGAGCGCGTCAGAACCTGCGACCGGAGGAGTGCAGTGGCAGCCAACGACCGGGCAGCAGCTCCCGGAAAGTCCGGTGGGAGTGCCGGTCCCGATGGCCTGATGCGCGCCTCGCTGAGCGCCGTGGCTCCTGGTACGGCCCTGCGCGACGGTCTGGAACGGGTCCTGCGCGGCAACACCGGCGGCCTGATCCTGCTCGGCTGGGACAAGACGGTCGAGGCGATGTGCACCGGCGGCTTCGTCCTTGACGTGGAGTTCACCGCGACCCGGCTGCGCGAGCTGTGCAAGCTCGACGGCGGCATCGTGCTCTCCTCGGACCTCTCCAAGATCCTGCGCGCCGGGGTGCAGCTGGTCCCGGACCACACCATCCCCACCGAGGAGACGGGCACCCGGCACCGCACCGCCGACCGCGTCTCCAAGCAGGTCGGCTTCCCGGTCGTCTCCGTCTCCCAGTCGATGCGTCTGATCGCGCTCTACGTCGACGGTCAGCGCCGGGTCCTGGAGGACTCGGCCGCGATCCTCTCCCGCGCGAACCAGGCGCTGGCCACCCTGGAGCGGTACAAGCTCCGCCTGGACGAGGTCGCGGGCACGCTGTCCGCCCTGGAGATCGAGGACCTGGTCACCGTCCGGGACGTGTCCGCGGTCGCGCAGCGCCTTGAGATGGTCCGGCGGATCGCCACCGAAATCGCCGAGTACGTGGTCGAGTTGGGCACGGACGGGCGTCTTCTCGCGCTCCAGCTGGAGGAGTTGATCGCGGGGGTCGAGCCGGATCGCGAGCTGGTCGTACGGGACTACGTGCCCGAGCCGACGGCCAAGCGGTCGCGGACGGTGGAGGAGGCGCTGTCCGAGCTCAACGCGCTGACCCATGCGGAGTTGCTTGAACTGGGAACCGTGGCGCGGGGGTTGGGGTACACCGCGTCTCCCGAGTCGCTGGACTCGTCCGTGTCGCCCCGGGGATTCCGGCTGCTGGCGAAGGTCCCTCGGCTGCCCGGTGCGATCATCGATCGGCTGGTGGAGCACTTCGGCGGCTTGCAGAAGCTGCTCGCCGCCAGCGTGGATGATCTTCAGGCTGTGGACGGGGTGGGGGAGGCTCGGGCTCGTAGTGTGCGGGAGGGGCTCTCGCGGCTGGCCGAGTCTTCGATTCTTGAGCGGTACGTCTAGGTTTTTTGCGGTTCGTTTTCGGGTGCGGGTCCGTTGTGGCTGGTCGCGCGCACGCGGCGGTAGCCGCATATCGACACAGCCCCGCGCCCCTAAAAACAACCAGTTGCCCGCGCCGCTTAAAAACGCCAGTTGCCCCAGCTGAAAACGCCAGTTGCCCCGCCCCTTGCCTGCAAGAACCCCTAGTCCGCCGACAGTACGAACGACGTCTGCGTCTTCGTGAAGCCTGACGCCTTCGCCTCCAGCAAGTACGTGCCCGGCTTCGCCTTGTTCGGCTGGGGGGTTTCGCACTTCGGGGTGGTCTGGGCTCGGTCCCACTTCACCGTGTAGGTGATGCTCTGGCCGGCCGGGACCTTGAAGACGAGGCTCGTCGCGCCCTTGGGGCAGTCGTCGGAGGACCAGAAGGGGTCGTCGCCGTCGGCCGGGGTGATCGTCAGGACCGCGCTCTTGGGGCCGAGGTCGGTCTTGCAGGCGGCGGAGCCGGTGTTCTTGACGACCAGTTCGAAGGTCGGGGTCTGGTCGGGCGAGTAGGAGTTGTGGACGCTGCGCAGGCTCAGGGTGACCGCGCCGGGGGCGCAGTCGGGCAGCGAGGAGGAGGCGGGGATCGTGTCGGACGTACCGACACCGCCGCCGGAGGAGCCCGTACCGCCCGAGCCGGAACCCGAGCCCCCGGTGTCCGAGCCGTCGCCGGAACCGGAACCGTCGCCGCCGTCCGAGCCGGAGCCTCCGGAACTCGAGCCGGAGTCGGAGCCGCCGGAACCGTCGCCGCCGCTCGACTCGTCGCGCCCGCCGGGGTGTTGGCTGATCGCGGGGCCGGAGGAGGAGGGTCCGGGGGTGATGGTGGACGCGGGATTCTTGCCGTTGGAGCCGTCGGCGTTCTTCTTGCCGCCACCGCCGCCGGACGTGACGATCCAGGTGACCAGGAGCGCCAACACGGCGACCACGGACACCAGTACGACCCTCCGTCGCCAGTAGATGGACGAGGGAAGCGGCCCGATCGGATTGCGCAGAGATCCCACGAGCGAACTCTACGAGAGATCACCCCGCCGGGCGGCGTCCCCCGCCGCCCCGATGCCAACTTTTCCGGATCATCATCCCGGCAACTGCCGTCAGGGATCGGCCTCTTGCGGGCGAACCGACGCTCCGTGCGCGGACGGTCACCGATGATGACCGCGCGAGCCGTGGCAGGATCGAAGGGTCATGACTGAGAAGCTGCACACCCCCGTGATCGCCTGGTTCGACGTCCACGCCCGCGACCTCCCCTGGCGCCGCCCGGAGGCGGGGCCGTGGGGCGTGATGGTCAGCGAGTTCATGCTCCAGCAGACCCCGGTGAACCGGGTGCTGCCCGTCTACGAGCAGTGGCTGGCCCGCTGGCCGCGCCCGGCCGACCTCGCCAAGGAGGCGCCCGGCGAGGCCGTGCGCGCCTGGGGGCGGCTCGGCTATCCCCGCCGCGCGCTCCGGCTGCACGGCGCGGCCGTGGCCATAACGGAGCGGCACGGCGGTGACGTACCCACCGACCACGCCCAGCTCCTCGCGCTGCCCGGCATCGGCGAGTACACGGCCGCCGCCGTGGCCTCCTTCGCCTACGGCCAGCGGCACGCGGTCCTCGACACCAATGTGCGCCGGGTCTTCGCGCGCGCGGTGACGGGCGTCCAGTACCCGCCGAACGCGACCACGGCCGCCGAGCGGCGCCTGGCGCGCGAGCTGCTGCCCGAGGACGAGAGGACGGCCGCGCGCTGGGCCGCCGCCTCCATGGAGCTGGGCGCGCTGGTGTGCACGGCGAAGAACGAGGGCTGCGGAAGCTGCCCGATCTCGGCGCAGTGCGCCTGGCGGCTCGCGGGCAAGCCGGAGCACGACGGGCCGCCGCGGCGCGGGCAGACGTACGCCGGTACGGACCGGCAGGTGCGCGGGAAGCTGCTCGCGGTGCTGCGGGAGGCACATGTGCCGGTGCCGCAGGCGGCCCTCGACCGGGTGTGGCACGAGCCGGTGCAGCGGGCCCGGGCGCTGGACGGGCTCGTGACGGACGGTCTCGTGGAGCCGCTCGCGGGCGGGCTCTACCGGCTGCCGCTGAGCTGACGCACCGGTACGTCACAGGTTTCGGGTCCGCATGACGGAACCGGCGGACCGGCAAATCGTCGCAAATGCAGATGAGTCGGCCGCCCTCCGTGTCCCGGGCCTGCTTCCGTTACACAACCGACGTACAGCCGAGCGCCGACCGCAGGCTGCTCCGCACAGCCCCGTGACAACAGATCCGTAGTTTTCTCCCGTGCCCGGCGGACCACCGGGCCGCACACGGCAGGCATGAGCCTGGGCGGGACAACGGGGATACGGAGGCGGTCGATCATGGCGCAGGGCGAGGTGCTCGAGTTCGAGGAGTACGTCCGCACCCGGCAGGACGCGCTGCTGCGCAGCGCGCGCCGGCTGGTTCCGGACCCCGTGGATGCCCAGGACCTGCTCCAGACGGCGCTGGTGCGGACGTACGGCCGCTGGGAGGGCATCGCGGACAAGCGGCTCGCGGACGCCTATCTGCGCCGGGTCATGATCAACACCCGGACCGAGTGGTGGCGGGCGCGCAAGCTGGAGGAGATCCCCACCGAGCAGCTCCCCGACGCGAGCGTGGACGACGCCACCGATCAGTACGCCGACCGCTCGCTGCTGATGGACATCATGAAGGTGCTGGCGCCCAAGCAGCGCAGTGTCGTGGTGCTGCGACACTGGGAGCAGATGTCCACGGAGGAGACGGCCGCGGCCCTCGGCATGTCGACGGGCACGGTCAAGAGCACGCTGCACCGGGCGCTCGCCCGGCTCCGCGAGGAGCTGGAGGCCCGCGATCTGGACGCACGCGCGCTGGAGCGTGAGGAGCGGGAGCGTTGCGCGGCCTGAGCGGCGGCGGGGCCGGTGCGGCCCGGCGGAGTTCACGGGCGGTGATCACGGCTGCGGCCGCGCTCACCGCCGTCGCCCTTTTCGCCGCCGCGTGCGGCACCGGGGGCACCGGCGCGCGGGACGAGGGCCCGGCACACGCCTCGGCGGTGGCCGGGGCGGCCTCCCCGTCGCCGAGTCCGGCCGGTACGTACAAGCGGGTGGACGCGGTGCGGCTGCTGAAGGCCGACCCGGGGGTCTCGGCGGCGGTGAAGAAGGAACTGAAGCCGTGCGCCGGGGACGACTACCCGGTGGACGTCTCCTACGGGGATCTGACCGGCGGGACCCGGTACGACGTCGTGATCAACGTGCTGACCTGCACGGACGCGGTCGGGATCGGGTCATACGTGTACCGGGAGACGGGCGGCTCGTACAAGAACGTCTTCCGGACCGAGGAGTCGCCGGTCTACGCGGAGATCGACCAGGGTGTGCTGAGCGTGACCAAGCAGGTGTACCGGAAGGGAGACCCCATCTCCAGCCCGTCCGGCGAGGACGTGATCCCGTACCGGTGGAAGACCGGCCGGTTCGTGCAGGGCAAGCCGGTCCACACCGACTACAGCGGTGCCGTCGGCGGGCAGCCCAGCCCCGTCCCGGACAACTGACGCCCCCCACCGAGCCCCCACGAGACGGAGAGCACCCCGGATGCCAGAGCAGACCCACGTCCTGTTCGTCGAGGACGACGACGTCATCCGTGAGGCCACCCAGCTCGCCCTGGAGCGGGACGGCTTCGCGGTGACCGCCATGCCGGACGGGCTGTCCGGTCTGGAGGCGTTCCGGTCCGACCGGCCGGACATCGCGCTCCTGGACGTGATGGTGCCGGGCCTGGACGGGGTGAGCCTGTGCCGCCGTATCCGGGACGAGTCGACGGTGCCGGTGATCATGCTCTCGGCGCGGGCCGACTCCATCGACGTGGTCCTCGGCCTGGAGGCGGGCGCCGACGACTATGTGACCAAGCCGTTCGACGGGGCGGTGCTGGTGGCCCGCATCCGGGCGGTGCTGCGCCGCTTCGGGCACGCCGGGCACGCGGACGGTCCGGGGACCGAGGCTCATTCCGACGGAATACTGGCCTTCGGGGAGCTGGAGATCGACACCGAGGGCATGGAGGTGCGCCGGGCCGGGCAGCCGGTGGCGCTCACCCCGACCGAGATGCGGCTGCTCCTTGAGTTCTCCGGCGCGCCGGGCACCGTGCTCTCCCGCGACAAGCTGCTGGAGCGGGTGTGGGAGTACGGCTGGGGCGGGGACACCCGGGTCGTGGACGTGCATGTGCAGCGGCTGCGGCAGAAGATCGGCCAGGACCGGATCGAGACGGTCCGCGGCTTCGGCTACAAGCTGCGGGCCTGAGCGGAGCCGACATGCCGGGATTCATCCGGCGCCCGGTGCGGCGCGTGGCGGGAGTGGGCCTCAGAACGGGGCTGCGGTGGAAGCTGAGCGCGGCGATCGCGCTGGTCGCGGGCCTGGTGGCGATCGGGCTGAGCCTGGTCGTGCACAACGCGGCCCGGGTCTCCATGCTGGACAACGCCCGTGACCTCGCCAACCAGCGGGTGCAGATCGCCCAGCGCAACTACGAGCTGTCCGGGCGGCCCAACTTCCCCAACATCAGGATCGACGACCCCCGGCTGCCGGGCCCGCTGCGGGAGAAGGTCGAGGAGGGGCGCCGGGCCAGCTACGTCAGCGACCAGGGCAGCGGCGAGCCGGACATCTGGGCGGCGGTGCCGGTCAAGGGCGGGCATGTGCTGTCCCTGCACAGCTCCTTCCCGGACCGCTCGACCGACGTCCTGACCGACCTCGACCAGGCGCTGGTCATCGGCTCCATCGCGGTGGTGCTCGGCGGCAGCGCGCTCGGCGTGCTGATCGGCGGCCAGCTCTCCCGGCGGCTGCGCAAGGCGGCGGCCGCCGCGAACCAGGTCGCCAAGGGCGAGACGGACGTACGCGTCCGGGAGGCCATCGGCGGAGTCGTACGGGACGAGACCGACGACCTCGCGCGCGCGGTCGACGCCATGGCGGACGCCCTCAAGCAGCGGCTGGAGGCCGAGCGGCGGGTCACCGCCGACATCGCGCACGAGCTGCGCACGCCCGTGACGGGTCTGCTGACGGCCGCCGAGCTGCTGCCGCCCGGGCGGCCCACGGAGCTGGTCCTGGACCGCGCCAAGGCCATGCGCACCCTCGTGGAGGACGTGCTGGAGGTGGCCCGCCTCGACGGCGCCTCCGAGCGGGCCGAGCTGCAGGACCTCATGCTGGGCGAGTTCGTCGCCCGGCGGGTGACCGCCAAGGACCCGGACGTCGTCGTACGGGTGGTGCACGAGTCGGAGGTCACCACGGACCCCCGACGCCTTGAGCGGGTGCTGTTCAACCTGCTCGCGAACGCCGCCCGGCACGGCAGGCCGCCCATCGAGGTGACCGTCGAGGGCCGGGTGATCCGCATCCGCGACCACGGCCCCGGTTTCCCGGAGGAGCTGCTCGCCGAGGGCCCGCTCCGCTTCCGCACCGGCAGCGAGGACCGCTCCGGGCAGGGCCACGGGCTGGGTCTGACCATCGCGGCGGGCCAGGCGCGGGTGCTGGGCGCCCGGCTCACCTTCCGCAACGTACGTCCCCCGGGCGCGCCGCCGGGCGTCCCCTCCGAGGGCGCGGTCGCGGTGCTGTGGCTGCCCGAGCACGCGCCGACGAACACGGGGAGCTATCCGGTGCTGCCGCCGTCCGGGGGCGTCGGCTGAGTCCCGGCGCACGAAAGGCCGTGCGCCGGTGGGTGCGCGCCGGTGGGTGCGCGCTCAGCCGCTCCGGTGGCCGGTCAGCAGGCCCAGTCCTTGTCCAGGTCCAGTCCGTCCGCGCGGGGCTGCGTGAACGAGAACCAGTTCCCGGAGTCGTCGCGCAGCAGCGCCTCCGTGCCGTACGGGCGCTCCTGCGGCTCTTGCAGGAACTCCACGCCGCGGTCCTTGAGCTTCTTGTAGTCGCCGTGGATGTCGTCGGTGGTCAGCACACCGGCGCCGAGCACCCCCTTGGCCACGAGCTTCTTCACCATCTCGGCGGACTCGGGGTCCATCGCCGGCGACTGGGGCACCATCAGCGTCAGTTCGACGTCGGGCTGCGCGGGAGAGCCGACGGTGAGCCAGCGCATGCCGCCCTCGCCCATCGTCAGGTCCGTACGGACCTCCAGGCCGAGCTTCTCGGTGTAGAACTCCTTCGCCCGGTCCTGGTCGAGTACCCAGACGGTCGCGATCCTGAGTCCCTTGATCATGACGTGCTCCTGCTGTTCGCGGTGATCGGCTCCTGCTCAGTCACCGTAAGCAGTGGGGTCCTCGCCACGCTTCTCCGGAATTGCGCTGTCCGCCCGGTCCGCTCCGGTGCCGGTTCCGAACCCGCCCGCCCAGAGCATGGCGTAGCACCCGGGTATGAGGGCGGCCCCGCTTCCCACGTGCCGGGCGCGGTACTCGCTGGGGGTCAGCCCGGTCCGCGCCTTGAACCGGGTGGAGAAGGTGCCCAGGCTGCTGAAGCCGACCAGATGGCAGATCTCGGTCACCGAGACGCCTGCGGTGCGCAGCAGGTCCTGCGCCCGCTCGATCCGCCGGTGGGTCAGGTACTGCCCGGGTGTCTCGCCGTAGACGTCCTTGAAGGCGCGCAGGAAGTGGAACCGCGAGTACCCGGCGTGTGCCGCGACCGCGCTCAGGTCGAGGCCGGGGTCGGCCCAGCCCCGGTCCATGGCGTCCTTGGCCAGGCGCATACGGCGCACTTTGTCCATGGGGCCGATGGTGGCACGGGGCACTGACAGTGCCCGGGTACGGCGAAGGCCCCCGGGGCGGACACGCGCCGGGGGCCTTCGGTCAGTGGTGCGGTGGGTCAGACCGCTTCTACGACCGGGAGCGGGGCGGCGTCGGCGCCGTCCGCCTCGGGCTTCTGGGGGCCGCCGCGCAGCGGGACCTCCTTGACGAACAGGGACGCGATCAGGACCACGACCGCGACCACCGCACCGAGCAGGAAGGCGGAGTGGATACCGGCGGAGACCGCGTGCTTGTACGCGTCCTGCACGATCTCCGGCAGCAGACGCAGGTGCGCCGCGTCCAGCTGCGGGGACTTCTCGGTGATCTTCCGGGCCATCGCGCCGCCGCGCTCGGCCATGGTCTCGTTCACCCGGTTGTTGAACAGCGCGCCCATGATCGCCACGCCGAACGAGGAACCGAGGGTACGGAACAGGGTGGCGGAGGACGAGGCGACGCCCATGTCCTTCATCTCCACGCTGTTCTGCGCGACCAGCATGGTGATCTGCATCAGGCAGCCCATGCCAGCGCCGACCACGGCCATGTAGATGCCGGAGGTCACCCGGGTCGTGTCGACGCCCATGGTCGACATCAGATAGAGGCCGACGATCATCAGCACGCCGCCCACGATCGGGAACGCCTTGTAGCGGCCGCTGTTGGTGGTGACCCGGCCCGCGACCATGGAGGTCACGAGCATCGCGCCCAGCATCGGCAGGAGCAGCAGACCGGAGTTGGTCGCGGACGCGCCCTGCACGGACTGCTGGTACAGCGGCAGGAAGAGCGTGGCGCCGAACATCACGAAACCGGTGATGAAGCCGATCACGGCCATCAGCGTGAAGTTGCGGCTCCTGAAGATGTGCAGCGGCAGCACCGGCTCGGCGGCCCTGGTCTGCCAGAACACGAACCCGACCAGCGAGGCCACGCCGAGCGCGATCAGCTCCATGATGCGCGCGGAGGTCCACGCGTACTGCGTGCCGCCCCAGGTGGTGACGAGCACGATGGAGGTGATGCCGACGGTCAGCAGCACGACGCCGAGGTAGTCGATGCCGGCCTTGGCCCGCTTCTTCGGCAGGTGCAGCACGGCGGTGACCAGCGCGAGCGCGACGGCGCCGAGCGGCAGGTTGATGTAGAAGGTCCAGCGCCATCCCCAGTTGTCGGTGATGGTGCCGCCGACCAGCGGGCCGCCGATCATGGCGAGCGCCATGACACCGGCCATCATGCCCTGGTACTTGCCGCGCTCACGCGGCGGAATCAGGTCGCCGATGATCGCCATGACGCCGACCATGAGGCCACCGGCGCCGAGACCCTGGATGGCACGGAATCCGATGAGCTGGCCCATGTCCTGGGCCATGCCGCTCAGCGCCGAACCGATCAGGAAGATCACGATCGAGGTGAGGAAGGCGCCCTTGCGCCCGAACATGTCGCCGACCTTGCCCCAGACGGGGGTGGAGGCCGCGGTCGCGAGCGTGTAGCCGGTGACCACCCAGGACAGGTGCTCCAGGCCGCCGAGGTCGCCGACGATGGTCGGCATCGCGGTGCCCACGATCATGTTGTCCAGCATCGCGAGCATCATCGCGATCATGAGCGCCATCAGAACGACGCGTACGCTCTTCGGCTGCTTCTCGGGTTCCGCGGGTTTCCCCTGGTCCGCGGGGACCGTCTGTGTGTCCGCCATCTCTCCCACTCCCTTGCGACAGGTACTTACTTGCCGCCCGGCTAGTTCACTACACTGAAAGGTAGCCAGTTTACTAGCCGGGCGTCAAGTAAGTTTCCCGGAAGCGCGAGGAGTACGAGGATGGGTGGCACGATGGACGGCACCAAGCAGCAGCGCCGCGGCAACACCCGCCAGCGCATCCAGGACGTGGCGCTCGAGCTCTTCGCGGAGCAGGGCTACGAGAAGACGTCTCTGCGCGAGATCGCGGAGCGCCTCGACGTGACCAAGGCGGCCCTGTACTACCACTTCAAGACCAAGGAAGAGATCATCGTCAGCCTCTTCCGGGATCTGACGCAGCCGATCGAGGACCTGATCGAGTGGGGACAGGGGCAGCCGCACACCCTGGAGACCAAGCAGGAGATCGTCCGGCGCTACAGCGCGGCGCTGGCCGGAGCGGAGCCGCTCTTCCGGTTCATGCAGGAGAACCAGGCGACGGTACGGGAGCTGCGCATCGGCGAGACCTTCAAGGACCGGATGCGCGGCCTCAGGGACATCATCATCGACCCCGAGGCCCAGCTCACCGACCAGGTCCGCTGCATCAGCGCACTGTTCACGCTGCACGCGGGGATGTTCGTGATGCAGGACCTGGAGGGCGACACCGAGAAGAAGCGCCAGGCCGTTCTCGAGGTCGCCATCGACATGGTGACGCAGGCGCACGAGAGCACCCGCGACGGGAAGTGAAACCGGCGCCCTGATGTCAGGGCGCCGTCACCGGCACGTCCCGGTCCGGGACGCGGGTGGTGGCTCAGACGTGGACGCCGTGAGCGCGCAGGAAGACGACCGGGTTGACGGCGGAGCCGTAGTTCGGCGTCGTGCGGATCTCGAAGTGCAGGTGCGGGCCGGTGGAGTTGCCGGTGCTGCCCGAGAGGGCTATGTGCTGACCGGTCTTGACGACCTGGCCGACGCGCACGTCGACGCGGGACAGGTGGGCGTACTGCGAGTACAGGCCGTTGCCGTGCTTGATGACGATGGCGTTGCCGTAGGCGGGGCCGTCACCGGCGCCGTTCGGGCCGGCCTTGACGACGGTGCCGCCGTGCGCCGCGAGGACGTTGGTGCCGGTGGGCACCGCGAAGTCCTGACCGCTGTGCTTGTGGGCCCAGTGGCTGCCGGCCTGGGCGAACCCGGCCGAGAGCTTGTAGTGCTGCACCGGGTCGACCCAGGAGGTCGCGGGGGCGGTCGCGGCGCTCGCGACCCCGCCACCCAGCACGGCCGCGGCGCCGACCCCGGCGGCCATGACGGCCACACGGTTGCGGAGGGACGTACGGGCGGAACGAGACGTGGAACGCGTGAACATCTATACCTCGTGAACTCGGGGGACAGAGAGCCACCCGGCACACGGATGTTTCACCGTTTCGCCGGGCGGGACCTCACATTGGTAACCCGGCATTCCATTCGCACTCAAACCCCCCTCACTACGGCGGGGCATAGTAGAACCAGCCAAAACACCCAACTCTTGACAGAACACCCACCCCGGACACCGGCCACGCCTACATCGCGGTATCACCCAGAGTTCCGGGACGAATGTCCTATTTTGACGGGATTAACTTTCCCACTATCCGGTGTAGTAACGGACATTTCGCCTGTGCGGCATGTCACCGGCGGGGCTATTCGAAGACCCCGTAAATGTGACCCGCACCTCTGGCCACCTACCCCCCGGTAACCCTACGGTTCCCCTCGCGCCACCCACTTCGCAGAGCATGTCCCTGACACTTCCAGTCTCCGGGACCCGCCCTGCCCTGCCCCGTACGGACGCGAGAGGAAACCCCCCACCGATGACCAGCCGCCCCTTAGCCCGCCGGACCGCCACCGCCGCCGTCTGCCTGGCCGCGCTCACCGCCCTGGCCGCCCCCGCCCAGGCTGCCGAGGCCGCCCCCGCGGGCGCGCCCACGGCCGCCGCCGCTGCCGTCGACTACGCCACCTGGCAGCGCGACTGCGCGACCGTCATGGACCAGGCGCTGCCCTACGTCCAGGGCCGCGTCGCCACCGCCGCGCCCGGCGAACGGCAGGCGATCGTCTTCGACATCGACAACACCACCCTGGAGACCGACTTCGGCTTCAGCTACCCGCAGCCCGCCAACAGGCCCGTCCTGAACGTCGCCCGCTACGCCCAGGAGCACGACGTCGCCCTCTTCTTCGTCACCGCCCGCCCGGGTCTGCTCTACCTGCCCACCCAGTACAACCTCGAACACGACGGCTACGACGTGACCGGCCTGCGCGTACGCGGCCTCACCGACCTCTTCAAGGACGTCGCCACCTACAAGACCGCCCAGCGCGCCGACATCGAGTCCGACGGCTACACGATCATCGCCAACATCGGCAACAGCGCCTCCGACCTCACGGGCGGCCACGCCGAGAAGACCTTCAAGCTGCCGGACTACGACGGGCAGCTGTCGTAGGACCGCTCGGGGGCCGGGCACGGCCCCGCGCACGCGAAAGGGCCGGTGCTCGGAAGCACCGGCCCTTTCGGGGTTGCTCAGACGATTCCCCGGAGGGTCACGCGTCCTTGCTCAGGTTCGGGCCCGCGCCGCCCGCCGCCTGCTCGATCGGCGGGGCGTCCGGGAGGGCCGACTTCTCCTCGCCGCGGAAGGTGAAGGTCTGGTTGTCGCCCTCGCCCTCCGTGTCCACGACCACGATGTGGCCGGGGCGCAGCTCGCCGAAGAGGATCTTCTCCGAGAGGGTGTCCTCGACCTCGCGCTGGATCGTGCGACGCAGCGGACGCGCGCCCAGCACCGGGTCGTAGCCCTTCTTGGAGAGCAGCTCCTTGGCGGACTGGGAGAGCTCGATGCCCATGTCCCGGTCCTTCAGGCGCTCGTCGACCTTGCCGATCATCAGGTCGACGATCCGGAGGATGTCGGCCTGGGTCAGCTGCGGGAAGACGACCACGTCGTCGACGCGGTTGAGGAACTCGGGGCGGAAGTGCTGCTTGAGCTCGTCCGAGACCTTGTTCTTCATGCGCTCGTAGTTGGTCTTCGAGTCGCCCGAGGCCGCGAAGCCCAGGTTGAAGCCCTTGGAGATGTCCCGCGTGCCGAGGTTGGTCGTCATGATGATGACCGTGTTCTTGAAGTCCACGACCCGGCCCTGGGAGTCGGTCAGGCGACCGTCCTCCAGGATCTGCAGCAGCGAGTTGAAGATGTCCGGGTGGGCCTTCTCGACCTCGTCGAAGAGGACCACGGAGAACGGCTTGCGGCGCACCTTCTCGGTGAGCTGGCCGCCCTCCTCGTAGCCCACGTAGCCGGGGGGCGAACCGAAGAGCCGCGAGACCGTGTGCTTCTCGCTGAACTCCGACATGTCGAGGGAGATCAGCGCGTCCTCGTCACCGAAGAGGAACTCGGCGAGCGCCTTGGACAGCTCGGTCTTACCGACACCGGACGGGCCGGCGAAGATGAACGAGCCACCGGGACGCTTGGGGTCCTTCAGGCCGGCACGCGTACGGCGGATCGCCTTGGACAGCGCCTTGACGGCGTCGACCTGGCCGATGACCCGCTTGTGGAGCTCGTCCTCCATGCGGAGCAGGCGGCTGGACTCCTCCTCGGTCAGCTTGAAGACCGGGATGCCGGTGGCGGTCGCGAGGACCTCGGCGATCAGCTCGCCGTCGACCTCGGCGACGACGTCCATGTCGCCGGCCTTCCACTCCTTCTCGCGCTTGGCCTTGGCGGCCAGGAGCTGCTTCTCCTTGTCGCGCAGGGAGGCGGCCTTCTCGAAGTCCTGCGAGTCGATCGCGGACTCCTTGTCCCGGCGGACACCGGCGATCTTCTCGTCGAACTCGCGGAGGTCCGGCGGCGCGGTCATCCGGCGGATGCGCATCCGGGAACCGGCCTCGTCGATCAGGTCGATCGCCTTGTCCGGCAGGAAGCGGTCCGAGATGTACCGGTCGGCCAGGGTGGCGGCCTGGACCAGCGCCTCGTCGGTGATCGAGACGCGGTGGTGCGCCTCGTACCGGTCGCGCAGGCCCTTGAGGATCTCGATCGTGTGCGGCAGCGACGGCTCCGCGACCTGGATGGGCTGGAAGCGGCGCTCGAGGGCCGCGTCCTTCTCCAGGTGCTTGCGGTACTCGTCCAGCGTGGTCGCACCGATGGTCTGGAGCTCACCGCGGGCCAGCATCGGCTTGAGGATGGAGGCGGCGTCGATCGCGCCCTCGGCGGCGCCCGCACCGACCAGCGTGTGCAGCTCGTCGATGAACAGGATGATGTCGCCGCGGGTGCGGATCTCCTTGAGCACCTTCTTCAGGCGCTCCTCGAAGTCACCGCGGTAGCGGGAGCCGGCGACCAGGGCACCGAGGTCCAGGGTGTAGAGGTGCTTGTCCTTGAGGGTCTCGGGCACCTCGCCCTTGACGATGGCCTGGGCGAGGCCCTCGACGACGGCGGTCTTACCGACGCCGGGCTCACCGATCAGCACCGGGTTGTTCTTGGTGCGGCGGGACAGCACCTGCATGACCCGCTCGATCTCCTTCTCGCGCCCGATGACGGGGTCGAGCTTGGTCTCACGAGCGGCCTGGGTGAGGTTCCGGCCGAACTGGTCCAGGACCAGGGAGGTCGAGGGCGTGCCCTCGGCGGGGCCGCCGGCGGTGGCCGCCTCCTTGCCGCCCTGGTAACCGGAGAGCAGCTGGATGACCTGCTGCCGCACCCGGTTGAGGTCTGCGCCCAGCTTGACCAGGACCTGGGCGGCGACGCCCTCGCCCTCGCGGATCAGGCCGAGCAGGATGTGCTCCGTGCCGATGTAGTTGTGGCCCAGCTGAAGGGCCTCGCGGAGCGACAGCTCCAGGACCTTCTTGGCACGGGGGGTGAAGGGGATGTGCCCGGACGGGGCCTGCTGGCCCTGACCGATGATCTCCTCCACCTGCTGACGGACCGCCTCAAGCGAAATGCCGAGGCTCTCCAGGGCCTTAGCGGCGACACCTTCACCCTCGTGGATGAGACCCAGGAGGATGTGCTCGGTGCCGATGTAGTTGTGGTTGAGCATCCGGGCTTCTTCCTGAGCCAGGACGACAACCCGCCGCGCGCGGTCGGTGAACCTCTCGAACATCGTTAATCGCTCCTCAGAGCGGTCAGGCAGTGGGGGGAACTTCCCCTCCCTGTCCTTCCGCAGCTTAGTCCCGCAAGCGGGGACCGCTCATTCCAACTGCCGACACCGTCGATGGCCTCCTGACCCCTGACGCCGACATCTGCTCCAACCCGATGGTGCGAGACGATGTTCCCGCAGGCCAGGCAGTTACCCCAGTCGCCAGTACGCCGTTGGCGAACGTGAGACGCCCCGTTCTGCGTGTCGCCCCCTCCCACTAGGCATGTCTTACCCGCGGGGACCGACAGTCCATGCCGAGCGCGCCCCATCCCTCCGCTATGGGCGAACAACCTCGCACCCCCTCGCGCCCCCGCGCACTCCCCTTCCGCACGCGCTGCGGGATCACCCGACTGCCCAGCGTAACCACGGGGCGCCGGGAAGGGTTGCTCCGGACATGTCCTCGGTGCTCCCGGCGTCCGCGATTCCCGGCTCCCGGCGTCCGTCCTCCGGTCCCGGTCCGTCCACCGGTCCGTCCGCAGGCGCGGCACGGCGGTGGTACGAGGAGGTGCTGGGCTGGCCGACGGCCACCGGTACGCCGTTGCAGCTGGTGACGGGGGTGCGGTTCGACGCGCTGGACGTGCCGGCCGAGGCGGGCGCGGCGGCGCTGCGGCATCTGGGGCCGGACTCACCGGTGGCCCTCCACGGCGACCGGATGCTGTTCCTGGTGGCCGCGGGCGCGGCGGAGGAGCTGCCGGGGCTGCTGGAGTGGCTGGAGTGGGGGCCGCTGCCGCCGGATGTGCGGGCGCTGGGCGCGGGCGGCCTCATGGCGGCACCGGAGCCGCCCGGACGTGCCCGCGAGGGGGCGCGACAGCGGCCCGACACGGTGCGGGGGACCGCCGTATGGCTGCGGCCCCCCGGACCGGACGGCCGGGTCGAGACCGCGCTGCCGGCGCTGCCGGCCGTGGGGGGCGCCGGAGGTGCCCCCGATCTCGTACGGCTCGTGGGCACGGTCGCGGCGGAGTGCCACCGCGTCCGGCTGTGGCGCGCGGGCGCCGGTTCGGACGGCCGCGCGCGGGCCCGGCCGTCGGGCCCCTGGAGGGCGGATCAGCCGTTGGCCTTCTCGTAGGCCTCGCGGATGGCGGCGGGGACGCGGCCCCGGTCGTTCACGTCGTAGCCGTTCTCCTTGGCCCAGGCGCGGATCGCCGCGGTGTCCTGGTTGCCACCGGAAGAGGCGCGGGACTTTCCGCGGCCGGCGGAGGAACGGCCACCGGTACGACGGCCACCCTGGACATACGGACCGAGAAGGTCGCGCAGCTTGTCCGCATTGGAGGTCGTCAGATCGATCTCGTAAGTCTTGCCGTCCAGCGCGAACGTCACCGTCTCGTCCGCCTCGCCGCCGTCGAGGTCGTCGACAAGAAGGACCTGAACCTTCTGTGCCACGGGATTTCCTTTCATCGATAACGTGAGTGCGGGGAGGTGTGCGGCGCCGCCGTTTTGCCACCCCTGTTATATGCAGTGCTGCAGTACGCCGGAAAGCAAACCGCTTTTGCCGGAAAAACACAAACCCTCGGGGAGAGGGGTACGGAGGCGACCCCGTCCGGAAACGTGCGCGTTTCGGACATAGGGAACCGGGGCAATGGCGATCACAGATGCAGAAGCATCCGGCTGTTGCCCAAGGTGTTCGGTTTCACTCGTTCGAGACCGAGGAACTCGGCGACGCCCTCGTCATAGGAGCGCATCAGCTCCGCGTACACATCGGTGTCGACGGGAGTCTCGCCGATCTCGGTGAAGCCGTGCTTGGTGAAGAAGTCGACTTCGAAGGTCAGACAGAAAACGCGGCGAACACCGAGCCAACGGGCGGTCTGAAGCAACTTCTCCAGCACGAGGTGGCCCACGCCCGAGCCCTTCAGGCCGGGCTGGACGGCGAGAGTGCGGACTTCCGCGAGGTCTTCCCACATGACGTGCAGGGCACCGCAGCCGACGACCTCGGCGTTGTCGTCGCGTTCCGCGACCCAGAACTCCTGGATGTCCTCGTAAAGCGTGACCGTGGCTTTGTCGAGCAGGATGCGCTCGTGCGTGTAGAGGTCGAGGAGTCGGCGTACGGCGGGAACATCGCTGGTCCGGGCGCGGCGGACGGTGACGGCTTTCCCGGGACCGGTGGCTTTCCCTGGGACTTCGGGGCGCTCTGCTGACATGAGCGGACGCTATCGCCCGCCGGTGTCCTCCGCCGAACCGGGGTTCTCCTCTCGGGGAGCTTCCCTGGGTTCCCGTGTTTCCGGTCCCTGGACGATACGGATGGCGTCACTGAGTGCCTGGCGTTGTTCCTCGCTCATCATGCCGAAGAAGGCGACGAGAGCGGCGGCGGGGTTGTCACTCTGGGACCAGGCGTCGTTCATGAGCGCGGCGGCGTAGGCGGGTCGGGTGGAGACGGCCTCGTATCGATAGGCGCGGCCTTCCGCCTCGCGGCGTACCCAGCCCTTCTGATGGAGATTGTCCAAAACGGTCATGACCGTGGTGTACGCGATGGAGCGTTCCCTCTGGAGGTCTTCCAGGACTTCTCGAACGGTCACCGGGCGGTTCCACTTCCACACCCGCGTCATGACTGCGTCTTCGAGTTCTCCCAATGGGCGAGGCACGTTCAGAACAATAGTGGGAGATCCCGTCAATGGCGTGCGGGACGTGCACTCAGGTACGAAACGGGATCAAAAGGGGCGGGAATGCCTGCGGCGCGGTGGCCCTGCGGGGCCTGGGCGGGGGTGTGCGGCGCGGTGGGTCATGCGGGCGCGACCGGGGTTTCTTCGCGTGAGGTGGCCGCGTCTGCGGCGGGGCTCGGCCGCTTCCCGGCGGCGCGTGGTGCCTGCGGCGCGGGGAGGGGGCGTGTGCGGGGCGGCTCAGGCGTCCGTGGTGGGCCGGCGAGCGTCCTCCGCGCGAGTCCCCGCGACGGCCTCAGGCGTGCAGCGCGGCGGCTCAGGCGGGCGCGGCTGGTGCTCTCCGCGTGGGGCGGCGGCGCGCTGTGCCTGCGGGGCTGCGCGGCTCAGATGTCCGTGGCAGCCCTGCGGGGTTCTCCGCGTGAGGCGGTGCCGCGTCTGCGGCGGGGCTCGCCTGCTTTCCGGCGGCGCGTAGTGCCTGCGGCTCAGGCGTCCGTGGTGGCCTGGCGGGCGCTCTCCGCGCGGGCCAGCGCCGCGTCCACGGCGGCGTCTTCCTTGCTCTTGGCGGCGCCGCCCTGGGTCTTCACGATCACCCGGACCACACCGATGAACAACGCGGCCATGACGACCGGGGGAACGAGCGCGGAGACGTAATCCATGCGACCAGAGTAGCCAGCGGGGGCGGGGCGCAGGGGGCGGGGTGCCCCGGAGTGGGGTGCGTTTCCGTCGCCGCCGCGCTGCGGCCGCCGGGGGCCCCAGGCCGCCCTGCTGCGACCCTCGGGCGTGTCCGGCGGCCCATACGGGGACGGGGCGTTACGGGAGGGGGCTGCTCGTCGTCGTCCCGGTGTGGTGCTCGAGGGGTCTGCCGGTGCCGGTACGGGGCGAGGCGCCCGGGGACCGCGTCCCGAGTCGCCAGTCCCGCTGTGGCCCTCGGGAATGGCCCGACGGCGCGTACGAGGCAGGGCCGAGACCGTGGGGCCCCTCCGAACCGTGCCGTCCCGCTGCGGCCCCCGACGGATACCCCAGCGGCCCGTACGGGGCCGGGGTGTCACGGTGCGGGCCTGGTCGTTGGCTGTACCGCTGTGGCCCCCGAGGAATGTCCTCGGGGGCCACAGCGGGTGGGGGCGGGAGCGGTTGGCTGAGGGGTCAGCCTGCCGCGAGGTGCTCGGACGCCGGGTCCGGGGGTGTCGCGGGCTTGCGGGGCGGGAAGACCTCGCCGGGTGTCGGAACCGGGCGCTTCGGCTGCTCGGGTTCCGTTGCCGGTCGCTCGGGCGTGGGCGCCCCCGGCTTCCGTCCCGGCTTGGCCGGATCGGCCGCACCGCCGGGCAGGGCCAGGAGGTGGGTCCGGGAGGCGGGCAGCTGGATCACGCCGGGCACGAGCGCCGTGACCGGAAGCTCCGAGGCCAGGATGGCGGCGGCCGGAACACCGGGAACCGGGGCGGCGGGGACCGGGACGGCGGACGCCGGGACCAGGACGGCGGGAACCGCGAAGGTCCGGGCGGCCCGAGAGGCGAGCACGGGGGCCGGGGTGACCGAGCCGGGGACCAGATGGACCGGAGCAGTCGAGGCCGCCGCTTCCGCCCCGGCTGGGGCAACCGGAGCCGGGACCGCAGAAGCCGGAGCAACCGACACCCGGGCCGCGACACCTGGAGCAGCCGTCACCGGGAGCACGGAGGCCCGGGCAGCCGGGGTGGAGGCCGAGGGCAGGGCCTCGCGCGTCAGGACAGCCAGGGCCGTGGCCGTGAGGGCCGGTGCTTCCGACGTCGAGGGCGAGGACGACGGTGCCGTTCTGGGCGCACCCGGGAAGGCCGGGGCGGCCGGGGAAGGACCCGCGGAAGCCGGTGCCGACGGAGTCGGACTCGGAGAAGACGGCGCCATCGACGCCGTACCCGCACAGGCCGGAACCGACGGGGACGGGATCCCGGGAGCCGGTGCCGTCGGAGTCGGGCTCGGAGAAGGTGGTGCCATCGAGGCCGTGCCCGTGGAAGTGGAGGCCGTCGGGGCGGGGACACCGGGGGGCCGTACCGTCGGAGACGGGCGGGTCGGGTGTTGTTCCGGGACTCCTCGGCAGTGGGCCAGGAGGGTGGCGGCCTCGGGGTTGCCGCTGAGGGCCTTCAGGGCGGCCAGGTCGTCGGGGGTGGGGCGGTGGCCGGTGTTCAGGGCTTCCGCGAGGAGGGAGAGGTAGCCGGTCGCCGTGGCCGGGAGGGCCGCTCGGTAGCGGCCGAGGTCGGCCAGCAGGAAGGACCGCAGCCGGGCCGCTTCGGCCAGCGCCTCGTCGAGCGTCTCGGCGAGGCGGAAGCAGTCCTGGACGTCCTCGGCCGAGGCGGGTCCGGGGTGGAGGGCGAGGGCGAGGGCACGGCGGAGCACGCGCAGCTCCTCCGCGCCGAACGCCATGCCGCCGCGAGATCCGTATGGCGTGGGCATGGGGCGACGGTAGCTCTAATCGGACAAAAGTGACGAAAGACAGCGTTGTGTCGACGCGTGTCGTGCCCGGTTTCCTCCGGCCGGCGCCGCATCCGGCGCCGGCCCCCTCACCTGCGCGGGATGTTCCGCTCGTAGACCAGCCGCAGCCCGATCAGCGTCAGCCACGGCTCGTGCTCGTCGATCACCGAGGACTCGCCGAGCACCATGGGCGCGAGCCCGCCCGTGGCGATCACCGTGACGTCGTCCGGATCGTCGGCCAGCTCGCGGGCCATCCGGGTGACGACTCCGTCGACCTGGCCCGCGAAGCCGTAGACGATGCCGGACTGCATGGCCTCCACGGTGCTCTTGCCGATCACGTTGCGCGGCCGGGCCACCTCGATCTTGCGCAGCTGGGCCGCCTTGACGCCCAGTGCCTCCACCGAGATCTCGATGCCGGGCGCGATCACCCCGCCGACGTACTCCCCGCGCGCGGAGACCGCGTCGAAGGTCGTCGCCGTGCCGAAGTCGACGACGATCGCCGGGCCGCCGTACAGCTCGTTCGCGGCGACCGTGTTGATGATCCGGTCGGCGCCGACCTCCTTGGGGTTGTCGAACTGCACCGGGACACCCGTCTTGACGCCGGGCTCGACCAGCACCGAGGGCACGTCGCCGTAGTAGCGCCGGGTGACCTCGCGCAGCTCGTGCAGCACCGACGGGACGGTCGCGCAGATCGCGATGCCGGTGATGCCGTCGCCGAGGCCGCTGCCGAGCAGCGGGTGGCTGCCCATCAGCCCGCGCAGCAGCACCGCCAGTTCGTCGGCCGTGCGGCGCGGGTCGGTGGAGACGCGCCAGTGCTCGACGATGTCCTCGCCGTCGAAGAGGCCGAGGACGGTGTGGGTGTTGCCGACGTCGATCGTGAGCAGCATCCCGTCACTCCGCCGCGCGCAGGTCCAGGCCGATGTCCAGGACCGGCGCGGAGTGGGTGAGGGCGCCGACGGCCAGGAAGTCCACCCCGGTCTCGGCGTACGCGCGCGCGTTCTCCAGCGTGAGCCGCCCCGACGCCTCCAGCTGGGCACGCCCGCCGGTGATCGCGACGGCCTCCTCGCACTCCCCCGGCGTGAAGTTGTCCAGCAGGATCAGGTCGGCGCCCGCGTCCACGGCCTCGCGCAGCTGGTGCAGGGTGTCCACCTCGACCTCGACGGGCAGCTCCGGGAACGCTTCCCGTACGGCCTTGAACGCCTCGGTGACGCCGCCCGCGGCGACCACGTGGTTGTCCTTGACGAGGGCCGCGTCGGACAGCGACATGCGGTGGTTGACGCCGCCGCCGCAGCGGACCGCGTACTTCTCCAGGGAGCGCAGCCCCGGCGTGGTCTTGCGGGTGTCGCGGACCCGGGTGCGGCTGCCCTCCAGCAGGTCGGCCCACGCGCGCGTGGCGGTGGCGATGCCGGAGAGGCGGCCGAGGATGTTCAGGGCGCTGCGCTCGGCGGTGAGCAGGTCGCGGGTGCGGGCGGTGACGGTGAGCAGCTTCTGCCCGGCCTCGACCAGGTCGCCGTCCTCGACGTGCCGCTCGACCTCGAACTCGTCCTCGCAGACCACGGAGAGCACGGCCTCGGCGACCCGCAGGCCCGCCACGACGCCCGTCTCGCGCGCGGTGAAGTCACCGGTGGCGCGCGCGTCCTCGGGGATGGTCGCGACGGTGGTCACGTCGACACCGCCCGCCAGGTCCTCCTGGACCGCGACGTTGGCGATGTCCTCGACCTCGACCGGGTCGAGCCCGGCCGCGGCCAGCAGTTCGGCGAGCGCGGGGTCGAGCCCGCACTCCAGGTACTCCTCGTCCTCCTCGCCGCCGGCGCCGCAGGCGCAGCCGTCACCGCAGCCGCCGGTGGGGGCGAGGGGAAGGTCTTCGGTGCTCATGTGCGTCACTGCTCCTGGGGACGGGTACGGGTGGGACAGGTCTTCGCCGGGGCTGCCGGGCCGGGGGCCGGTGTCACCGGGTCGGGGGGAAGTCTGCGGTCTCGGTGAGGCGCTCGGCCAGGGAACGGTCCGGGCGGAGTGTCACGACGATGTGGCGGCGCCAGTTCTCGTCGTCGCGCTCGGGGCGGTCCTCGCGCCAGTGGCAGCCCCGGGTCTCCTCGCGCAGCCGCGCGGCGGCGACCAGGACCCGGGCGATGCCCAGGAGGTTGGTGGCCTCCCAGGTGTCCACGCCGGGCTCGGGGGTCTTGCCGTCGGTCTCCAGCTCGTCGAGCGCCTCGGTGTGCAGCCGCTCCAGGCGCTCGGCGGCGCGCGCGAGGGAGTCCGCCGAGCGCAGCACGCCCGCGCCCTCGGTCATGATCCGCTGGACGGCGTACCGGGCCTCGGGCGCGAGCAGCGGGTGCGCGGGGCGCTCCGCGTACGGCACGGGGGCGGGCACGCGCGCGGCGAGGGTGCCGTCGGCGCGGGCGGCCGCGAGGTCGGCGGCGATGCGCTCGGCGTAGACGAGCCCTTCGAGCAGGGAGTTGGAGGCGAGCCGGTTGGCGCCGTGGACGCCGGTGCAGGCGGCCTCGCCGCACGCGTACAGGCCCGGCACGGTCGTACGGCCCCGGTCGTCAGTGCGCACGCCACCGGAGGCGTAGTGGGCGGCCGGGGCGACCGGGATGGGCTCGGTGACCGGGTCGATGCCGTGGGCGCGGCAGGCGGCCAGGATGGTCGGGAAGCGCCGCTCCCACATCTCGGCGCCGAAGTGCCGGCCGTCGAGGTACATGTGCTCGGTGCCCGTCTCCTGCATGCGCCGCGTGATGCCCTTGGCGACGATGTCGCGCGGGGCCAGCTCGGCCAGCTCGTGCTGGCCCACCATGAAGCGCGTGCCGTCGGCGTCGACCAGGTGGGCGCCCTCGCCGCGCACGGCCTCGGAGACCAGCGGCTGCTGGCCCTCGGCGTCGGGGCCGAGGAACAGCACGGTCGGGTGGAACTGCACGAACTCCAGGTCGCTGACCTCGGCGCCCGCGCGCAGCGCCAGCGCGACGCCGTCGCCGGTGGAGACGGCCGGGTTGGTGGTCGCGGAGAACACCTGGCCCATGCCGCCGGTCGCGAGGACCACGGCGGGCGCGTGCACGGCGCCCACGCCGTCGTGCCGGCCCTCGCCCATGACGTGCAGGGTGACACCGGCGGTGCGGCCCTCGGCGTCGGTGAGCAGGTCGAGCACGAGCGCGTTCTCGATGGTGCGCAGGCCGCGCGCGCGGACCGCGTCGACCAGCGCGCGGGAGATCTCCGCGCCGGTGGCATCACCGCCCGCGTGCGCGATACGGCGGCGGTGGTGGCCGCCCTCGCGGGTGAGCTGGATGGTGCCCGCGTCGTCGGTGTCGAACCGGGCGCCGGTCGAGATCAGCCGCCGTACGGCGCCGGGGCCCTCGGTGACCAGGAGGCGTACGGCCTCCGCGTCGCACAGGCCCGCGCCCGCGACCAGGGTGTCGTCCAGGTGCTGCTGCGGCGTGTCGCCCTCGCCGAGGGCGGCCGCGATGCCGCCCTGGGCCCAGCGGGTCGAGCCGTCGTCGAGGCGGGCCTTGGTGACGACGACCGTCGTCAGTCCGGCCGCCTCGCAGCGCAGGGCGGCGGTCAGCCCGGCCACGCCGGAGCCGACGACCACCACGTCGGCCGGGATGGACCAGCCGGGGGCGGGCGCGTGCAGTCGTATGCCTGTGCTGGTCACGAGGCGGCTCCGGGGGTTCCGAAGGTGAGTGGGATGTTGTCGATCAGCCGGGTCGAGCCGACCCGGGCGGCGACGGCCAGGACGGCCTCGCCGGTGAAGCCATCGCCGATCTCGGTGAAGTCGGCGGGGTCGACCAGGGCGAGGTAGTCCAGGACGAGCGGCGGCTCGAAGTGGACACCCTCGTCCAGGATCTGGCGGGCGGCCGCGCGGACGGCGGCCGGGCCGCCGGGTACGGCGGTGGCGACCGCGTGCGCGTCGGCCGCGGCGCGCGACTCGCCTATGGCGCTGAGCGCCTCGGCGCGCGCGTGCGTGGACGGCACCTCGCGGGCGCGGGCGCGCAGCGCCTCCTGGGCGGCGTGCCGGTCGCGGCCCGCGAACAGCGCGCGGGAGAGCGTGAGGGCGGTGTCGCGCTCCTCGGGCGAGAGGTAGCGGTTGCGGCTGGAGAGGGCGAGGCCGTCCTCCTCGCGCACGGTCGGCACGCCGACGATCTCCACGCCGAAGTTGAGGTCGCGCACCATGCGCCGGATGAGGGCGAGCTGCTGGGCGTCCTTCTGGCCGTAGAGGGCCACGTCGGGCCGGGTGAGGTGGAGCAGCTTGGCGACGACGGTGAGCATGCCGTCGAAGTGGCCGGGGCGGGTGGCGCCCTCGAGGCGCTCGCCCATGGGGCCCGCCGTGACGCGGACCTGGGGGTCGCCGCCCGGGTAGACCTCGTCCGCCGAGGGCGCGAACACGGCGTCGGCGCCCGCGCGTCCGGCGAGCGCGAGGTCGGCCTCCAGGGTGCGCGGGTAGCGGTCCAGGTCCTCGTTCGCGCCGAACTGGAGCGGGTTGACGAAGACCGTGACGACGACCTCGCCCTCGGGCCCGGCGATCGCGCGTGCGGCGCGGATCAGCGTGGCGTGGCCCTCGTGCAGGGCACCCATGGTCATCACGACGGCACGGCGGCCGCGCCGCACGCGCGCGTGCAGTTCGTCGGCGGTGCTGAGCAGGGTGGTGGTCATCGGGCGTTCCCCTCGGGGCCGTTCGTTCCGTTCGTGCCGCCGGGGCCGCCGGGGCCGTCGGCGGCGGGGGCGAGCGCCCCCAGCAGGTCCTCGGCCAGCTCGGCCTTGAGCAGGCCGGAGGCGAGGGCGCGGTCGGCGGTGGCGCGGGCCATCGCGAGGTAGCCCTCGACCGTGTCCGGCGCGTGCTTCTTCAGCTGGTCGAGGTGCGCGGTGACCGTACCGGCGTCGCCGCGCGCGACCGGGCCCGTCAGGGCCGCGTCCCCGGAGCGCAGGGCGTTGTCCAGGGCGGCGCCGAGCAGCGGGCCCAGCATCCGGTCGGGGGCGTCGACACCGGCCGTGCGCAGCAGCTCCATGGACTGCGCGACCAGGGTGATCAGGTGGTTCGCGCCGAGGGCGAGGGCCGCGTGGTAGAGCGGGCGGTTCTCCTCGGCGATCCACTCGGGCTCGCCGCCCATCTCGATGACCAGGGCCTGCGCGGCCAGCCGCAGTTCCTCGGGCGCGGTGACGCCGAAGGAGCATCCGGCCAGGCGCTGCACGTCCACGGGGGTGCCGGTGAAGGTCATCGCCGGGTGCAGCGCGAGCGGCAGCGCGCCCGCGCGCAGGGCGGGCTCCAGCACGGCGACGCCGTACCGCCCCGAGGTGTGCACCAGGAGCTGGCCCGGGCGTACGGCGCCGGTCTCGGCGAGGCCCGTGACCAGGCCGGGCAGGGCGTCGTCGGGGACGGTCAGCAGCACCAGGTCGGCGCGCCGGAGGACCTCGGCGGGCGGCACCAGCGGCACGCCCGGGAGCATCGACTCGGCGCGCCTGCGGGAGGCGTCGGAGACCCCCGAGACGGCGACCGGGGTGTGCCCGGCGAGCTGGAGGGACGCGGCCAGCGCGGGGCCCACGCGTCCGGCGCCGACGACGCCCACGGTGAGCCGCGCCGGGCGGTCCTTGATGTCTGGCTGGTGGACTGTACTCACGCGACCGTGGCCTTCCCGTTCCAGTCCGCTCTGGGTACCGGACGATTTCTCGTCATGTTAACGCTATCCGCGCGGCGAGCCCCGGTTGTCCACAGGCTGTGGGCGACGGAGGCCGGGAAACTCCGGTGCCCGCGGGTGGGGGCGCGGGGCATCATCGCCCGTATGACGGATACGGCGGGGCAGGGCGGGAACGGGCTTCGGGACGAGGGCCACGAGCAGGGCGGGGAGCAGGGCGAGGAGCGGCACGGGGGCGGCGCTCGCGACAACGCGGCGGTCCCGCTGCGGGAGCGGCGCGCGGCGGCGCAGCGGGGGGCGCGGCGGGTGCTCTCGCGCGCGGGCTGGCGGGGCACGCTCCGCGAGCGCCTGGCGCACCTCCAGGAGGCGGCGCCCGGGGTGTACGACCTGGACGAGCCCGCGGACGTGTACGGCGACCGGGTCGTGGCCGCCCTGGAGAAGCGGGTCGCCGCGCTGCTCGGCACCGAGGCCGCCGCGTTCTTCCCGACCGGCACCATGGCTCAGCAGGTGGCCCTGCGCTGCTGGGCGGCCCGTACCGGCAACCCCGTCGTCGCCCTGCACGCCCTCGGCCACCCCGAGCGGCACGAACGCGATGCCCTGAGCCAGGTCGCGGGGCTGCGGCCGGTGGTCCTGACGACCGAGCACCGGCCGCCCACGGCCGCGGAGGTGGCGGAGTTCCCCGAGTCCTTCGGCACGCTCATGCTCGAACTCCCCCTGCGGGACGCCGGGTTCCTCCTGCCGACCTGGGAGGAGCTGACGGAGACCGTCGAGGCGGCGCGCGAACGGGACGCGGTGGTGCACTTCGACGGCGCGCGCCTGTGGGAGTCCACCGTCCGTCTCGGGCGCCCGCTGGAGGAGATCGCGGGCCTGGCCGACAGCGTCTACGTGTCGTTCTACAAGTCCCTCGGCGGCTTCGGCGGCGCCGCGCTCGCCGGTCCCACGAGCCTGATCGAGGAGGCCCGCACCTGGCGGCACCGCTACGGCGGCACCGTCTTCCAGCAGTTCCCGACCGCCCTGTCCGCCCTCGTCGGCCTGGAGCGACAACTCCCCCGCCTGCCCGAATACGTCCGGCACGCGCGCGTGGTCGCCACCGCCCTGCGCGAGGGCTTCGCCTCGGCCGGGCTCCCCTGGGCCCGCGTCCACCCCGAGGAACCGCACACCCACGAGTTCCAGGTCTGGCTCCCGTACGACCCCGACACGGCCGCGGAGGCGGCGGTGCGCCAGGCCGAGGAGACGGGGACGATGCTCTTCGCCAACGGCTGGGACGCGGCGGGTCCGGGCCTCGCCGTCACCGAGGTGACGGTGGCGGAGGCGGGCCTCGACTGGACCCCGGAGGACGTGAAGCGGGCGGTGGTGGAGTTCGCGGAGCGGGTACGCGCGCCGAAGGGGTGAGCAGGGCCCCGACGGGGGGGCTCCGGAATTCGGCGTGCCGCCGAGACTACGGCGCGCGCGGGGCGGAACGGGAGCACGTCCCCGGAGACAACCTGTGCGCCCCGCTGCCGCGCCGCTCGGCACTGGTCCACGCGGAGGCGGCCCGGGCGGCCGGGGCCGCCGCGTGCCACGCGCCCGCGCGGAGGGCTTCCTCGGCGAGCCCGGAGACGTAGTCGTGGACCGGCGTGCCACGCGGCCGCGCGGAGGGCTTGCTGCGGCCGGACCCGGCGCCCCCTCCACCGCCCGGGGAAACTCACGGTGTCCGAGACCGATGCCCCCACCACCCCGTCGGCACCGCGCGCCACCACCCTCTGACCGGGCGCCCCGCCAATACCGCGCGGAAGCGGCGGCGGTCGCGGGCGCCGCGCAGGAGAGCCAGGTATCCGCTGCCGGGAGCAGGCGGTTCGGGGGCGGCGTGGGAGCGCGCGCGGTAGGTGTCGAACAGGTGCTGTTGAGTGAGGTTCATGGACTCCGCCTATCGGGACGTGGACCGGCCCCACGCTGCTCCCCCGCCCACGTCCTGTCCCGTCGATTGACGGCTCGTGTCAATCGGCCGCCGAACCGCCGGAGGCACAGGGCACGATGGGCGCCATGAGCGTGACGATCGACATCGACGGGCTGCCCGCGGAGCGGATCACCGCCGTGCCCTCGCCGCTGGCGGAGCTGGGGATGGCGCTGCACGCCCTCAGCGAGACCGGCCACCATCCCCAGCTGCACGGCTGGGCGACCGGGGTGAACGGACGCCTTGAGGCGTGTCTCGCGGACCGGCTGTGCGAGGCGGAGTTCCTGTGGCGGACGACGATCTCCGACATCTTCCTGCCGTCGGCGGGCATCCCCGGCCGCCGTACGATCCCCGGCGCCACGCTCCAGGACGAGCTGGAGCTGCTGGACAAGCTGACGGACGACCAGTTCGTCACGGCGGCGATGGAGTTCAGCTGCCAGCCCTTCCGGGACACCCGGCCCGATCCGAGCCCGCTCACCGATCCGGGGGCCCGCTGCCGCGCCCTGGAGCTGGCGGCGGCGCGCGGGGCGCGCCAGGAGCGGTTCACGCGGCGGCTCCTGGACGACCCGCCCGCCGTACGCGCCTGGTTCCGCAGGCTGGTGCTCGACTGCGAGGAGGCGTTCTTCGCGGACCTCTGGGCGCGCACCCAGACCCAGCTGGCGGCGGACGCCCGGCACCGCACCGAACTGCTGCGGCACAAGGGCGCCGCCGAGGCCCTCTCCTCGCTGTCCAACGCGATCACGGTCGACGAGGAGGCGCGCACCGTCACGGTCGACAAGCTCCTGGTGGGCCGTACCGCCACCGGTGACGGCGGCCTGGTCCTGGTCCCGACCGGCATCGGCTGGCCGCACGTCCTGGTCCTGCACCGGTACGGCTGGCAGCCCGTGATCATCTACCCGGCCCAGGCGTCCCGCCCGCAGGCCCCCACCGTCGAACAGCTCACCCGCCGTCTGGAGGCCCTCGCCCACCCGACCCGGCTGCGGCTGTGCCGCCATCTCGCGCGCGGCCCGCACAGCACCGGCGAACTGGCCGACGCGCACGGCATGTCCGCGCCGGAGATCTCCCGCCACCTGGCCGTGCTGAAGAAGGCCGAGCTGATCACCAGCTGCCGGCGCGGCCGGTACGTACGGCACCAGCTGGATCTGTCGGCGGTGGCGCGGCTCGGCAGCGACTTCCTGGAGGGCGTTCTGCGCTGAAACGGTCCTTCAAAGCGCGCTCCCCCGACGCGCCCCGCCTCAGCCGTTCCCGTCTCGGCCGTTCCCCTCTCGGCCGTTCCTCCCTCAGCCGTTCCCGCCCGCCCGCACCAGCCCCGTCTCGTACGCCAGCACGACCACCTGCACCCGGTCCCGCAGCCCGAGCTTGGTCAGGATGCGGCCCACATGGGTCTTCACGGTCGCCTCGGACAGGACCAGACGCGCGGCGATCTCGCCGTTCGACAGCCCCTGCGCGACCAGGATCATGACCTCGCGCTCACGCTCGGTCAGCCGGGACAGCTCCGCGTGCGGCGGCTGCGGTCCGGCGGCGGGCAGCATCGGAGCGAAGCGGTCGAGCAGCCGGCGGGTGGTCGAGGGGGCCACCACCGCGTCGCCGCTGTGCACCGCGCGGATCGCGCTCAGCAGCTCGGCCGGAGGCACGTCCTTGAGCATGAAGCCGGAGGCGCCCGCCTTGAGCCCGGAGAAGGCGTACTCGTCCAGGTCGAAGGTGGTCAGGATGAGCACCTTCGGCGGGTCGGGCTCCAGACAGATCCGCCGGGTGGTCTCCACGCCGTCCAGCTTGGGCATCCGCACGTCCATGAGGACCACGTCGACCTCGGTGGCGCGCAGCACCTGGAGCGCCTCCACGCCGTCGCCCGCCTCCGCGACGACCTCCATGTCCGGCTGGGCGGCGAGCACCATCCGGAACCCGGTGCGCAGCAGCACCTGGTCGTCGACGAGCATCACGCGGATCGTCATGGGTCCTCTTCCGGTATCGGGTGGGAGCGGGGGTGAACAGGGGGCGTACGACGGGGTCAGTGCGCCGGTTTGAGCGGCAGCAGGGCACTGATGCGGAAGCCGCCGCCCGGCCGGGGCCCGGCGTCCAGGGTGCCGCCGACCATGCCGATCCGCTCGCGCATGCCGATGAGCCCGTGTCCCTGGCCGTCGGCGCCGCCCTCCTCGTACAGCTCGTGCGGGGCTCCCTTGCCGTCGTCCTCGACCAGCAGGCCCAGCCCGTCGTCGAAGTAGACGAGACGCACGCTGGCGCCCGCCTCGGGGCCGCCGTGCTTGCGCGTGTTGGTCAGCGCCTCCTGCACGATGCGGTACGCGGTCAGCTCGACCCCGCTGGGCAGCGGGCGCGGGGTGCCCTCGATCCTGAAGTCCACCGGGAGGCCCGCGCTGCGGCACTGCTCGACCAGGTCGTCGATCTGGCCGACGTCGGGCTGGGGGACGTACTCCCCGCTCTCCTGGTGCTCCCCGGTGCGCAGCACGCCCAGCAGGCGGCGCATCTCGGCGAGGGCCTGGCGGCCGGTGGAGGAGATCGTCTCCAGGGCCTTCTTGGCCTGGTCGGGGGCGGCGTCGAGGACGTAGGCGGCGCCGTCGGCCTGGACCACCATGACGGACACGTTGTGCGCGACCACGTCGTGCAGCTCGCGCGCGATCCGGGCGCGCTCGGCGGCCACCGCGACCTTGGACTGCGCCTCGCGCTCCTTCTCCAGGCGCGCCGCGCGCTCCTCCAGCTGGGCGAAGTAGGCGCGCCGGGTGCGCATGGAGTCGCCCAGCACCCAGGCGAGCGCGAACGGCACGGTCTGGAACACGGCGAGCGCGACCTGCCCGAGCCCGCTGGTGTGCTCGTTCGGCCAGCGCACCTGCGCCAGCGAGGCCGCGACCAGGCTGCCGGCGAGCGCGAGCCGGGAGGCCCAGCGCGCGCCGGTCGCGGCGACCGTGTAGGTGATGACCAGCATGGCGAAGTCGGCGGCGACCGGCTGGACGTCCAGGATCAGCTGGACCACTCCGGTGGCGAGCACCACGAGCAGCATCATCTCGGGCAGGCGCCGGCGCAGGGCCAGGACCGCGCACAGGACCACGGAGACGGCCC
This sequence comes from Streptomyces sp. NPDC026659, assembly GCF_040638245.1. Classification (NCBI taxonomy): domain Bacteria; kingdom Bacillati; phylum Actinomycetota; class Actinomycetes; order Kitasatosporales; family Streptomycetaceae; genus Streptomyces; species Streptomyces sp. NPDC026659. The sequence goes on along the minus strand of NZ_JBEZXY010000003.1, from coordinate 647,806 downwards.
AGGCCGCGGCGTACGAGCCGTGGTGGCCCGGGGTGCCGTCCATGTTCACGACGCTCACGCCGGAGACCCCGAGCAGGACGACGGCCCAGAAGCAGTCGACCCACGTCGGGTGGCGACGGAGGAAGTCATAGAGGCGCTGCACGTAACCCAGAGTAGGTAGCGCGGGCGTGACCGGGGTCAGCCGGAGGGGCGATCCGTACGCGATACGTGTACGCCGCAAGGTGGATGCCGTGATCCTGGGGCCAGGGAAGGCCATGGCCTTAGGGCCGGGGAAGCAGGCCGCACTGGTCCTCCAGGCCGATGCCCGCGCCGGTCCGTCCCCCTAGGCTCGGCCCCGCCAGGCAAGGACGATCCACCCGAGCCCCAGGAGGCCATCGTGATCGCAGTGACCGGCGCCACCGGCAATGTCGGACGTGCCCTCGTCGAACGGCTCGTCGCCGCGGGCGAGCCGGTACGGGCCCTGACCCGCGACCCGGAACACGCCGGGCTGCCCGAGGGCGCCGAGGTGGTCCGCTTCCGGCCGGACGATCCGGGCGCCGTGTTCGACGGGGTGACCGGGCTCTTCCTCTACGTCCAGGCCGGGGGCGGGGACATCCCGGGCCTCCTCGCGGCCGCGCGCGCCGCGGGGGTACGGCACGTCGTGCTGCTCTCCTCCGGCATCGTCGGCGGGAGCACCGACGAGAGCCACCCCATCCACGTCATGCACGCCACGGCCGAGCGGCAGGTCCGCGACAGCGGCCTCACCTGGACGTTCCTGCGCCCCAACGCGTTCGCCACCAACTCCCTCCAGTGGGCGCCGCAGCTCCGCGAGGGCGACACCGTGCGCGGGGTCTTCGCGGACATGCTCACGGCGCCCATCCACGAGGACGACATCGCCGCCGTGGCCGAGCGCGCGCTGCTCGACGACGGCCATGAAGGCGCCGTACACCGCCTGACCGGGCCGGAGGCGACCACCAACACCGACCAGATCGCCGCGATCGCGCGGGCGACCGGTCGCGACCTGACCTTCGTGGAGGTGCCGGCGGCGGAGGCGGGGCCCGAGCTGTTCCCGCACGCCCCGCCGGAGTTCGTACGGTCCCTGCTGGAGAGCTTCGCCGCCACCGTCGGCGTACCCCCGGAGATCACCGACACCGTGGAGAAGGTCACCGGCACCCCGGCCCGCACCTTCGAACGGTGGGCCGAGGACCACGCGGGGGACTTCCGGAAGCGCTGATCCCGGCGGGACCTAGGGGGTGTCTCCCCGGGCTTCGCGGGCCCGCGAAGCTCGGGGAGACACCCCCTAGGCTGTCCCGGTGACGAAGGAACCCGGCGCGGAGAACGAGTGGCGCGGCTGGCGGGCGGCCGCCGAGGACGCCCTGTACGGCCCCGGCGGCTTCTACCGGCGCCCCGAGGGCCCCGCCGGGCACTTCCGCACCTCCGTGCACGCCTCCCCGCTGTTCGCGGCGGCGGTGGCCCGGCTGCTGTGCCGGGTGGACGAGGCGCTGGGGCGGCCGGAGCGGCTGGACTTCGCGGACCTCGGGGCGGGGCGCGGTGAACTCGTCACCGGGGTCCTCGCCGCCCTGCCCGCCGACGTGGCGGCCCGCACGCGCGCGTACGCCGTGGAACTCGCGGACCGCCCGGCGGACCTGGACGGGCGGATCGACTGGCGGGACGAACTGCCGGACACCGTCACCGGGCTGCTGTTCGCCAACGAATGGCTGGACAACGTCCCCGTGGACGTCGCCGAGACGGACCCCGCGGGCGTTCCCCGGCACGTCCTGGTCGCCCCGGACGGCACCGAACGGCTAGGGGAACCGCTCGGCGACGGCCCGACGGCGGACTGGCTGGACCGCTGGTGGCCGCTGCCCGCCGAGCGGGGTGCGCGGGCGGAGATCGGGCTGCCCCGTGACCTGGCCTGGGCGGCGGCCGTGCGCCGGATCGAGCGGGGCCTCGCGGTGGCCGTGGACTACACCCACGCGCTCGGCGCACGCCCCCCGTTCGGCACCCTCACCGGCTTCCGGGAGGGCCGGGAGACGGCCCCGGTCCCGGACGGGTCCTGCGACATCACGGCGCATGTGGCGCTGGACGCGTGCGCGGCGGCCGGAGCCGAAGCCTCCGCCGCAGCCGCCCCCCGTCTGCTCACCCAGCGCGAGGCCCTCCGCGCCCTGGACGTGACCGGCGCACGCCCCCCGCTCACGCTGGCCACCACGGACCCGGCCGGTTACGTCCGCGCCCTCGCGCGCGCCGGAGAGGCCGCCGAACTCACCGCAACGGGCGGCCTCGGCGACTTCGGCTGGCTCCTCCAGCCGGTCGGGATCGACCCAACTCCCCTCTAGCCACGCTTACTTGTCGATGTCCCCCACCACGAAGAACATCGACCCCAGGATCGCCACCATGTCCGCCACCAGCGTCCCCGGCAGCAGTTCGCCGAGGACCTGGATGTTGTTGTACGACGCCGAGCGCAGCTTGAGCCGGTACGGCGTCTTCTCGCCCTTGCTGACCAGGTAGTAGCCGTTGATGCCGAGCGGGTTCTCGGTCCAGGCGTAGGTGTGGCCCTCGGGCGCCTTGAGCACCTTGGGCAGCCGCTGGTTGACCGGGCCAGGCGGCAGCTCCGCGAGCCGGTCCAGACAGGCGTCCGCGAGGTCGAGGGCGTTGTGGGTCTGCTCAAGCAGGACCTCGAAGCGGGCCAGGCAGTCGCCCTCGGTGCGGGTGACGACCTTGAGGGTGTCCTGGAGTTCGCCGTAGGCCAGGTACGGCTCGTCGCGGCGCAGGTCGAAGTCGACGCCGGAGGCGCGCGCGATGGGCCCGCTCACGCCGTAGGCGTGCACGGCCTCGGGCGCCAGCGCGCCCACGCCCCGCGTACGCCCCCGGAAGATCTCGTTGCCGAGCACCAGGTCGTCGAAGACGTCCATGCGGGAGCGCACGGCGGCGACGGCCTCGCGCGCGCGGCCGGTCCAGCCGTCGGTCAGGTCCTCCTTGAGACCGCCGACCCGGTTGAACATGTAGTGCATCCGGCCGCCGGAGACCTCCTCCATGACGTTCTGGAGCACCTCGCGCTCCCGGAACGCGTAGAAGACGGGCGTGATCCCGCCCAGCTCCAGCGGGTACGAGCCGAGGAACATCAGATGGTTGAGCACCCGGTTCAGCTCGGCGAGCAGCGTGCGCGTCCACACCGCGCGCTCGGGCACCTCCATGCCGAGCATCCGCTCCACCCCGAGGACGACGCCCAGTTCGTTGGAGAACGCCGACAGCCAGTCGTGGCGGTTGGCGAGCATGATGATCTGGCGGTAGTCGCGGGCCTCGAAGAGCTTCTCGGCGCCGCGGTGCATGTAGCCGATCACCGGCTCGGCGCGCTGGATGCGCTCGCCGTCCAGCACGAGCCGCAGCCGGAGCACGCCGTGCGTGGAGGGGTGCTGGGGGCCGATGTTGAGCACCATGTCGGTGCTCTCGGCGGCGCCGCCGATCCCGACCGTGGTCTGGGTCGCTGTCATGGTCCCAGTCTCCCCTACGCGCGCGCGGGTGGCGGAAACGGGCGAGCCCGGCGCTCCCTGGTCGGGAGGGCCGGGCTCGCGGGCGCTGCGGCGCCGGTCAGGAGACCACGCTGCGCAGCCCCTGTACGTCGATGTGCTCCGTCTCGTCGTGCGCGGTCAGGTCGATGACCTGGCCGGCCGTGCCGGTGGCGGGCTTGTAGCCGGACTCCGCGTCCGCCTTGTGCAGCGCGAGCGCCTCCTGGCCGACGACATCCGCCAGGTCCTCGTTCTGCACGCCGCCCAGGGCGGGCGTCGCGGTCTGCTTCTGGGTGCCGAAGAAGTCGAACCCGCCCTCGACACCCGGACGCCGGGTGGGCTGGGGCGATACGACGGCCACGGCGGTCGGCACGGTGAAGTGGCCGTCCCGGCGAGCGTGACGCGCGGAGGTGTGCGCCTCGACGACGGCCTCGGGCTCGGGCGTGGCTTCAGACGTGGCTTCGGCGCGGGTGTGGGTGTCGGGCTCGGCGTCGGGGGCGGTCCCCGTAGCCGTCACGACCGTGGTGCCGGTGCCGGTGCCGGTGCCGGTGCCGGTCTCGGCCTCGGTGTCGGCCGCGCCGTCCGCCTGCGGGGCGGTGTCCGCGTCGGGTTCCGCGTCGACGGGCTCGGGCTCCACGGGCTCGGACGTCGCCGCCTCGGCCCGTATGGACTCGGCCTTCGCGGTTTCGGCCTTGGCCTCCTTGGCCTCGGCCTCGGCCTTGGACGCCTCCCGGTCCCGGTCGAGCCGCGCCAGTGCCACCCCGGCGCGCCGGTACAGCTCCGCGCCCTCGGCGGAGAACACCGAAGCGGCCACCACGGCGGACTCCGGGCGGGACGATTCCACGTCCTCGCTCTCCGCCGAAGGCTGAGGCTCCGTCGGCTCCGTCGGCTCCGTCACCTCGTCCGGCTCCGCCGACTCCGTCGACTCCGCGACAGGCGCCGTCACTTCGGCCTCCGCGCCCGTCCCGGGCGGCAGCGCGAGCGTGTCGGCGGAGTCGCCCGCCTCCAGCTCAAGGAGCCGGCGTCCCTCCAGGGCGCTCGCGCGCTCGGTCTCGGCCGTGGCGTACCGGCGCAGCAGCGAGGCGTGCTCGTTGCGCAGCCCGGCCAGCTCGGCGCGCTTGGCACGCAGCCGCCGCTCCAGCTTGGCGCGCAGCTCGCGGGCCTCCTCGAGGTCGGTCTCCAGTTCGGCGACGCGTTCCTCGAAGCGCCACTCGTCGCTGGCCCGCGCGCGCGTGAGGTCGGCGACCTGCTTGCCCGCCTGCGCGTCCCAGCGGTGCATCACGACGGCACCGGCGACGGCGGTCAGCGCGACGACGGCGGCCAGCGCCCGCGGCACCGCGGCACCGGTGAACACCCAGGGGCCCAGCGCGCAAACAACGGCGATTCCGGCGATGGCCGTGGAGGGCAGCAGCCGGTGCAGAGGCGGGGAATGACGGTGGCGTCCACGTGGCATGGCCAGAAACTTACCGCGCGTAGGCGGCCCATGGACCCGGGTGGCCTAAAAATCCGGCCACCCGGCACGCGTCACACAGTGTCAGGTTGTCCGGTTTCAGTGGTCGGCGAGCTGCTGGCTGAGCCACTGGAGGGTCGGCGGGATCTCCCGCCGCCAGGTGTTGAAGTTGTGGCCGCCGCTCTCCAGGATGATGGAGGAGATCCTGGTCCGGTCCGTGGCCCGTACCTCGTTGATGAAGTTCAGGGTCTCCTTGTAGTTGTGCTCGCCGACCCGGCTGCTGGTGACGAGCAGCGAGGTGTCGGGCGCCGGTTCGTGCTTCAGCAGCCAGTGCAGGTCGGCGTGATCGCGCAGGTTCCGGTCGCCGTGGAAGAGGTCGCCCGTGGTCGGGTCGACCGGCGCGGTGTAGTACGCGGAGAGCCCGGCGCCGGCCGCGTAGGTGCCCGGGTGACGCATCGCCAGTTTCAGCGCGCAGTAGCCGCCGGTGGAGTCCCCGACGATGCCCCAGCTGTCCGCGTGCCTGCCCACGCGGTAGTGCGTGAGCACGGCCTCGGGCAGGTCCTTGGCGAAGAAGGTCTCGGTCTGCGGGCCCTTCGGCACGTCCACGCACTCGGTGTCGCGCGGCGGGGCGAGGGTCGGCCGCATCATCACCAGGATCATCGGCTGCATCCGGCCGTTCTTCGCCAGCTCCCGCGCGGTGCGCGGATAGTGCAGATTGGAGATCAGCGCCTGGGCCGTACCCGGATAGCCGGTCAGCACCACGGCCGCGGGGAAGGTGCGGGAACGGTACTGCGGCTGGAAGTACTCGGGCGGCAGATAGACGTACGCCGGGGTCACCAGGTGCGAGGAGCGGCCGACGATGTTCACCTTCTGGATCTGACCCGCCGTCCGCGGATTGGCGCTCGGTCCCGGACCGCCCTTCACCTGCGCGGTGGAGACGACCTGGAGCGGGCCGCCCGTACCGCTGTTGGTGGACTGGTCGATGACGATGCCCTGGTTGGTCTCCGTGCCGAACAGGTCGGCCCAGCCCGCGTAGAAGCCGAACGCCTGGTTGGCGGCGAGGCCCAGGGAGCAGAGGAGCACGAACTGGGTGGCGAGAAGGAGCCCGGCGCGGCCCGCGAGGGTACGCCAGTTCGACCGGGCGAGCCGGGGCCACAGCCACAGCGTCGCGCCGAAGAACGCGACGGCGAACACGATCGCCAGCAGCAGCAGTTTGTTACTCGTGAGACCCATGGGCTGTTTTCCTGTCTGCGTCCTGGCCCCGGCCACCACGCTTCGTCGAGTGGTCTTGCCCAGGGCTTTCCTTGACCTTTGACCCGGCTTTCCGAAGAGGAGTGAACCTCTGAGACCGGCACACCGTCCTAGAAGGCGCAATGTGGCCGGATGCCCCGATCGGCACCGGGATTCAAGGTCTCTCGCAGAACTACGGGATGCGATGTCTGTCAGGATAGATGGGGAAAAGTCAGGTCAGGTTCCGGCCCGACCGAGGCGGGTACCGCGGCTTCCGCGCGGTCCGCGCCCGGAGGCCGTTCCCGTCCTGACGGGCCGGGCGTGCGCCCTCGTGGGCGTCGTGGACATCGCCGCGGGGGTGTTCCCGCGCTTCCGTCACAGCCGTATGCACGCCCTCGCCGAGGTGCTGCCCGGCTCCTTCGGGCCGTTCGCGGCGGCGCTCTCGCTCAGCGCGGGTGTGCTTCTGCTGCTGCTCGGACACGGGCTCAAACGGCGCAAGCGGCGCGCCTGGCGGGCCGCCGTCGCGCTGCTGCCCGCGGGCGCCGTCGCCCAGTTCCTGTACCGGCACTCGCTCATCGGCATGTTCATCTCGCTCGTGCTGTTCACGGTGCTGCTCTGCTACCGCCGCGAGTTCGCCGCGCTGCCCGACCCGCGCAGCCGCTGGTGGGCGCTGGCCAACTTCGTGCTCATGAGCGCCGGTTCCGTCGCCCTCGGACTGGTCATCGTCAGCGTCCACCCCGGCCGCACGATCGGCGACCCGAGCGTGGCCGACCGGCTGACGCACGTCGTCTACGGCCTGTTCGGCTTCGAGGGCCCGGTGAGCTACCAGGGCAGCACCTCCTGGACGGTCGCCTTCTCGCTCGGCGCGCTCGGCTGGCTGACCGCCGCCACCACCAGCTATCTCGCCTTCCGCCCGGAACACCCGGCCGCCCGCCTCACCGAGGAGGACGAGACCCGGCTGCGCGCCCTCCTGGAGCGGCACGGCCGCCGCGACTCCCTCGGCCACTTCGCGCTGCGCCGCGACAAGGCCGTCGTCTTCTCCCCGAGCGGCAAGGCCGCCGTCACCTACCGCGTCGTCTCCGGCGTGATGCTGGCCAGCGGCGACCCGATCGGCGACGTGGAGGCGTGGCCCGGCGCCATCGAGCGCTTCATGGACGTCGCCAAGGCCCACTCCTGGGCCCCGGCCGTCATGGGCTGCTCGGAGACGGGCGGCGAGGTGTGGACGCGCGAGACCGGCCTCGACGCCCTGGAGCTGGGCGACGAGGCGGTGGTCGACGTGGCGGATTTCTCGCTCGCCGGACGCGCGATGCGCAACGTGCGCCAGATGGTCAAGCGCATCGAGCGGGCCGGCTACGAGACCCGGGTACGGCGGGTGCGTGACCTGGGCGACGCCGAGCTGGAGCGCCTCCGCCGCGCGGCGGAGGACTGGCGCGGCACCGACACCGAGCGCGGCTTCTCCATGGCGCTCGGCCGCATCGGCGACCCGGCCGACGGCGACTGCCTGATCGCCACCGCCCACAAGCAGGACGAGGTGCCCGGACCCTACGGCGACCTCAAGGCGATCCTGCACTTCGTGCCCTGGGGCACCGACGGCGCCTCGCTCGACCTGATGCGCCGCGACCGCTCCGCCGACCCCGGCATGAACGAACTCCTCATCGTCGCCGCCCTCCAGGCCGCGCCCCGCTTCGGCATCACCCGGGTCTCGCTCAACTTCGCGATGTTCCGCTCCGCCCTCGCGCGCGGCGAGAAGATCGGCGCGGGCCCGGTGCTGCGCGCCTGGCGCGGCCTCCTCGTGTTCCTCTCGCGCTGGTTCCAGATCGAGTCGCTGTACAAGTTCAACGCCAAGTTCCAGCCGCGCTGGGAGCCCCGCTTCCTCGTCTACCGCGCCTCCGCCGACCTGCCCCGCATCGGCTTCGCCGCCATGCAGGCGGAGGGCTTCGTCAACCTCGCGCTGCCCCTGCCGCGCTTTCTGCGCGGCCGCCGGGCCACCACCCCCCGGCCCTGCGGGCACGCGGCCGCCGAACACGACGTACGCGCCGCCTGACCGGCACCGCGCACGCCCTTCCGAGCCCGTACGACGGCCCGGACCGGGACACGGCTCCTTTTTCACAGGGCCGCCCGGTCCGGGCCGTCGCGCGAGCCGGGCCCCCTCAGGGGCCTACGCTGAACGTATGAACAACCACAGCGGACGCGGCCGGGTGGCGGGCCTGCCGGAATGGGACCGGTGCGCCGTCATGGGGGTCGTCAACGTGACCCCCGACTCCTTCTCCGACGGCGGCCGCTGGTTCGACACCACCACCGCCGTCAAGCACGGCCTCGACCTGGTGGCCGAGGGCGCCGACCTGGTCGACGTGGGCGGCGAGTCCACCCGCCCCGGCGCCACGCGTGTCGACGAGGCGGAGGAGCTGCGCCGGGTCATCCCCGTGGTGCGCGGCCTGGCCGCCGAGGGCGTCGTCGTCTCCGTGGACACCATGCGCGCCTCGGTCGCCGAGCAGTCCCTCGCGGCGGGCGCCGCCCTCGTCAACGACGTCAGCGGCGGCCTCGCCGACCCCGCGATGCTCCCCGTGGTCGCCGCCGCCGGAGCCCCCTTCGTGGTGATGCACTGGCGCGGCCTGCTGGAGGGCGGCAACGTCCGGGGGCAGTACGACGCCGTCGTCACCGAGGTCGTGGACGAGCTGCGCGCGCGGGTGGACGCCGTCCTCGCGTCCGGTGTCGCCCCGGACCGGATCGTCGTCGACCCGGGCCTCGGCTTCTCCAAGGACGCCGACGACGACCTCGCCCTCCTCGCCCGCCTGGACCGGCTGCGCGCGCTCGGCCACCCGCTGCTCGTCGCCGCCTCCCGCAAGCGCTTCCTCGGCCATGTGCTGGCCGGGCCCGACGGCGTCACCCCGCCCGCCCGCGAGCGCGACGCGGCCACCGCCGCCGTCTCCGCGCTGGCCGCCCAGGCGGGCGCCTGGGCGGTACGGGTGCACGAGGTGCGCGCCACGGCCGACGCCGTGCGCGTGGCCCGGGCGGTCGAGGCGGCCCGGGAACACGACCCCGCGGCCGGTACGCCGTCGGAAGGAGCGCGGTGAGCGCGCCGCATCTGGACGTCGAACAGGTCTCCGCCGCCAACACCGCCTTCTACGAGGCGCTGGAGCGCGGCGACTTCGAGGAACTGGCCGGTCTCTGGCTCACCCCCGCCGACCTCGGCGTGGACGAGGAGTACCACGACCCCGCCGACGCGGGCGTGATCTCCTGCGTGCACCCCGGCTGGCCGGTGCTGACCGGACGCGGCGAGGTCCTCAGGTCGTACGCGCTGATCATGGCGAACACCGACTACATCCAGTTCTTCCTGACCGACGTGCACGTCTCCGTCACCGGCGACACGGCGCTGGTCACCTGCACCGAGAACATCCTCAGCGGGGGCCCGGCCCCGGAGGAGGGCGAGGAGCTGGGACCGCTGGTCGGCCAGCTGGTCGTCGCCACCAACGCCTTCCGGCGCACCCCGGCCGGCTGGAAGCTCTGGTCGCACCACGCCTCCCCGGTGCTCGCCGGCGCCGACGACGACGAGGACGAGGACAACGACTCGAACCCGGACGACGACGGCACCCTGGCCTGAACACCGGGCGGGAGTGGTTGGAATCACCCTCGCCCGGGTAGGTGCGGTCACCAGTCGGCGGCGCGGCCGGAATTCACCGGGTTCCCTCCCTGTGAACGGTCCCGGCCGGGCACCGGCCGACACCCCGTGGCCCGGTCATGCCGGTGCCCGCAGGTAGATTCGTCCAAGGCCGGTGCGCCGCCCGCTCGCGGCACCGACCGGCCGTTCCCGACGATTGCAGGAGTGATTCGCGTGGATCGTGTCGCGCTGCGCGGCCTGAAGGCCCGCGGGCACCACGGCGTGTTCCCCAGGGAGCGCGAGGAGGGCCAGACCTTCATCGTGGACCTCGTCCTCGGCCTGGACACCCGGCCGGCCGCGGCCGACGACGACCTGGCGAAGACCGTGCACTACGGCCTCGTGGCCGAGGAGGTCGTGGCCGCCGTCGAGGGCGAGCCGGTGAACCTCATCGAGACCCTCGCCGAGCGGATCGCCCAGACCTGCCTGAAGCACGACGCGGTACAGGAGGTCGAGGTGTGCGTCCACAAGCCGGACGCGCCGATCACCGTGCCCTTCGACGACGTGACCGTCACCATCCTCCGGAGCCGAGCATGACCCGACCTTTCGCCAAGGGTCAGAACGACCCGACCGTCCAGCCGGTCCCCGCGTCCGTCGTCAAGAAGGTGGACGACGCGGACTCGACCCTGCACAACCCCCAGTGGGCCGTGCTCTCCCTCGGCGCCAACCTGGGCAACCGCCTGGAGACGCTCCAGGCCGCCGTGGACGCCTTCGAGGACACCCCGGGCGTACGGGTGAAGGCCGTCTCCCCGGTGTACGAGACGGAGCCGTGGGGCGTCGAGCCCGGCAGCCAGCCCGCGTACCTCAACGCGGTCGTCCTGCTGAAGACCACCCTGCCCCCGTCCTCCCTGCTGGAGCGGGCGCACGCCGTGGAGGACGCCTTCCACCGGGTGCGCGACGAGCGCTGGGGCCCGCGCACCCTGGACGTGGACATCGTCGCCTACGCCGGTGTCACCTCCGACGACCCCGAGCTGACGCTTCCCCACCCGCGCGCCCACGAGCGGGCCTTCGTCCTCGCCCCCTGGTACGACGTGGACCCGGCGGCCGAACTGCCGGGCCGGGGCACGGTGGCCGCGCTGCTGTCGGCCGTCACCCGCGAGGGCGTCGCTCCCCGCGCGGATCTGGAACTCCGACTGCCCGAGTAGTCGTTAAGGTCGGGGACGACCACGGCCCGGGACCGGTCCGGGGGGAGCTGAAGGGACACCGTGAAACAGCTGCGCATCAGGGTGCTGGCCGGCGTGTTCGTCGTGGCCGGCGTCCTGTCCTGGGCGGGCGCCCGCCTGTGGAACTCGCTCGGGACGCTGCCCGGCGTGCCGCTGGCCGCCCCCATCGTCCTCGCGCTGATCGCCGTGGTGCTGTTCGCCACGGCGATCTCCCTGCGCGGCCGTTTCAAGGCCCAGCGCGAACGCCGCCCCGACGCCAAGGGCGTCGACCCGATGATGGCCGCCCGCGCGGTCGTCTTCGGCCACGCCAGCGCCCTGGTCGCCGCCCTCGTCTCCGGCATCTACGGCGGCACCGGCGTCTTCCTCCTGGAACTCCTCGACCTCCCGGCCCGCCGCGACCAGGCCATCTACGCCGGTTTCGCGGTCCTCGCCGGCATCGCCGTCATAGCGGCGGCCGTCTTCCTGGAGCGCGTCTGCCGCCTCCCGGAAGACGACGACAACCACAACGGCCGCCCCCACCCGGCGGCCTGACGGTTACCCGCCCTGACGCACCAGGTACCCATTGACGAGGAAGCCTGGGTAGGGGTCCAGCCGATAGCTGTAGAGGGTGAAGGGCTTGGCCCCCTCGGCCCTGCGCGGACGCACATCCCGTACGTGCGCCCAGGTGATCTCGTCCGGTTCCAGCGGGTGGTGCTCGGGTTGGAAGGTGCCTCGCCGCTGCCAGCGGTCAGTGACGACCAATGCAGACGTACGCCCCCTTGGCTGTGGCGTGAACCTCGCGCCGATGATTCGAGCCAGTTCGGCGAGGAAGGGCACATTGGCACTGACCACGGTGCGCCCGTCCCACTTCTTGTGACGGAAGCCGTCTCCCTCGATGTATCCGTCCAGGAAGCCCTCGAAGGTGTCGATGTCACGGAGGACCACACGCCAGGTAGGACGAAACGACCCGTACCCGGAAGCCCGGGAGATCCCGCTTGAGATACCCGGACGAACATGGCCCCGGACTGATCAAGGACGCTATCGGGCACCACTGACAATCGGGTCAGCGCGCCAGTATCAGGCTCATGGCCTCGGCGCGGGTCGTCGCGTCACGGAGCTGCCCCCGCACCGCCGAGGTGGTCGTCTTGGCGCCGGGCTTGCGAATTCCCCGGACCGACATGCACATGTGCTCGGCCTCGATGACGACGATCGCGCCACGCGCCTCCAGGATGCCCATGAGGGAGTCGGCGATCTGCGTGGTGAGTCGTTCCTGCACCTGCGGACGGCGGGCGAAGACCTCGACCAGACGCGCCAGCTTCGACAGGCCGGTGATCTTGCCTGTTTCCGCCGGAATGTACCCAATGTGAGCTACGCCATGGAATGGCAGCAAATGATGTTCACAGAGGGAAACGATCTCAATGTCCTTCACCAGGACCATCTCGTCATGCCCCAGGTCGAACGTCGTCGTCAGCACTTCCTCCGGCTTCTGCCACAACCCCGCCAGCAATTCCCGGTAGGCCCGCGCGACTCGCGCCGGAGTCTCCCTCAGCCCCTCGCGCTCCGGGTCCTCGCCGACGGCGATCAGTAGCTCGCGGACCGCGTTCTCGGCGCGCTTCTCGTCGAACTCGCCGACGGTGCCGTCTCCGGCCAGCGTCACGGGGTCGGTCATGTGTTGCCTCGTTCCTGTACGTCTCGCCCGCGCGGACATGGCGAAATGCCGCGCCCCCCAGGCTAGAACCCGGGGGGCGCGGCATACATTCCGGCCAGGTGGCCGAAGGGTCAGCTGTCGGTGCGGTCCTCGGGGGACTGCTCCGTGACCGGGGCCGACTCGGCGGCCGTGGACTTGATCGTGCTGATCGCGGCCGTGGCGCCGTTCGCACCGTTGGTCAGTGCCAGCTCCTTGGGGGAGAGCACCGGCGGGCGGGTGGAGGGCGTACGGCGCGAGGAGCCGGTCCACGCGGGCCGCGGCGGGCGCTTGTGGATCGAGGCGAAGATCTCGGCGATCTCCTCCTTGCCCAGGGTCTCCTTCTCCAGGAGGGCCAGGACGAGGTTGTCGAGCACGTCGCGGTTCTCGACCAGGATCTCCCACGCCTCGTTGTGCGCGGTCTCGATGAGCTTCTTGACCTCTTCGTCCACCAGCGCGGCGACCTCTTCCGAGTAGTCGCGCTGGTGAGCCATCTCACGGCCCAGGAACGGCTCGCTGTTGTCGCCGCCGAACTTGATGGCGCCGAGCCGCTCGGTCATGCCGTACTGGGTGACCATCGCGCGGGCCACGTTGGTGGCCTTCTCGATGTCGTTCGCGGCGCCGGTGGTCGGGTCGTGGAAGACCAGTTCCTCCGCCGCCCGGCCGCCCAGCATGTAGGCGAGCTGGTCGAGCATCTCGTTGCGCGTGGTCGAGTACTTGTCCTCGTCCGGGAGCACCATCGTGTAGCCCAGGGCGCGGCCCCGGGACAGGATCGTGATCTTGTGGACGGGGTCGGAGTTCGGCGAGGCCGCCGCGACCAGGGCGTGACCGCCCTCGTGGTACGCGGTGATCTTCTTCTCCTTGTCCGACATGATCCGGGTCCGCTTCTGCGGGCCCGCGACCACACGGTCGATCGCCTCGTCCAGCGCCTTGTTGTCGATCAGACGCTGGTCGCTGCGGGCGGTGAGCAGCGCGGCCTCGTTCAGCACGTTCGCGAGGTCGGCACCGGTCATGCCCGGCGTACGGCGGGCGACGGCGGCCAGGTCGACGTCGGGCGCGACCGGCTTGCCCTTCTGGTGGACCTTGAGGATCTCCAGGCGGCCCTGGAGGTCCGGCGGGTCGACCGCGATCTGCCGGTCGAAGCGACCGGGACGCAGCAGCGCCGGGTCCAGGATGTCGGGCCGGTTCGTGGCGGCGATCAGGATGACGCCGCCCTTCACGTCGAAGCCGTCCATCTCGACCAGGAGCTGGTTCAGCGTCTGCTCGCGCTCGTCGTGACCACCGCCGAGGCCGGCGCCGCGGTGGCGGCCGACCGCGTCGATCTCGTCGACGAAGACGATCGCCGGGGCGTTCGCCTTGGCCTGCTCGAACAGGTCGCGGACGCGGGAGGCGCCCACACCGACGAACATCTCGACGAAGTCGGAGCCGGAGATCGAGTAGAACGGCACCCCGGCCTCACCGGCGACGGCGCGCGCGAGGAGCGTCTTGCCGGTACCGGGACGGCCGTAGAGCAGCACGCCCTTGGGGATCTTGGCGCCGACGGCCTGGAACTTGGCCGGCTCCTGGAGGAACTCCTTGATCTCCTGGAGCTCCTCGACCGCCTCGTCGCAGCCCGCGACGTCGGCGAACGTGGTCTTCGGCGTGTCCTTGGTGATGAGCTTCGCCTTGGACTTGCCGAAGTTCATGACCCGGGAGCCGCCGCCCTGCATCTGATTCATCAGGAACAGGAAGACGACCACGATCAGGACGAAGGGCAGCAGCGAGAGCAGGACACCGACGAACGGGTTCTGCTTCGAGGGCGAGACCGTGTAGCCCTTCGCGATCTGCTTGTCCTGGTACTTGTTCTGCAGCGTCTGGGCGATGGCCACGCCCTGGTCGCCGATGTAGCTCGCCTGGATCTTCGAGCTGCCCTCGATCTTGACGCCGGGCTTGAGGTTGACCTTGATGGTCTGCTCGTCACCGGTGGTGACCTTGGCCGACTCGACCTTGTTGTCGTTGATCGCGGCGACGACCTGGCCTGTGTCCACCGTCTTGTAGCCGCCGGACTGGCCGACGACCGTCATCAACACGACCACGGCAAGGACGGCCAGCACGATCCACATGACCGGCCCACGGAAGTATCGCTTCACGTCCATCCATACGGAGCGGTGTCGCCCCGTCCCTCCTGCCATAGTGAGTTTGATAAGACAGTTCTTCTGACGGTACCCCAGCATGGACGCCCGCAGCCGCACGGAGCGGTGCGGACGGACTGTGGTCCGCCTCTCCTTGCTCCAACGGCGCGAGGCCCGCCGGGGTTCCCGATCTCCGGCCGAGCTGATCCGCTCGGATCAGCCGCCGTAGACGTGGGGCGCGAGCGTACCGACGAACGGCAGGTTGCGGTACTTCTCGGCGTAGTCGAGGCCGTAGCCCACGACGAACTCGTTGGGGATGTCGAAGCCGACCCACTCGACGTCGATCGCGACCTTGGCCGCCTCGGGCTTGCGCAGCAGCGTGCACACCTTGAGGGAGGCGGGCTCGCGCGAGCCGAGGTTCGAGATCAGCCAGGACAGGGTCAGGCCGGAGTCGATGATGTCCTCGACGATCAGGACGTGACGGCCCTTGATGTCGGTGTCGAGGTCCTTGAGGATGCGGACCACACCGGAGGACTGGGTGCCCGCTCCGTAGGAGGACACGGCCATCCAGTCCATGGTGACGGGGGTGGACAGCGCCCGGGCGAGGTCCGCCATCACCATCACCGCGCCCTTGAGGACACCGACGATGAGCAGGTCCTTGCCCGCGTACTCCGCGTCGACCTTCGCGGCCAGCTCCGCCAGCTTCGCGTCGATCTCTTCCTTGGTGATGAGCACCGACTTGAGGTCCGCACCCATGTCTTTCGCGTCCACCCGCATCACTTTCGGTCGTCCCGCACTTACGGCCGCACTGTCGGCGGCGCCGCCGGCGGCCGGTGGCGCCGGCCCGTCGGAGGATCGCTCCCCGGGGCCGGACCTTCAGCCTTGCCGAATCACCAGTCTGCCACCCTGACGCTGGGCGACTACCTTGCCGGGCAGGTTGATGGCCCCCTGACCGCGCCATCCGGTGATCAGACGGTCGACTTCCTCGATGTGCCGGGCGAAGAGGGAACCGGCCGGAGCGCCCGCCTCGATGGCCGCCCGGCGCAGCACCCGGCGGCGCACGGCGGGGGGCAGCGCGTAGAGCTTGGCGCACTCCAGACGGCCCGCCGCGTCGCGCACGGAGGACTCGGCCTGCCCGGCCCAGGCGTCGAGGGCGTCGGCGTCGTCGCGGGAGAGCTGGGCGGTGCGGGCGAGGGCTTCGACGACGCCCTTGCCGAGCGCCTTCTCCAGGGCGGGCAGGCCCTCGTGGCGCAGCCGAGAGCGGGTGTAGGCCGGGTCGGTGTTGTGCGGGTCGTCCCAGACCGGCAGCGACTGGACCAGGCAGGCCTTGCGGGCGGTCTGCCGGTCGAGCTGGAGGAAGGGACGCCGGTAACGGCCGCCGGCCCCCGAGACCGCGGCCATCCCGGACAGGGAGCGGATGCCGGAGCCGCGGGCGAGGCCGAGCAGGACGGTCTCGGCCTGGTCGTCGCGGGTGTGGCCGAGCAGGACGGCGGCGGCGCCGTGGCGTTCGGCGACGGCGTCCAGCGCGGCGTACCGGGCGTCGCGGGCGGCGGCCTCGGGCCCGCCCTCGCGGCCGACGGAGACGGCGACGGACTCGACGGGATCGAGGCCCAGCTCGCGCAGGCGCAGGACGACCTCGTCGGCGCGCAGCCCGGAGCCCTCCTGGAGTCCGTGGTCCACGGTGACGCCGCCGGCGCGCACGCCGAGGCGGGGGGCCTCGAAGGCGAGGGCGGAGGCGAGGGCCATGGAGTCGGCGCCGCCGGAGCAGGCGACGAGCACGAGGGGGGCGGCCGGGTCGGCGGGCGGGCCCGTTTCGCGGGCGGTCCGGCCGGCCGGCGCGAGGGCGGTGGCCGCCTCGGGGCGGCGGCTGTGTTCGGTGATGACGTCGTGCAGTACGCGGCGGACCGCCAGGCGTATCGCCGCGACCGCGGGGTGGGGCCCCATGTCCGGTTCCCTTCATGGAGTTTCGGGAGTGAGCCCGGGTTCGGTCACTCAGAGTGCGTCGATGGTGACAGAAGCGGGCCCTTCCCCGAGCATCGCACGCCTACGCATGGCTGACGGTCCCTCGGACGGGTGATACGAACGGCGTCCGCCTGCCGTCGTCCTGCCGTCCGTTCGAGGGAGTTCATGGTGGTGTGCGCGGCCTGCTAGGCGGTCCTGCCGTGCACGCGGGCGACCCAGTCGGCCGGTTTGGCGATCTCGGCCTTGGTGGGCAGCGTGTTGGGCGAGGTCCACACGCGGTTGAAGCCGTCCATGCCGACCTCGCCGACGACGGCGCGTACGAAGCGTTCGCCGTCGCGGTACTGGCGCAGCTTGGCGTCCAGGCCGAGGAGTTTGCGCAGGGCGAGGTCGAGGTGGGAGGCGCCCTTGGCGCGGCGCTGCTGGAACTTCTCGCGGATCTCGGCGACGGACGGCACGACGTCGGGGCCGACGCCGTCCATGACGAAGTCGGCGTGGCCCTCCAGGAGGGACATCACGGCGGTGAGGCGGGCGAGGATCTCGCGCTGGGCGGGGGTCTGGACGAGGTCCACCAGGGAGCGGCCGCCGTCGTCCTCCTCGCCCTCGGGGCGGCCGCCCGCGAGGGACTGGGCGGCGTCGCGGACGCGTTCGAGGAAGGTCACCGGGTCGACGTCGGTCTCCGCGAGGAAGGACTGGATCTCGCCCTCCAGGTGGTCGCGGAGCCAGGGCACCGCCGTGAACTGGGTGCGGTGGGTCTCCTCGTGCAGGCACACCCACAGCCTGAAGTCGTGGGGCTCCACGTCGAGTTCGCGCTCGACGTGGACGATGTTCGGCGCGACGAGCAGCAGCCGGCCCCCGCCGGGGGCGCCGGACGCGGGCAGGTCGGTGGTGGCGGGGGCGAAGGTCTCGTACTGCCCGAGGACGCGCGAGGACAGGAACGACAGCAGCATCCCCAGCTCGACACCGGTCACCTTGCCGCCGACGGCGCCGAGTACGGCGTTGCCCGGGTTGCCGCCCCGCCGCTCCTGCATCTTCTCCAGCAGGGGCCGCAGGATCTCCCGGAACCCGGCGACGTTGGCCCGTACCCAGCCGGGCCGGTCGACCACGAGCACCGGAGTGTCGTGCACGTTCTCGGTCCCCATACGAGTGAAGCCCCGGACATGCGCCTCCGAGGCCTTCGCGTGCCGCCGCAACTCCGCGACCACGGCCCGCGCCTCGTCCCGGCTCACCTCCGGCCCGGGCCGCACGAGCCGAGTCGCGGTCGCCACCGCGAGGTTCCAGTCGACCATCCCGGAAGATGCGGTCCCACCGAAGCTCGTCATGCGTCAACGGTACGTGAGCGGGGGCCCTCCGGGCAGGCTGTACGGGGGCTCTTCGCGGGGTGCGTGGGGGTGCCGGGGCAGGTGCGCGGGGCGCGCGTCCTGGGGCACCTTGGCGCGGGGGCGCGCGGTGGGCGGAGCGGGCGGTGGGCGGGGGCCGGTGAGCAGGGCGGCGGGCCGGTACGGGTCCGTACCCGGCGGGCCGGTAGCAGGATCACCGCCCGAGCCGGGCGCGGCGGGGGCAGTGTGGGTAGCGGGCAACGCCGGTCGCGGCAAAGGTCCGTGAGGCGCGACCCCTGCTCCGGGCGGGGCCTGGGCCAGTGGGCTGCCCGGAGCCCGTGGCACCCGACGTCGGCACAGCGAGGAGCCGCCGCCACCCGCTCCGCACGCCTGCGGGCCGCCGGGACCGACCGCCGCTTCGGGAGCGCCCTGCTCGGGAGGACCCGCTGCCCGGCAACCCGGTCCGGACGGCAGGCGGCGACCGGGCTTGGTCACCGGGCCCGCTCGGCGCGTTCACAGGCCGACGGGGCAGGCCACCGCCACAGGGTCGGCCAGGGCCGGTAAGCACGCTGCCCGGCCCAAGGCCCGGTGCCGGGCCAGGAGACCGCGTCTGTCGGCGACCGACCGTCCCCGTCGGCCACGGAGCCCCGCCCAGGCCGCACCGGCACCGCCCCCATGCCCACAGCCCGGAGCCGCCGACCGGCACCCGTCGCCCCTCGACCGGCGTCCCGTCCAAAAGCCCCGCTCGACCTGACGACCTGACCCACCGAGTGGGGGCCGCCGTCGGCACTGCGGCCCAGGCCGCCCCCGTCCGCGCGGAGCGCTACCCGCAGCCGCAGGCCGACAGGGCCGAAGCCGTCCGGTCCAGGGCGGACTGGGCCGCTTCCGGGTTGGTGGTGTCGGAGGCGAGGAAGGCGAAGGAGAGGAGGCGGCCGCGCGCGTCCACGACGGTGCCGGCGAGGGTGTTGACGCCGGTGAGGGTGCCGGTCTTGGCGCGGACCACTCCGGCGGCGCCGTCGGTGTAGCGCTCGGCGAGGGTGCCGGTGAAGCCGCCGACGGGGAGGCCGGTGAGGACGGGGCGCAGGCCGGGGCGGGCCGGGTCGGCGGCCTTGGCCAGGAGCGAGGTCAGGAGGTCGGCCGTCAGGCGGTCGTCGCGGTTGAGGCCGCTGCCGTCGTGGAAGGCGGCGCCCTTCATGGGCAGCCCGAGCTTGGTCAGCCGGGCGGCGATGGCCTGTGCGCCGCCCGCGAAGCTGCCCGGACGCCCGGAGGCGAGGGCGGTCTGGCGGGCCAGGGCCTCGGCGATGTCGTTGTCGCTGTTGGTGAGCATCCGCTCGACCAGGTCGGACAGCGGCGGCGAGGCGACGGTGGCGAGGGTCTGCGCGCGCCCGGTGGCCTTGGAGGGGCCGGGCGGGGTCGCGGTGATCCCGGCGTCCTTCAGGAACCCGGCGAAGGCATGGGCCGCCTCGGCCGCCGGGTCGGCCACCCGGGTCACGGGGCCGTGGTCGGAGCCGTCGGTGCGGCCCTCGTCGGCGGTGAGCGCGGTGACGGGGGCGAGGTTGTCGTTGACGCCGATGGGGTGCAGGGCGGGCCCGGAGAAGAGCGTCGTGTCGTAGGAGAGCGTGATCTTGTGGATGCCGCGCTTGCCCAGGGCGACGGCGGTGTCCCGGGCCAGGGTGCGCAGGCTCGCCCACTCGCCGGGCGTCTTGTGCGCGGTGAGGGTGGGGTCGCCGCCGCCGACCAGGACCAGTTCCCGGGTGTCGGGTTCGAGCGCGGTGCGGGTGGTGAGGCGGTGGTCGGGGCCGAGCGCGGAGAGTACGGCCACGGCGGTGGCGATCTTCGTGGTGGAGGCGGGCGTGAGGGACTTGTCGCTGTCGGCGCCGTAGAGCCGCTCGCCGGTGCTCAGGTCGACTACGGCCGCCGCGTGCCCGGCGGAGAGCGCCGGGGCGTCCAGGAGGGGGTCCAGGACCTCCGCGAGCGGCTTGCCGCCCTTCGCGGGGTCCTGGTCGGTCCGGGCGGCCGTCGCGGCGCCGCCCAGCGCCCTCAGCACGGGCGGGGCGCTCGGCGCGGGCTTCGGACCGCCCGCGGAGACGGCCGTACCGCCGTGATCTGCGCCACCCGGCAGCTCCAGGGCGACGGCCCGGTCCCGCTCGGCCGTACGCTGGCCGGTGGCGTCCCAGGGACCGGCGAGGGCCACCGCTCCGGCGGCCAGCGCGAGTCCCGCGGTGGCGGCGCCCGCGGTGTACCGCAGGGTCCGGGCGTGCGGCGTCCGGCCCTGCCGGGGTGCCGCGGTCCGTACGGCGTCCGTCAACCGCGCGAGCCGCGGTCGTACGGCCGCCGTGGCGCGCGCCAGAGGGGCCCGCAGCGTGTTCGCGAGCCGTGCCACCTGCGGTCCTACGGCTCGCCAAGGTCTCAGCTCCGGCACGACCACCAGCCCCTTTCGCGATCACACTCCTGCGTGAGGGACACTTAACCACCAGAACTATGTCCTGATCATGGAGGAGCCACCGGTGGAGTTCGACGTCACGATCGAGATCCCGAAGGGTTCGCGGAACAAGTACGAGGTGGACCACGAGACCGGTCGGATCCGCCTGGACCGTCGCCTCTTCACCTCGACCGCTTACCCGACCGACTACGGCTTCGTCGAGAACACTCTCGGCGAGGACGGTGACCCGCTGGACGCGCTGGTCATCCTGGACGAGCCCACCTTCCCGGGCTGCCTCATCAAGTGCCGCGCGATCGGCATGTTCCGGATGACGGACGAGGCCGGCGGCGACGACAAGCTGCTGTGCGTCCCGGCGACCGACCCGCGGGTGGAGCACCTGCGCGACATCCACCACGTGTCGGAGTTCGACCGCCTGGAGATCCAGCACTTCTTCGAGGTCTACAAGGACCTGGAGCCCGGCAAGTCGGTCGAGGGCGCCAACTGGGTGGGCCGCACGGAGGCCGAGGCCGAGATCGAGCGGTCGTACAAGCGCCTGAAGGAGCAGGGCGGCCACTGACCCCGGCTGTCTTTTCTCACGAGCGGGCCGCGTCACCCCGGCAGGGGGCGACGCGGCCCGCTCGCGTGATCATGCGCATACTGAACCTAACGGAATGCGTCGTTCAGGAAGCGGTGTGAGGTGTCGGAGGCGGAGGACCGCAAGCCCCGGTCGGACGAGGCGCGGTACGACCCGGAGATCACGTCCGAGTTCGCCATTCCGGAGGGGCTCGACGTAGCCAAGGGCAGCGAGTCCGAGACGACCTCGGAGTTCTCGCTCCCGAAGGGCCTGGAGACCCCGCAGACGCCCGCGCCGGAGCCGGAGGGCTCGGCGTTCAACACGCCGCACACCTACAGCGCGAAGCACGCCCCGCCCGCCTTCACCCCGGCGACCGGCGTCCCGATGCTCACCCTGATCACGGACGCCCCGTGGCAGGACCGGATGCGCACCATGCTCCGGATGCCGGTGGCCGACCGCCCCGCGCTGGAGCCGATGGCGCGCGCCGAGGAGGGCGGCCCGGCGGTCCCGCGCGTGCTCGACCTGACCCTGCGCATCGGCGAGTTGCTGCTCGCGGGCGGCGAGGGCGCCGAGGACGTGGAGGCCGCGATGTTCGCGGTGTGCCGCTCCTACGGCCTCGACCGCTGCGAGCCGACCGTCACCTTCACGCTGCTGTCGATCTCCTACCAGCCGTCCCTGGTCGAGGACCCGGTCACCGCCTCGCGCACGGTCCGCAGGCGCGGCACCGACTACACCCGGCTCGCGGCCGTGTTCCGCCTGGTGGACGACCTGACGGACGCCGAGGCGCACGTCTCCCTGGAGGAGGCGTACGGCCGTCTCGCGGAGATACGGCGCAACCGGCACCCCTACCCCGGCTGGGCACTGACCCTGGCGAGCGGTCTGCTCGCGGGCGCGGCCTCCGTGCTGGTCGGCGGTGACGTCATCGTGTTCGTCGCGGCGGCGGTCGGCGCGATGCTCGGCGACCGGCTGGCGTGGCTGTGCGCGGGGCGCGGGCTGCCGGAGTTCTACCAGTTCACGGTGGCCGCGATGCCGCCCGCCGCGATCGGTGTGGCGTTCGCGCTGGCGCACGTGGACCTGAAGGCGTCGGCGGTGGTCACCGGTGGACTGTTCGCGCTGCTGCCCGGGCGGGCGCTCGTGGCGGGCGTGCAGGACGGTCTGACGGGCTTCTACATCACCGCGGCCGCCCGCCTCCTCGAGGTCATGTACTTCTTCGTCGGCATCGTCATCGGCGTGCTGACGGTCCTGTACTTCGGCGTGCAGATCGGCGGCCGGCTGAACCCGGACACGGCGCTGCACATCTCGCAGCGGCCGCTGCTGCAGATCGCGGCCTCCATGGTGCTCTCGCTGACCTTCGCGGTCCTGCTCCAGCAGGAGCGCGCGACGGTCCTGTGGGTGACGCTCAACGGCGGTGTGGCCTGGTCGGTGTACGGCGCGATGCACATCACCGGCGGCTTCTCGCCGGTGGCGTCGACGGCCGTGGCGGCGGGCCTGGTGGGGCTGTTCGGCCAGCTGATGTCGCGCTATCAGTTCGCGTCCGCGCTGCCGTTCACGACGGCGGCGATCGGTCCGCTGCTGCCCGGTTCGGCGACCTACTTCGGGCTGCTGTCCATCGCGCAGAACGAGATCGACAAGGGACTCGTGTCGCTGGCCAAGGCGGTCTCGCTCGCCATGGCCATCGCGATCGGGGTCAACCTCGGCTCGGAGCTGTTCCGGCTGTTCCTGCGGGTCGGCTCGGCGGGCAAGCGCCGGGCGGCGAAGCGGACCCGGGGCTTCTGAGACCCCCGGCCCGCCGCGCGTCACCGGTCAGGGGGCGCGGTGGCCGCCCTGGTCGTAGCCGTAGGGGTACTGCTGCTGGTGGTCGCCATAGCCCTGGCCGTCGTACTGCGGCTGCTGCTGGGGGTGCTGCGGCTGCTGCGGCTGGCCGTAGTAGGGGCCGTTACCGCCCTGACCGTGGTCGTAACCGCCGTTGCCGTAGGGATGGTTGGGCTGGTTGCCGTACGCGGGCTGGGGCTGCTGCGGCTGCTGGCCGTACTCCTGCGGCCAGTACTGCTGCTCCGGGTGGCGGGGCTGCTCGTAGGGCTGCTCGTGCGGCTCGGGCTCGATGCGGCGCAGCTGGGTGGTGGCGTCGTCCATGGCCGGGGGCTGCGGGTACGGCTGCTGCCGCGCGTCCTGGACCTGCTCAGGTCCCTCGGGCTCCTCGGCGCGGGCCTTCTTGTCCTTGGAGCGGGCGCGCAGGAACTCGATGATGATCGGGACGACCGAGATGAGGACGATGAGGATGAGCATCGCCTCGATGTTGTTCTTGACGACCGGGATGTTGCCGAGCCAGGAGCCCAGCAGCGTCACGCCCGCGCCCCACAGGACGCCGCCGATGACGTTGAAGACCAGGAAGGAGCGGTACTTCATCCCGCTGACGCCCGCGATGATCGGCGTGAACGTGCGCACCACGGGCACGAAGCGGGCCAGGACCAGGGACTTGGGGCCGTGCTTCTCGAAGAACTCGTGCGCCTTGAGGACGTTCTCCTGCTTGAACAGGCGTGAGTCCGGGCGGCTGAAGAGGGACGGGCCGACCTTCTTGCCGAACATGTAGCCCGCCTGGTCGCCCAGGATCGCGGCGAGGCAGATCAGCGCGATGGCACCCCACAGCGAGAAGTCCATGTCCCCGGAGGTGATCAGCAGACCGCAGGTGAACAGCAGCGAGTCACCGGGCAGGAAGAACCCGATGAGCAGACCCGACTCCGCGAAGACGATGAGCAGCAGGCCCCAGATGCCGTACGTGTCGAGCAGGTTTCCGGGGTCGAGCCAGCTCGGGCCCAGTGCGAGAGTCATAACGGTCCGGGCTCCTGAGGGGTGAGGGCGGCTGTGGCGTCATGTGCGGCCGCACAAAGCTATCAACGCGTCGTGACCGGCTCAGGTTCCACCGGTGGTCCCAGAATGCACTGTGGGGCGACTGGGGCAAAGCTGTGGGTCATGGGACTCGATGACTACGGCGGCGGCCAGGGGCCCGAGCCGGACGTACTGGTCGTGACGGCGAACGACGTGCCCGGACGCCGGGTGGAGCGCGTGCTCGGCGAGGTCTTCGGCCTCACCGTCAGGTCGCGGCATCTGGGCAGCCAGATCGGCGCCGGGCTGAAGTCGATGATCGGCGGCGAGCTCAAGGGGCTCACCAAGACGCTGGTCCAGACCCGCAACCAGGCCATGGAGCGGCTGGTGGAGCAGGCACGCTCGCGGGGTGCCAACGCGGTCGTGGCGTTCCGCTTCGACGTCACGGAGGCCGCCGACCTCGGTACCGAGGTGTGCGCCTACGGCACGGCGGTGGTCCTGGCCCGGGAGTGAGCCAGGACCTGTGCGGCTAGGCGGAGTGCCGGTCGGCGTTGGCAGCGATGGCTGCGTTCAGATGCGCGGCGACACCGGGGCCGAAGGCGTCGTAGTACGCGGTGAAGCGGTCGTCGGCAACATACATCTCGCCCAGACAGCGGTGCATCGGGTACGGACAGTCGTAGAACCAGTGGCCGATGTGGTTGCGATGTTCCTCTGCCAGGTCCATCGCCGCCGCGTCGGACGGCGGGACGCCGTCGGCCACCAGGGCGGCGTAACGGTGGTTCCAGTCCTCCGACTCCGCTCGCATCCGCTTCCAGTCGTCCTTGGTGTAACGGGCGGCGCGGCGCTGCGACTCGGCGTACGCCTCGGTGCCGCCCCAGCGCTGTTCCGCCTCCTCGGCGTACTGCTCGGGGTCCTTGTCCCCGAACACCTCGAAACGTTCCTCCGGGGTGAGGTCGATGCCCATCCTGCGTGCCTCCATGGCGTGTTCCACGGCCGCGGCCATCTGCCGCAGCTTCTCGATCCGGGCGGTGAGCAGCTCGTGCTGCCGGCGCAGATGCGTACGCGGGTCCGCGTCGGGGTCGTCGAGCAGGACGGCGACCTCGTCGAGGGGGAAGCCGAGTTCCCGGTAGAAGAGGATGCGCTGGAGCCGGTCGAGGTCGGCGTCGGTGTAGCGCCGGTGCCCCGCGTGGGTGCGCTCGCCGGGGACCAGCAGTCCGATCTCGTCCCAGTGGTGCAGGGCCCGCACCGTGACCCCGGCGAACCCCGAGACCTGTCCCACGGAGTACCCCACGTCCCGCTCCCGTCGTCGTACGTCTCCGCCCGGGGACCACGCTCGTGCCTCACGCCGCGTGAGGTGCAAGCCCGTTTCCGTTCGGGATGTTGTGTCCACTTGATCCGCTTATGGTGTGCCCGTGGCCCAGGACACCGCGCGGCAGCCGCGCCCGACCTCCCCGGCCCCGGCGCGTGCCCTGCTCCCGCTGATCCTGCCCGCCGTGCTGGTGGGGGTGGTCGCGAGCCTGATTTTCGTCGGGGTGAGCACGGCGGCGGAGCGGCTCCAGCACGTGCTGTGGGGGCCGCTGCCGGACGCGCTGGGCATCGGCCGGTACTCGGTGGCGTGGATGTTCGTCATGCTGGTCGCGACGGGCATCGCGGTGGGGCTCGTGGTCTGGCTGGCCCCCGGTCATGCCGGACCGGACCCGGCCACCGTCGGCCTCGACGCCCCCGTGCTGCCCCCGGTGGTGCTGCCCGGCCTGGTGGTGGCGGCCGCGCTGATGCTGGCGGGCGGCCCGAGCCTCGGCCCGGAGAACCCGATCATCGCCGTGAACGTCGGCCTCAGCATGTGGCTGGGCAGCCGCTTCCTGCCGAGGCTGCCCGGCGCGCTGTGGCCGACGCTCGCCGAGGCGGGCACGATCGGCGCGCTGTTCGGTACGCCGGTGGCGGCCGCGCTGGTCATCTCCGAGGCGCTGACCACGCGCCCGCTGCCCGGACGGCTCTGGGACAACCTCTTCGCGCCGCTGACCGCCGGGGCGTTCGGCGCCATGACGACGACCCTGGTGGCCCAGCCGAGCTTCGACCTCGGCCTGCCGCCCTTCGGCCGCCCCGGCTGGGCCGACGTACCGGCCGCGATGGCGGTGGCCTCGGCGGCGGCGCTGCTCGGCCTGTGCGCCGTGTACGCCTTCCCGTACGTCCACCGGGCCTTCCAGCGGCTGCGGCACCCGATGCTGATGCTCCCGGCGGGCGGTGTGGTGCTCGGCGGGCTCGCGGCGGCGGGCGGTCATCTGACGCTGTTCAAGGGGCTGACCGAGGTCGGCGAGCTGGCCCGTGACCCGGACGGCCGCACGGCCGGGCAGTACGCCGTGCTGGCGGTGGTGAAGGTGGCCGCGCTGGTCGTCGCCGCGTCGTCCGGCTTCCGGGGCGGGCGGATCTTCCCGGCCGTGTTCGTGGGAGCCGCGCTCGGTCTGTGCGCGCACGCGCTCGTCCCGGCGGTGCAGCCCTCGCTCGGCGTGGCCGCCGGCGTGCTGGGAATGCTCCTGGCCATCACCCGGCAGGGCTGGGTGAGCCTGTTCACGGCCGCCGTCCT
Source organism: Streptomyces sp. NPDC026659 (assembly GCF_040638245.1). Classification (NCBI taxonomy): domain Bacteria; kingdom Bacillati; phylum Actinomycetota; class Actinomycetes; order Kitasatosporales; family Streptomycetaceae; genus Streptomyces; species Streptomyces sp. NPDC026659. The sequence continues at coordinate 621,371 of NZ_JBEZXY010000003.1, read as the reverse complement.
GGTGGCCTCGCCGGCCATCCTCGCCCTGCTGTGCGTCGCCTCGCTGCCGGCCTGGCTGCTGGTGACCGGGCGGCCGCAGATGCAGCTCCAGGCGGACGGCACCCCGGCCCGCTGAATCCCCCGTATGGAGGCATGACGATGGCTCTGCACAAAGGTTCCGGCACACGCGACGAGCGGAAGGTGTCGGTCAACCCGTTCTTCGGCGAGGCCAACCCCGTCAGCGGCATGACCGAGGCGCCGCCCACGCACCGCCTGCCGGACTCCCCGCTGCCGCCCACCACCGCCTACCAGCTGGTGCACGACGAGCTGATGCTCGACGGCAACGCGCGCCTGAACCTCGCCACCTTCGTCACCACCTGGATGGAGCCGCAGGCCGGGGTGCTGATGGCGGAGTGCGCCGACAAGAACATGGTCGACAAGGACGAGTACCCGCGCACCGCCGAGCTGGAGCGGCGCTGTGTGGCGATGCTGGCCGAGCTGTGGAACGCGCCCGATCCCTCGGCGGTCGTGGGCTGTTCGACCACCGGCTCCAGCGAGGCCGGGATGCTCGCGGGCATGGCGCTCAAGCGCCGCTGGTCCAAGAAGAACGCCGACCGCTACCCGGGGGCGCGGCCCAATCTCGTGATGGGCGTCAACGTCCAGGTGTGCTGGGAGAAGTTCTGCGACTTCTGGGAGGTCGAGCCGCGCACGGTGCCCATGAGGGGCGACCGCTTCCACCTCGACCCGCGCGAGGCGGCCGAGCTGTGCGACGAGAACACCATCGGGGTCGTGGGCATCCTCGGCTCCACCTTCGACGGCTCCTACGAGCCGATAGCCGAGCTGTGCGCCGAACTCGACGCCCTCCAGGAACGCACCGGACTCGACATCCCGGTCCATGTCGACGGCGCCTCCGGCGGCATGATCGCCCCCTTCCTCGACCCCGGCCTGGTCTGGGACTTCCGTCTGCCGCGCGTGGCCTCCATCAACACCTCGGGCCACAAGTACGGCCTGGTCTACCCCGGCGTCGGCTGGGCCCTGTGGCGCGACACCGAGGCGCTGCCGGAGGAGCTGGTCTTCCGGGTGAACTACCTCGGCGGCGAGATGCCCACCTTCGCCCTCAACTTCTCCCGGCCCGGCGCGCAGGTGGTCGCGCAGTACTACATGTTCCTGCGCCTGGGCCGCGAGGGTTACCGCGCCGTCCAGCAGTCCACCCGCGACGTGGCCCGCCATCTGGCCGACCGCGTCGAGGCGCTGGGCGACTTCCGCCTCCTCACCCGGGGCGACCAGCTGCCCGCGTTCGCGTTCACCACCGCCGACCACGTCACGTCGTACGACGTGTTCGACGTCTCCCGGCGGATGCGCGAGCACGGCTGGCTGGTCCCGGCGTACACCTTCCCGCCCGACCGGGAGGACCTGGCGGTGCTGCGGGTGGTCTGCCGCAACGGCTTCTCCCACGACCTGGCGGACCTGTTCCTGGCCGACCTGGCCCGCGTGCTGCCCGCGCTGCGGCGGCAGGAGCGGCCGTCGTCGGCGGACAAGGGGGCGGTGACGGGGTTCCACCACTGACGGAGGGGTTCCACCACTGACGGCGGGGCGGCGCGGGCCGGGTGCCGTCCGGCGGTCACCCGGTCTGTTCGCTCCGCTGCCGCTCCAGCGCCACCAGCTCGAAGGCCGTCTTTCCGTCGAGCGACTCGCGGATGACGTCGGCGTGGCCGGCGTGCCGGGCCGTCTCGCGGATCAGGTGCAGACACACCCAGCGCAGCGAGACCCGCTCGTCCGGCGGGAACCAGGGGGCCTCGGGCAGCGGGAAGGTGTCGTCCAGGCTCGGCGCGGAGCGGATCAGCTTCTCCGTGTCGGCGGCGGCCTCCTCCCACAGGGCGAGCTGGGAGGCGACCGTCTCGTCCCCCACCAGCCGGAAGCACTCGTGCCAGTTGGACTCGTCCCGGTGGATCGCGGGCGGCTGCTGGCGGGCGCGGGCGATCCAGGTCCGCTCCATCTCCACGACGTGCTTGAGCAGTCCGCCGAGCGACAGCTCGCTCGCGCTGGGCCGGGAGCGGGCCTGTTCCTCGGTCAGGCCCAGCACCGCCCGGCGGATGCCGCCGCGCTGTTCCTCCAGGAACGCGAGGAGTGCCCCGCGCTCGTCGCCCCGCGCCTCGGCTCGTACGTGCGTGACCATGGCCGTCCGCCCTTCTCCGGGTCCGTTGCCCTGACAAGGACGACGCTACGGACCATCGAGGTCGGATCCTGTCCTCGATGGTCCGTCGCGTGGTGTCGTATCAGCCGTGTCGTATCGGCCGTGTCGTATGGGCCGGAGGGAGCCGGCGGACTCAGAAGGGGAAGCCGCTGCGCCCGTGCTGGACCGAGATCCACTTGGTGGTGGTGAACGCCTCCACGGTCGTCTCGCCGTTCAGCCGGCCGATGCCCGAGTGCTTCTCGCCGCCGAACGGCACCAGCGGCTCGTCGTGCACGGTGCCGTCGTTCACGTGGAACATGCCGGTGTCGATCCGCAGCGCGAAGGCCACGCCGCGCTCGACGTCCCCGGTGTGGACTGCGCCGCTGAGCCCGTACGGCGTGTCGTTGACGATCCGTACCGCCTCCTCCTCGCCGTCGAACGGCACCAGGAAGACGACGGGGCCGAAGACCTCCTGGCGCAGCAGGGGCGAGCTCTCGGGCAGGCCGGTGAGCACGCTGGGCGCGACCAGGTTGCCCTCGACGGTGCCGCGCACCAGGGCGGTGCCGCCCTCGGCGACGGCCTGCTCGACGACCCCAGAAAGGGCTTTGGCCTGGGCGGAGTTGATGACCGGGCCGATGACGGTGCCGGGGTCGCGCGGGTCGCCCACCGGCAGCGAGCGGACCTTGGCGACGAACTTCTCGGTGAACTCGTCGGCCACCGAGCGGTCCACGAGCACCCGGTTGGCCGCCATGCACACCTGGCCCTGGTGCACGAACCGGCTGAAGACCGCCGCGTCGACCGCGTAGTCGAGGTCGGCGTCGTCCAGGACCACCAGGGCGCTGTTGCCGCCGAGTTCGAGCACCGCGCGCTTGAAGTGGGCGGCGCAGACGGTCGCCACGTGGCGGCCGGTCTTGTCGGAGCCGGTGAAGGAGATGACCCGGGGCACCGGGTGCTCGATGAAGGCGTCCCCGATCTCCGCGATGTCGGTGACGACGACGTTGAGCAGGCCGCCGGGCAGCCCCGCGTCCTCGAAGAGCTTCGCGATCAGCGTGCCGCCCGTGACCGGGGTGTTCTGGTGTGGCTTGAGGACGACGCCGTTGCCGAGCGCGAGGGCCGGGGCGACCGACTTGATCGACAGCAGGAAGGGGAAGTTGAACGGGCTGATCACGCCCACGACGCCCACCGGCACCCGGTAGACGCGGTTCTCCTTGCCGTCGGCCGGGGAGGGCAGGATCTTGCCCTCGGGGCGCAGCGCCAGGTGGATCGACTCGCGCAGGAACTCCTTGGCGAGGTGCAGCTCGAAGCCCGCCTTCACCCGGGTGCCGCCGAGTTCCGCGACGATCAGCTCGGCGATCTCCTCCTCGCGCTCCTCGATCAGCGCGAGCGCCCGCTCGAACACCGCACGGCGGGCATAGGCGTTGGTGGCGGCCCACTTCTTCTGCGCGCGCTCGGCGGCACGGTAGGCGTCGTCGACCTCCTCGACGGTGGCGACGGTGATCGCGGCCAGCTTCTCGTCGTCGTAGGGGTTGAAGTCGATGACGTCCCAGGAACCGCTCCCCGTACGCCATTCACCGTCGATGTACTGCTGGGCCAGTTCCTTGAAATTGGACGCCATGTGATCCCTCACTCGCTAGCGGACGACACTGCCACGCCGGGTTCCGATCACAGGCAATCGTACTGACGCGCCAAGGGGCCCGGGGACACGCGGACCCCTCAACAACCGCTTTGCGTCAGGTGAGTTGAAGGATGCCCCGGAGGATGTCACGGCTCTCCGCCGGTCCCGGGCTGTCCTGCTGGAGCTCCTTGAGCGCCTGCTCGTACTGGATGACGTCCTCGCGCTTGTCGAGATAGAGCGCACTGGTCAGCTGCTCGACGTAGACCACGTCGGACAGGTCGGACTCGGGGAAGCTGAGCAGGGTGAAGGCGCCGCTCTCCCCGGAGTGCCCGCCGAGGCCGAAGGGCATGACCTGGAGCCGCACGTTGGGCCGCTCGGAGACCTCGATCAGGTGCCTGAGCTGGCCGCGCATCACCTCGCGGTCGCCGTACGGACGGCGCAGCGCGGCCTCGTCCAGGACGATGTGGAACTCGGGGGCGCCCTCCGGGTCGTCGGCCAGCAGATGCTTCTGCCGCTCCAGGCGCAGCGCGACCCGGCGCTCCACGTCGGCGGTGCTCGCGCCCTTCATGCCGCGCCGGACCACCGCGCGCGCGTACTCCTCGGTCTGGAGCAGGCCGTGCACGAACTGGACCTCGTAGACCCTGATGAGGTGGGCGGCGCCCTCCAGGCCGACGTAGGTGGGGAACCAGCTGGGCAGGACGTCGGTGTAACTGTGCCACCAGCCCGCCACGTTGGCCTCCCGGGCGAGGGAGAGCAGCGACTCGCGCTCCGCCTCCGCGTCGACGCCGTAGAGCGTCAACAGGTCTTCGACGTCCCTGGTCTTGAAGCTCACGCGGCCGAGCTCCATCCGACTGATCTTGGACTCGGAGGCGCGGATCGAGTACCCCGCCGCCTCGCGCGTGATGCCCCGCGCCTCACGCAGCCGCCTGAGTTGCGAGCCGAGCAGCATCCGCCGCACCACCGATCCGGGCTCTCCCGCGCTCACTTCGCCAGCCTCCCCAACCGTCTTCAGATGCCGCAGTCTGCCACTAAAACACTTCGAGCAGTACTCGTCCGGTTACAGAAACGGAAAGAGGTCAACCGTTTCTCCTATGCCAGGGTCACGGTCCTGGACCGAAGTTGGTGCCAAGATGGCGGAAAAAATGGCCAAGAAGCGGTACGCGCGGGCGCAATTCGGCCGCGTGCACGTGCATCTGCCCTTGCATCTGCTGTGCGCATCCGAAACCATGGGGCCGCGCCACCGCTGCATCGCAACGACCGCGAATTCCCGGGAGTGCCTCGCATGGGAACGAATGGATCGACCATGCTCAAGCCGTTACGGCAGGGCCTTCCGCCACTGGACCCCACCGCCGTCTCCGAGGCCGCCTCCTGCGCGCTGCCCGCCCGCTACGAAGCGGTGCGCGAGGCCCGGCGCTTCACCCGGGCCACCCTGGAGCGCTGGGACGTGGGCGAGCGCTCCGAGGACATCGCGCTCGTCGTCTCCGAACTCGTCACCAACGCGCTGCGGCACGCCCTGCCCGGCGAGACCGCGGACGCGGGTGCGGACGGCGACACGGGCCCCGGCTCCTCCCCGGTGCGGCTGCATCTGATGCACTGGACGGGACGGCTGGTGTGCGCGGTGCGCGATCCCAGCCACGGCACTCCGGTGCCCCGCGAGTCCGACGACTTCTCCGCCGAGTCGGGCCGGGGGCTGTTCCTCGTGGATTCCTTCGCGGACGGCTGGGGCTGGCATCCGCTGGCGGGCGCGCCGAGCGGCAAGATGGTGTGGGCGCTGTTCCTGCTGCCGCCGACGGAGCCGGCGGACTGAGCCGCGCCCAGGGCGCTCACTGTCTCCCGACATCGTTGCCAACGCCCGTACCGCACGGGCGGGTTGTCAGCTCGCGATCAGGTGGTCGAACTCGCCGTCCTTGATGCCGAGGAGCATGGCCTCGATCTCGGCACGCGTATAGACGAGCGCGGGGCCGTCCGGGAAGCGGGAGTTGCGGACGGCCACCTCGCCGCCGGGCAGCCGCGCGAACTCCACGCAGGAGCCCTGGGAGTTGCTGTGCCTGCTCTTCTGCCAGGCCACGCCGACCAGCTGCGTGGCAGCCATGCCGTTGTACACGTCGTACCCCCCGTACACGCTGTCAACGTAGTGGTCCACAGGTCGCTCCCCGGTGGTGCACTGTCCGATGAGGCCGCAAAGGCCGTGGTCATTGGTGCTGTGGTCAGTAGATGCTGCGGTCAACCGACCCGGATCATAACCCTGTTCACATGCAGATGAATGAGCAGATGCACGTGCACGCGGGGTGTTCCCGCGATTACAGCTTTGACGACCGCTTTACCGAAGCCCTTCCCCGCCTGCCCGGGATACGACGGCACATGCCGCCCTGTTCACGCACCAGGAAGAGACGCGCGCGGGGCCGTTCCTGTTCCCCGTCCGAGCGACCGATTCCGGCCGCCTGCTCAGGGGTAACGGCTGGTAACTTGCTGCGCGGTCCGCGGGCTCCCGCCCCGGGCGACCCGCTACGGCTTGGGAGCGTGACGTGACTGGGGCTACGGCTACGGCGAGCGGCAGGGGAACGGGTACGGCGCGGGTGCGGATCGGCGCTGCGGCGGCCGGGGTGATCGGCGTGCTGGTGCTGACCGGGTGCGGCGGGGGCGGCGGGGACGACTCCTCGGACAGCTCCCCCACGGCGAGCGCGGCGCCCTCGGCATCCGGCTCCCCGACCGGGGCGGAGACCGGCGGCATCGGGGACGCCGGGGACGCCGCCAAGGGGGGTGTCGCGGAGCTCCAGGGCAGCTGGATCACGACCAGCGGCGGCAAGGTCGTGGCCCTGGTGATCACCGGCAGGCAGGCGGGGCTCTTCGCAACCGGCGGCGCGGTGTGCAGCGGCACGGCGGGCGAGGAGTCGGGCATGCGGATGATCCACCTCACCTGCAAGGGCGACTCCGGCCACCGGAGCACGGGGATGGTCGACTCGGCGACGAAGGACGCGCTGAAGATCACCTGGTCCGGGGGGCCGGGGAAGGAGACGTACACGAAGGCGGAGGGCGGGACGCTTCCTTCGGGGCTGCCCTCGGCGCTGGGATAGCCGGGAGAGCCCCTCGGCGCGCGGATGGCCGGGAGATTCCCTCGGCGTCGGGACAGCCGGGGCAGTCCATACGTGGTCCGGACGCCCCGCGCCCGGCGCCGCCCGGAATCCTGCCTGAAGCGGTGAATCCGCCGGGGCGCGTGCTCGGGCGGCGCGCACAGGGGCGATGATGCGGGGATACCGTCACGACCCTCGATGGGACCAGTTCATGCGCGTCATTCCGCTCACCCTCACCGCCCTCGCCGCCGCTCTCGCCCTGACCGCCTGCGACAACGGCGGCACAAGCGGGGCGAGCGGCGCCGAGAGCAAGGCCGGCACGTCGTGCGCGGCCGGCTCGGTCTCGCTGCAGGTCGGCTCCGCGAGCGTCGCGCCCGCCACCGGGGACAGCGGCCAGGTGCCGGTGAGCATCACCAACCAGAGCGCGCCCTGCACCCTGGACCACTTCCCCGGCGTGACCCTCCACCAGGACGGCCGCACGGAGAAGCTGCCCGTCCAGGAGGGCGCGACGGCGCAGAAGCTGAAGCTCGCCAAGGGCGACTCGGCCACCTTCACCATCGACTACGTGCGCGGCGCGGACGCGAAGGGCGCGAAGGCGGCCACCATGGAGATCACGCTGCCGGGCGGCGGCGAGCCGCAGAGCTTCCCGTGGAAGTACGGCACGGTCGCGGCGAAGGCGGGCAAGTCCACCCCGGACGCGTCCGTCAGCGCCTTCCAGCAGGCCGGCGACTGAGAATCCGCACGGCCCGCCGCTCCTCGGTGGGCCTCGGTCCGCCGTTGAACCGCCGTTGGTCCGCCCTCGGTCGGTCCGCCGTCCGTCAGTCCAGTCGGCGCCGGGCCCGTACCTGGGCCTCGTCCGCCGCGCGGGCGCCCTCCGTCCACCCGGCCTCGTCGCTGACGCCGCGCAGCCGGGTCGTGGTGGTCTCCGGGAACATGCGCTCCATCCGGTCGGTGACGGCTATGTCCCGGGTGGCCAGCACCGGCAGCAGGTCCTGGGTGACCTGGGTCTCGGCGGCCGCCGCGAGCCGGTCGCCGACGCGATGGGCGTAGGCCGCGAGGAACGACTGGCGGAAGGTCTTGGTCCGCTTGCGTCCGCCCGCCCGCTGCGCCGCCTCGGCCTTCGCCATCGCGTGCGTGGCCTGCACCAGCAGTGAGGTGTACAGCAGCTCGACCGCCTCCAGGTCCGCCTCGAAACCGACGACGGTGGAGAAGGCGAGCGGTTCGTTCCACACCGCGCGGCAGCGGTTGGCGCGGGCGACCGCGTCCAGCAGCACGGCCTTGGCCTGCTCGTACGGCGGCTCGACCCCTATGCGGCAGGCGCCGGGCGCGTCCGGCGCGGGTGCGGCGGCGGCGAGCAGCGCCTCGTCCACGCTGTACCGGGCCGTCAGCTCCTGCGCCTTGGCGGTCAGGGCCTCCGCCTCCTCCGGGTAGGTGGTGGCCTCGGCCTTGGCGAGCAGCGCGCGGATACGGCCGAGGGTGCGGGACGCCTCCGGGCTCGTGGCCCGGCGGGGTTCCTCCAGCGGCTCCAGGGCGGGCAGCCGCAGCAGCAGGCGGTACAGCTCCAGGACGGCGGTGGCGTGCGAGAACCGGTCGCTTCCGCGCCCGGGCTCGGCCACTTGCTCGCGGAGGGCGTCCAGCTGCGCGGCCCAGCGGTGCCCGCGCGCCCGGTCGTCGGCCGCCTGGGCCCGGATCAGCGTGGCCGCGAGCCGTATGTGGAGGTCGTCCAGCTCGCGCCGTACGAGTCGTACGACGTCGGCCGGCTGCCAGCCGCGCCGCCAGGCCGTGGCGACGAACTCCGCGCCGCGCCGGCCGAGTTCCGCGTCGGCGGCGGGGTCGGCGGCGAGCAGGGACGCGCCGGTGTCGAGGCCGGAGTCGGTGTCGTCGTAGAGGGCGGCCCGGAAAGCGCGCTCGACGGTGCTGGCAGTGCTGGTCACGCCGTCGATCGTGCCACGACGGACCGACAACCCGCCAAAACTTGTCCACAACCTGTGGACAAGCGCGCCCCGCCCGAGGAGTCCCGCACCCCCGAACACTGTCAACCACCGGTTGACAGTGAAAGAGTGTCAACTTACGGTTGACACATGGCGACCAACCCCAACATCACGTCATCCGTGCGCCTCGACGACCTCATCGCGGCCATCAAGAAGGTGCACCCCGAACCCCTCGACCAGCTCCAGGACGCGGTGATCGCCGCCGATCACCTCGGAGACGTGGCCGACCACCTCATCGGCCACTTCGTCGACCAGGCCCGCCGCTCGGGCGCGTCCTGGACCGACATCGGCAAGAGCATGGGCGTGACCCGGCAGGCGGCACAGAAGCGGTTCGTCGCGAAGGAGTCGGCGGACCTCGACCCGAGCCAGGGCTTCAGCCGCTACACCCCGCGCGCGCGGGCGGTGGTCATGGCCGCGCACAACGAGTCCGTCGCGGCCCGCAACGCGGAGGGCCGCCCCGAGCACCTGGTCCTCGGCCTGCTGGCCGAGCCCGAGGGTCTGGCCGCGAAGGCGATCGCCGAGCAGGGCGTCCCGCTGGACGCCGTACGCCAGGCCGCGACCGCCGCGCTCCCCCCGGAAGCCGATGACGTCCCCGACCTCGTCCCCTACGGCCCCGACGCCAAGAAGGTCCTGGAGCTGACCTTCCGCGAGGCACTCCGCCTCGGCCACAACTACATCGGCACCGAGCACATCCTGCTCGCCCTGCTGGAGCACGAGAACGGCACGGGCGTCCTCAGCGGGCTCGGCATCACCAAGGACGCGAGCGAGCGGTACGTGAACGGGGTGCTCGCGGCGCTCCTGGAGCAGCGGAAGCAGGGGGCGGCCGGGGCGCCGCCGGTGCATCCGGACGACGTGGAGGGGGACGCGGCGGGAGACGCGGCGCGGGGCTGATCCCGGTCCCGCACCTGCCCTGAATCCGCAGGTCGACCCGGTTGTCAGACCCCCCTGACACACTCACGTACATGGCCGACCGGTGGGCGCTCGCTCCGGCCGAGGACGGTGGCGTGGACGTCGCCCCCCTCGGTCCGGACGGGCTGCCCGCCGGTCCGGTGCGTCGCGAGAGCGATCTCGCGGAGGCGGTGCGGAGCCGCCCGGAGGTGACGCGCTGGGTGTGGCGGTCGACCGCCGAGGTCTACCCGCGACTGCTCGCCACGGGGGTGCGAGTCGAGCGGTGCTACGACATCGAGGACGCCGAGACACTCCTGCTGGGCCACGAGGGCCGGTACGGCGAGCCGCGCTCGGCCGCCGCCGCCCTGGCCCGCCTCCGGGGCGGCCCCGTGCCGCCCGACCCGCCGCAGCGCCCGGCGGACCGGGGCTCGCAGTCGCCCCTCTTCGAACCGGCGGCCGCGCGCATGCCGCTCCAGGACCTCCTGGAGGTCTACGCCGACCAGCACCGAAGACACGACCGCACCGCCCACCCCGACCGGATGCGCCTGCTGACCACGGCCGAGTCGGCCGGGATGCTGGTGGCCGCCGAGATGAACCGTGCGGGCCTGCCCTGGAGCGCCGAGGTCCACCGCGAGGTGCTGCACGGCCTGCTCGGCGAGCGGTACGCGGGCGGGGGCGAACCGCGCCGGCTCGCGGAGCTGGCGGACGAGATCTCGACGGCATTCGGCCACCGGGTGCGCCCCGACCTGCCCGCCGAGGTGGTCAAGGCGTTCGCGAAGGCGGGCGTCAAGGTCACCTCCACCCGCCGCTGGGAGCTGCGCTCCGTGGACCACCCGGCGGTGGCACCCCTCCTCGAGTACAAGCGGCTGTACCGCATCTGGGTCGCGCACGGCTGGTCCTGGCTGCGCGACTGGGTGCACGACGGCCGCTTCCGGCCCGAGTTCCAGGCCGGAGGCACGGTCACCGGCCGCTGGGTGACGAACGGCGGGGGCGCGCTGCAGATCCCCAAGGTGATCCGGCGCGCGGCGGTGGCCGACCCGGGCTGGCGGCTGGTGGTGGCCGACGCGGACCAGATGGAACCCCGCGTCCTGGCGGCGATCTCCCGCGACCCGGCCCTCATGGAGGTGGCCTCCCGTGAGAGCGACCTCTACCAGTCCGTGTCCGAGCGCGCCTTCTCCGGCGACCGTGAACAGGCCAAGCTCGCGGTGCTCGGCGCGATGTACGGCCAGACCTCGGGCGACGGCCTGAAGAACCTCGCCGCCCTGCGCCGCCGCTTTCCGGCGGCCGTGGCCTACGTGGATGAGGCCGCCCGCGCGGGCGAGGAGGGCCGCCTGGTCCGCACCTGGCTCGGCCGCACCTGCCCGCCCGCCACCGCGACCCCGGACGCGGCGGAGGAAGCGGGCATCCCGCTGGCCCTGGACGACTCCCCCGCCCCGGACGGCGGCGGCGCCCGCGCCCGGGGCCGCTTCACCCGCAACTTCGTCGTCCAGGGCAGCGCGGCCGACTGGACCCTTCTCCTCCTGGCCGCCCTCCGTCGAACCTGCGCCGCCCTCTCCGCCGAACTGGTCTTCTTCCAGCACGACGAAGTGATCGTCCACTGCCCGGCGGAGGAAACGGACCAGGTGATCCAGGCCATCCACGACGCCTCGGCCCTCGCGGCCCGGCTCACCTTCGGAGACACCCCGGTCCGCTTCTCGTTCACGACGGCGGTGGTGGAGTGCTACGCGGACGCGAAATGAGCGGGCCTGAAAAATATCCCTGCGGAGAATTCCTGAAGAGAGCCGAAGCCCCGTTGTTCGCGAATGGGCTTGCCGCCCTGTCGCCTCAACGGAGCTTCGACCTGTTCCCCCTGAAACTGTGAGTTTTCCTTCTCAGCCGGCCAGGCTCTTCCAGCCCGAGCACGCGACCGGCGTCGGGTCGCTCGCTCCGTCGACCGTGCACACCCGCATGCGAAATGCGGACCCGAGGGGCACGCCGCCCGGGATATTGAACTGGGTGGAGACGCCGTCTCCACCCACGTAATGCGTTCCGGGCTTCATGGTGACCCAGGAGCCATCGATGATGTCGGCCCCTTGGATCTGGGACCGGACGCCGTGTCCGTCAGCGCACGAGTCCCAGAGACGGAAGGTGTCGCTGCTGTCGACGAAGTAGAGATACGCGACGTCGTGCGGCCCGCCGATGGACCCAGGACAGTTGACCTTCGAATTGGTCAGCGTTACGGAATGGTCGGAAGCCGAGGCCGCACCGCTGAAGCCAATCGCGATAACGGGGGCGGCCAGAGCGGCCGCGATTCGACTCGTCCATTTGCTTACCACGGTTTCCCCTTTTGTTTGCGGTCATCCCAGAGCCTGGTCACATCGGCTCAAGTCGCAGGGAATTTCTACCAGTGCAGCGGTGACCTCTGTCAAGGATTCCCTGCGAGGACAATCAAAATCCACGAGATTCTGAGGTGAATTTGAGGTTCCGGGAAACGGGTCACCCGAGCTTCTGAAGCGGCGTGCTATTTCACGATGAGTGCACGCTTAGCACTCGCATTATCCCGAGCGGATCACCTTTGACTTCACGTTGACTGAAACACACCCAAACCTTGGAGTGGGGCTCGAATGACACAGCCGGAGCCGGGACCCTCGGCACCCGCACGGCCCGGCCGGGCGACGGCGCCGCATCCGCTGAACGAAGAAACCCCGGGTCGGAGTGCATCCGACCCGGGGTTCCAGGGTGAGCCGCTTTCGGGATTCGAACCCGAGACCTACGCATTACGAGTGCGTTGCTCTGGCCATCTGAGCTAAAGCGGCGTGCTGCGTGGGCACCGGAGTGCTCGGCAACGTCGGTAAGTCTACACAGGTTCGAGGAGTGGTCGTACCGGCCCCTGGTGGGAGGGGCCGGTGCGGTGGGGTCAGGTGCAGCGCTTGCCCTGGGTGGGCGGGGTGCCCTTGAGGAGGTAGGTGTCGATCGCGGTGTCGATGCAGGTGCTGCCGCGGCCGTAGGCGGTGTGGCCGTCGCCGTCGTAGGTCAGCAGGCGGCCCGAGGTGAGCTGGCGGGAGAGGGACTGGGCCCAGCGGTAGGGGGTCGCGGGGTCGCGGGTGGTGCCCACGACCACGATGGGGGCGGCGCCCTTGGCCTCGATGCGGTGGGGGGTGCCGACGGCCTTGACCGGCCAGTAGGTGCAGTTCAGGGAGGCCCAGGCGAGGCTGGTGCCGAAGACCGGGGACGCCTTGCGGAACGCCGGGAGGGCGCTGCGCACCTGGTCCGGGCCGGAGAAGGCGGGCGGGAGGTCCAGGCAGTTCACGGCCGCGTTGGCCATCATCAGGTTGCTGTAGTGGCCCTTGGCGTCGCGCTCGTAGTAGATGTCGGCGAGGGCCAGCAGGCCCGCGCCGTCGTGCTCGTCCATGGCCGACTTCAGGGCCTCGCGCAGTTGCTCCCAGAGGCCCTGGTCGTACATCGCCGCGACCACGCCGATGGTCGCCAGCGGCTCGCCCAGCTCGCGGCCGTCCGCGTCGCCCGCCGGAATGGGGTGGGCGTCGAGCTCCCGGAAGAACGCCTGCAGGCGCTGTCCGACCTGGTCCGGGGTGTGGTCCTTGCTGTTCAGCGGGCAGTCGGTCTGCTTCACGCAGTCCCGCGAGAACGCCTGGAAGGCCGTCTCGAAGCCGGTCGTCTGGTCCAGGTTCACCTGGCGGGCGTCCAGGGTGGGGTCGATCGCGCCGTCCAGCACCAGGCGGCCGGCGCGCTGCGGGAACAGCCCGGCGTAGGTCGCGCCGAGGAGCGTGCCGTACGAGGCGCCCACGTAGTTGAGCTTCCGGTCGCCGAGCAGGGCGCGCAGGATGTCCATGTCGCGGGCCGCCTCGACGGTGGAGACGTGCCGCAGCAGCCGCGCCGAGTGCGCGCCGCAGCTCTCCGCGAACCCCCGGTCCGCGGCGACCAGCGCGTCCGTCTCCTTCGGGCTGTCGGGGGTCAGGTCCGTCTCGGTGAAGGCGTCCATCCGGCGGCCGTCGAGACACTTGACCGGATCGCTGCGGCCGACCCCGCGCGGGTCCATGCCGACCATGTCGTACCGGGCGCGAACCTCGGCGGGATAGCCGAGCGCCGCGTACCGCTGGAGGTAGTCGATCGCCGAGCCGCCCGGGCCGCCCGGGTTCACCAGCAGGGAGCCGAGCGGCTTGGCCTTGCCGGTGGCCTTCTTGCGGACGACGGCGAGCTTGACGTCGCCGGAGCCGGGCTTGTCGTAGTCGAGCGGCGCCTTGAAGGTCGCGCACTGGAAACCGGCGGCACCGCACGCGCGCCAGCTCAGCCGCTGGGAGTAGTACGGCGCGAGCGCGGCCGGGGTCGCCTTCGGCAGCGGGGGCAGCACCGCGCCCTGGACCGTCGCGGCGGCCGAGGCGTCGGTCGGGCCGGTGGCCGAGCAGGCGGTCAGCAGCAGCGCGGCGGCCGCGAGAAGAGCCGCGGTGGCACGGGCACGGGTGCCGGCGGTACGGGGCGCGCGCGACCCCGGGGACAGTGTCCGGGAGTACCGGCGCGGAGAAGGCTCGGTCTGCATCAGGCGAGCGTAACCCTGCGCGATGGAGTGGACACGTTGTGCACGATACGTGCCTCGTACGGGGTACGGCGGGGGTGCGGCACCAGGACCCCGGCACCAGGACCCGCCCCCGCTCACCCCGCCCGCAGCGCCATGGTCATCGCCTCCACCGCCAGCAGCGGAGCCACATTGCGGTCCAGGGCCGCACGGCACGCGGCGATCGCCTCGATGCGGCGCAGCGTGGACTCCGGGGAGCTGGAGCGGGCGATCCGGTCGAGCGCGTCCTCGGCGTCGGTGTTGGCGAGCGCGATGCGCGAGCCGAGCTGGAGGGCGAGGACGTCGCGGTAGAAGCCGGTGAGGTCGCCGAGGGCCACGTCGAGGCTGTCGCGCTGCGTACGGGTCCTGCGGCGCTTCTGCATGTCCTCCAGGTCCTTCATCACGCCCGCCGTGCCGCGCGGCATACGGCCGCCCTGGGCCGCGCCGAGCGCCGCCTTCAGCTCCTCGGACTCCTTGCCGTCCATCTCCTCGGCCAGCTGCTTGGCGTCCTCGGCGGCCGCGTCGACCAGCTCCTGGGCGGCCTTCAGACAGGCGCCGACCTCGCTCAGGCGCAGCGGCAGCTTGAGCACGGCGGCGCGGCGCTCGCGGGCCGCCGGGTCGGTGGCCAGGCGCCGGGCCCGGTCGACGTGCCCCTGGGTGGCGCGGGCGGCGGCCGCGGCGACCTCGGGCTCGACGCCGTCGCGGCGGACGAGCATGTCGGCGACGGCGTCCACGGGGGGCGTGCGCAGGTTCAGGTGGCGGCAGCGGGAGCGGATCGTGGGCAGCACGTCCTCGATGGAGGGCGCGCACAGCAGCCACACCGTGCGCGGGGCGGGCTCCTCGACGGCCTTGAGGACGGCGTTGGCCGACTTCTCGTTCAGCCGCTCGGCGTCCTCCACGAGGATGATCTGCCAGCGGCCGTTCGCGGGCGACGTGAACGACTTGCGAACCGTGTCACGCATGTCCCTGACCAGGATCTCCGCACCCACGGCGGCGACCGGGGTCACATCCGCGTGGGTGCCGAGCAGCGCGGTGTGGCAGCCGTCGCAGAAGCCGCAGCCGGGCATCCCGCCGAGGGCGCGGTCGGGGCTCACGCACTGGAGGGCGGCGGCGAAGGCGCGCGCCGCCTGGTTGCGCCCGGCGCCGGGCGGGCCCGTGAACAGCCAGGCGTGGGTCATCCGCGACGACTCCGGCAGCGGTCCGGCGGCGGAGGCGGCCGTGACGAGCGCGTCGGCGTCCCGCGCGGCGCCCTCGAGCACCGCGCCGACCTTCTCCTGCCCGACGAGGTCGTCCCATACGGTCATGGGTCACGCCGCCCTTCCGTCACACCGCGTCTGTCCGTCACACCGCGCCTGTCCGGCCTCCATTGTGCGGGGGAGCACCGACAACGCCGAAAACGAGCGGCCGGCGGGCATCGGAAAGGCGGCGCCCCCGGAGCCGCAGCTGTGCTCCGGGGGCGCCGCCCCTGTCCGGTGACCGGTGCCGCTCAGCGGCGCCGGTTGCGGCCCCGCCTGTCCTCGTCCTCGTCACGCGCCCCGTACTCGCGGTCGCCGTACGAGCCGAGCAGTTCGTCCGCCAGCGACGGCAGGTCGTCCAGCGGGGTCTCCTCGGCCCAGTCGGGGCGCGGGCGGCGGGGGCGGCCGTCGGCGTCGAGCTGGGGCATCTCGCGGGTGCTGTCGTCGGAACCGGTCCGCTCGTCGCGGAAGTAGCCGGACGGCACCCGGCTCGGGCGGCCGTCGCCGCGCACGGGCGGCAGTACGGCGGTCTCGTCGGCCGGCACCTGGGGCAGTACGGCCGTCTCGTCCGCGGCGCCCGCCGGGGGCAGCGGCACCTCGGCCGTCACCTCGGACTCGCGGTGCTCGTCGCGCACCGGCGGGAGCAGGGCCGTGCGGTCGGCGTCCGGCCTGATGACCGGGGTCGGGACCGTCTCGTCCACGGCGCGGGGCGCGGGGCGCGGGGCGTCGTCCTTGTTCAGCGAGATCACGGGGGTCGGCATGGTCGTCGCCTCCGGGGGCGCGGGCCGGTCCGTCGGCTGCGGGGCGCCCCGGCGGCGGGCCGCCTCCTGGGCCGCCGCGGCCGCCTCGGCGGCGTGCCTGCGGGCCTCCTCGGCGCGCAGCAGGGCCTCCTCGGCCTTGCGCTGCTTCTCCAGGCGCAGGGCCTCGGCCTCGGCACGGAGCCGGGCCTCCTCCTCGGCCTCCCGGCGGCGGCGCTCCTCCTCCGCCCTGCGGCGGGCCTCCTCGGCGGCGCGGGCCTTCTCCTCGGCGAGCAGCCGCTGCCGCTCCTCCTCGGCGCGCCGGTGGGCCTCCTCGGCCCGGCGCTTGGCCTCCTCCGCCTGGCGCTCGGCCTCGCGGCGCTGGGCCTCCTCCAGCTCGCGCTGCTTGCGCTCCTCCTCCTCGGCGCGCAGCCGGGCCAGCGTCTCCTGGCGCTCGCGCTCCAGGCGCTCCTCCTCGGCCTTGCGCGCGGCCTCTTCCTCGGCCTTGCGGCGCGCGTCCTCCTCGGCCTTCCTCCGGGCCTCTTCCTGGGCCTTGATCTCGGCCTCGGAGAGCGGGAGGACGACGTCGAGCCGGTGCCGGATCACGGTGGTGACGGCCTCGGGCTCCTGCCCGGCGTCCACGACCAGATAGCGGCCGGGGTCGGCGGCGGCCAGGGTGAGGAAGCCGGAGCGCACGCGCGCGTGGAACTCGGCGGGCTCCGACTCCAGGCGGTCCGGCGCCTCGGTGAACCGCTCGCGGGCGGTCTCCGGCGGCACGTCGAGCAGCACGGTCAGATGCGGGACCAGACCATGGGTGGCCCAGCGGTTGATGCGGGCGATCTCGGTCGGGGAGAGGTCGCGGCCCGCGCCCTGGTAGGCGACGGACGAGTCGATGTACCGGTCCGAGATGACGACCGCGCCCCGCTCCAGGGCGGGCCGTACGACGGTGTCGACGTGCTCGGCGCGGTCGGCCGCGTAGAGCAGGGCCTCCGCGCGGTGGGACAGGCCCGCCGAGGAGACGTCGAGCAGGATCGAGCGCAGCCGCTTGCCCACGGGCGTGGCGCCCGGCTCGCGGGTGAGGACGACCTCGTGGCCCTTGTTGCGGATCCACTCGGCGAGCGCCTCGGCCTGGGTGGACTTGCCCGCGCCGTCGCCGCCCTCCAGGGCGATGAAGAATCCGTTCGTCGCGGGGGCCGTGACCGGGTCGTCCCCGCCGAGCAGGGCGTCCTTGAGGTCCTGGCGCAGCGGGATGCCGGAGCGGTCGTCGACCTTGGCGAGGACCAGCACGGCGATCGGCAGCAGCAGCGCGCCGACCAGCATGAGGGTGAACGAGGCACCGCCGTGCGCGAAGACGAAGCGGCCGCTCTCCAGCCGGTGGCGGCCGATGAGCCCGGCGACCACGGGGGCGATCAGGACGCCGAGCGCCATGAAGACGCGGACCACCGCGTGCAGGTGCTCGGTGATACGGGGACGGCGGGACTCCTCGGTCTCCTGGTCGAGCAGCGCGTGCCCGGTGTTCGCGGACACGCCCGCGGCGACACCGGCCAGGGTGACCAGGAGCAGCACCGTGGTGACGTCCGGGACGAGACCGGCGGCCAGCAGGGCGATGCCGGTGACCGCTATGGCCAGCGCGAGGAACCGGCGGCGCGAGAGCGAGGACAGCAGCGCGGGCGCGGTGCGGATGCCGACGCCGACACCGCCGGTCAGGCCGAGCACCAGCAGGCCGTAGAGCACCGGGCCGCCGCCCAGGTCGGTGGCGTGCAGCACGCACACGGAGACGGCGGCGGCGATGGCCCCGGCCACGGCGGCGCAGGCGATGACGAGCGGCAGGACCGCGCCCGTACGGCCCTTGTCCACCCCGGCGGTGGTGCGCGGGCGGCGCAGGCCCTCCAGCGGCGACCGCGCGCGCGGGGTGCGCAGGCCGGGCAGCTTCATGGCGCCGAGCACGGACAGGGAGGCGGCGAACAGTCCGGCCGCCACGTACGACGCGAGGGCCGCGTGGTGCTGGTCGAACCAGGTGATCCCGGTGGCCAGCAGGTTGTTGAACAGCGAGGCGACGACCAGCGTGGCGGCCGCCAGCGGGACGGCGAGGAAGCCGATGCGCAGCGCGAGGCGGCGCAGGGCGTCCAGGTGGTCCGGCAGCGGGCGCACGGTCGCGCCCTCGGGGGGCGGGGCGGGCAGCAGACCGGGGGCCGCGCTCTCGCGGCACACCGTCCACAGCCGCTCGGCCACACCGGTGACGAAGGCGGTGACGAGGAGGACGGACAGCGCGTTGTCCGGCGTCCAGTCGATCCACAGGGGGGCGACGAGCAGCAGCGCGGCGCGCAGACCGTCGGCGCCGACCATGGTCCAGCGCCGGTCGAGCAGGCCGCCCGGCGCGGTCAGGGTGCTCATCGGGCCGAGCAGGACGGCGCCGAAGAGCAGGGTGGCCAGGACGCGCACCGCGAAGACGACCGCGACGGCGAAGGCCACGCCCCGGTAGCCGCCGCCGAAGGCGCCCTGGTCGACCGCCGCCTGGAGGACCAGGAGGACCAGCACGAGCAGGGCCAGGGCGTCGCCCGTACCGCTCACGAGGTGTGCGCCGCACAGGCGCCGCAGGTCCGGTCGGCGCAGCAGGGAACGGACGGCGCGTTCGCGGGAATCCGCGACCAGTGCGTCGTCCGGTGCTGGGGTGGGGGCCGTTGGCTGCTCGGCTCGCGTCATGCGTTCAGCCTATCCGCAGCCGCTGACACCCATGCCCTCCTTGCCCCCTCGGTCCCGCTCTGCCCGGGACGTGCGCCGGGTGCTCACACGGCGGCGACACGCCGACGCCCCGGCACCGCGGGCGGGCGGTACCGGGGCGTACGGGAAGCGTCCCGGAGGACTTTTCGGAGGCTCAGTCCTCCGTGCCCGAGGAGGCCGTCTTCTTGGCGGCCGCGGCGGTCTTCTTCGCCGGGGTCGTCTTCTTGGCGGTCGTCTTCTTCGCCGTCGTCTTCTTGGCGGCGGTCTTCTTCGCCGGGGCGGTCTTCTTCGCCGTCGTCTTCTTCGCCGCCGTCTTCTTGGCGGGGCCCTTGGCCCGCTTCTCGGCGAGCAGCTCGAAGCCGCGCTCGGGGGTGATCTCCTCCACACTGTCGCCGGAGCGCAGGGTGGCGTTGGTCTCCCCGTCGGTGACGTACGGCCCGAAGCGGCCGTCCTTGACCACGACCGGCTTGCCGGAGACCGGGTCGTCGCCCAGCTCCTTCAGCGGCGGCTTGGCCGCGGCCCGGCCGCGCTGCTTGGGCTGGGCGTAGATCGCCAGCGCCTCCTCCAGGGTGATCGTGAAGATCTGGTCCTCGGAGGTGAGCGAGCGCGAGTCCGTGCCCTTCTTCAGGTACGGGCCGTAGCGGCCGTTCTGCGCGGTGATCTCCACGCCCTCGGCGTCCGTGCCGACCACGCGGGGCAGCGACATCAGCCGGAGCGCCTCCTCCAGGGTGACCGTGTCGGGCGACATGGACTTGAAGAGGGAGGCCGTGCGCGGCTTGACCGCGTTCTTGCCGGTCTTCGGGGTGCCCTCGGGGAGCACCTCGGTGACGTAGGGGCCGTAGCGGCCGTCCTTGGCGATGATCTGGTGGCCGGTGACCGGGTCGGCGCCCAGCTCGAAGTCGCCGCTCGGCTTGGCCAGCAGCTCCTCGGCCAGTTCGACGGTCAGCTCGTCCGGCGCCAGGTCCTCGGGGACATCGGCGCGCTGGTGCTGCTCGGTGTCCTTCTCGCCGCGCTCGATGTACGGCCCGTAGCGGCCCACGCGCAGCACGATCCCGTCGCCCACCGGGAAGGACGACACCTCGCGGGCGTCGATCGCGCCGAGGTCGGTGACCAGTTCCTTGAGGCCGCCGAGGTGGTCGCCGTCGCCGTTGCCCGCGTCGGCGGCGGCACCGGAGTCCGCCAGGCCCTCGCCGAAGTAGAAGCGCTTGAGCCACGGCACCGACTGGGCCTCGCCGCGCGCGATGCGGTCGAGGTCGTCCTCCATGCGGGCGGTGAAGTCGTAGTCGACGAGCCGGCCGAAGTGCTTCTCCAGCAGGTTGACGACGGCGAAGGACAGGAAGGACGGCACCAGGGCCGTGCCCTTCTTGAAGACGTAGCCGCGGTCCAGGATCGTGCCGATGATCGACGCGTAGGTCGACGGGCGGCCGATCTCGCGCTCCTCCAGCTCCTTGACCAGGGACGCCTCGGTGTAGCGGGCCGGGGCCTTGGTGGCGTGGCCGTCGACCGTGATCTCGTCGGCGGCCAGCGGGTCGCCCTCGGAGACCTGGGGCAGCCGGCGCTCGCGGTCGTCCAGCTCGGCGTTCGGGTCGTCGGCGCCCTCGACGTACGCCTTGAGGAAGCCGTGGAAGGTGATCGTCTTGCCGGAGGCGCTGAACTCCACGTCCCGGCCGTCGGCGGAGGTGCCGCCGATCCTGACGGTGACGCTGTTGCCGACCGCGTCCTTCATCTGGGAGGCGACGGTGCGCTTCCAGATCAGCTCGTAGAGCCGGAACTGGTCGCCGGTCAGACCGGTCTCGGCGGGCGTGCGGAAGCGGTCGCCGGAGGGGCGGATCGCCTCGTGCGCCTCCTGGGCGTTCTTGACCTTGCCCGCGTAGGTGCGCGGCTGCGGCGGGAGGTAGTCGGCGCCGTAGAGGTGGGTGACCTGGGCGCGGGCGGCCGAGATGGCCGTCTCGCTCAGCGTCGTGGAGTCCGTACGCATGTACGTGATGTAGCCGTTCTCGTACAGCTTCTGGGCGACCTGCATGGTCGCCTTCGCGCCGAAGCCGAGCTTGCGGCTGGCCTCCTGCTGGAGCGTGGTCGTACGGAACGGGGCGTACGGCGAGCGGCGGTACGGCTTGGACTCGACCGAGCGCACCGCGAAGCGGGTGGTCTCCAGGGCGGCGGCGAGCGCGCGGGCGCCTCCCTCGTCCAGGTGGAGGGTGTTCGGGCTCTTGATCTGCCCGAGGGAGTCGAAGTCGCGGCCCTGGGCGACACGGCGGCCGTCCACGGACTGGAGCCGGGCGACCAGCGACGACGGGTCGGAGGGGTCACCGGCGCGGCCGGTGGCAAAGGTGCCGGTCAGGTCCCAGTACTCGGCGGAGCGGAAGGCGATGCGGTCGCGCTCGCGCTCGACGATGAGCCGGGTGGCCACCGACTGGACACGGCCCGCCGACAGCTTCGGCATGACCTTCTTCCACAGGACCGGCGAGACCTCGTAGCCGTAGAGGCGGTCGAGGATGCGGCGGGTCTCCTGGGCGTCGACCAGCTTCTTGTTCAGCTCGCGGGGGTTGGCGACGGCCTCGCGGATCGCGTCCTTGGTGATCTCGTGGAAGACCATCCGCTTGACGGGGATCTTCGGCTGGAGGACCTCCTGGAGGTGCCAGGCGATGGCCTCGCCCTCGCGGTCCTCATCGGTGGCGAGGAAGAGCTCGACGGAGTCCTTCATCAGGTCCCGGAGCTTCTTTACCTGTGCCTTCTTGTCCGCGTTGATGACATAGATCGGCGCGAAGTCGTGGTCCACGTCCACACCGAGGCGGCGGACCTCACCGGTGTACTTCTCCGGCACCTCCGCGGCGCCGCTGGGAAGGTCCCGGATGTGCCCGACGCTCGCCTCGACTACGTAGCCGGGGCCGAGGTAACCCTTGATCGTCTTCGCCTTGGCAGGCGACTCGACGATGACGAGTCGGCGGCCGCCCTGTGCGGTCTCGCTGGTCGGGGACAACTTCGCTCTTCTCTCCGGTCGACGCTGTGGCCTCCCCAGGGCCTGGGTCCCGGGGTCGCGGCGTGCTTCTGGCACGTGTGACGCTGCGGAGTGTGACGGTACATCCCGCCCCCGTGTCAAACGGGAAAAGCCCACAACGGCCACTCGAACGGTAACCCGACTACCGGTATTCCTGCCGCCCGGAGTGCCCGCCCGGTCCGCGGCCCGCGTCCGGAGCGCGACGTTCCGCCCCGGATCTCAGAGCCGGGTGAGGCAGTACGCGGCGAGCCCCAGCGCCACGGTTCCGCCGATCCCGGCGAGGCTCGCCGACAGGGTCTGCCCGACCCCCTGCGCCACCGGCCGCCCCTGCCGCAGCCGGACCCCGGTCCACCCCAGCAGACCGCCTCCGAACAGCGCGAACACCACTCCTGCGAACACCGCCGGACCGCTCTCCATACCCCGCCCGCCCCTCTCTTCCCGCCCCGTCCCGCTTCGGCGCGGGGAGCGTGCCACGGGCGATCGACAGGGGGGCGACATCCGGGTGAACGACAAGCTCCGCCCGGCCGGAACCCGGGTGGCGGAGCGTGTCTTTCCGGCCGTTCTCCAACCGTTCTCCGGCAGTTCTCCGGCGTGGCGTGGTGCCCGGGGCGTACGGCGAAGATCGGGTGGCGGTTACGCAGGCGCGGGGAGGGCGGGTACGGCAGCCGTACCCGCCCTCCCCGCGCCCGGCCGTCCGACAGGTCAGGGCACCCGGCCGTCCGACAGGTCAGGCGACCGGTTCGCCGACCGGCTCCAGGAAGCCCTGCTCCACCAGCAGCCGGATCTGGGCCGGGGTGCGGTCGCGCAGGGCCACCGGGTCCTCGCCGACCAGCTGGGCGATGGCGTCCAGGATGCGGCCCGCGCTCAGCGTGCCGTCGCAGACGCCCGCGAAGCCCGCGCCGATGGTGTCGACCTTGGTGGCGCGGCACATGCCCCGGTGCTGACGGAGCACCACATGCTCGGGGTCCTCGGCGCCGGGGAGCCCGACCTGCTCCTGGACCACCTCGGCGGCCAGCCTGAAGTGCCCCTCCAGCAGGGCCGCGTCGTCGTGCTCGCGCAGATGGGCGACGCGTTCGAAGTGCGCGCGGATCGCGTCGCCGAGGGGCTGTTCGACCGCGTGCGGCCACTCCTCCACGACGATGGACGGCTCGGCCGCCGCCGTCTTGCGCAGGGTGATCCAGCCGAAGCCGATCCCCTTGACCTTGCGCGCCTCGAACTCGTCGAGCCAGGCGTCGTACCGCGCCTGATACTCCGCCGGGTCCTCGCGGTGGTCCCCGGCGTCCCGCAGCCACAGCTCGGCGTACTGCGTGACGTCCTGCGTCTCGCGCTGCACGATCCACGCGTCGCAGCCGCGCGGCACCCACGACCTGAGCCGCTCCTGCCAGTCCTCCCCCTCCACGTGCTGCCAGTTGGCGAGGAACTGCGCGAACCCGCCCTCGTTCAGCCGGTCCCCCGCCTGCTGAACGAGCGTGCGGCACAGATCGTCCCCGCTCATCCCGCCGTCCCGGTAGGTGAGCCGGGCGCCGGGCGAGATGACGAACGGCGGGTTGGAGACGATCAGGTCGAACGTCTCGTCCTCCCGCACCGGTTCGAACAGCGAGCCCTCGCGCAGCTCGGCGGCGGGCGCGCCGGAGAGCGCGAGGGTGAGCGCGGTGATGTCCAGCGCGCGCGGGTTGAGGTCGGTGGCCGTCACGCGCGTGGCGTGCTGGGCGGCGTGCAGCGCCTGGATGCCGGAGCCGGTGCCGAGGTCCAGCGCGGAGCCGACGGGCGTGCGCACGGTGATCCCGGCCAGCGTCGTGGAGGCACCGCCGACACCGAGGACGACGTTCTCGGCGCGCTGTCCGATGCCGCCCGCGCCGCCGACCGCGCAGCCGAGGTCGGACACGATGAACCAGTCCTCGCCATCGGGACCGCCGTAGGGCCGTACGTCCACCGTCGCGGCCACCTCGTCGCCCACACGGCTGAGCCAGCCCGCGTCGACCGCGTCGTCGACGGGGAGGACGCCGGCCAGGCGCGCGGACGGCACGGGCTGCTGGAGCAGGAAGAGCCGCACCAGCGCCTCCAGCGGCGTGTCGCCGCGGGTCGCACGGAGCGCGGGCACGGTCTCGCTGCGGGCCAGCGCCGCGTACGCGGGGGCGCCGAGCAGGTCGAGCAGACCGTCGGCGGTGAAGGAGGCCGCGAGCAGGGCCTCGCGCAGCCGGGCGGTGGTGCCGGGGCGGTCGGCGGCGGGCAGGGGAGCGGAACCGGTGTCAGTCACGTCCCCATTGTGGCCCGCCGCGCCGAAGTGACCGGTGATGCCCGGCCGGGGCGGCCGGGCAGCGGGCGGGGCGGCTTCGTCGCCCGGCCCGGCCCGCGGTGCGCGCCGTCAGCCCGCCTGCGCGGGCGCCGACGAGGCCGAGGCCTTGCAGCTGGCCTGCTCGGCGATCGCCTCGCGGACGTCGCCCTGCTCCAGACGCTTGAGCGCCTCGGTGCCGCTGTCGCTCTGCTTGCCGATCGCCTTGGTGCGGTCGGCGACGTCGTGCAGCCCCTTGGCGAACTGGCCCTGGTCCTTGGTGTCCAGGTCGTCGACCTTCTTCTTCAGGTCGGCGTACGACGCGGAGAGGTCGTTGAGGTTCTTGACCGCGTCCTGCTGGCGCTTGGCGCCGTCCTCGACACCGGGGGGCGCACCGGCGCCGCTGATGGCGTCGGCGATCGCCTTGTAGCCCTCGGACATGTCCTGGAATGCCTGGGAGTACGTGTCCTTGGCATCCTTCGGCGCGAGGTCGCTGTCGGAGGCGATCTTGGCGATGGCCGCGTTCGCGGAGCTGATCTTCTTGTCCTGAGCGGGTACGGCGTCGCACACCGACTTGGCCCAGACCCCCAGCTTGGGGTCGGGTCCTTCGCTCTTGCCGCCGCATCCGGACAGCGCCACTATGAGTACCGCACCACCGGACAGCGCGGCCGCGAGCTTCTTGTTCACAGGATCGGTCCCTTCCCTGGCTCTCGGCCCCCGGAATCTACACGGCGGACCACACCCTCCCCCCGGCGTACGCCCCCTACGTCGTCTTTTGTCATGTTTCGCACCGCAGGAGAGAAGGCTCACGGCGTGCGGATGCCCACAGGAAAGGGGAGCGCGCCCTCCACACACGCGACGGGCGGGCGGTACGTCAGCACGCACCGCCCGCCCGTCCGTTGACCGGACCCTCCCTACGCCGCCTACGAAACGACCGCCGGGGGCGTCGAGTTGGATATCTCTCCCTCGTCCTCGTCGTCCCCGTCGCCCACCGCGATGCCGCGCCGCTTGGACACGTACACCGCGACGACGATCACCGCCAGCGCGAGCACCGCGACCACGATCCGTACGCCCGTGCTCCTGTCGGCGCCGTAGGAGAACTTGATCACCGCGGGCGCGATGAGCAGCGAGACGAGGTTCATGACCTTCAGCAGCGGGTTGATGGCCGGGCCCGCCGTGTCCTTGAACGGGTCGCCCACCGTGTCGCCGATCACCGTGGCCGCGTGGGCCTCGCTGCCCTTGCCGCCGTGGTGGCCGTCCTCGACGAGCTTCTTGGCGTTGTCCCACGCGCCGCCGGAGTTGGCGAGGAACACCGCCATGAGGGTGCCCGCGCCGATGGCGCCCGCGAGGTAGGCACCGAGCGCGCCGACGCCGAGGGTGAAGCCGATGAAGATCGGCGCCATGACGGCAAGGAGACCCGGCGTGGCCAGTTCCCGGAGGGCGTCCTTGGTGCAGATGTCGACGACCCTGCCGTACTCCGGTTTCTGCGTGAAGTTCATGATCCCGGGCTTCTCGCGGAACTGCCGCCGCACCTCGTAGACCACCGAACCGGCAGACCGGGACACGGCGCTGATGGCGAGTCCGGAGAAAAGGAAGACGACCGCCGCGCCCGCGATCAGGCCAACGAGGTTGTTGGGCTGGGAGATGTCCATGGACAGGGTCAGCGGCGCCCCCGGCCCGGTCAGCGTCTCTCCCACGTCCCGCACATTGGTGGTGATCGCGTCCCGGTACGACCCGAAGAGCGCCGCGGCCGCGAGGACGGCGGTGGCGATCGCGATGCCCTTGGTGATCGCCTTGGTGGTGTTGCCGACCGCGTCCAGGTCGGTGAGCACCTGCGCGCCGGCGCCCTCGACGTCGCCGGACATCTCGGCGATGCCCTGCGCGTTGTCGGAGACCGGCCCGAAGGTGTCCATGGCGACGATCACGCCGACCGTGGTGAGGAGCCCGGTGCCCGCCAGCGCCACCGCGAACAGCGCGAGCATGATCGACGTACCGCCGAGCAGGAACGCGCCGTACACGCTGAGCGCGATCAGCAACGCGGTGTACACCGCCGATTCCAGGCCGATGGAGATGCCGGACAGCACGACGGTGGCCGGACCGGTGAGCGAGGTCTTGCCGATGTCGCGGACCGGGCGGCGGGTGGTCTCGGTGAAGTAGCCGGTGAGCTGCTGGATGACGGCGGCGAGCAGGATGCCGATGGCCACCGCGACCACCGCGAGGACGCGCGGGTCGCCGTCCTTGGCGAGGATCGCGGCGTCCGTGACGCCCTTCAGGTCCGCGTAGCGGGAGGGGAGATAGGTGAAGACGGCGACGGCGACGAGCGCGAGGGAGATCACCGCCGAGATGAAGAAGCCCCGGTTGATCGCGCTCATGCCGCTGCGGTCGGCACGGCGCGGGGCGACCGCGAAGATGCCGATCATGGCGGTGACCACGCCGATGGCGGGCACCAGCAGCGGGAAGGCGAGGCCCGCGTCGCCGAAGGCGGTCTTGCCGAGGATCAGCGCGGCGACCAGGGTGACGGCGTAGGACTCGAACAGGTCGGCCGCCATGCCCGCGCAGTCGCCGACGTTGTCGCCCACGTTGTCCGCGATGGTCGCGGCGTTGCGGGGGTCGTCCTCCGGGATGCCCTGCTCGACCTTGCCGACCAGGTCGGCGCCCACGTCGGCGGCCTTGGTGAAGATGCCGCCGCCCACACGCATGAACATGGCGATGAGCGCGGCCCCGAGGCCGAAGCCCTCCAGCACCTTGGGCGCGTCGGCCGCGTACACCAGCACCACGCAGGAGGCGCCGAGCAGGCCGAGCCCGACGGTGAACATGCCGACGACACCGCCCGTGCGAAATGCGATCTTCATCGCCGTGTGCGACACGACGGTGAGATCTTCTTCCGGTTCGCCCCGCGCGGGAGTCGCCCGCCGCGCGGCCGCGGCGACACGCACATTGCTGCGGACGGCGAGCCACATGCCGATATAACCGGTGGCCGCCGAGAACACCGCGCCGATCAGGAAGAACACGGATCGTCCGGCCCGCTGATTCCAGTCGTCGGCGGGCAGCAGCAGAAGCAGGAAGAAGACGACCACGGCGAATACACCGAGTGTGCGCAACTGCCGCGCGAGATACGCCTTGGCACCTTCCTGGACCGCCTCCGCGATCTCTTTCATCGAGTCGGTGCCCTCGTCGTGCGCCAGCACCTGGCGCACCAGGACGCCCGCGACCACGAGCGCGGCCACGGCGACGGCCGCGATCACCGCGACCATGATCCGGTTGTCGTCGGTCAGGACCGCTGCCGCGAGGGGTATGGAGTGATCCGGCTGAGGGAGGGAAAGCCCCGCCATTCGTCCTCCTTGAGGCTTGGGCTGAGCTCGTAATGATCAGCACAGGGCACGGTAAACAGAATTGCCCGGCACATGGTCTTTAGCAAATGATCCGGACCGGAACAAGGACCGAGAACCCGAACGGCGTAATAGCGCTGAGGCATTTCCGGGGACGTTCCGCCAGTGTTCCGGTGGATGATTTCCTTGATCGGAATTATTCGTGAAGTCCTTCACGAATTCCGGGGCGACGGGAGGCAGCACAAAGGGCCCTGCTCGGCAGGGCCCTGAGGGGTGATGCGTGTGCTGCGGGGGGGGGATCAGAGGAGCGGGGTGACCGGGGGCACCGTCGGCCAGGACATGCGGATCAGACCGCCGTCCGCGCCCGTGGTGACCTTGACGTCGTCCACCAGTCCGCTGATGACCGCGAGGCCCATCTCGTCCTCCTCGGCCTCCACGTCCGCGTCGGACGCGGGTCCGCCCGCCACCCGTTCGACGGCGACCGGATGCGGGGCCTCGTCGCCGACCTCGATGGAGAACAGCTTCTCCTCCTCGATCAGCGCGACCTTCACCGGCGCGGTGATGCCACCGCTCTGGTGCAGCCCGACGGCGCGGGAGCAGGCCTCGCCCACGGCGAGCCGGACCTCGTCCAGCACGGCCTCGTCCACTCCGGCCCGGCGCGCCACCGCCGCCGCCACCAGACGGGCGGTACGGACGTGTTCGGGCAGTGCGCTGAAGCGGAGTTCGACGGTGGCCATGCATCCCCCTCGCGACTACGGGCGTGCGATACGGGGGCGGGGCAGCCGAAAGCCCGCACCCCACGCTGTACTTCTGCGCCCCGGCACACGGCACGGAGCAGGACCGGCCGGGGTCCGGGCCGCGCGGGGCCCGGACTCGGCGAACGGTCCGGAATCAGTCGGTGGCCTCCACCGCTTCCTCGACCGAGGTGTGAATCGGGAACACCTTGGTGAGGCCGGTGATGCGGAAGATCTTCAGGATGCGCTCCTGGTTGCACACCAGGCGCAGCGAGCCCTCGTGGGCACGCACCCGCTTCAGGCCGCCGACCAGCACGCCGAGCCCGGTGGAGTCGAGGAAGTCCACGCCCTCCATGTCGACGACGAGGTGGAAATTCCCGTCGTTCACCAGCTCGACCAGCTGCTCGCGCAGCTTGGGCGCGGTATACACATCGATTTCGCCACCGACCTCGACGACCGTGCGATCGCCGACGGTACGGGTCGACAGGGACAGGTCCACGGAACCTCCAGCACCTTGCTATCGAGCGGTCGTCCCTCGGGACATCTCGGCCTGCGGCCCCCGGGACGCAACGCCAGCCGCGATGGCATTCAATCACTTACCGGCAGTTGTGCACGACGCCTTGGCTCCATTGTCCGTCAAGCCGGTGACACACTCGGTGCCGATGGCCAAGAATCACCGACCCGACCGAACCCAGCCGGACCCGGCGTCCCACCCGTCCCCGGGGGCGGTCCTCAGCCGACTCGCCTCCGGCCCGAGCAGATCCGCGCGCATCACTCATACGGAGCACTTGCCCCCGCGCGCGGGCCGCCATGCCGTCTGGCCGGACCGGATTCGCCCCGAGGTCGTCGCAGCCGTCGAGGCGTGCGGGATCGAGCACCCGTGGGCCCACCAGGCACTCGCCGCCGAGCACGCGCTGGACGGCGATTCGGTGGTCGTCGCCACCGGCACCGCCTCCGGCAAGTCCCTCGCCTATCTCGTCCCGGTGCTCTCCGCGCTCCTCGACGGCTCCGAGGCGCCGAACGGCCGGGGCGCGACCGCCCTGTACCTCTCCCCCACCAAGGCGCTGGCCGCCGACCAGTGCCGCGCGGTGCGCGAACTCGCCCGTCCGCTCGGCACGGCGGTGCGCGCGGCCGTCTACGACGGCGACACCCCCTTCGAGGAACGCGAGTGGGTCCGCCAGCACGCGAACTACGTGCTGACCAACCCCGACATGCTCCACCGGGGCATCCTGCCCGCCCACCCCCGCTGGTCCTCCTTCCTGAAGTCGCTCAAGTACGTCGTCATCGACGAGTGCCACACCTACCGGGGCGTCTTCGGCTCGCACGTCGCGCAGGTGCTGCGACGGCTGCGCCGGCTGTGCGCCCGCTACGGCTCCTCCCCCGTCTTCCTGCTCGCCTCCGCCACCGCCGCCGAGCCCGCCGTCTCCGCCGGCCGGCTGACCGGGCTGCCGGTGGTCGAGGTCGCCGACGACGCCTCCCCACGCGGCGAACTCGTCTTCGCCCTCTGGGAGCCCCCGCTCACCGAACTGCACGGCGAGAAGGGCGCCCCCGTACGGCGCACCGCCACCGCCGAGACGGCCGACCTGCTGACCGACCTCGCCGTCCAGGGCGTGCGCTCGGTCGCCTTCGTACGCTCCCGGCGCGGCGCCGAGCTGATCTCGGTCATCGCCCAGGAACGGCTGGCCGAGGTCGACCGCTCGCTGGCCCGGCGCGTCGCCGCCTACCGGGGCGGCTACCTCCCCGAGGAACGCCGGGCCCTGGAACGCGCCCTGCACTCCGGCGAACTCCTCGGCCTCGCCGCCACGACCGCCCTGGAGCTGGGCGTGGACGTCTCAGGGCTGGACGCGGTGGTCATCGCGGGCTACCCGGGCACCCGGGCCTCCCTGTGGCAGCAGGCGGGCCGCGCGGGCCGGGCCGGACAGGGCGCGCTCGCGGTGCTGGTCGCCCGCGACGACCCGCTGGACACCTACCTCGTCCACCATCCCGAGGCCCTCTTCGACCGTCCGGTGGAATCCACGGTCCTGGACCCCGACAACCCCTACGTCCTCGCCCCGCACCTGTGCGCCGCCGCCGCCGAGATCCCGCTCACCGAGGCCGACCTCGACCTGTTCGGCCCCGCGACCGCCGAGCTGCTGCCCCAGCTGGAGGCCGCGAAGCTGCTGCGCCGCCGCACCCGCGCCTGGCACTGGACGCGCCGCGAGCGCGCCGCCGACCTGACCGACATCCGCGGCGAGGGCGGACCCCCGGTGCAGGTCGTGGAGGAGGGCACCGGGCACCTGCTCGGCACGGTGGACGCGAGCTCCGCGCACTCCACCGTCCACGAGGGCGCCGTCCACCTCCACCAGGGCCGCACCTATCTGGTGCGCTCCCTCGACCTGAAGCACTCCGTCGCCCTGGTGGAGCGGGCCGACCCGCCCTACTCCACCGTCGCCCGCGACACCACCTCGATCTCCGTCCTGGAGACGGACACCGAGATCCCGTGGGGTGCCGGGCGCCTGTGCTACGGCTCCGTCGAGGTCACCAACCAAGTCGTCTCCTTCCTGCGCCGACGCCTGATCACCGGTGAGGTGCTCGGCGAGACCAAACTGGACCTCCCTCCTCGTACGCTGCGCACCCGCGCGGTGTGGTGGACGGTCACCGAGGACCAGCTCGACGAGGCCCGCATCAGCCCCGAGATCCTCGGTGGCGCCCTGCACGCCGCCGAACACGCCTCGATCGGCATGCTGCCCCTCTTCGCCACCTGCGACCGCTGGGACATCGGCGGTGTCTCCGTCCCGCTCCACCCCGACACCCTGCTGCCGACCGTCTTCGTCTACGACGGCCACCCCGGCGGGGCCGGCTTCGCCGAACGCGCCTTCCACACCGCCCGCTCCTGGCTCACCGCCACCCGCGAGGCCATCGCCTCCTGCGAGTGCGACGCGGGCTGCCCCTCCTGCATCCAGTCCCCCAAGTGCGGCAACGGCAACGACCCACTGCACAAGCGGGGGGCGGTGCGGTTGTTGGGGGTTCTGCTGCGGGGGGCGGCGGAGGCGGAGGGCGCCGGGACGGAAGGGGCCGGGCCGGAGCAGGCCGAGGCGGAAGGCGCCGGGACGGAGGAGGGCGGGGCAAACGGAGCCGCGGTGGAGGAGACCGGGGCGAGCGGCGCCGAGGCGGAGGGTGCGGAGGCGAGCGGTGCCGAGAAGTCCGGCCCTCAGCCGGGAGGGGAGCGCGTCGGCGAGTGAAGGGGTGGCGAGGCAGGAGCCTCGGGGTCCGACACCGGACCGGCCGTACCCGCCGGACTCACCGGCCCCGGCGGCCCCGCCGGACCCGCCGGACCCGCCCTGGACCTGACCTCCGCCGTGAACGGTCCCCGTCCCACGCCCGCGCTCACGTCCGAGACCTCCCCGGAGATCACGCACCGCACGAGCCGCGCGCCCTGTGCCGTGGCCACCCGTTCGGCCCGGGCGCACGCGGCCGCGCCGCCCTCGGCCCAGTGGTCCGCCGCCGCGAGCGCCGCGAGGTCCGCCGCGCCGGCCGCGCGGTGCCGGACGGCGACGGCGTGCCCGAGGGCGAGCACCGCGCCGAACACCACGCACAGCACCGCGACGGCCCCGAGGCTCCAGACAGTCGCGGAACCCTGGTCTCCCCGGCCCCGACGGGCCGTGGAGTCCCGGTACCTCATCGCCCACCTCCTTCCCGAGCCGGAGCCTCACCCGCACCGGCGCCCTCCTCCGCATCGGCCACCGCCTCCTCCCGTACGTCGAACGGCAACCCGCTCAGCACCGGTGGTCTGGCCACCACGGTCACCCTGACCCGGCCGTCCTCGCGGCCGACGCTCACCTCGGCGCCCTCCGGCGCCGTCTCGCGGGCCACCCGCAGCACCGCGTCCTCGGGGTCCTGCCGGGCGGCGGCCCGGGCGCCCGCGCGGGCGGCGTCCACGCACCGGATCTGGGCGGCGACCACGAGCAGCCCCCAGACCAGTGCCATGACGAACGCCACCAGCACGGACAGCGCCATGGCCGCCTCGGCGGTCACGAACCCCCGGTCCCCGCGCGGCTCATGTGTGCGCACTGAGCGCCCGTTTCACGATGCCCTGGAGCTCCGCCTTGACCTCCCCGCTGGTGACGACCTCGTAGAGGAGCAGCGCGAATCCGACCGCCGCGATGATCCCCATGGCGTACTCGGAGGTCACCATTCCGGCGTCCTCGCGGCACCGCTCCCGCAGCCGCCGCCACACAAGTCCTGCCTTCTGTCGCATCTCAAGTCCCTTTCGTCTCCATCGGATTCAGTTCTGTCTGCCGTGGGAGTCACCCGCTCCCGGCGTACCGCTTCTCAATGACCACCCCCTCCCAGCACCCCGCCCGCCAGCCCGATCACCACGGGCAGCACGCCGATGGCGATGAAGGCGGGCAGGAAGCACAGCCCCACGGGCGCGGAGATCAGCACGGCCGCCCGGCGGGCCCGGGTCGTGGCGGCGCGGGCCGACTCCGCCCGTGCGTCCGAGGCGAGCCGGGCCGCCGGGGCCGCCGCGGGCAGACCCGACTCGGACGCCCGCTCCAGCAGCCGGGCCAGCGGTCCCGCGCCGGGCAGCGCGGTCAACCTCCGCCAGGCGCCCGCCGGTTCACCGCCGAGCCGCACCTCGGCCGCACCCCGCGCCAGCGCGTCCCCGACGGGCCCGCCGAGGGCGTCCCCGACCGCCTGCGCGGCGACCACGGGCTCCGCTCCGGCCGCGACGCAGGCCGCCAGCAACTCTGCCGCGAGGGGGAGTTGGCGGGCAGCGGCCGCCGTGTCGACCGTCTCGGCAGATTGCCGGGCACCGCTCTCGCGGCGCCACCGCCACAGCCCGGCCGCGACGCCGAGCCCCACGAGGAGGCCCGTGACCCCGCCGACCAGGACCCACGCCCCGCAGGCCGCTCCGGCGAGGGGCAGCCACGGCCGTACGGCTCCCGCCAGTCCGGCGGCGGTGGTTCCGGGACCGGAGGGCGGAGGACCGGAGGGCGGAGGACCGGGAGCGGCGCACCCTCGGCCGAACACCGGCACAGCCGGCAGCCCGGCCGCCGTCGTTCGCCTGCCACCCGCGGGCACCCCCAGCAGGCCCGCCGCCCGACGTCTCTCCCTCCGCCCCCGCCGGGCCGAATCCACCCGCCGCACCATCCACGCCAGGACCGGCACCACGAGCACCGTCACCCCCAGCCTGTGGACGAATTCCCCGTTCATGTCGTCTCGGCTCCCCGCACGATCCGGCTGGACCACCAGACCCCGGCCGCCTCGAACAGCGCCCCGGCCGCCAGGCATCCGAGTCCGGCCCCGGTGTGCAGCAGTACGCGCAGCGGGTGGGCGCCCATGGCGGCGCCGAGCAGCAGCCCGAGCACGGGGAGCGCGGCCAGCAGCAGGGCGGTGGCGCGGGCGCCGGACAACTGGGCGCGGAGGTCTGCCCGTTGGCCGTGTTCGGCGCGCAGGGCGCCGTCCAGCCGGTCGAGACCGTCGGCGAGCCCCGCGCCCTGGTCCACGGCGACCCGCCAGCACGCGGCGAGTCCCAGCAGGCCCTCGGCACCCGGACGTCGTGCCGCGAGGGCGAGGGCGCCCGGCACGTCCCCGCCGAAGCGGGCGGCGGCGACCACCGCGGCCTGTGCCTCGCCCAGGCCGCCGCAGTCCCGTTCGGCCCGCAGCAGCGCCTCGCCGGGCTGCCGTCCCGCGCGCACCTCCCCGGCCAGCGCCCCGCACAGGGCGATCACCGCCTCCGCCCGGCGTTCCTCGGTCCGCCGGGCCTGCCGGGCGATCCGCAGCCGGCGCAGCAGCGGCACCCCGGCGGCCCCCGCGACCACCGGAATCACCGAGGTGCCCAGGAGCGTCAGGAGCAGCCCGGCCGCGAGCGACCACCACTCGGCTCCCAACCTGCCGGTCAGTCGCCGCAGTTCGGCCGTCACCCGCTCCCCGGAAGGCGGCCCGGTCGCCACGGCTCCGCCGCCCGCCAGCAGCAACCGAGCCCTGCGCACGCCCTGTTGCCGTGTGCGGTACAGCCATCCGATGGCGCCTAGACACACCAGCGCAGCGCTCGTGCCCAGTTCGCCCATGCCGACCTCAGCCATCGCCACCGCTCCTCTCGCCACGACCGCTCACGCGGTCCTCGACTCCCTGGGCGCGCGTGCCGCCCAACAGCTCCCGCAGCCGCCCCCACCCCCGCTCGGCGACGAACGCCCGCTCGCCCCAGCGCAGCGCGGGTACCGTCCGCACCAGCCCGGAGGCGTCCCGCTCCAGGACGTGCACCTCGGCGATCCGGCGCCGTCCGGTCCGGTCGCGCACAAGGTGGAGCACGACCGACAGGGCGGCCGCCAACTGGCTGTGCAGCGCGGCCCGGTCGAGCCCGGCCGCCGTACCCAGCGCCTCAAGCCGGGCCGGTACGTCGCCCGCCGCGTTGGCGTGCACGGTGCCGCAGCCGCCCTCGTGGCCCGTGTTGAGCGCGGCCAGCAGATGCACCACCTCGGGGCCGCGCACCTCCCCGACGACCAGCCGGTCGGGCCGCATCCGCAGCGCCTGCCGGACCAGGTCCTCCAGCGTGACCAGACCGGCGCCCTCCTGGTTGGCGGGCCGGGTCTCCAGCCGTACGACGTGGGGATGGTCGGGTCTCAGCTCGGCCGAGTCCTCCGCGAGCACGATGCGCTCTCCGGGTCCGACCAGGCCGAGCAGCGCGCTCAGGAGGGTCGTCTTGCCGGTGCCGGTCCCCCCGCTGATCAGAAAGCTCAGCCGGGCGTCCAGCAGGGCGCGCAGGAGCCGGTCGCCGGCGGGCGGCAGGGTGCCCGCGCGGGCCAGTTCGGCGAGGGTGAAGGCACGGGGCCGTACGACGCGCAGGGAGAGGCAGGTGCAGCCGACGGCCACCGGGGGCAGCACGGCGTGCAGCCGGGTGCCGTCGGGCAGCCGGGCGTCCGCCCAGGGCCGCGCGTCGTCCAGGCGCCGCCCGGCGACGGCGGCGAGCCGCTGCGCGAGACGTCGTACCGCCGCGGGGTCGGGGAAGGTCACCCGGGTCAGCTCCAGGCCGCCGCCCCGGTCCACCCACACCCGGTCCGGTGCGGTCACCAGGACGTCGGTGACGGCGGGGTCCGCGAGCAGCGGTTCCAGGGGGCCGGAGCCGACGAGTTCGGAGCGCAGATGCTCGGCCGCGCCGAGGACCTCGGCGTCGCCCAGGACCCGGCCCTGTTCGCGCAGCGCCTGGGCGACCCGGGCCGGGGTGGGTTCGGCGCCGCTCTCGGCCAGGCGGCGCCGGACGCCGTCGAGCAGGGCCGCGCCGTCGGCCCGGTCGAGTCCGGGGAGGGTCATCGGGGGCCTCCCGTCTCGGCCAGGGCCTGCTCCCAGAAGGCGGTGCAGAAGCGGGCCAGCGGGCCGCGTCCGGTCGCGCCGGGCGGCTTGGCGGTACCGCGCGGCCGTGCCAGCACGGACTCGAAGGGGACGGTGCCGGCGAGGGGGAGGTCGAGCAGCCGGGCCACCTCGCGGTCGTCGAGCCCGGGCGCGCCCGGCCCGCGCACCGCCACGCGCAGGTCGCGCACGACCATGCCGACGGCGGAGGCGACTCGGCCCGCGGCGGCCATGGCGCGCAGTTCGGCGGGGACGACGAGCAGAGCCAGGTCGAGCTGGGCGAGGACTTCCGCGACCCCGTCGTCCAGGCGGCGCGGGAGGTCGACGACGACCGTGCCGCCGCGCCGCCGGGCGGCGGCGAGCACCGCGCGGACGGCCTGGGGCGGGACGGCCACGCAGTCGCCCCGGTCCCAGCTGAGCACCCGCAGGGCGTGCAGTTCGGGCAGGGACTCCTCCAGGGCGCCGCCGCCGACCCGGCCGCGCGAGGCGGCGAAGGCGGGCCAGCGCAGGCCCTCGGCGCTCTCGCCGCCGAGGAGCACGTCGAGTCCGCCGCCCAGCGGATCGGCGTCCACCAGGAGGGTGCGCACCCCCTCGCGGGCGGAGGTGACGGCGAGGGCGCAGGCGAGGGTGGAGGCCCCGGCGCCGCCCCGGCCGCCGATGACCCCGACGGTGAGGGCGGGGCGGCCGACTCCTTCGGCCACGTCGGCGATGCGGTCGACGAGCCACTGCTCGCCGTCGGGCAGCATCAGGACATGGTCGGCGCCGATCTCGACGGCGCGTTTCCACACGTCGGGGTCGTCCTGGTCGCGGCCCACCAGCACCACTCCTCTGCGGCGCGCGGCCCCGCGCACACGGCGGGCGGCGTCGTCCCCGACGAGCACGAGCGGGGCCGCCGACCAGCCGCCGCCGTGGTCCGGGACGCCGTGGTGGACCTCGGGTGTGGCACCCGCCGCCGCGCACAGGCGCAGCAGGTCGTCCAGGAGCAGGGCGTCCTCGGTGACGATGAGCGGGCGGGCCGCCCGGTCTCCGGCGGTCGGCGGCGGATCGTGGGTGACGATTCCGGTCATGGCGGATTCCCTTTCGCTGCGTGGTGCGCGCGGTCCCCTCGGGCCACGCGATTCCCCAAGTTGTGGAGAACCGGTAAAGGTCTCCATATGAACGGCCGATAGGAACCGGCCATACGCGCCCCCGGCATTGCGATCAGGCCATCGAGCGGCCCGCTCCGGAGCGCGGTGGAATCACGATGCGGCGAACCCGAAAATGATGTGGATCTTGATCGAAAACTGTGGATGCCGAAGGGCCTGTGAATATCTCCGTCACTCAAACCAGTGACGCGCACACGGTTCGTGTACGACTTCCACAGAGCACCCCGATGATTACCGTACGTAATCAATCATGGGCATGACGAAACGGCGGCCGACCATCGGCCGCCACCGGGTTCACACCGGAAGAGGAAGGAGAAACCCCACTTGGACATGCGACGACCCCCGCCGGGGGGGAGAGCGGGGGTCGTCCCCACGGTCCGACTCGGGGGGGGGGAGGAGCCGGACCGGGTTAGCACGGTCGCGAACGATCCGTGACTTCCATGGTGTACCCGAGAGGCCTCTCAGGCAAACCCACGCGCCACACCTTACGCCGAATGGTGGGCGCCTATGCTCAGGGTTGTGGAAAACCACTCCTTGCCCCGCGCAGCGGCCTTCTTCGACCTGGACAAGACGGTCATTGCGAAGTCGAGCACACTCACCTTCAGCAAGTCCTTCTACCAAGGCGGACTGATCAACCGCAGGGCGGCCTTGCGTACCGCATATGCCCAGTTCGTCTTCCTGGCCGGAGGTATGGACCACGACCAGATGGAGCGGATGCGCGAGTATCTGTCCACGCTGTGCCGCGGCTGGAACGTGCGGCAGGTCAGGGAGATCGTGGCCGAGACCCTGCACGACCTGATCGACCCGATCATCTACGACGAGGCCGCCTCGCTCATCGAGCGCCATCACGCCGCCGGACGCGACGTCGTGATCGTGTCCACCTCCGGCGCCGAGGTGGTGGAGCCGATCGGCGAACTGCTCGGCGCCGACCGCGTGGTGGCCACACGCCTGGTCGTCGGCGAGGACGGCTGCTACACCGGCGAGGTGGAGTACTACGCCTACGGCCCCACCAAGGCCGAGGCCGTCCGGGAGCTGGCCGCGTCCGAGGGGTACGACCTCGACCGCAGCCACGCCTACAGCGACTCGGTGACCGACCTGCCGATGCTCCAGGCGGTGGGCCACCCGCACGCCGTGAACCCCGACCGCGCGCTGCGCCGTGAGGCGGTCGCGCGCGGCTGGCCGGTCCTGGAGTTCCGCAAGCCGGTCCGGCTCAAGCAGCGACTGCCCGCGCTCTCGGTGCCACCGCGACCCGCGCTCGTCGCGATGGCGGCCCTGGGCGCGGCGGCGGCCACGGCCGGCCTCGTCTGGTACGCCAACCGGCGCCGCACCACGACCGCCTGACCGTTTCTTCCCTGTCCGGACCGGTTCACCCGGGATTCAAACCTGAAATCCGGGATGGGTTCATAAGCAAAGAAGTGCGGCCAGGGGTTCCGATTTCTCCACTTTTGCAGTACAAAGGAATCAACGGCCCGCGAGACCAAAGGACATCCGCGAGGATTACCTGTTACTACGCACTTGGCCCCACGGACCTTGCATGAACACTGGGCACCCACGCGACGTCGGACCGTCGATTACGGGCCTGCTACACCAGGGCCGGGCAAAGCACCCCGACCTGATGAGCAACACACGAGGACGCTTGGTAACCCGGGTGAACATGCCAGCGGCGGTACGAGAGGGATTCGTACCGCCGCAACCCTGTCCGGGGCACCCCGCCTTCGGCCGCCCCTCGCCCGGCCCCGCTCAGGCCGCTCCGCGCTGAAGCGCCTCGCACACCGCCGTCGACTCACGGGCACCGAGTTCGACCGCTCGGCCGCAGTGCGCGAT
This sequence comes from Streptomyces sp. NPDC026659, assembly GCF_040638245.1. NCBI lineage: Bacteria > Bacillati > Actinomycetota > Actinomycetes > Kitasatosporales > Streptomycetaceae > Streptomyces > Streptomyces sp. NPDC026659. Next base: position 582,781 of record NZ_JBEZXY010000003.1, on the reverse strand, counting down.
CCAGGCCGCCATGCCGTCGGGGGTGCCCGAGACGTACCCCTCCAGCGCGCCCAGATAGGCCGCGCGCCCCAGCTCGGCGTGGCCGACCTCGGAGGGGCACACCGCCTTCGGGTCCAGACCGCTGCCGATGAGCACGATGCGCTCGGCGGCGCGGGCGACGAGCCCGTTGTGCGAGGTGAAGGGGCGCAGCGCGAGCAGTTCGCCGTGCACCACGGCGGCCGTCACCAGGGCGGGCGCCGAGCTGCCCGCGATGATCAGCTCCGCGAGGCCGTCCAGGCGGCCCGAGACCTCGGGGGCGTCCGGCAGCGGCAGCTCGATCAGCGGCTCGTCGGCCGTCTCGCCGGCGCGGCGCGGACGGCCCACCTCGTCGCCGTCGCTCGCGGCCGCCACCAGGTGCAGCCGGGCCAGCACCCGCAGGGGCGACTGCCGCCAGATGGACAGCAGCTGGCCCGCCTCGGCGGTCAGCCTGAGGGCCGCGCCCATGGCGCGCGCCTCGGTGTCGGTACTGAAGTCCGTACGCCGCCGCACCTCCTCCAGAGCCCAGTCGGCACCGGACAGCGCGGCCGAACCACGCGCCCCGCGCAGCGCGGCCTCGGAGGTGATCGCGTTGCTGCGGCGCCGCATGATCCGGTGCCCGTAGACCCGGTCCACGGCCTTGCGCACGGACTCCACGGAGTCGGCCACACCGGGCAGCGATCCCAGAGCGGCGAGCGGGTCGGCGGTCGCACCAGTCGTACTCATGCGTACGACCCTACGCGTCCGCCCGTCGACCGGACCCGCACCCCTGGGGAAGCCCCGTGGACACCCGACGGCCACCCCACGAAGGAGTGGTCTTCGCCGGACTCCATGACACACACAGCAATGAAGCGACTACCGTTCGTGAACATGAAAATTGCTTTCGTCGGGAAGGGCGGCAGCGGCAAGACCACGCTCTCCTCCCTCTTCATCCGCCATCTGGCGGCCGCCGGAGCCCCCGTGGTCGCCATCGACGCCGACATCAACCAGCACCTCGGCCCCGCCCTCGGCCTCGACGAGGCGGAGGCGGCCGCGCTGCCCGCCATGGGCGACCGGCTGCGGCTCATCAAGAACCATCTGCGCGGCAGCAACCCGCGCATCGCCTCCGCCGAGACGATGATCAAGACGACCCCGCCCGGCGAGGGCTCGCGGCTGGTCCGGGTGCGCGAGCCCAACGCGATCTACGACGCCTGCGCGCGCCCGGTGGAACTCGACGGCGGCGCCGTCCGTCTGATGGTCACCGGCCCCTTCACCGACGCCGACCTGGGGGTCGCCTGCTACCACTCCAAGACGGGAGCGGTGGAGCTGTTCCTGAACCATCTCGTCGACGGCCCCGACGAGTACGTGGTGGTGGACATGACCGCCGGTTCGGACTCCTTCGCCTCCGGCATGTTCACCCGCTTCGACATGACGTTCCTCGTCGCCGAGCCGACGCGGAAGGGGGTCTCCGTCTACCGCCAGTACAAGGAGTACGCCCGCGACTTCGACGTCACGCTGAAGGTCGTCGGCAACAAGGTCCAGGCCCAGGACGACGTCGACTTCCTGCGCAAGGAGGTCGGGGACGACCTGCTGGTGACGGTCGGGCACTCGGACTGGGTGCGCGCCATGGAGAAGGGGCGCCCGCCCCGCTTCGGGCTCCTGGAGGAGACCAACGCGGCCGCGCTGCACCGGCTGAGGACCGCCGCCGACGCAACGTACGCGCTGCGCGACCGGGAGCGCTACACCCGCCAGATGGCGCACTTCCATCTGAAGAACGCCGAGTCGTGGGGGAACGAGCGCACCGGGACCGATCTGGCGGCGCAGATCGATCCCGGCTTCGTGCTGGGCGAGGGTGTCGCCACCCCCGCCTGACGTGTACGGCCCGGCCGACGATCCCTGTCTCCTGGTCGACGCCCGCCTCCCGGCCGTCGCCTCCTACTGCTTGGCCGCCGGCGCCCCGGGCACGCCCTTCGGCGCCGGTGCCGGGCGGCCGGAGAGGAAGGACGCCCAGCCCTGCCTGGGCGTCTCCCCGACCTCCAGGGTGCGCAGCTTCGTGAGGGTCTGCGGGTCCTGCGTGTCCAGCCAGTCGGCCAGTTCACGGAAGGAGACGCAGCGCACGTCGGGCTTGCCGCACACCGTCTTCACCACGTCCTCGATGGCCCGCATGTAGGTGCCGCCGTTCCAGGACTCGAAGTGGTTGCCGATGATCAGGGGCGCGCGGTTGCCGTTGTAGGCGCGGTCGAAGCCCTTGAGCAGGCCGTCACGCATCTCGTCGCCCCAGAGACCGAACTTGTCGGGGTCGCCCTGGGTCTGGGTGCCGGACTGGTTGACCATGAAGTTGTAGTCCATGGTCAGCTGCTCGAAGGTGTGCCCGGGGAAGGGGACCAGCTGCATCGACAGGTCCCACAGGCCGTCCTTCTTCTTCGGCCAGAGCTGGTTGTTGACGCCGCTGGAGTCGTAGCGGAAGCCCATCTGGCTCGCCGCCTTCATGAAGTTCTTCTGCCCCTCCAGGCAGGGGGTGCGGGCGCCGATGAGTTCCTTGTCGTAGTCGAAGGGCAGCGGGGAGGCGTTCTTCAGGCCCGAGTTGGTCTTCCAGGTCTTCACGAACTGCTTGGCCTGGTCGATCTCGCTCTTCCACTCGTCCACCGACCACTCGCCGACCCCGCCGTCGGGTCCGCAGAAGTGGCCGTTGAAGTGGGTGCCGATCTCGTTGCCCTCCAGCCAGGCGAGGCGGGCCTGCTTGGCGGTGTCGGCGATGCCCTGGTCGTCGTTGAAGCCGATGTCGGAGCGGCCCGGCGAGTGCTGCGGCGGCTTGTAGAGGTCGCGCTTGGCCTCCGGCAGCATGTAGACGCCGCTGAGGAAGAACGTCATGTTCGCGTGGTTGTCCTTGGCGACCTTGCGGAAGTGCGAGAACAGCTTCTGGCTGTCCTCCCCGGCGCCGTCCCAGGAGAACACCACGAACTGCGGTGGCTTCTGACCCGGCTTCAGCTTCTCGGGCCTGGGCAGGTGCGGCTGCGACCCGGTGTAGGCGGTGGACCCGTCGCCGATCAGACGGACCACGCTCCTGGGGGCGTCGACCCCGTTCTGCGGGCCGGGCGCACCTTCCTTCACGGGGTGGGAGCCGGTGGCGCAGCCGGCGAGGGATGCGGCACCGGCCGCGGCGACCATGGCACAGACGGCAATCCTCTGGGTGGCGGCCATATTTCCGCCCACCTTCTTCCTTCTCTCAGGCGCTTCTCTCGGGCGAGTTGATGACGGCTTTCTGCGGTGACGCGCCGGGTTCGCCCCGACGGCGCCGCCAAGGTCGCACGGGGCCGAGAAGGAATTAGTACGACAAGCCGATGAAATGACCCCTTCACTCTGGAGGGTGGAGATATGCGCCATATGCCTCGAAAAACTATGCGGGACATTTACTCGCCATTACGATTCATTTACCGAAATTTGATCCATCCCGCCGCTGTACGCCGTGACCCACGGCCGCGACCGAACACCCGCCCCATGTCCCGCCATCACACGGTGGAGATCGGGCGAGCCACCCCAAGTCCGCGACCGCGCAGCCCCGGAGGAGACGGGAACGATGTCAGCCACCGCCCCCACTCGCGTTCACTCCCATTCCCCACCCACCGACCCACCGCCCCGGCGTCGCCGTTTCGCCGTCGAGGGTGCCGACCTGTCCGCTTCCGTCGCCGTCTTCCTCATCGCCCTGCCGCTCTCGCTCGGCATCGCGCTCGCCACCGGCGCGCCCCTACAGGCGGGCCTGGTCGCCGCCGCCGTCGGCGGGATCGTCGCCGGCCGGATCGGCGGTTGCCCGCTCCAGGTCAGCGGCCCGGCCGCCGGACTGACCGTGGTCACCGCCGACCTGATCCACCGGTACGGCTGGCGGGCGACCTGCGGGATCACCGTCCTCGCCGGACTCGCCCAACTCGGCCTGGGCTGCCTGCGGGTGGCGCGCGGCGCCCTCGCGGTCAGCCCGGCCGTGGTCCACGGGATGCTCGCGGGCATCGGCGTCACCATCGCCGTGGCCCAGCTGCACATCGTGATCGGCGGCAGCCCGGACAGCTCGGTGCTGAGCAACCTCCGTGCACTGCCACACCAGTTGGCGCACCTGGACCCGGCCGCGGTGACGGTGAGCGCGCTGACCCTGACACTGCTGCTGGCCTGGCCGCGCCTGCCCGGCGAACCGGGGCGCCTGCTGCGCAAGGTCCCGGCCCCGCTCGTCGCGGTCACCGGGGCCACGGCGGCCGCCCTGCTCACCGGACTCAGCCTGCCCCGTGTCGACCTGCCCTCCTGGAGCAGCCACGCGCTGGCCGGGCTGCCCGAGGGACCGGCGCTCGGTGTCGTGGCCGCCGTGCTCACCACGACCCTGGTGTGCAGCGTGCAGTCCCTGCTCGGCGCGGTCGCCGTGGACAAGATGGCCGCCGCCCGCACCGGAGCCCAGGCCCGGCTCGGCCGCTCGGACCTCGACCGCGAGCTCCTCGGTCAGGGCGCGGCCAACATCGTCTCCGGCGCCCTCGGCGGCCTGCCCGTCGCCGGAGTGGCCGTCCGCAGCACGGCGAACGTGAACGCGGGCGCGGTCAGCCGCAACTCCACGATGCTGCACGGCGTCCTCGTGGTGATCGCCACGCTGCTGATGGTTCCGCTCCTGGAGCACATCCCGCTCGCCGCGCTCGCCGCCCTGGTGATGGCCGTCGGTGTCCAGATGGTGTCCCTGCACCACATCCGTACGGTGAACCGGCACCGCGAGGTCCCGGTGTACGCCGCCACCACGCTCGGCGTCGTCGTCCTCGGCGTCCTGGAGGGCGTACTCCTCGGGATCGCCGTGGCCGTCTTCCTCGCCCTGCGCCGCCTCACCCACACCCGCATCACGCACGAGGAGAAGGACGGGGTCCACCATGTGCGCGTACGCGGCCAGTTGACGTTCCTCGCCGTGCCCCGGCTCAGCAGAACCCTGCATCATGTGCCCCAGGGCGGCCGCGCGGTCGTGGAGCTGGACGGCTCCTTCATGGACCACGCGGCGTACGAGGCGCTGCAGGACTGGCGGACCTCCCACACCGCGCGCGGCGGCTCGGCCGAACTGACCGGCAGACACGGCACGTTCCACTCCCCCGAGGCGTCCTCCACCGCCTGCCGCTGCCGTCCCTGGACACCATGGCGCAACCACCAGTGCGCGATGCCGTCCGGCGGCGCCGGTCCGGCCGGAGACCCGGAGCCCGCACGCGCGGACCTCACCCCCGCCACCGGCATCGAAACGCGCGCACCCGGCACCACTGCCGAAACCCGCACCCCCGAAACCGCCGCACCCGGCACCACCGCCCCCGACACCTACCCCCACGAACTCGCCCGAGGCATCAGCTCGTTCCAGCGGAACACCGCCCCGCTGGTCCGGGAGGAGCTGGCGCGGCTGGCGCGGGAGGGGCAGCGGCCCTCGCAGCTGTTTCTCACCTGTGCCGACTCCCGGCTGGTCACCTCGATGATCACCGCGAGCGGTCCCGGCGATCTCTTCGTGGTGCGCAACGTGGGGAACCTGGTCCCGCCGCCGGGCGAGGAGCACGGCGACGACTCGGTGGGCGCCGCCATCGAATACGCGGTGGACGTGCTCGGGGTCCGCTCGATCACGGTGTGCGGGCACTCCGGGTGCGGCGCGATGCAGGCGCTGCTCACGGCGGAGCCCGGCGCCGCCCCGACCCCGCTCAGACGCTGGCTGCGGTACGGGCTGCCGAGCCTGGAGCGGATGGCCACCGACGCCGGCACGGCGCCCCGGCTGGCGGAGCGGCCCGCCGCCGACGCGGTGGAGCGGCTGTGTCTGACCAACGTGGTCCAGCAGCTGGCGCATCTGCGGGCGCACGAGTCGGTGGCCCGCGCCCTGGCGGCCGGTGCGCTGGAGCTGCACGGGATGTATTTCCACGTGGGTGAGGCGCGGGCCTATCTGCTGGGCGGCCCCGCGGCGGAAGGGGTGTTCCACGACGTCAGAGAGGACATGAGAGAGGTGGAAGAGGTCTGCGGTCCCGCGTGAGCGGTCATTCCGGATGGGTCGCAGAAAGGTCTAAACCAATTCTGCGGCCCACCCTTGTCATCGGCCTCCTGGTCTGATGAGGTGTGGCCCGGGACACAACGGACACCCTGGGAAAGGGAGATGTCGTGAGCAACGAGAGCCTGGCCAACCTCTTGAAGGAGGAGCGCCGCTTCGCGCCGCCCGCTGACCTGGCGGCGAACGCCAACGTCACGGCCGAGGCGTACGAACAGGCCAAGGCTGACCGGCTCGGCTTCTGGGCCGAGCAGGCCCGGCGACTGAGCTGGGCCAAGGAGCCGACCGAGACGCTGGACTGGTCGAACCCGCCGTTCGCCAAGTGGTTCCAGGACGGCGAGCTGAACGTCGCCTACAACTGCGTGGACCGCCATGTCGAGGCCGGGAACGGCGACCGGGTGGCCATCCACTTCGAGGGCGAGCCGGGCGACAGCCGCTCGATCACCTACGCGGAGCTGAAGGACGAGGTCTCCAAGGCCGCCAACGCCCTGCTGGAGCTGGGTGTCCGCAAGGGCGACCGGGTCGCGATCTACATGCCGATGATCCCCGAGACCGCGATCGCGATGCTGGCCACGGCCCGCATCGGCGCCGCGCACTCGGTCGTCTTCGGCGGCTTCTCGGCGGACGCGCTGGCCACCCGCATCAAGGACGCGGACGCCAAGGTCGTCATCACCTCCGACGGCGGCTTCCGGCGCGGCAAGCCGTCCGCGCTCAAGCCTGCCGTGGACGAGGCGGTCGCCAAGTCCGGCTCGGTCGAGCACGTGCTCGTGGTGCGCCGTACCGGGCAGGACGTGGCGTTCGACGCCGAGCGGGACGTCTGGTGGCACGACCTGGTCGGACGCCAGTCGGCGGAGCACACCCCGGAGGCGTTCGGGGCGGAGCACCCGCTCTTCATCCTCTACACCTCGGGCACCACGGGTAAGCCGAAGGGCATCCTGCACACCTCGGGCGGCTACCTCACCCAGGCGGCGTACACCCACTGGGCCGTCTTCGACCTCAAGCCGGAGACGGACGTCTACTGGTGCACGGCCGACGTCGGCTGGGTCACCGGGCACTCGTACATCGTGTACGGCCCGCTGGCCAACGGCGCGACCCAGGTGATGTACGAGGGCACCCCGGACACCCCGCACCAGGGCCGGTTCTGGGAGATCGTGGAGAAGTACCGCGTCTCGATCCTCTACACCGCCCCGACGGCGATCCGGACGTTCATGAAGTGGGGCGACGACATCCCCGCGCAGTTCGACCTGACCTCGCTGCGCGTCCTGGGCTCGGTGGGCGAGCCGATCAACCCCGAGGCGTGGATCTGGTACCGCAAGAACATCGGCGCCGACCGCACCCCGGTCGTCGACACCTGGTGGCAGACCGAGACCGGCGCGATGATGATCTCGCCGCTGCCCGGCGTCACCGAGACCAAGCCCGGTTCCGCGCAGCGCCCGCTGCCCGGCATCGGCGCGACGGTCGTGGACGACGAGGGCCACGAGGTGCCGAACGGAGGCGGCGGCTATCTGGTCCTGACCGAGCCGTGGCCGTCGATGCTGCGCACCATCTGGGGCGACGACCAGCGGTTCCTGGACACGTACTGGGCGCGCTTCCCGGACAAGTACTTCGCGGGCGACGGCGCCAAGAAGGACGACGACGGCGACATCTGGCTGCTCGGGCGGGTGGACGACGTGATGCTGGTGTCCGGGCACAACATCTCCACCACGGAGGTGGAGTCGGCGCTCGTCTCGCACCCGGCGGTCGCCGAGGCGGCGGTCGTGGGCGCGGCGGACGAGACCACGGGCCAGGCCATCGTCGCCTTCGTGATCCTGCGCGGGAACGTGACGGAGGACGAGAAGCTCGTCGCCGAGCTGCGCGACCACGTGGGCGCCACGCTGGGCCCGATCGCCAAGCCGAAGCGCGTGCAGCCGGTCGTGGAGCTGCCCAAGACCCGCTCCGGCAAGATCATGCGCCGACTGCTGCGCGAGCTGGCGGAGGACCGCGAGCTGGGTGACGTGACGACCCTGGCCGACTCCACGGTCATGGCGCTCATCCAGAGCCGGATGCCGTCCAAGCCCAGCGACGACTAGGGCCTGTCTTTCGGATCAGGCAGCTCCAGCCGAGCGAGCTTTTCGGCCGACCCGAGCGGGGGCTGGTGCGTGCAACTGCAAGGCGGAGGAGGGAGTCGACGCGGAGCGTCGGCGAGTGACGACAACGCCGCAGATGTGCGTGCCAGCCCCCGCGACTCGGGCTGATCCGAAAGACAGGCCCTAGGGAGCGGTACGGCCGACGAGGGGTGCCCGGTGCGCGGGAAGCGCCGGGCACCCCTCGCGCGTACACCCCCGTACGCGCCCCCTCGCACAGCGAGCCCTCGTACGCCCCCCAACGCAACGGGGTGCGCCACCCCACGAACTTAGGTAAAGTAAACAAAATCGGCACGTACGACGTGCCCAAGGTGCGCCGGGAAGTCTGGTCGGCAAGCGTTTTGTCCTGCCCGCGACCGGAAGGCCCCCGTGATGACCGCGCCCCGCACCCCGAACGCCGGCCGCCGGGCCCTTGGACGGCTGTCGCTGCCCGAGCGGACCGCCGTCGCGGACGCGCTGCGCACCGAGACCGTGGGCGGGGTCCTCGTCCTCGTCGCCGCGATAGCCGCCCTCGTCTGGGCGAACGTCCCGGCACTCCGCGACAGCTACGAGGCGGTCAGCCACTTCCATCTCGGCCCCGCCGTCCTTGGCCTGAACCTCTCCGTCGCGCACTGGGCGGCCGACGGCGTGCTCGCGGTGTTCTTCTTCGTCGCCGGGGCGGAGCTCAAACGCGAACTCGTCGCAGGCGACCTGCGCGACCCCAGGGCGGCCGCGCTGCCCGTGGCGGCGGCGCTGTGCGGGATGGCCGTACCCGCGCTGGTGTACACCCTCACCGGCCTCACAGGCGACGGCTCACTGGCCGGGTGGGCGGTGCCCACGGCCACCGACATCGCCTTCGCGCTCGCCGTGCTCGCGGTCATCGGCACCTCGCTGCCCAGCGCCCTGCGCGCCTTCCTGCTCACGCTCGCCGTCGTCGACGACCTCTTCGCCATCCTGATCATCGCGGTGTTCTTCACCGGCCGGCTCGACTTCGCCGCGCTCGGCGGGGCCGTCGCCGCCCTGGCCGTCTTCTGGCTGCTGCTGCGCAAGGGCGTGCGCGGCTGGTACGTCTACGTGCCGCTCGCGCTGGTGGCCTGGGCGCTGATGTACCGGAGCGGGGTGCACGCCACCATCGCGGGCGTCGCCATGGGGCTGATGCTGCGCTGCACCACCCGTGAGGGCGAGGAGCGCTCGCCCGGGGAGCGGATCGAGCATCTGGTGCGGCCGGTGTCGGCCGGGCTCGCGGTGCCGCTGTTCGCGCTGTTCAGCGCCGGGGTGCCGGTCTCCGGCGGGGCGCTCGTGCAGGTCTTCACCCGGCCGGAGACGCTCGGTGTGGTGCTCGGCCTGGTCGTGGGCAAGACCGTCGGTGTCTTCGGCGGCACCTGGCTCACCGTGCGCTTCACCCGGGCCACGCTCGGCGAGGGCCTCGCGTGGGCGGACGTGTTCGCGGTCGCGACGCTCGCGGGGATCGGTTTCACCGTCTCGCTGCTGATCGGCGAGCTGGCCTTCGCGGACGACGCCGCGCTGACCGCCGAGGTCAAGGCGGCCGTCCTCGTCGGATCGCTGATCGCGGCCATCTGTGCGACCGTGCTGCTGAAGGTACGTAATGCGAAGTACCGCGGTATGTGCGAGGAAGAGGAGCGCGACGAGGACGAGGACGGTGTCCCCGACATCTACGAACAGGACGATCCGGCGTACCACCTGCGCATGGCCGCGATCCACGAGCGCCGGGCCGCCGAGCACCGCAGGCTGGCCGCCGAGAAGGCCGCCGCCGCGCGGCACGCGCGTGCGGAAGTGCCCGGCGGGGCAGGCGGGGAGAACGGTCGTCCGGCATGATCTGACGAGACGGTACAAACCAAGCGGTACACCAAGACGGCACCACTTCAGAGGGAGAACGCGATGAGCGCACCCGACGGCAGCCCGGTCGGCGCCGAACACAGCATCGGCCAGTTGTTCGCTTCGGCGTCGACCGACTTGTCGGCGCTGGTGCACGACGAGATCGCCCTGGCCAAGGCGCAGCTCAGGCAGGACGTCAAGCGCGGTGCGATGAGCGGCGGTTCGTTCTCGGTGGCGGGCGCGCTGCTGCTGTTCTCCCTGCCGATGCTCAACTTCGCGCTGGCGTACGGCATCCGCACCTGGAGCAACTGGAACCTCGCGCTCTGCTTCCTGCTCTCCTTCGCGGCCAACGTGCTGCTCGCCGTGCTCCTCGCGCTCGTCGGCCTGGCGCTCGCCAAGAAGGCCAAGAAGAGCAAGGGCCCGCAGAAGGTGGCCGCTTCGATGAAGGAGTCGGCGGGCGTGCTCCAGAAGGCCAAGCCGCACCCCCGCGGGACCGGCCCGCAGCACCCGCGCGCGCTGCCTCCGGCCGAACGCGGGCGCAAGGCTGTGGCACGCTCGTCCTCATGACGGAACCCGCCGCCGCCCCGGCCGTACGCATCGGCATCCCCTCCGGGGAGAAGGTCACCCACCGGGACGTCGCCGCCAACGGCGCACGTTTCCACATCGCCGAACTCGGCGACGGCCCCCTGGTGATGCTGCTGCACGGCTTCCCGCAGTTCTGGTGGACCTGGCGCCATCAGCTGTCCGCGCTCGCCGCGGCGGGCTATCGCGCCGTCGCCATGGACCTGCGCGGCGTGGGCGGCAGCGACCGCACCCCGCGCGGCTACGACCCCGCCAACCTCGCGCTCGACGTGACCGGTGTGATCCGCTCGCTGGGCGAGCCCGACGCCGCCCTGGTCGGCCACGACCTGGGCGGCTATCTGGCCTGGACGGCCGCCGCGATGCGGCCCAAGCTGGTGCGGCGGCTCGCCGTGGTGTCGATGCCGCACCCCAGGCGCTGGCGGGCGGCGATGCTCCGGGACACCCGGCAGACGGCGGCCAGTTCGTACATCTGGGGCTTCCAGCGGCCGTGGATTCCCGAGCGCCGGCTGACCGCCGACGACGGGGCGCTGGTGGGGCGGCTGATCCGGGACTGGTCCGGACCGCGCCTGCCGGAGGACGCGGACGTGGAGACGTACCAGCGGGCCATGTGCATCCCGTCCACCGCGCACTGCTCCATCGAGCCGTACCGCTGGCTGGTGCGCTCGCTGGCGCGCCCCGACGGCATCCAGTTCAACCGCCGGATGAAGCGGCCGGTACGGGTGCCCACGCTGCATCTGCACGGCTCCCTCGACCCCGTCACCCGGACCCGCAGCGCGGCCGGTTCGGGCGAGTACGTGGAAGCGCCGTACCGCTGGCGGCTGTTCGACGGGCTCGGCCACTTCCCGCACGAGGAGGACCCGGTGGCGTTCTCCACGGAGCTGATCAACTGGCTGAAGGACCCCGAACCCGACCGGTGACCGTTCGGGCGCGCGGAGTGCCCCTTTTCCCGACCGTTCCTGAACACTTGTCCGCCGAACGGCCACATGCCTGACGCATAGGCCGATCGGTGGGCGCGGAAGCGGTTATCGACCTTGGGGCGGGGGCACACGTCGGGGTATGGGCTGGACGCACGACTACAGTGACGCACCCCGCGACCGCCGCTCCCTCGCCGGATCCGGTTCGGCGCGGCGAGGGACACCGCAACTGGCGGAAGCGGACCCGAGGGTGGGGATTCCGCGCATTCTGCGCCGCCGGGCCCGCTGGGTCTCGGTACGCCTGCGTCACCCGCGCGGCTGAACGCACGGCCGAGCGCGCGGCTGTACGCACGGCTGAAACGGCACCGGCCGCCAGGCCGCCCCCGTACCGGGTCTCACAGGGCGCAGTTGTCCGTGCCCACCTGCTCGGTGGCGGTGCGCCCCTTGGCGATGTCGGCGCGGATCTCGTCGGCGGTCAGGGCGTAGCCGGTCTCGGCGTCGTCCAGCGACTTGGCGAACACCACGCCGTACACCCTCCCCTTGGGGGTGAGCAGCGGGCCGCCGGAGTTGCCCTGGCGGACGGTGGCGTAGAGCGAGTACACATCGCGGGCGACGGTGCCCCGGTGGTAGATGTCCGGCCCGTTGGCCGTGATGCGCCCGCGCACGCGCGCCGCGCGCACGTCGTACGAGCCGTTCTCCGGGAACCCGGCCACGATCGCGCCGTTGCCGCCGTCGGCGTCCTGGGTGGAGAACCGCAGTGCGGGCGCCGTCAGGTCGGGCACGTCCAGGACGGCGATGTCGCGCCGCCAGTCGTACAGCACGACCCTGGCCTCGTACTTGCGGCCCTCGCCGCCTATCTGGACGGTGGGTTCCTCGACGCCGCCCACCACGTGCGCGTTGGTCATCACGCGGCGGTCGCCGAAGACGAAGCCCGTGCCCTCCAGGACCTTGCCGCAACTGTGCGCGGTGCCGGTGACCTTCACGATGGAGCGCTGGGCCCGCACGGCGACCGCGCTGCGCGCGAGGGCCGGGTCGGGCGGCTGGACCTCCTGGATGGGCTCGTTCGAGAACGGGCTGAAGACCTGCGGGAAGCCGTTCTGCGCGAGGACGGAGGTGAAGTCCTTGAACCAGATGTCGGCCTGACCCGGCAGCATCTGGTCCATGCCGACCAGCACCCGGGAGTCGCGCACCTCGCGGCCGACCGTCGGCAGCGTGGTCTGGGCGAGGGCGGAGCCGAGCAGCCAGGCGACCAGCAGCATGGCGGCGACGTTGACGAGCGCGCCGCCGGTGGCGTCCAGGGCGCGGGCCGGTGACCACGTGATGTGGCGGCGCAGCCGGCCGCCGAGGTGTGTGGTCAGGGCCTGGCCGACGGAGGCCACGACGATGACGACGACCACGGCCACCACGGCGAGCGTGGTGCCGACCTTGCGGCCGCCGGTCACGGCGTCCCAGATCACCGGGAGCGCGTAGACGGTGACGAGACCGCCGCCGAGGAAGCCGGTCACCGACAGGATGCCGACGACGAAGCCCTGGCGGTAGCCGACGACCGCGAACCAGGCGGCCGCGGCCAGCAGGAGGATGTCGAGCACGTTCACCGCTTCTGGCCCCGCCCCATCACTTTCGCTCCGGCCCCGGCGGCTCGGCCGGGGACCCGGGGAGCGGCGGCAGGCCCGCCGCTGTCGTGTCCCCGGGGAAAACACCGCACGGACACCCTGTCACGACCGCCGGTCGAGCGGGACCTGCCGGGATCGGTCCCAGGGCATTTCCCAGCCCGCGTAGTGCAGCAGCCGGTCGATCACCCCGGCGGTGAAGCCCCACACCAGGGCCGATTCGACCAGGAACGCCGGGCCTCGGTGGCCGCTGGGGTGGGTGGCCATGGCGCGGTTGGCGGGGTCCGTGAGATCCGCCACGGGGACGGTGAAGACCCGTGCGGTCTCGTTGGGGTCGACGACGCCGACCGGGCTGGGCTCGCGCCACCAGCCGAGGACGGGCGTGACGACGAACTCGCTGACCGGGATGTAGAGCGCGGGCAGCACGCCGAAGAGCTGCACGCCCGCCGGGTCGAGCCCGGTCTCCTCCTCGGCCTCGCGCAGGGCGGCCCGCAGCGGTCCGTCGGCCTTCGGGTCGCCGTCCACCGGATCGAGCGCGCCACCGGGGAAGGACGGCTGGCCCGCGTGCGAGCGCAGCGAACCGGCGCGCTCCATCAGCAGCAGCTCGGGGCCGCGCTCGCCCTCGCCGAAGAGGATCAGCACCGCAGACTGGCGGCCCGAGCCGTTCTCCGGCGGCAGGAAGCGGCTCAGCTGGAGCGGCTGGACCGTCTCGGCCGCGCGGACCACCGGCTCCAGCCAGCCGGGCAGCCCCTCCCGGCGCACGGCCACCGGCCCCTCGTGCGTGTCCCGCGTGTACGTCATGCCCGCCCCCTCGCCGTCGCCAACGCCCGTGCTCCCCGCGCCCCTGCCGTCGTCCGGCCCGCGGCCTCCGCCGTCATCCGGCCCCCAGCGGCGGGGCCGCGATGCCGCCCGCGTCCAGATACGCCTGCGGCGGGTTCAGCCGCTGGCCGGGGAAGCCGCCCTTCTCGTACTTGAGGAGCTTCCGCGCCTTCTCGGGGTCCGTCTCGCCCTCGCCGTACGAGGGGCAGAGCGGGGCGATGGGGCAGACGCCGCAGGCGGGCTTGCGGGCGTGGCAGATGCGGCGGCCGTGCCAGATCACGTGGTGGGACAGGTCGGTCCAGTCCTTCTTGGGGAACAGCGCCCCGACGGCTGCCTCGATCTTCTCGGGTTCGGTCTCCTCGGTCCACTTCCAGCGCCGCACCAGCCGCTGGAAGTGGGTGTCCACGGTGATCCCAGGGCGTCCGAAGGCGTTGCCGAGGACCACGAAGGCGGTCTTGCGGCCGACTCCGGGCAGCTTGACCAGGTCCTCGAGCTTTCCGGGCACCTCGCCGCCGAAGTCCTCCACGAGGGCCTTGGAGAGCCCTATGACCGAGCGGGTCTTGGCCCGGAAGAAGCCGCAGGGCCGCAGGATCTCCTCGACCTCCTGCGGGTCGGCGGCCGCGAGGTCCTCGGGGGTCGGGTACTTGGCGAAGAGCGCCGGGGTCGTCTGGTTGACGCGCAGGTCGGTGGTCTGGGCCGACAGGACCGTGGCGACCACGAGCTGGAAGGGGTTCTCGAAATCCAGCTCGGGGTGGGCGTAGGGGTAGACCTCGGCCAGCTCGCGGTTGATCCGGCGGGCGCGGCGGACCAGGGCGGTGCGGGACTCGCCGGCCACCTTCTTCGCCGCAGCCTTTTTTACGGTTTTCACCTTTTTGCCACTTCCATCGGAACCCTGTTCGCCCACGGCGGAATCGCGGCGCACGGTCACCCGTTCAGCCCCCTCGGCCTGTGCTCTCACCGGCTGTTTGGACACCCGGCCAGCCTAAAGCCCGGCACCGACATCCGCCCCGGACCCGGAGGATCAGCCCCCGATTGGACCCCTGCCGCTCACGTTGGGACACGTGTGCGGCATCCTTGTGACAGATCACACTGTTTGGACCGTCCGGCAAAATGGGGAGCACGGTCCCCTGGCACGTGGGGGAGAACCATCCCCTGAGCAGGTCGACAAGGAGAGAACTCGTGGACGACGTTCTGCGGCGCAACCCGCTCTTCGCGGCTCTCGACGACGAGCAGTCCGCGGAGCTTCGCGCCTCCATGAGTGAGGTGACCCTCGCCCGTGGAGACTCCCTGTTCCACGAGGGCGACCCCGGCGACCGGCTGTACGTCGTCACGGAGGGCAAGGTCAAGCTTCACCGCACCTCCCCCGACGGGCGGGAGAACATGCTGGCCGTCGTCGGCCCCGGTGAGCTGATCGGCGAGCTGTCGCTCTTCGACCCGGGCCCGCGCACGGCGACCGCCACGGCGCTGACCGAGGTCAAGCTGCTCGGCCTCGGCCACGGCGACCTCCAGCCCTGGCTGAACGCGCGCCCCGAGGTGGCCACGGCCCTGCTGCGCGCCGTCGCCCGCCGGCTGCGCAAGACCAACGACGCCATGTCCGACCTGGTCTTCTCCGATGTCCCCGGCCGCGTCGCGCGCGCTCTGCTCGACCTCTCGCGCCGCTTCGGCGTGCAGTCCGAGGAGGGCATCCACGTCGTCCACGACCTCACCCAGGAGGAGCTGGCCCAGCTGGTGGGCGCCTCCCGCGAGACCGTGAACAAGGCGCTGGCCGACTTCGCCCAGCGCGGCTGGCTGCGCCTGGAGGCGCGGGCCGTGATCCTGCTGGACGTGGAGCGCCTGGCGAAGCGCTCGCGCTGACCCGACCCGCACACGGTGACAGGGGCCCTGCCGGACGGCGGGGCCCCTTCCCGTGGGCCCGGCCGGTGTCCTCCCGCGTACCGGGCCGTCGCAATCGCCGTAATTCGGCTGATCCGCACCGCCCCGTACCGGCAGAGTGCGGGGTATGCCCGAGCCTCAGCGCCTTCCCGCCCCGCACGGCCTGGACCCCGACGGGTTCATCGCGCGCGAGGGCTCCCTCGCGCGCGTGCCGCCCGCCTTCCGCCCGGTCGTGGCCGCCGCGCGCGACCGCCTCACCGCCGCCTACGGCGACCGCCTGGACAGCGCCTACCTGTACGGCTCGGTCCCGCGCGGCACCGCGCGCGAGGGCCGCAGCGACCTGGACCTGCTGGTCGCGCTGCGCGCGGAGCCGACCGAGGCCGACCGGACCGTCGCGAACGCCCTCGGGGCGGCCCTGGACCGGGAGTACGGCGTGATCGACGGCGTGGGCACCCTCCTGTACGGCCGGGAGCGGCTGCTGAGCGAGGCGGAGCGGCACGACCTGGGCTGGTTCGTGGCCTGCCTGTGCACCCCGCTCGCCGGGGACGACCTGGCCGCCCTGCTGCCCCGCTACCGCCCGACCTCCCTGCTGGCCCGCGAGACCAACGGCGACCTCGCCCGGCTGCTGCCCCGCTGGCGGACCCGGATCGCGGCCGCGCCGGACACCGAGGAGGCGCGCAGACCGCTGGTGCGCTTCATGTCCCGGCATCTCGTGCGCACCGGCTTCACCCTGGTCATGCCCCGCTGGCGGGGCTGGACGAGCGACCTGGGCGAGATGGCGGAGGTCTTCGGGGCGTACCACCCGGAGCGGGCCGCCCCGATGCGCGTGGCGGCGCGCTACGGCCGCGAGCCCGCCGGGGACACGGGGGTGCTGCGGCTGTACACGGACGACCTCGGCCCCTGGCTCGCCGCCGAGTACGCGCGCGTGCACGGCGAGAAGGTCCTCCGTCCGGAGGAGGTCACGCCGTAGCGACGGCCGGATCGGCGGCGCCGGTCGGATCGGCGGGGCCTGCTGGATCAGCGGGGCCGGTCAGATGAGCCCGTGCTCACCCAGATAGTCCAGCTGGGCGCGGACGGACAGCTCGGCCGCGGGCCACAGCGAGGGGTCCACGTCGGCGTAGACGTGGGCGACGATCGCGGGCGCGCCGCGGTGGCCGTTCTCCACGGCCGTCTCGACCTGGGCGAGCCGGTGGGCGCGGTGGGCGAGATAGAACTCGACGGCGCCCTGGGCGTCCTCCAGGACCGGCCCGTGGCCCGGCAGAACGGTGTGCACGCCGTCGTCCACGGTGAGCGAGCGCAGCCGGCGCAGGGAGGCCAGGTACTCACCCAGACGGCCGTCGGGGTGCGCCACCATGGTCGTGCCGCGCCCGAGGATCGTGTCGCCGGTCAGCACCGCGCCGTCGGCCGGGAGATGGAAGCTCAGCGAGTCCGAGGTGTGCCCCGGGGTCGCTACGACCCGCAGTTCGAGCCCGCCGGTGGTGATCACGTCTCCGGCCGCCAGCCCCTCGTCGCCCAGGCGCAGCGCCGGGTCGAGGGCACGCACGCGCGTGCCGGTCAGTTCCGCGAAGCGGGAGGCGCCCTCGGCGTGGTCGGCGTGGCCATGGGTGAGCAGGGTGAGGGCTATGCGCCGCCCGTCCCGCTCCGCCGCGTCCACGACCGCGCGCAGATGGCCCTCGTCCAGGGGCCCGGGGTCTATGACCACGGCCAGGTCGGAGTCCGGCTCGGCGACGATCCAGGTGTTGGTGCCGTCCAGGGTCATCGCGGAGGCGTTGGGCGCGAGGACGTTGACGGCCCGTTCGGTCGCGGGGCCCGAGGCGACCACGTTCCGGGGCTGTCCGGGCAGTACGGCGGCGTCGGTCATGCCGCACCTCCGCCGGGGGCCGCCTGGACGTGCCTGGTGAACTCGTCGTGCCCCGGCCAGCTCAGCACGACCTCGCCGCCCCGCAGCCGGGCGCGCGCGAGCACCGGGGTCATGTCCCGCTCCGGCGCGGCCGCGAGCACGTCGGCGGCGGTGCCGTACGGCAGCAGCTGGCGCAGGGTGGCGATGGTGGGCGGCATCATCAGCAGCTCGCCCCGGTCGTACCCGGCGGCGGCCTCCTCGGGGCGTGTCCAGACCGTGCGGTCGGCCTCGCCCGAGGTCTCGCGGGTGCGCTGGCCCTGGGGGAGGGCGGCGGCGAAGAACCAGGTGTCGTAGCGGCGGGACTCGAACTCCGGGGTGATCCAGCGGGTCCAGGCGCCGAGCAGGTCGGAGCGCAGGACCAGGCCCCGGCGGTCCAGGAACTCGGCGAAGGACAGCTCGTGGGCGGTCAGGGCGGCGCGGTCGGCCTCCCAGTCGTCGCCGCCGGTGTCGCCCACGACCGCGTCGGGGCCGCTCCCGGCGAGCAGGACGCCCGCCTCCTCGAACGTCTCCCGCACGGCCGCGCAGACGACGGCCTGGGCGCTGCTCTCGTCCACTCCGAGCCGCTCGGCCCACCACGCGCGCGAGGGGCCCGCCCAGCCGATCTCACGGTCGTCGTCGCGCGGGTCGACCCCGCCGCCCGGATACGCGTACGCGCCTCCGGCGAAAGCCATGGAGGCGCGTCTGCGCAGCATGTGCACGGCAGGCCCGGCCGGTGTGTCCCGCAGCAGCATCACGGTCGCCGCGCGTCTGGGCGCCACGGGAGTGAGCGTGCCGTCCGCGAGCGCGCGGATGCGGTCCGGCCACTCCGGGGGGTACCACTGACCGTTCGCCATGGCCGGAGGCTATCCCGGACAGAGCGAATGTTCGAGAGGTGGCCGGGGGTCGTGCGGGGTGTTTGACGTGGGTGTTACGTGAGCGACCACCCATGGATCACGGAAGCCGCTCCGCCTGGTCTACGGAAGCAGCTCCGCCCGGCTCACGGAAGCAGCTCCACCTGGATCTCGACCTCCACCGGCGCGTCCAGCGGCAGCACCGCGACGCCGACCGCGCTGCGGGCGTGCACGCCCCGGTCGCCGAGGACCTGGCCGAGCAGTTCGCTGGCGCCGTTGAGGACGCCGGGCTGGCCGGTGAAGTCGGACGCGGAGGCCACGAAGCCCGTGACCTTCACCACGCGGGCGATGCGATCCAGATCACCCGCGACGGACTTCACGGCGGCCAGCGCGTTCAGCGCGCAGGTGCGGGCGAGGTCCTTGGCCTCCTCCGCGGTGACCTCGGCGCCCACCTTGCCGGTGACCGGCAGCTGCCCGTCCACCATGGGCAGCTGGCCCGCGGTGTGGACGTACACACCGGACAGCACGGCCGGCTGGTAGGCGGCCAGCGGCGGCACGACCTCGGGCAGTGTCAGCCCGAGTTCGGCCAGCCGGGCCTCCACCGCGCTCACGCCTGCTTCTCCCGCTTCAGGTAGGCCACGAGCTGCTCCGGGTTCGGTCCGGGCACGACCTGGACGAGCTCCCAGCCGTCCTCGCCCCAGTTGTCCAGAATCTGCTTCGTGGCGTGGACGAGCAGCGGCACGGTCGAGTATTCCCACTTGGTCATGGGGCCGACTGTAGTCGCTGTTATCCACAGCCTCCCGCGTGACTGTGGCCCGGACTGGTTAGTCTCGAAGACGTGAGCAGGCTCCAGGTCGTCAGCGGCAAGGGCGGGACCGGAAAGACGACGGTCGCCGCCGCCCTCGCGCTGGCCCTCGCGACCGAGGGGAAGCGGACGCTTCTCGTGGAGGTCGAGGGCCGGCAAGGCATCGCACAGCTCTTCGAGACCGAGGCGCTGCCCTACGAGGAGCGGAAGATCGCCGTCGCTCCCGGGGGCGGGGAGGTGTACGCACTCGCCATCGATCCCGAACAGGCCCTTCTGGACTACCTCCAGATGTTCTACAAACTCGGCGGCGCGGGCCGCGCCCTGCGGAAACTGGGCGCCATAGACTTCGCGACCACCATCGCACCGGGCCTCAGAGACGTACTGCTGACCGGCAAGGCGTGCGAGGCGGTGCGCCGCAAGGACAAGCAGGGCAGCTTCCTCTACGACCACGTCGTCATGGACGCGCCCCCGACCGGCCGCATCACCCGCTTCCTGAACGTCAACGACGAGATGGCGGGCCTCGCCAAGATCGGCCCGATACACAATCAGGCGCAGGCCGTGATGCGGGTGCTGAAGTCGCCCGAGACGGCGGTGCACCTGGTGACGCTCCTGGAGGAGATGCCGGTCCAGGAGACCGCCGACGGCATCGCCGAACTCCGCGCGGCGGGGCTTCCGGTGGGCGAGATCATCGTCAACATGGTCCGCCCCGAGGTGCTGGACGCGGCCGACCTGGAACTCGCCCGCACGGTCTCGCACTCCGCCGTCGCCCGCGCGCTGTCCGCGGCCGGACTCGGCGGCGCCCGCCGCGGCGGCAACGCCGAGCGGCTGGTCGACCCGCTGCTGAACCAGGCCGCCGAGTACGCCGAGCGGTACGCGCTGGAGCAGGAGCAGCGCACGGTCCTCGCCGAGCTGGACCTGCCCATGCGCGAACTTCCGCTGTTCGCCGAGGGCATGGACCTCGCGGGCCTGTACGAACTCGCCACCGAGCTGCGGAAGCAGGGGTTGTCATGAGTCCGGACCCGGCACGGCCGAAGGCCGCCGGAGCGCACGCCGAGGACGGCGAGCGCCCCGGCCTGTCCCCCGCCCGCGCGCTCGACGTGGACGCGCTCCTGGACGACCCCGGGACCCGGATCGTGGTGTGCTGCGGCTCCGGCGGGGTCGGCAAGACCACGACGGCGGCGGCGCTCGCGCTGCGCGCGGCCGAGCGGGGCCGCAAGGTGGTCGTCCTCACCATCGACCCGGCCAAGCGGCTCGCCCAGTCCATGGGCATCGACTCGCTGGACAACGTGCCGCGCCGGGTCAAGGGCACCGAGGACCGCCGTCCGGACGCCGGGTCCGACGACACCCCGGGCGGCGAACTGCACGCCATGATGCTCGACATGAAGCGCACCTTCGACGAGGTCGTGGAGGCGCACGCGGACCCCGAGCGGGCCGCCCAGATCCTGGCGAACCCCTTCTACCAGACGGTCTCCGGAGGCTTCGCGGGCACGCAGGAGTACATGGCGATGGAGAAGCTCGGCCAGCTCCGCGCCAAGGACGAGTGGGACCTGATCGTCGTCGACACCCCGCCCTCCCGCAACGCGCTGGACTTCCTGGACGCGCCCAAGCGGCTCGGGTCGTTCCTGGACGGCCGCCTCATCCGCGTCCTCACCGCCCCGGCCAAGCTCGGCGGCCGCGCCGGGATGGCCTTCCTGAACGTCGGCATGTCGATGATGACCGGCACGCTCGGCAAGCTGCTGGGCGGTCAGCTCCTGAAGGACGTACAGACCTTCGTCTCCGCGATGGACACCACCTTCGGCGGGTTCCGTACACGCGCGGACGCCACGTTCAAGCTGCTCCAGGCACCCGGTACGGCATTCCTCGTGGTGGCCGCGCCGGAGCGGGACGCGCTGCGCGAGGCGGCGTACTTCGTGGAGCGCCTCGCCGCGGAGAAGATGCCGCTGGTCGGGCTGGTCCTCAACCGCGTGCACGCGAGCGGGGCCGGACGGCTCTCGGCCGAACGGGCGCTCGCGGCCGCGGAAAATCTTGCGGAGGACCGCATTGTCGATCAGGGGGACGGGAAAGCTGGATCTCGTAACTCTCCCGACATGTACGGAAGTTCAGACTCCGCTCCGTCCGAGGACCCGGCCCCCGGCGCAGGCTCCCCCGCCACCGATCCGGACCGGTCCGTCGACGAGCTGACGGCGGGCCTGCTCAGGCTGCACGCCGACCGGATGCAGTTGCTCGCACGCGAGCAGCGCACCCGGGACCGCTTCGTCTCGCGCCACCCCGAGGTGGCGCTCGTCGAGGTCCCGGCCCTCCCCGGCGACGTACACGACCTGGCGGGCCTGCGCGACATCGGAGACCGTCTCTCCGAGGGCCGCACGGAACTGACCTGATGAGGGCCGCACGGAACTGACCCCATGGCGCACGCGCCCGTACGACAGCGGCGCACGCGGCCCCGCCACACCTGGGCAGCGGCACACGCGGCAGCCCAGTACCTACCCCGTCGGCCTATGCCGAGGGCAAGCCCTCAGCTGACCGCCGCGTAGTTCTCGTACACCTCGTCGTTGTCGAGGGGCACGATTCCCGTGCCGCGCTCGTACTCCGAACGGGCGGTCTCCAGCAGCCGCCGCCAGGAGGTGACGGTGGGGCGCCGGCGCAACAGGGCGCGGCGCTCGCGCTCCGTCATGCCTCCCCACACACCGAACTCCACACGGTTGTCCAGCGCGTCCGCCAGGCACTCCGTCCGCACCGGGCACCCGGTGCACACCGCTTTCGCCCTGTTCTGCGCTGCTCCCTGAACGAACAGTTCATCCGGATCGGTAGTGCGGCAGGCGGCCTGCGCACTCCAGTCGGTAACCCAGCCCATACCGGCGCCGTCCTCTCCCGAATCGAGGCTCCCCCACGGCGGCAGCGGCATATTCACCGCCGCCAGTTGAGGACGTTACGGAAGGCGCGGACAGCGCAACACCCCCTTCGGGCCCAATCTTGAATGGCCCGAACGGACTATGGGTAAGCGGCAGATCACCCGGAGGAGTGAGCTGACGACATGCGTGATCATCCCGGCGAAGCGGGACGGTTGTGGTGCGCCACAAGGGGCGTCCGGTGACACACGAGGCGGATTCGGACACGCCCCGCCGGAAAGTGGGGGTACTCCCGGAACGATTCGGGGTCGCCGGACGTATTGCTACATGGCCGCACCGCTGTGACAGTTGAGCGCAGCTTAGGCCAATGCCTGTGCGCGTGTCCGGCGAATGGACACGGACGCGCCCCGCCGCGCCGTGCCATGACGCCCGCGTGCTCCCGTGGCGCCCGCGTGCCACCGGCGTACGTCACGATCCTGCACCCGAACATCCCGAAGGACTGTCGGTCCATCGGAACGCTCATCAGTACGGATTAGGCTGCCCCCATGCCAAAGAAGCGCTCCGGCGGTGGCCTCTCGACGACGCAGCAGGCCGCCAAGTTCCTCGGTGTCAGTGTGCTGGCGGGGGCGGTGCTCGCGGGCATCGCGCTGCCCGCCGCGGGCGCGCTGGGCCTCGCGGCGAAGGGCTCCGTCCAGGGCTTCGACGAGATCCCCGCCAACCTCAAGAGCCCCCAGCTCAGCCAGCGCACGACCATACTGGACAGCCGGGGCCACCAGATCGCGACCGTCTACTCCCGTGACCGCACGGTGGTGGACCTCAAGGACATCTCGCCGTACATGCAGAAGGCGATCGTCGCGATCGAGGACTCGCGCTACTACCAGCACGGCGCGGTGGACCTCAAGGGCGTGCTGCGCGCCCTGAACAAGAACGCCCAGGAGGGCGGGGTCGCGCAGGGCGCCTCCACGCTCACCCAGCAGCTGGTGAAGAACTACTTCATCGAGGAGGCGGGGGACGACCCGACCAAGGTCGCCCAGGCCACCCAGCAGACCCTCGGCCGCAAGGTCCGCGAGCTGAAGTACGCGATCCAGATCGAGGAGAAGCTCGGCAAGAAGAAGATCCTGGAGAACTACCTCAACATCACGTTCTTCGGCGAGCAGGCGTACGGCGTCGAGGCCGCCTCGCAGCGCTACTTCTCCAAGCACGCCAAGGACCTCAACCTCCAGGAGTCCGCGCTCCTCGCCGGCATCGTCCAGTCCCCGAGCCGCTACGACCCGGTGAACGACGAGGCCGAGGCCACCAAGCGGCGCAACACCGTGCTGCAGCGCATGGCCGAGGTCGGCGACATCTCCCAGGCGGATGCCGACAGCGCGATGGAGAAGCCGCTCGGGCTGCACGTCAGCCAGCCGAAGAACGGCTGCATCACCGCGACCCGCGGCTCCGCCTTCTTCTGCAAGTACGTGGAGTACGTCTTCCTGACCGACCCGGTCTTCGGCAAGACCCGCGAGGAGCGCGCCACGCTCTGGAACAAGGGCGGCCTGACGATCCGTACGACCCTGGACCCGCAGGCCCAGGACTCCGTGCAGGACTCCCTCAAGGACCACGTCTACAAGTCCGACAAGGTCGCCGCGGCCGCCACCCTGGTCGAGCCGGGCACCGGCAAGGTCCTGGCGATGGGCCAGTCGAAGCCGTTCGGCTACGGCAAGGACGAGACCGAGTACAACTTCTCGGTGGACAAGGCCTACGGCGGCTCCAACTTCGGCTTCCCGACCGGCTCGACGTTCAAGCCGTTCGTGGCGGCGGCCGCGATCGAGGGCGGCAAGCAGCCGACCCAGTCGTACTCCTCGCCGTACAAGATGGAGTACCCGAGCCCGGTGCAGGGATGCAGCGGCACGGCCTACCGCAACACCGAGCACGAGACCGTGGAGAACGAGAACGAGTCCGAGAAGGGCCCGTACCGCATGAAGGAGGCGATGGCCAAGTCGGTCAACACCTACTTCGTGCAGCTCATCTCCGACATCGGCCTGTGCCCGGTGGCGAAGATCACCGACGCGATGCACGTGGTGCAGGGCAACGGCACCAAGATCCCGCAGTCCCCGTCCATGGCGCTCGGCTCGATCGGCCTGTCGCCGCTGACCATGGCGAGCGCGTACGCGACCTTCGCCTCGCGCGGCAAGTACTGCACGCCGGTCGCCATCGAGTCGATCACCCAGAAGATCGGCACCGAGGAGAAGTCGATCCCGGTCCCGAGGACGAGCTGCTCGCGCGCGATGAGCCAGAAGACCGCGGACACGGTGAACACGCTGCTGCGCGGCGTGGTCGACTCCGGCACCGGTAAGGAAGCGGGCCTCACGGACCGCGAGAGCGCGGGCAAGACGGGTACGACGGACGAGCGCAAGAACGCCTGGTTCGTCGGCTACACGCCCAACCTGGCCGGCGCGGTCTGGGTCGGCAGCGCCCAGCAGGACCTGAAGATGGCCGGTGTCACCATCGGCGGTGTCTACCGTCCGCTGGTCTACGGCGGCGAGGTCCCGGGCCCGATCTGGAAGGACGCCATGGCGGGCGCCCTCGTCGGAAAGGCCGCCCCGGACTTCCAGCTGATCGACATCCCCGACGACGATGACGACGACCACGGCAGGGACGGCGGCCGGGACAACGGCGGCGACAACGGCCGTACGGGCGGCGGACATCGGGGCAACCCGGGCGGCGGCGGCCTGATCGGCGGCCTCTTCGGCGCCCTGACGAACGGCGGCGGCACGGGGACCCCGGGCGGCGCGGGCGGCGGCACTCCCGGTACGACGAACCCGACCGTCACGGTGCCCCAGAACCCGACGCAGGGTCAGGGCAACGGCGGCACGAACGGCGGCCGCCGGAACTGAGGCACGTACGACGGCGGGGCCGCACC
This sequence comes from Streptomyces sp. NPDC026659, assembly GCF_040638245.1. Lineage (NCBI taxonomy): Bacteria > Bacillati > Actinomycetota > Actinomycetes > Kitasatosporales > Streptomycetaceae > Streptomyces > Streptomyces sp. NPDC026659. The sequence goes on along the minus strand of NZ_JBEZXY010000003.1, from coordinate 557,744 downwards.
TTCTGCGCGAGCAGGGGTGCGGCCCCGAAGTCGTTTACGGGCGGGACTCTCGGAGTCCGGCTGGGGCCGTCAGCCCTGGAGGAGCTTCTTCACGACGGCGGCGACGCGGCCGCCCTCGGCCAGACCGGCGACCTTCGGGTTCACGATCTTCATCACGGCGCCCATGGCGCGCGGGCCCTCGGCACCGGCGGCCTTCGCCTCCTCGACCGCCTGGGAGACGATCGCGTTCAGCTCGTCGTCGGAGAGCTGCTTGGGCAGGTACGTGGCGAGGAGCTCACCCTCCGCCTTCTCCCGCTCGGCCGACTCCGCACGACCACCCTGCGCGAACGCCTCGGCCGCCTCGCGACGCTTCTTGGCCTCCTTGGTGATCACCTTGAGGACCTCGTCGTCGGACAGCTCGCGCTTCTCCTTGCCCGCGACCTCTTCCTTGGAGATCGCGGCCAGGGTCAGCCGGAGCGTGGAGGAGCGCAGCTCGTCGCGCTCCTTGATCGCGGCGTTGAGGTCGTCGTGCAGCTTCGCCTTGAGCGTGGTGGTCATGGTCCGATTGTCGCAGGTACGCCGCCCGGGGTGCGCCCCGTTTTCGCGGCCCGCGCCTCCCGTCCCGCACGGCCCGGACGCCCTGTCCCGCACGGCCCGCGCTCCCCGCCGTCCGGCGGCCCGAACACCCCTTGCGCCAAAGGGCTCCCGGTCTCGCCGTCGCACGGGGGTCTGACACGATGGTCGTATGCGCGCGCGATACGGAGTACCCCTGGGGATCATGGCGGCAGGCGCCGCCGGAGTGGCCTACGCGGCGGGGTTCGAGGCCCGCTCCTTCCGCCTCCGACGAGTGACCGTGCCGGTCCTGCCGCCGGGGATGCGCCCGCTGCGGGTGCTCCAGGTCTCCGACATCCACATGGTGAGCGGCCAGGGCAAGAAGCGGCGCTGGCTGCAGTCGCTCGCGGGGCTGCGCCCGGACTTCGTGATCAACACCGGCGACAACCTCTCGGACCCCGAGGGCGTCCCCGAGGTGCTGGACGCGCTCGGCCCGCTGATGGAGTTCCCGGGTGCCTACGTCTTCGGGTCCAACGACTACTACGGCCCCAAGCTGCGCAACCCCGCCCGCTACCTCCTGGAGAAGGCCAGCGGCCGCCACGGCCTGAACGGCAACGCGCCCGCCACCGGTGTGGTCCACAACCCCTGGGAGGACCTCAGGGACGGCTTCGACTCCGCGGGCTGGCTCAACCTGACCAACACCAGGGGAACCCTGAAGATCGACGGCGCCTCGATCGAGCTGACGGGCCTGGACGACCCGCACATCAAGCGCGACCGGTACGCCCGGGTGGCCGGTGGGCCCACGGCCGGCCACGACTTCTCGATGGGCGTCGTCCACGCGCCGTACCTGCGCACGCTGGACGCGTTCACCGAGGACGGCTACCCGCTGATCCTCGCGGGCCACACCCACGGCGGCCAGCTCTGCATCCCCTTCTACGGCGCCCTGGTCACCAACTGCGACCTGGACACGGACCGGGTGAAGGGGCTGTCGACGCACTCGGTGGCGGGCCGGACCTCGCATCTGCACGTGTCGGCGGGGTGCGGGACGAACCGGTACACGCCGGTGCGGTTCGCGTGTCCGCCGGAGGTGACGTTGCTGACGCTGGTGGGGCGGGAGTAGGGGCACGTCCCCTGGGGGGGCTCATGCCCTGGGGCTTAAGGCGTCCCCCTCCCGGAGTACTCCACATAGCCCCTTTCACCCCTTATGCCTAGCGTGAGGGCATGACCGCACCGATACCCAGGGACATCCCCGACCTGCCGGCGATCCCCAGCCCGCCCGTGCTGCGGCCGTCGCCGGTGCCGGTGACGGCGGTGGTGGCCCCGATCCGGCGCCCCTGGGTGGCGCTCTTCCGCCTGGGAACCGCGCTCCTCGCGGCGGCGGGGATCGCCCTGGAACTCATGATCGGCGCCCCGTCGCGCATCCTGAGCTACTTCGGTGTCCAGGCGGCGATCCTGCTGGCGGTGGTCATGCTCCTGTCGGCGTCGCGGTCCTGGCGGGCGCGGCGGGCCGTACCGGCCGCGGTGTCGGGGGCGGCACTCCTCTACATCGTGACCAGCGCGCTGACGTACCACGTACTGCTCGCCCATACGACGCCCCCGTTCTCGATGACGGGCACGTCGGCGATCCCGGAGCGCTGGCACGCCCAGTGGGGCGCGCTCCAGATCCTTCACACGGTGCTGCCGCTGGCGGCCCTGCTGGACTGGCTGCTGTTCACCCCGGCCCCCCGTCTGCACCTGCGCCAGGCGGCGGCGTGGCTGGTGTTCCCGCTGGCGTACCTGATCTTCACGCTGACACGAGCGCTCTTCGTCCCCTCGGACAGTGTGCGGGGCCGCTACCTCTACCCCTTCCTGGACGCAGCCGCCCACGGCTACCGCAGCACCCTCGCGAACGCCCTCCTGATCGGCCTCGCGATCTACGCCCTGGCCCTCCTCCTGATCGCCCTCGACCACACCCGCCCGACCCCCACCCGCCGCCGCGTCTGACCCCGCCCAGAACCGGATTTCGCCTCCGGCCCCCAGTGGGCTAAAGTAAACGTCGTCGCCGCGAGAGCAGCGACAATCGGGGTGTAGCGCAGCTTGGCAGCGCGCTTCGTTCGGGACGAAGAGGTCGTGGGTTCAAATCCCGCCACCCCGACAGCCGTAACACCAGGTCAGGCCCGGTGCTGAGAGATCAGCACCGGGCCTGATTTGTTGTGCGGGCTCGGTTCGTGCGTGGCCGGGTGGCCGTTGCCCGGGAGCTGTGGCACGGCGGTCGTGCCACAGCTCGCTCAGGGGCGTTCAGCCGTCAATTGTTGCCCGTGGCCCTGCGGCGGCGGGCGACGAGGAGCGCGCCGGCGCCGAGGGTCAGGGTGGCGGCGCTCGCGAGGGCGAGCGGCATGGTCGTCGAGGAGGCGCCGGTCTCGGCGAGGTTGCCGCTGGTGTGGGTTCGCGTGCCGGACGTGGTGGTCGTCGGCGTGGGCGTGCCGCCCTGCGGGGACGGGCCCGTGCCGGACGGGCGCTCGTCGTTCCCCTGGGGGCGGCCGGGCTTGGCGTCGTCGACCGGGCCGGGCTTGCTGCCCGCGGGCAGGAGCTCGAAGTCGTAGCGCTTCATCGGGCCCAGGACGCAGGGGTTGTACGCGTCGGAGGCGTCACTGGCGAGCAGGGCGAAGGCGTCGGTGGCCCGGGCGGAGGAGCCGACCGTCATGCGCATCTTCACGTCACGGTGGTCGCCGGGCTTCATCGTTTCCATGTGGCCGATGTGCTCGGCCCCGCTGTCCTCGTCGAGGGTCTGCCAGGCCGATCCGTCGGACCACTCCACCTTCAGCAGGTGCTTGGCGGCGTCCTTCGTGTGGAAGGCCACCAGCGGGTCGACGGTCAGCGTGCGCTCGGTGCCGTTGGCGACGCGCAGGGTGAAGTCGACGGTGGTCCCGGCGGTGACCTTCGAGGGCAGGCCGTCCGCGAGCGAGGTCAGCCCGGCCTCACGGACGCACTGTCCGGCGGCGGCCAGCGCCGCGTCGGCGGTCTCCAGGTCCTTGAGGGTCTTCGCGGCGGCGGTCTGGAGCTGACCGTACTTACGGCTCGCCGCCACCCGGGCGTCGTCCAGCGCGGTGTCGGCCTTCTCCACCTCGGCGTCGGCGTCCTTCGCGGCCGTGACCGCCTTCGCCAGGTCGGCCTGTGCGGCTTCGAGGGCCTGCTGCGCGGCGGCCTTCTCGGTGTCGTCCCCGGCCGCCTCGAGCTTGGCCTCGGCGTCCGCGACGGCCTTCTCGGCGGCGGTCCTGGTGGCGGCGGCCTCCTTGGCCGCTCTTTCCGCGGCGATCACGGCAGCCTTGAGCGGGTGCGTGTCGGAGTCCAGGGCCTCCAGGGTCGCCTTGAGCTCCTTCAGCCCCTCTTCCCTGGCCGTGACGGCTTCCTCGTGGGCCTTCTTCGCGTCGGCGGCAGCCTGCTTCAGCTCCGCGTACGTCGGCTGGTTCTGCGTCTGTGCCGTGCTCGCGCCGAGAGCCGACGCGGACGTGGCGGTGAGCAGCACGACAGGCGTCGCCATCGCGACGGCGGCTGCCATGGCAAGAGAACTGCGAAGCTTCACAGAGGGACCCCCGAGGAGAGAAACAGCAGCAACGGCCCCCGGAACAAGTGGATTTGGGGGCGCCCTGGACGCCGACGAGTCTAGGGGGAATGTAAAGAGACGGTATAGGTGTTTCCCTGGCCCCTCGTGGCCCGGGGAACGGCTCCATCGGAGTCAAACCGGGCGCGCAGGGACAGTTGCCCACTTCTCCCGCACTGTTTCCATGACCCATGTCACCCTCATGCCGTCCCGGCACTCCTGACGGCAGCCCGGACCCCGTCCGGTGGATAGTTGCCGGATGGATCTGGTGGAGACCGCGCGGGCCCTGGTGCTGGAGCACCACCCCGACGCTCGGGCCGCGTTCCTCGGGGGCAGTGTCGTCACGGAGCGGCGTACGGCGATGTCGGACCTCGATGTCGTCGTCGTGCTGCATGGGGCACCGGCGCCGTATCGGGTGAGCTTTCGGGGGGCGGGGTGGCCGGTGGAGATGTTCGTGCATACCGAGGGGACGTGGGGGGCATATGTCGGGCGGGAGGTGAGCAAGGGGCGGTCGCCGTTGCTTTTCATGTGTGCCGAGGGGGAGTTGCTGTTCGACGTCGACGGGGTGGGGGCACGACTCGCCGCCGAGGCACGGGAGTTGGTCGCCGCGGGGCCGCCCGTGGTGGACGGGGAGGTGGTTGAGGATCTGCGGTATGCGATCACCGATCTGCTCGACGACCTGGCGGGGAGCGGGGATCGGAATGAGCGGCTGTTCATCGCCGGTGAACTCGCCAGACGGACCGGCGAGTTGGCGTTGGTTGTCCGTCGCTCCTGGCGTGGGGGCGGGAAGTGGCTCGCGCGGCGGCTGGAGGTGGCCGCGCCGGGGCTGGGGGATCGGCTGCGGCACGGAGTGAGGGAAGTGCTCGACGGGCGGGACGAGTTGCTCGTCTCCGTCGTGGACGAGGTGCTGGGGGAGGCCGGTGGGCGGCTTTGGGCCGGGTATCGGCGGGGTGGGACGTCGTCCTAGTCGTCGAGCCGAACGGCTCTGTCGCGCAGGCCCGTTGAGCATCGCCCCGCGCACCTCTACGCTCGGCTGCCACCCCGAGCGAAGGAGTCACGCGTGCCCTTGGTCGACGTCAATGGCGTTTCCGTCTTCTGCACCGACACGGGGGCGCCGCCAGGGAAGCCCGATGCGCCCGTCGTCGTCTTCGGGCACGGGCTGCTCTTCAACGGGTGGATGTTCCACGCGCAGGTGGAGGCGCTGCGGGGGGACTACCGGTGCGTGACCGTGGACTGGCGGGGGCAGGGGGAGACTCCGGCGACGCCGGGCGGGTACGACATGGACACGCTGACCGGTGATGCCGTCGCGCTGATCGGGCGGCTCGGGCTCGGGGCCGTTCATTACGTCGGGCTCTCCATGGGCGGCTTCGTCGGGCAGCGCATCGCGGCCCGGCACGGGGAGCTGCTGAGGTCGCTGACGCTGCTCGACACCAGTGCGCGGGCCGAGGAGTCCGCACGGGTCGGGGAGTACCGGCTGCTGGCCAACGTCTATCTGCTCACCGGGGTCCGGCCGGTGCTGGGGAGGGTGAAGGCCGAGATGTTCGGGCCCGAGTTCCTCGCGTCACCGGCGAGCGCGCCCGTTGTCGACGAGTGGGTACGGCGGCTGCGGCGCTGTCGGCGTTCCGGGATACGCAAGGCAGTGCTCGGAGTCGTCGAGCGGCCCGACGTGAGCGAAGAACTCGGCCGTATCGCCGTGCCCACGCTGGTCGTCGTAGGTGCCGATGACGTCGCCACGCCTGCCGTCGAGTCGGAGCGGATCGCGGCGGCGGTGCAGGGGGCCCGGCTGGAGGTGGTGCCGGGGGCCGGGCACAGCAGCACGGTGGAGCAGCCCGCCGTGGTGAGCGGGCTGCTCCGGGAGTTCCTGGAGACGGTCGACCGCGGGTGAGAGGCTCCCCCGCTCAGGCCGGCCGTCCCGTCACGCCTCCCCGATCTCGCGGTCCGCTCGGTTCATCTCCCCGGTGGCCAGGATCGAGTACGCGGAGGCGATGTAGAGCAGTGCCGGGACCGCGAGCCAGTGGGGGTTGTCGTTCCCGGCGCCGGTCGTCAGGTTGAGGACCAGCAGGGCTACGCCCACGAGGAAGGCGGCGGCCACGGCCAGTTGGACCTTCTCGGGGAGGCAGCGGAAGGCCAGCCACCCGGAGCGGGCGTCCGCTCGGACGAGGAAGGCACGGAACAGGGTCGACAGGACGGTCGGGATGAGCAGGGCGAGCATCGCCATGGTCGGCCATCCCGGGCCGGTCGGCCGGATCGGCGGTGTCGTCGTGGGCAGCAAGGCGAGTGCGGTCAGTGCCAGCAGTGTGATGCCCAGCGCGTAGGCGAGGGCACCGTGAGCTTTGAAGGTCCACCCCATGCCGTGCAGCTTGGCACAGGGCCTGCGGCCCGTCATCGCCCTTTGCCGGAAAATGATCACCCGGCCTCGGGGGATGCCCGTACGGCCGGCCTGCGGCATCACGCCCGCCTCCGCTCCCCCAGCACCACCACCGCCCCCACCAGCACCGACATCACGCACCCCGTCGCCAGCACCGGGCTCGGGGTGAACGTCACCGCCAGGACGGCCAGGATGCCGACGGCCCACACCACGTCCAGGGCTCCGGCGCGTCCATGGCGGTGCAGGAGGCGCAGGACCAGGAGGTACAGGGCCACCGGCACCGTGTACGCCGCCGCCACCGCGACCCGGCTGAGGTGCGCGTGGCCGGTCAGGTGGGCGATCTCGACCGCGAGGCCCGCGCCCGCGGCCGCCGCCGAGGCGAAGACGACGTAGTGGCCGTAGCCCCAGAGCAGGGCCATGCGCAGGGAGTTGAGGCGTTCGGCGGCGTCCTGGGTGAAGTAGAGCCACCACATGGCGAAGACGGTGAGGATGCCGCCGACGACCAGCGGGGCGATGTCGCCGAGGGAGACGGCGGTGTCGAGGGCGGTGCGTACGGTCGCCGTCGCCGCGGTGATCGACTCGCCGAGCACGATGAGCGTGAACAGGCCGTACCGCTCGGCGATGTGGTGCGGGTGCCAGGTGGTGCGTGCGGCGCGCTCGGCCCAGGCCGGTACGGCGAGTTCCGCGACGGCGAGGACGAGGAAGGAGGGCAGGCCCAGGCCGTGCGGCAGGGCGAGGCGGGCCACCCAGCCGATCTGGACGACGAGGATGCCGACCGCGTAGCGCAGGCTGGAGGCTCTGCGGGCCGGGTCGGAGCGGGCCGCGCGCAGCCACTGGGTGACCATGGCGAGCCGCATCACGACATAGCCGTAGGTGACGACCGTGAAGTCGTAGTGCTCCAGCGCCTTGGCCGCGCCGGCCGCCATGATGAGGGCGCCGGTGATCTGGATCAGGGTGAGGACGCGGTACGGCACGTCGTCGGTGTCGTAGGCGGAGGCGAACCAGGTGAAGTTCATCCACGCCCACCAGATCGCGAAGAACACGAGCGCGTAGCCGAGCACCCCGTGTCCCAGGTGGCCGCCCGCCAGCTCGTGTTCGAACGCCGCGGCCGCCTCGGCGACCGCGGTGACGAAGCAGAGGTCGAAGAACAGCTCCAGGACGGTGGCGACGCGGTGCCGCTCGTCGGTGGGGCGGGCCACCATGGGGCGGTACCAGGACCGGCCGTTTCCGATGGGTTGTGACTGGTTCATGCCGGACACCGTAATGGCGGCGCCCGCAGCGGCATCGGATGCGATCACTCCCCGCCGCGCGATGGAATGGAACACCCCAGCACCCCCGCACCCCAGCACCCCGCCCCCCTGGAGTGACCATGGCCGACGCCCGCCCGCCCCTTCCCCCCTTCACCCGCGAGTCCGCCGTCGAGAAGGTGCGTCTCGCCGAGGACGGCTGGAACTCGCGCGATCCGGAGAAGGTCGCCCTCGCCTATTCGCCCGACAGCCGCTGGCGCAACCGCGCCGAGTTCCTGCGCGGCCGGGACGAGATCGTCGCCTTCCTCACCCGCAAGTGGGCCCGGGAACTGGACTACCGGCTGATCAAGGAGCTGTGGGCCTTCGCCGGTGACCGAATCGCCGTGCGGTTCGCCTACGAGTGGCACGACGACTCGGGCACCTGGTTCCGGTCCTACGGCAACGAGAACTGGGAGTTCGACGAGGACGGGCTCATGCGGGTGCGCCTCGCCTCCATCAACGACCTGCCGATCGGCGAGGAGGAGCGGAAATACCACTGGCCGCTGGGCCGACGGCCCGACGATCACCCGGGGTTGTCGGAACTCGGGCTCTGAATCCCGGGCAGCGTCAGCTCCGAGTCCGCGTGGAGGGTGATGCGCGCCGGGACGCGGGTGGTGGCGTCGGCCGGGAGGTCTCCGGTGCCGGTGGAGGGGGCGTAGCGGGGGTGGGCGCCGCCGCTGATCTGCCAGCGGACGCGGTGTCCGGCGGGGAAGCGGTGGGCGGTGGTGCTCATCGGCACGGTGAGCCGCGCGGGCGTGTCGCCGGTGGTGCGGGCCCGGCCGAGCCCGTCGCAGACGTTGACGGAGCGGCCCTCGGGGTCGACGTCGCACAGTCGGGTGAAGACGTCGGCGTACCCGGTGTCGGTGGAGACGCTGAGCCGCGCGGTGACCGGGCCCAGGATGTCCAGCGGCTCGGTGAGCGGAGGGCCGGTGAAGGTCAGGACGTCGGCGCGGGCCTCCAGGGGCCGGTTGTCGCGGGGTCCGGCGCCGGGCGAGAGCAGGGGGCCGCCGACGGACGGGGTGGGGTCGGCGGGGTCGTAGCGGAACGACGCCACCGGGGAGTCGTCCACGGGGGACTGCCGGGTGAGCTGGGCGCCGGAGAGCGGGTACCAGGAGGCCGCCTCCGCCTTCACCGGCCAGCCGTCCAGGTCGCGCCACGCGCCGCCGAGGTGGACGCGTACCTCGGTCGGACGCAGTTCGGAGCGGTCGTCGCACAGGTGGGCGCGCAGCCACGCGAGGCTTTCCGCGAACACCTCGGGCCAGCCCTGCTGGAGGGCGGAGGAGTGGGTCCAGGGGCCGACGAGCAGGGCGGTCTCGCATCCGGCGCGGCGCAGGCGCTCGTACTGCTCGAAGGTCTGGTCGGCGAGCGCGTCGTGCCAGCCGGAGATCAGGCTGGTGGGGACGCGGAGACCGTCGGCCGCCTCGGCCAGTGAAGCACCGTCCCAGTACGGGTCGTTGGGGTCCGGGTGGGTCATCAGGTCGTCCAGCCAGGGCAGTTCGCCGAGGGCGGGCCGGTATGCGCCGCGCAGCGGGCGGGCGGCGGTGATCTCGCGCAGGCGGCGCTTCAGGCGCAGGGTCGCTCTCACGAACGGTATGACGCCCCGGTGTTGGTGGGAGAAGCCCACCCCGCTGCTGAGGGAGTTGTCCAGGTGCAGGGCGCCGTCGGTGTGGAAGACGGCGTGCGGGTCGTGCAGGGCGACCTGGAGCACCATCGCCTTCAGCTCAGGCGGCGGGTCGAGGGCCAGGGCCCACTGGGTGTAGCCGAGGTAGCTGGGGCCGATGGTGCCCAACCTGCCGTCGAACCAGGGCTGTTGGCGCAGCCAGGCGACCGCCGCCTGCGCGTCGCCGGGCTCGTTGCGCCAGAAGTCGAAGGTGCCGCCGGAGCCACCGGTGCCCCGGCAGCTCTGGACGACGACGTGGAAGCCCTGTTCGGCGAAGAGCAGCCCGTACATCGCGGACCACGGCAGGCCCCGGCCGTAGGGCGAGCGGACCAGGAGGGTGGGGAAGTCGCCCTCGGCACGCGGGAAGTAGTGGTCGGTGAGCAGGGGGCTGCCGTCGGCGGCGGGCACCGGGACCGCGGGCTCGTACCCCACGGGGTGGCGCGGGTCCGGGAGTCCCCGGAAGGTCGCCCGCAGCAGGCGCGCGGAGAGCGGCGGGCGCCCTTTGGGCAAGTGCGCCACGGTCACGGCGTCGGGCGTGGATGATGACATCGGTCCCCTCCTCATCGTTCCCCTCCTCATTTCCGTACGGTGCACGAGAATAGGGGATGCTTGGATGACCTTGGCAAGGGCCGACACCGGCCGGCGGGGTAAAACCAAGGGAAACCAAGGGAAAGGGAGCGCGGGAGACGTGCCGCACGACAAGGGAACGGGCGCCTCGGGCGTCGACCCGGAGCGGCTGTGGCTGGGTCCCACGCCGGCGGCCGCCGGGCCGCGCCGGGGACGGCGGCCCACGTTCAGCCGTGCGGCGATCACGACGGCGGCGGTCGCCCTCGCGGACGCGGAGGGGCTGGACGCGGTCACCATGCGGCGGGTCGCCGCCGAGGTCGGCGCGGGCGTGATGTCGCTCTACACCTACGCCCCCGACAAGGAGACCCTGCTCGCGCTGATGGCCGACGACGTCTGCGGCGAGCTGCCGCTCACGGACCCGCTCACCGGCGACTGGCGGGCCGACCTGAAGACGCTGGCCCACCGGCAGCGCGCGCTCATGCTGCGCCACCCGTGGCTGGCCGCCGTCCTCGTCACCCGGCACACCCCCGGACCGCGCGCCCTGGACTTCCTCGAACGCGCTCTCGCCGCGCTGCGGCCGAGCGGGCTCGACGGCGCGGCACGGCTGGAGGTGTTCGCCCAGCTCACGTCCTTCGTGGCCGGGCATGTCCGCCATGAGCTGGCCCAGTCCGCGAGCGCGGACTCACCCGGCCGGCGCGCGGCCGAGGCCCGCTATCTCACCGCCATGGCCGCCGACGGCCACCACCCGGAACTCGCCGAGGCACTGGCCGCGCCGGGCCGTCCGGTCACCCCCGAGGCGACCTTCGGCAGATTCCTGAACCGGCTGGTCGACGGCCTGGATACGGCCTGACGGGGGCACGCCCGGAATCCGATGGCCTGACGGCGGGCGCCCCCGAAGCCGCCCCCGCCGCCTCAGACCCAGATCGCCTCCGCCACCGCCGTCCCCACGAACGCGGCCCCCAGCCCCGCCACCAGGCTCGCGACCACGTTCGCCGCGGCGAGGAACCGCGCCCCGTCCTCGGCCAGGCGCAGGGTCTCGAAGGAGAAGGTGGAGTACGTCGTCAGGGCGCCGCACAGGCCCGTGCCGAGCAGCAGTTGGGCGTTGCTCGACGCGGCACCGGCCACGACCGCGCCGGTCAGCAGGCCGAGGATGAAGCAGCCGATGACGTTGACGGTGAAGGTGCCCCAGGGGAACACGGCGTCGTGGCGTTTCTGCACGAAGCGGTCGGTCAGGTAGCGCAGCGGGGCACCCGCCATGCCTCCGACGATCACCAGCAGCCAGTTCACGCGTGCCTCTCCTCGCCCACGTAGCGGATGACCTCGCAGTCGTCCAGAATCACCAGTCCCGAGCCCACCAGCTCGTCCAGCTGGGGCAGGAACGCCCGCACCCGGTCCTCCGTGTCCACGATCACGACGGCCACCGGCAGGTCCTCGTTGAGGGACAGCAGCCGGGCGGTGTGGATCAGGGAGGTCGCGCCGAAGCCCTCGATGCCCCGGAAGACGCTCGCGCCCGCGAGCCCGGCCGCGTGCGCGCGGTGGACGATCTCGCTGTAGAGCGGCTTGTGGTGGTACGTGTCGTGCTCACCGATGAAGATCGTCACCCGCAGGGCGTCTCCGGTCAGCCGTGTCGCCGTCATGACTGCCTCCAGGCCAGGACGCGGCGCGTGGCCGTCACCGCGAGTGTCACCGCGCCGAGGGCCGCGAGCAGGGTCGCGGCCAGGTAGACGAGGGCGGTGCGGGCCTCGCCCGCGTTCACGAGGCGCTCGATCTCGACGGCGTACGTCGAGAAGGTCGTGTAGCCACCGAGGACGCCGGTGCCGAAGAACGGGCGCAGCAGGCGGTGGGCCGTCCACACCTCGCTGACGAGGACCAGGAAGACACCGATGACCGCGCAGCCGGTCACGTTGATCACGAAGGTGGTCCACGGGAACCCGTCGGCGGCCGTGGGCCACAGCAGCGAGCCCGCGTACCGGGCGGTCGCGCCGATCGCGCCGCCCACCGAGACGACGGCCACGACGGGCGCCTGGGCCCGCCAGGAACGCGCGCGTTCGCGGGGTGCGCGCAGATCCACGTCGGGGTCCACGGGTTCGCTCGTGGTGGCGGGTCGCGATGCTGTCATGAAGGTACGTCTCCCTACTCGCCCGGGGCCCGCGCACACGGGCACACTCCATCGCAAGCAGGGACTGTTGGCGGCTTCGATGCCGCGGTTCGGGTACGGCGAGCCCCACCGCCGCGCCGCACCCCGAGGGCACGGCCGGTCACCCAGCCTACCCGGGGCCCGCCGTGAGTGACCACGTCACCGGCGGGTCCCGACTCCTGTGGTTTTACGGCTCTACGGCTTTACGAGCCGACGGTCAGCGGCAGGTCGTCCGTGTAGGCGTTGATCGGCTGGGCGACGGGGTGGGACTCCTGGACGTCCAGCGCGGCCGCCGCCGACCTGGTGCCGAGGGCGCCGGACGGGTGCCAGGTGCCGGTGACCGAGAGCCAGGTGTTGGCGGGTGGGGCTTCGGGGCCGTACATACGGAGCTTCACCGTCTGGGAGTCGGCCGCGCAGCACGTGAAGATGATCCGGGTGAGGTACCAGCCGCCGTCCGCGCCGCCCGGGGTGACGAAGCCGGTCAGCTGGACCGCGCGGCCGCTGAGCGTCTTCGCCGGGTCCTGTTGGAGGCGGTTGGTGAAACCGGTCAGGGTCATCGGCACGGGGGCCGTGGAGGCGGGGAGCGGCTCGAAGCGGGTCTGCTTCGTCGGGGGCGCCGACTTCGTGCTCGCGTGGGACGCGGTGTAGGCGCCGAGGGCCGGTGGGGCGTAGATCAGAAGGCTGAGCGCGGGGAGGGCGAGGAGCCAGGCGACCTTGGGGGCGCGGGAGTGGTCGTGGCCGTGATCCCCGTGATCGCTCCCATGGTCCGCGTGCCCGTGGTCCCCGTGATCGTGGCCCGCGTGATCGCGCCCATGGCTTCCGTCCTCATGGCCCCCGTCCTCATGGTCCGCGTGGTCGTGGCCGTCCGACGGCCGCCCGCGCAGCTCCAGCACCAGGTTCATCACCCCCAGCACGACCAGCACCACCCCCGACGCCACCAGCAGCGGCCGCAGCCCCTCCTTCACGTACCGCAGATACAGCGTCGTGAAGAGCGACGAGTGGAGGAGGCCCGCGCCGGTCAGCAGAAGCAGCGCGCTCTGTACGGTCCTTCTCACAGCAGCCCCCCTCCGACCAGGACACTCGCGGCGACCGCCACGACCGTCGTCGCCGCCGAGAAGCGGAGCGCGAACGCGCGGCCGAACGTGCCCGCCTGAAGGGCGATCAGCTTCAGGTCCACCATGGGGCCGACCACCATGAAAGTGAGCCGGGCTGTGGGGGAGAACCCCGTCAGCGAGGCCGCCACGAACGCGTCCGCCTCCGAGCACACCGCGAGCAGTACGGCGAGTCCGGCGAGGAAGGGCACGGCCAGCCAGGGCGAGCCGGAGAAGGTGTCGAGGACCGAGCGCGGGACGGCGACGTTGAAGGTGGCGGCGGCCATCGCGCCGAGGACGAGGAAGCCGCCCGCATGCAGGAAGTCGTACTGGAAGCCGTGCCGGAACTCCGTCCAGCGGCTGTGTCCGTGCTGGTGTCCGGTGTGCCGTACGGCGGGCCGCAGCCACTTCTCCTTGCCGAAGCAGAGCCACAGCCAGCCCATCACGGCGGCCGTGGCCAGCGAGGCGAGCAGCCGGGCGGCGACCATCGCGGGGTTGCCCGGGAAGGCGACCGCCGTGGCGGTGAGCACGACCGGGTTGATCGCGGGCGCGGAGAGGAGGAAGGCGAAGGCGGCGGCCGGGGTGACACCCCGTCTGATCAGGCTGTTCGCCACCGGGACCGAGGCGCACTCGCACCCCGGCAGTACCGCCCCCGCCATTCCCGCGACCGGCACCGCGAGCGCGGCCCGCCTGGGCAGGATCCGGGTGAACAGGTCGGCGGGGACGAAGGCGTTGATGGCGCCGGACAGGACGGTGCCGAGGAGCAGGAAGGGCAGCGCCTGGACGGCGATGGCGAGGCAGACGGTGCGCCACGCCTGGACGGCGGGCCGGTCGAGCCATCCGGTGCCGAGGAGCAGCAGTACCACCGTGCCGACGGCGGCCGCCGCGACGAGGGCCACGGTGACGGGGCGGCGGCGGGGCCCGGGCCGTAGGACAGCGGTGGGCACCGGCGGGGCGGCAACAGCCGTCGCCGCCCCGTCGACCACACCCACCAATTCATCCGTTTTTCCCATTTTCACTCCGGATGTCGGGTGTGGCCGACCTTATGCGAGCGGCGTGCGCGCGACCGTGCGCACACGCCGTCTCACAGGGTTCCGCTCGGGCCGGTCCTCAGGCGTACTGGCCCACCTGGTAGTCACCCGCGGGCAGCTGGATCATGACGTTCATCCGGTTGTACGCGTTGATGACGGCGATGAGCGTGACCAGCGCGAGCAGCTGCTCCTCGTCGTAGTGCTTGGCCGCGTTCGCCCACACCTCGTCCGGGACACCGCCGGCCCCGTCCGCGATACGGGTGCCCTGCTCGGCCAGCTCCAGGGCGGCGCGCTCGGCGTCGGTGAAGACGGTGGCCTCGCGCCACCCGGCGACCAGATGCAGCCGCTGGTGGGTCTCCCCCGCGTGCGCGGCCTCCTTGGTGTGCATGTCGAGGCAGAAGGCGCAGCCGTTGATCTGGCTGGCGCGGATCTTCACCAGCTCCTGCGTCGACGCGGGCAGCGAGGACTCGGAGAGCACGCGCCCGGCCGCGCCGAGGTGCTTGATGACCTTGCCGGAGATCGGGTTGGCGAAGACGTTGAGTCGGGCTTCCATGCCGTGCTCCCTGATGCCGTTTCCGATGGATACACCGTTACGACGGAGGGCGGCGCCGGGATGTGACATGGTCCCGTGTGACCCGCGTCACCATGCTCACTTGTTCCAGGTCTCGTCGTACGGGTCGCGCGGGGTCGGCACCGGCCTGGTGGACGTGACCTGCAGATACGGGATCGGGCCGCCGTTGACCGGATCGCGGGTCAGCTTCGGGCTGTACGCGCCCTCCACCTCCAGCCAGGCGTCCGGGCGCAGCACCGGCGGGAGCTGTCCGGTCAGGGCGACCTTGACCGGCTGGGCGTCGGCCGCACAGCAGTTGAGGGCCATGCGGACGAGGTACGGCCTGCCCGAGCCGTCCAGCGCGAGGAAGCCGGTGACGCGGACGGCGCGGCCGTGCAGGGTCCGGCCGTGGCCGTACGCGGCACGGGAGGCGTAGTCGACCACGCTCAGCGGGACGGGGTTGGCCGCGGGCAACGGGTCGTAGCCGAAGGGCTTTTGGAGCGCGGTGCCGGTACGCAGGGCGCTGTACGAGCCGAGGGCGGGCGGGGCGACGAGGATGAGGGCGAGGAGGGGGAGGACGAGGAGCCAGGAGACGCCGGGTTCGGGGTGGGTGTGCCCCTCGTGCCCCCCGTGCTCCTCATGCTCCTCGTGTTCCGGGTGGCCCGGTGCCTCCGAACTCCCGCCCTTTGAGGCCGACTTCGCACGTCGCCACTCGTACCAGACCGTCGCCCCCGCCGTCACGATCAGCACCGCCCCCGCCGCGAGCAGCAGCGGCTGGAGCCCCGCCTTGACGTACCGCAGATACAGATCCGTCGTACCCGCGTGCAGCAGCGCGCCGCCGAGCAGGAAGAGGACCGCCGCCTGGGCGTGCCGGTTCACAGCAGGACCGCCCCGGTCAGGACCGCGCCCGCGACGGCCGCCGCGAAGGTGGCGGGGGCGAAGCGGAGCGCGAAGCCGCGGCCGAAGGTGCCCGCCTGCATGGCGAAGAGCTTGAGGTCGATCATCGGGCCCACCACCAGGAAAACGAGTTTGGCCGTCATCGAGAACTGGGTCAGCGAGGCCGCGACGAACGCGTCCGCCTCCGAGCAGATGGAGAGCAGTACGGCGAGGACGGCGAGGGCGAGCACCGACAACACCGGGTTGTCGGCGGCCAGTCGGAGCCAGGTCGCCGGTACGACGGCCTTCAGCGTGGCGGCGGCCATCGCGCCGAGCACCAGGAAGCCGCCCGCGTGGACGGTGTCGTGGCGTACGGAGTTCCAGAACGTCTCGCCCTTCGTCGCGCCCTCGTGGGCGCCGTGGGCGCGGGTGCGCAGCCAGTCGGTGCGGCCGAGGCGCTGCCAGAGCCAGCCCATGCCGCAGGCCACGAGGAGGCTCGCGCCGAAACGGGCGAGGACCATCTCGGGGTTGTCCGGGAAGGCGACGGCGGTCGCGGTGAGGACGACGGGGTTGATCGCGGGTGCGGACAGCAGGAACGCGAAGGCGGCGGCCGGGGTCACGCCCCGGCGCACCAGCGCGCCCGCGACCGGCACCGAGGCGCACTCGCAGCCGGGCAGCACGGCGCCCGCGAGTCCGGCGACCGGGACGGCGAGCGCGGGCCGGGCGGGAAGCGCTCGGGCGAAGAAGGAGGCGGGTACGAACACCGCGAGGGCGGCGGAGAGCAGGACACCGAGGACCAGGAAGGGCAGCGCCTGGACGGTGACGGCCACGAAGACGGTCGTCCAGCTCTGCATCACCGGCGTGCCGAGCGCGCCCCGGATCGGGGACTGGGCGAGGACGGCGAGCAGGAGGACCAGGGTCAGCACGAGGGGGGAGCTGAGGCGCGGACGACCCTCTTCGCCGGGCACCGTCTCCCCGCCTGGCACCGCCTTCCCGCCGGGCTCCCCCTCGCCGCCCGTGCGCGTGGGCGGGGCGTCCTCGGTGATGGCCACGGGTGTTCCCTCCGGATCGGTACTCCTTCGGGCGGTACGCACCCCGGGGCGCGCCCGTTCACGCCATCCCTGGAACCGGGCCGCTCCTTGGGGCACTCTTTTCCCTCGTGGGGACCATTCCTGGGCAGGGCGGTACGGGCGGAGCGTCCGGGCACATGGTGGTGTGCGGCGACGACGGGCTCGCGCGCCGGCTGACCGCCGAACTGCGCGGAGTCTACGGCGAGCAGGTCGTCCTGGTCGTACCGCCGGGCGCGGACACGGCGGGGCCGCCGGTCGTCGGGCCGCCGCGGTCGGCGTCGGCGGCACTGTTCGACCGCGTGGTGAACGCGGCGGTCGGGCGGGCCGGGGCGAACGCGGCCGTGCCGCCACCGGCTCCTCAACACTCCTACGGTGAGCGAGTGTTGGAGGCTCCGGCCGCCACCGAGGCCGTGCTCGCCGAGGCGGGGGTGGACCGGGCGGCGGCGCTGGCGCTGGTGTACGAGGACGACGAGACCAACATCCGCGCGGCACTGACCGCGCGGCGGCTGAACCCCCGCGTCCGGCTCGTCCTGCGGCTCTACAACCGGAGGTTGGGGCAGCACATCGAGGAACTCCTCGACCAGGCTGCCGCGTTGGCGGCCGGTGACGACGAACTCGGGCTGCCCGACGGGTCGACGACCGTGCTGTCCGACGCCGACACCGCCGCTCCCGCGCTGGCCGCCACCGCGCTCACCGGGACCAGCCGGGTCGTGCACACCGACGGGCTGATGCTGCGCGCGGTGGAGCGGGCGGCACCGCCGGAGGGCGCTCCCGGGCTGTGCACACTGGCGCTTCTCTCGGACCCCGACGCGGCGGACGGCTCCCCCGACCAGCGGCCCCGGATGCTGCCCGACGACGAGGAGGTACGGCAGGCCGGGAACCGGTCGCGGATCGTGCTGGAACAGGTCTCCGCGCGCACCTCGCAGACGGCCGGGGCGGGCCTCGGCATGGGGGTCGTACCGCCGCTGACCTCGCTGTTCTCGCCCCGCCTGCGGTGGTCCCTCGCGGGGCTCGCGGGGTGTGTGCTCGCGCTCGCGGTGGCGCTGTGGCTCGTCACCGGCATCCATCCGCTCGGCGCGTTCTACCTCACCCTCCTCGACCTGTTCGCGATCGACGAGCCCGCGCTCGGCCAGCCGATCGGCCGCCAGATCCTCCAACTCCTGTCCGGACTCACGGGGTTGCTGCTGCTGCCGGTGCTGCTGGCAGCGGTCCTCGAAGGGCTCGGCACGTTCCGCACGGTGGGCGCGCTGCGGAAGCCGCCGCGCGGCCTGGGCGGCCATGTCGTCCTGCTCGGTCTCGGCAAGATCGGCACCCGGGTGCTGGTACGGCTGCGGGAGCTGGACATCCCCGTGGTGTGCGTGGAGTCGGGGCCCGAGGCGCGCGGGCTCGCGGTGGCGCGGCGCCTCCGTGTCCCGGTCGTCCTCGGAGACGTCACCCAGGAAGGCGTCCTGGAGGCGGCCAAGATCCACCGCGCGTCCGCCCTCCTCGCGGTGACCAGCGCGGACACCACCAACCTGGAGGCGGCCCTCTACGCCCGCTCCCTGCACCCCGCCCTGCGGGTCGTTCTCCGCCTCTACGACGACGACTTCGCCACCGCCGTCTACCGCACCCTGCGCGCCGCCCATCCCCAGGCCACCACCCGCAGCCGCAGCGTCACTTACCTCTCCGCCCCCGCCTTCGCGGGCGCGATGCTCGGCCGCCGCGTCCTGGGCGCCTTCCCGGTGGAACGCCGCGTCCTCCTCTTCGCCTCGGTGGAGGTCACCGGCCACCCCGAACTGGAGGGCCACACCCTCGCCGAGGCCTTCCGCCCCGGCGCCTGGCGCGTCCTCGCCCTGGAGGGCTTCCCGGACGTGCCCGCGAACTACGTCCTCCGCAAGGGAGACCGCGTGGTCGTCGCGGCAACCCGCCGGGGGCTGGCGGAACTCGGCTGAGTCCCGCCGGCCGCCCGGGCGTTCACCCGGTTCAGGGCGCCAGGTGCCGTCGCGCGAACTCCATCTCCAGGGACAGCTGCTTGATCCGCTCGTCCACGACCAGGGAGCCGTGGCCCGCGTCGTAGCGGTAGACCTCGTGGGCCGCGCCGCGCTCGCGGAGGCGGTCGACGTAGTTGTCGATCTGGCGGATGGGGCAGCGGGGGTCGTTGACGCCGGCGGAGATGTACACCGGGGCCTTGACCTGGTCGACGTAGGTCAGCGGGGAGGACGCCTCGAAGCGGTCGGGGACCTCTTCGGGGGTGCCGCCCAGCAGCGTGCGGTCCATGGCCTTCAGGGCCTCCATCTCGTCGTGGTACGCCGTGACGTAGTCCGCGACCGGGACCGCCGCGATGCCCACCGTCCACGCCTCGGGCTGGGTGCCGAGGCCGAGCAGGGTGAGGTAGCCGCCCCAGGAGCCGCCGGTGAGGATCAGGCGCTCGGGGTCGGCGAGGCCGGAGGAGACGGCCCATTCGCGGACGGCGGCGACGTCCTCCAGCTCGATCAGGCCGACCCGGTGCTTGAGGGCGTCGGTCCAGGCGCGGCCGTAGCCGGTGGAGCCCCGGTAGTTGACGCGGACCACCGCGTACCCCTGGTCCACCCAGGCGGCCGGTCCGGCGGCGAAGGAGTCGCTGTCGTGCCAGGTCGGGCCGCCGTGCAGGTCGAAGACCGTGGGGAGCGGACCGGTGGCGCCCGCGGGCTTCTGGACCAGGGCGTGGATGCGGCCGCCGGGGCCCTCCACCCACACGTCCTGCACCGCGACCGAGGGCGGGCACTTCATGCCGGGCGGGTCCAGGACCACCGCGCCGGACGTGGACCGGACGACCGGCGGTTCCTCCGCCGACGACCACAGGTACTCCACGCTGCCGTCCGGCCGCGCCGTCGCCCCCGAGACCGTGCCCGGCGGGGTCGGGATACGGGTCAGCGTGCCGTCCGCCAGGTCGTACCGGAACAGCTCGCTGCGCGCCTCGAAGCCGTGCGAGATCAGCAGGGCGCTGCCGTCCGGGTACCACTCGGCGGCCACGTCACCGGGCAGCTCCAGCGCGAGGTCGGTCTGCGCGCCGGTCGCCACGTCCCACACCAGCGGCTCCCAGCGGCCCCGGCGCTGGTGCCCGATGAGCAGCCGGGTGTCGCCGTCGACCGGGGCGAAGCCGAGCACCTCAAGGCCCAGCTCCTCCGTGCCGCCGCGCGTGTCGTCCAGCTCGGCGACCGTGCTGCCGTCGGTCCGCACGACGCGCAGCGCCGCGTGCATGGCGTCGCCGTGCTCGGTGTGCTCGATCGCGATCAGCGAGCCGTCGTGGGAGAGGTCGCCGACCCCGGCGGACTCCCGGTCCCGGTACAGCTCCACCGGCTCCTCCCCGGAGCGCGCGAGGTGGATCGTCGTACCGTCCTCGTCCGTGGACCGCCCGACGACCGCCGTACGCCCGTCCCGGCCCAGCGCGAGCCCGGCCGAGTAGGCGGCCTCGATCCCGGGTACGGCGGGCTCGTCCGGGCCGCCCTCGAAGGGCTGGCGGCGCCAGACGCCGAACTCGTCGCCGTCCTTGTCGTCGAACCACCAGATCCACGCGCCGTCCGGGGTGAGCACCCCGTCGGTCGTGCCGTTGGGCCGGTCCGTCACCTGCCGCTGGGCACCGCTCGCGCGGTCCCAGGCGTACAGCTCGTAGGTGCCGGTCGCGTTCGACACGAACAGCGACCGCTCCGGCGCGTCCTCGGCCCAGTCGGGCAGCGAGACGCGCGGCGCCCGGAACCGCTTCTCCCAGTCGGGCATCTCCACAGCTTCACTCATGCCCCCTAGCATCCCCGACCCGCGAATCCCGCGTCGGCTTCAGGCGCACGCGGGCCCCCCGCGAGGGCGCCCGGGCGGCCCGCCGTACCGTTGGGGTGTGTACCGGTTCCTGCTGACACCCCGCTGGTGGGGCATCAACGTCTTCGTGCTGCTCGCCGTCCCGTTCTGCGTGTTCATGGGGTCCTGGCAGCTGAGCCGGTTCGAGGGGCGGGTGCAGGACTCCCGCACCGCCACCGAGCAGGCGTCCTCGGATCGCAGCGGGACGGCACGGCCGCTGGCCACGATGCTGCCCGTCGACAAGCGGACCTCCGGCGAGCGGGTGACCGCGAGCGGGCGGTACGGCACGCAGCTGCTGGTCCCGGACCGGCAGCTCGACGGCCGCACCGGGTACTACGTGCTCACCCTGCTGCGCACCGGCACCGGCAAGTCGCTGCCCGTCGTACGCGGCTGGCTGCCGGGGAAGGCCGACGCGCACACCGCGCCCGAGCCGCCGGCCGGCGAGGTCACCGTCACCGGCGCGCTCCAGGCGCCCGAGACCCCCGGGGACAACGGCGTCAGCGCCCAGGGCGGGCTGCCCGCCGGGCAGACGGCCGCGATCAGCCCGGCCTCGCTGGTCAACCTGGTGCCGGACCGGCTCTACGACGCGTGGGTGACCCTCGACAAGGGCGACACGGGAATGAAGGCGGTGCCCGCCACCGCGCCCGCCGGGACCGGTCTCGATCTGAAGGCGTTCCAGAACCTCGGCTACACCGGTGAGTGGTTCGTCTTCGCGGGCTTCGTGGTCTTCATGTGGTTCCGGCTGCTGCGCCGCGAGGCGGAGGCCGTGCGCGACGCGGAACTCGGCATCCTGCCGCCGGAGCCGGACCCGGAGACGGGCCCGGAGCGGCAGGACACCGAGGCGGAGGCTCAGGCCCCCGGCACTCAGACCCCCGGCACCATCCCGGTGAAGTAGACCGTCCCGGCGCACGCGCTCGGGACCGTCGCGGTGGCGCTCAGCGTGCCGCCGACCGCGTGGTACGTCACCAGGACGCTGCCCTCGGCCGGAGTGCCGTCGGTCACCAGCTGGGGTGCGGTGCCCTCGGCGGCGGTGTTCTGGGTGCCGCCGGTCGCGCCGCCGTCCTGGCCGGCGCTCGGGGTCGGGCTGGGCGTGGAGTCGCCGCCGCCCGTACCGCCGGTGGCGCCGCCCTGGACGGGGCAGGTCTCGGAGGGCACGAACCCGAACTTCTCGGCGTACGACGCGCCCGGCCGGAGCACCAGCGTGGACACGACCAGGCCGGGCGCGGGCAGCGCGGCCGCCGCGTCGCCGGGTACGTGCGCCGCGGCGGTGACCTTCGCCGGGTCGGCCGCGCCCTGGGCCGTCGCGCCGACCTGGCCGGTGCCGTTGACCGTGCAGGCGGTGGCGGAGGTGTTGGTGACGCTGAAGGTGCCGTAGACGACGCCGGAGGAGTCGGGGGCGTCGGTGGTGCCGGTCGCGCCGAGCTGGGCGGCCGTGCAGGGCGGGGTGCCGGAGACGGCACTCGCGGAGGGGTCGGTGCCGCCGGTGGCGCCGCTGTCGCCCGGGGACTTCGTGCCGGGCTGCTCCGTGCCGCCGACGGTCCCGGGCTGCCCGGCGGTGGTGCCCGCCTGGCCGCCGGTGCCCGCGGTGGCGCCGCCGCCGCTCCGGCCCTTGCCCTCGCTGCCCTGGGCCAGGGAGGACTGGCCCGCCATGGCGGTGTTGGGGTCGGTGCCGCCCGAGTTGGAGACGTGCACCAGGGCGGGGACGGCGGTGCAGATGAACAGCGCGGCCGCCGCCATGCCCACGGTCGCCTGCCGCTTGCGCGCCCGCCGCGCGGGTACGGCCCGCCGCAGCCGGTCCAGTGAGCCGTCCCGGGGTTCGAGGTCGTCCACGGCGGAGTGCAGCAGCCGGCGCAGCGCCAGTTCGTCGGGGGCGGCACCGGTGTCCCCGCTCCCCGGACCGCCGAGGTCGCCCGGCCCGAACAGGTCGGTCGGCCCGATCAGCCGGGCCAGCTCGGCGAGCCCGTCGCCCCCGGGAGCCTTCGCGGCCGGGGATGCCTTGGGCAGCTCGACGGTCTCGGACGCCTCGGGTGCCTCCGAAGCCGCAGCCGTGGGTGTCTCGCGTTCTTCGCCGGACTTCCGGCCGTCTCCGTCGGGGCCGTGCTTCACAGTTCCGTTCCCAGCGTGCGTAGGCGTGTCGTCGTGGCCGGTGTTCGGCTCGCGCCGCGGCTCCCCGTGCCCGGTGTCCCGCTCGTGCGGAGCGCTCCCGCTCATTTCGTCGCTCCCATGGCCACCCGCAGCGCGGCGATGCCCCGTGAGCCGTACGCCTTCACCGAGCCCAGCGAGATGCCGAGCGTCTCGGCGGTCTGGGCCTCGGTCATGTCGGCGAAGTAGCGCAGCACCAGCACCTCGCGCTGACGGCGCTGGAGGCCCTTCATCGCCTTGATGAGGGCGTCGCGCTCCAGCTGGTCGTAGGCGCCCTCCTCCGCGCTCGCCATGTCGGGCATCGGCTTGGAGAGGAGCTTCAGGCCGAGGATGCGCCGACGCAGGGCGGAGCGGGAGAGGTTGACGACCGTCTGCCGAAGGTAGGCGAGGGTCTTCTCGGGGTCACGCACCCGTTTGCGCGCCGAGTGGACGCGGATGAACGCCTCCTGCACGACGTCCTCGCACGAGGCGGTGTCGTCGAGCAGCAGCGCCGCGAGACCGAGCAGCGAGCGGTAGTGCGCGCGGTAGGTCTCGGTGAGATGGTCGACGGTCGTGCCGGCGGCCGCGTCGGACGTCGTGCCGTCCGCGCCGTCGCGCTGGCCGGGTATGCGGGTCTGCCGCCCTGCGGGCATCGGCGCGATCACCGGCATGTCACCGAGTGCGCGCGGCCGGAGCACGGCGCGGGGCGGACGGAGCGCCGCGGCGCCGCCTGCCGTTGGGGATACGCCCTGCTCGAAGAGCGCGGGGGCGAATTCGAGTACCTCTGCCACGCCTGTTGGACACACACACCCCCGCGAGGGTTGTACGTGCCGGGCGCCACATGTGCGACGACCGACCGATCCTCAAGTGCCGCCATGCGTCCCGCTCTTCCCCTGTGTCCTCGTCGAACGGGCGTCACAGCGACCCCGATCACGGCGCTCCGCGCCGGAATCTCCGCGCCCCCGGCCCCACTCGGGT
Source organism: Streptomyces sp. NPDC026659 (assembly GCF_040638245.1). Lineage (NCBI taxonomy): Bacteria > Bacillati > Actinomycetota > Actinomycetes > Kitasatosporales > Streptomycetaceae > Streptomyces > Streptomyces sp. NPDC026659. The sequence goes on along the minus strand of NZ_JBEZXY010000003.1, from coordinate 534,088 downwards.
GCCCGCAAAGACGCTTCCCGCCCTCGCGCGGTTGCGGAGGGCGGGAAGGAAATCCTCTGTCGTCGTGGAGCCGGGGTTCAAGTGAATTGGACCATGGTTCCGGCCACATTTCTTAAAATAATCCTACGGAATCCACAGGGAACCCCTGTCATTCCCACAGATTCCCGGCAGCGACCAGCTCCGCGATCTGCGCGGTGTTGAGCGCGGCGCCCTTGCGCAAGTTGTCGCCGCACACGAAGAGTTCGAGCGCGGCGGGGTCGTCGAGGGCCCGCCGGACCCGGCCGACCCAGGTCGGGTCGGTGCCCACCACGTCCGCCGGGGTGGGGAATTCACCCGCCTCGGGGTCGTCGCACAGCACCACACCGGGCGCGGTCGCGAGGATCTCGCGGGCGCCGTCGACCGTGACCTCGTCCTGGAAGCGGGCGTGGACGGTCGCCGAGTGCACGGTGACGACGGGGACGCGGACGCAGGTCACCGCGACCGGGAGGTCCGGCAGCCCGAGAACCCTGCGGGACTCCTCCCGCACCCCCAGCTCCTCCGAGGACCAGCCGTCCGCGCCGAGCGACCCGGCCCAGGGCACCACGTTGAGCGCGACCGGCTCCGGGAACGGCCCGGTCAGCTCGCCCGCCGCCCGCCGTACGTCACCGGGGGCGCCGCCGAGTTCCGTACCGGCGACCAGGGACAGCTGGGCGCGCAGGGTCTCCACCCCGGCCCGCCCGGCCCCGCTGACCGCCTGGTACGAGGAGACGACCAGCTCGCGCAGGCCGTACTCGGCGTGCAGCGCGCCGAGGGCGACGATCATCGACAGGGTCGTACCGCCCGGGCTCGCCACGATGCCGCGCGGCCGGTTGCGCACGGCGTGCGGGTTGATCTCGGGGACGACGAGCGGCACCTCCGGGTCGGCCCGGAAGGCGCCGGAGGTGTCCACGACGACCGTGCCGCGCCCGGCGGCGAGCGGCGCCCACCGGGCCGCGACCTCGTCGGGCACGGCGAACAGCGCGATGTCGATCCCGTCGAAGGCGGCCTCGGTCAGCGCGCCGACCTCGGTCTCCACCCCGCGCACGGCCAGCTTGCGGCCGGCCGAGCGCGGGGAGGCGAGCAGCCTGATCTCGCCCCACACGTCCGCGCGCTGGGACAGGATCTGGAGCAGGACGGCCCCGACCGCGCCGGTCGCCCCCACGACCGCGAGGGCGGGGCGGCGGGGGCCCCTGTTCATCAGCGGCCGGTACCCCCGTAGACCACGGCCTCGTCGCTGTCGGAGTCCAGGCCGAAGGCGGTGTGCACGGCGCGCACGGCCTCGGTCACGTCGTCGGCGCGGGTGACGACCGAGATGCGGATCTCGGAGGTCGAGATCAGCTCGATGTTGACGCCCGCGTCGCTCAGCGCCTCGAAGAAGGCGGCGGTGACACCCGGGTTGGTCTTCATCCCGGCGCCGACGAGGGAGATCTTGCCGATCTGGTCGTCGTAGCGCAGGGAGTCGAAGCCGATGCCGGAGCGGTTCTTCTCCAGGGCGTCGATGGCCTTGCGGCCCTCGGTCTTCGGCAGGGTGAAGGAGATGTCGGTCAGGCCCGTGGAGGCGGCCGACACGTTCTGCACCACCATGTCGATGTTGATCTCGGCGTCCGCGATGGTGCGGAAGATGGCGGCGGCCTCGCCCGGCTTGTCCGGCACGCCGACGACCGTGATCTTGGCCTCGGAGGTGTCGTGCGCGACACCGGAGATGATGGCCTGCTCCACCTGCTGTACCCCTTGCTCGATCGGCTCGCTGCTGACCCACGTGCCGCGCAGCCCGCTGAAGGAGGAGCGCACGTGGATCGGGATGTTGTACCGGCGGGCGTACTCCACGCAGCGGTGGAGCAGCACCTTGGAGCCGGACGCGGCCAGCTCCAGCATGTCCTCGAAGGAGATCCAGTCGATCTTCCGGGCCTTCTTCACCACGCGCGGGTCGGCGGTGAACACGCCGTCCACGTCGGTGTAGATCTCGCAGACCTCGGCGTCGAGGGCGGCGGCCAGCGCCACGGCCGTGGTGTCGGACCCGCCGCGCCCGAGCGTGGTGATGTCCTTCTTGTCCTGGCTGACGCCCTGGAACCCGGCGACGATCGCGATGTTGCCCTCGTCGAGCGCGGTGCGGATGCGGCCGGGCGTGACGTCGATGATCCGGGCTTTGTTGTGGACCGAGTCGGTGATGACGCCTGCCTGGCTGCCGGTGAACGACTGGGCCTCGTGGCCCAGGTTTTTGATCGCCATGGCCAGCAGGGCCATGGAGATACGCTCTCCGGCGGTCAGCAGCATGTCGAATTCACGTCCGGCAGGCATCGGAGAAACCTGCTCGGCGAGATCGATCAGCTCGTCCGTCGTGTCGCCCATCGCGGAAACGACGACAACCACCTGGTTGCCGTTCTTCTTCGCTTCCACGATCCGCTTGGCGACGCGCTTGATGCCCTCGGCATCGGCTACGGAGGAGCCTCCGTACTTCTGCACGACAAGGCCCACGTGCGCTCCTCGCTCGGTTCGTTTGTGTCGGCTCAGTCTATCGAGCGGGGGAATCCCACCTCTTGGGTATCGCATGGTGAGACACCCGTCCGCTGCCGTACACCCTGCCCAGTCTCACGCGAGTGATGGCGGTACGTGCACGGGTGTGCAGTGACTCACAGGGGGGTGAGGCGGTCAGTCGACTCCGCACGCGGTGCAGGTGGCCTGGCCACCGGGGCGCGGTCCCATCTGTGACTGAACGCGGACATGATCGCTGACGGCTGGTGACTGACCGCGCGGTACGAATAAGTACGCACCACGGCATCACCCAGACCGTACAGACCGCACCGCATCCCGGGGGAATCATGCTGCACACCCGCAAGATCGTCGCCACCGCCATCGGCCTCGTGGCCGCACTCTCGCTCACCGCCTGCAACGGCGACGACAGCGCGTCGGACAGCACGCAGGCCAGCCCCACCGCGTCGGCTGACAAGGCGGGCGGCACCGGCGGGGCGGACCAGGCGGACCAGAGCGCCGGCACCAGCACCGGCAGCAGCACCGGCGGGAGCGGCCAGAGCGCCGGCACCGGCGGGAGCGACCAGGGCGCCGGCACCAGCACCGGTGGCAACAGCGGCGGCAAGGTCGGCATCTGCCGCACCGACGAGCTCGAGGTCGCCGCCGCCGACAACACCACGGACAAGACGGAAGGCGTCGTCACCGTCTCCTTCAAGAACAGCGGCGGCGGCACCTGCCGCATCAGCGGCTTCGCGGGTGTCGACCTGAAGACGTCCCTGGGCGACACCGTCTCCGTGGACCGCAACGGCGAGCAGGCCCTGCCGCAAATCCTCAAGGAGGGCGAGACCGCCGCCTTCAACGTCACGTTCCCGGTCAACAACAGCGGCGGCTCCGGCGTGCGGCTGACCGACATGGTGGTGACGCCCCCGAACGAGACCAAGCACGTCACCCTGAGGTGGCCGGCGGGCACGCTCCCCGTCACCGACGGCAACGACGGCGGGAAGCTGGAGATCAGCCCGGTGAGCAAGGTCAGCGACTCACCGGCCGGCTGACCCCCGCTCAGGAACTGCGGCGACGGGTACGCGGCTGCCGTACCCGCGTCGGATGCCTCCTACTGCACCTGACGAATGCCGAGCGGCGTGCCGATCTCCTCCGCCATGACGCGGCCCGCCTCGATCTCCAGGACCTCGTCGCCCATGGGCTCCTGGTCGGTGTCGAGGCCGTCCAGCTCCTCCAGGGGCTGGTCCAGGCGGACGTGGATGAGGACGGACTGCAGGGCGCGCAGGACGGCGGAGGCGGTGGGGCCCCAGTTGGAGAAGTAGGAGAACTGCCACCACCACAGGGCCTCGGTGGTGCGGCCCGCGCGGTAGTGGGCCATGCCGTGGCGCAGGTCGGTGATGAGGTCCGCGATGTCGTCCGAGATACGGGCGGGCACGGGTGCCTTGCTGGGCGCGTACGGGTCGAAGACCTCGGAGTAGACGTCGACCGGTTCCAGCAGCTGGGCGAGGTTCTCGCGCAGCTCGTCGACGTCCGGCTCGGGGCCGAGGTCGGGCTCGTAGCGCTCGTCGGGCACGAAGTCCTCGTGCGCGCCGAGCCGGCCGCCCGCCAGGAGCAGCTGGGAGACCTCGAGCAGCAGGAAGGGGACCGTCGAGCCGGGCTCGTCCCCCTTCGCCACCTCGGTGACGGCGACCAGGAAGCTCTCGACCTGGTCGGCGATCTGGACCGCGAAGTCGTCCGGGTTCTGCGTCGTGGCGTGCAGCGTGGCGTCAGACATCTAGGAGTCGTCTCCCCTCGAAGGCGCGGCCGAGGGTCACCTCGTCCGCGTATTCCAGGTCACCGCCGACCGGAAGGCCGCTGGCCAGGCGGGTGACCCTCAGACCCATGGGCTTGATCATGCGGGCGAGGTACGTCGCCGTGGCCTCGCCTTCGAGATTGGGATCGGTGGCGAGGATCAGCTCCGTGACGGTGCCGTCCGCGAGCCGGGCCAGGAGCTCCCTGATGCGCAGGTCGTCCGGGCCGACGCCCTCGATGGGGCTGATGGCGCCGCCGAGGACGTGGTACTTGCCCCGGAACTCGCGGGTGCGCTCGATGGCGACCACGTCCTTGGGCTCCTCGACCACGCAGATGACCGACAGGTCACGGCGCGGGTCGCGGCAGATGTTGCACAGCTCTTCCTGCGCCACGTTGCCGCAGGCCGCGCAGAAGCGGACCTTGGCCTTGACCTCCAGGAGTGCCTGGGCGAGCCGCTTGACGTCCGTCGGCTCGGCCTGGAGCACATGGAAGGCGATCCGCTGCGCGCTCTTGGGACCGACGCCGGGCAGTCGCCCCAGCTCGTCGATGAGGTCCTGGACCACGCCTTCGTACAACGGACTGCCCTTCCTGGAGACCTTTCGGTACGTACGGTAGTTGCCCCGGCGTCAGAACGGCAGCCCGGGGATGCCACCGCCGCCCAGGCCCTGGGCCAGCGGGCCGAGCTTCTGCTGCTGGAGGGTCTGCGCGTTCTCGTTGGCCGCCTGCACGGCCGCGACGATCAGATCGGCGAGGGTGTCGGTGTCCTCGGGGTCGACCGCCTTCGGGTCGATCTTCAGGCCGCGCAGCTCGCCGGAGCCGGTCACGGTGGCCCGCACCAGGCCGCCGCCCGCCTGGCCGTCGACCTCCGTGGCCGCCAGTTCCTCCTGGGCCCGCTGAAGATCCTGCTGCATCTTCTGCGCCTGCTGGAGCAACTGCTGCATGTTGGGCTGGCCACCACCGGGAATCACGATCAGCTCCTGTCCGTACCGGCGCCGCGTACGCCGCTCTGGCACGAGCCTACGTGCTCCGGGCGGCCCTCGCCCCGCCACTCTTTCGGGTGAGAACGGCCCCGGCCCTATACCTGATCAAGACCCTCTTACGGGCGGATTGCCCGGGAAAGCCACCACTTGGCCACCCATTGGGCGGTAGGAAGGGTGGCGCGCGCGTCATGGAGTGGGTCGTTGTGGAGTGGGTCGTTTCAGTAGGGAGTTCCGGGTGGGTCAGGCGGAGATGCAGCCCGAGGGTCCGCCGCAGGACGGGTGGGGCGGGGGCACGGCCGACCTGACGGGCCGGGCGTTGCCGCTGGGCGACTGGGGGGAACCGGCGGAGCGGCTGGACGAGCTGTACCGCTGGGTGGAGGACGGCGCGCTGCGCACGGCGGCCTGGTACCTGCGCGACCGCCTCTGGCGCCGCCGCACGGCCCGCCTGCTGCGCCTCGGCACGACGGTCGGGGTGGCGACGGGCTGTGTGCTGCCGCTCCTGGACCTGACGCGCGCCGTCCCGGGCGTGGCGCCCTGGGGGTACGTGGCGTTCGTGCTGGCCCTCGCCTGCACCGGCCTGGACCGCTACTTCGGCGTGTCCTCCGGCTGGACGCGCGACATCGCCACGGCGCAGGCGGTTCAACGCCGCCTCCAGACCCTCCAGTTCGACTGGGCCTCCGAGTGCGTCCGCGAGGTCCTCGGCCCTGCGGAGGGCACCGCGGGCGAGGCGGCCGACCGCTGCCTGAACGTCCTGCGCCGCTTCTCCGAGGACGTGACGGAACTGGTCCGGGCCGAGACCTCCGACTGGATGTCCGAGTTCCGGGCGGCCCCCTCCCCGCTGACCCCGCACACCACGCCCCGCCTGCCCCGCCCCGACCCCTCCGTCCCCCCGCCACGTCCCCTGCACTCCCCGCCGAGCCCCCGCCCGAACATGCCCCGCCAGCGGCCTCCGGAGCCCCGCTGACGGCCGCGCCGGGCTCCTGCGAACGACGAGTGAGCGGCCCTCACCGTCGTGTGAACGTCACGCTCTTCCCGCCGCCCTCCGGGGCGCTTCTCAGGCGGCCGTCCGGAAGGAGGGTGAGGGTGACCGGGGGGCCGGGGGCGCAGGTGGCGAGGTGGGGGGTGGCGGAGCCGAAGTGGAGGGAGTGGGGGGTGACGGCGGTCAGGGGGGCGGTGGAGACACAGTGGTGGGCGGGGGTGTCGGTGACCAGGGTGAGGACGGGGTCGCCGAGGCGGCCCCGGGTGAGGGTCAGGTGGTGGGCGGGGGAGAGCCAGGTGCCGACGTAGGCGGCGGGGACGGACTCCTCGGAGGCGATCGGCGGAGTGGCGGTGGCGGTGCCGCCGCCCTCGTGGAGGAGGGCGTAGACGGTGCCGCCCGCGCCGAGGGCGACCACCAGGGCCACGACGACGAGCAGGACGGTGGAGGGGGTGCCGCGCCGAGGTCCGGGCGGGGCGGCGCCGGGCGGGCCGTAGGAGTGGGCCTGGGGGTGGTCGTAGGGGCCACCGCCGCCGGACGCGGTCGGCCAGTGGTCCCGGTCGCCGTCGCCGACGGCTCCGTGCTCGACTTCCTCCGGCCCCCAACGGTCCACGACAGCCCGCCCTCCCCCAAGGCGCGCACCCCCGTACGCGCGACCCAGGCGCACCCGGGAAATCCCCCGCACATGCGCGGATTCCGAGAATAGTGGGGCGAGCCGGACCGGGGGCGAAGTCGTGGCCCACGGTCCGGGAACAGACAGTCTGTCGCGCGGCGGAGCCACCCGGCAGGCAGCCCGCCGATGTCGCGGGCCACCCCGCGCCGCATACCCTCCCCGGCATGACGTCACAGCCGCAGGCACAGCCACAGCCGCACGCGACCCCCGACCCCGCCCTCGGCCGCGCCGTGAAGGCCGCCGACCGCGCCCACGTCTTCCACTCCTGGTCCGCGCAGGAGCTGATCGAGCCGCTCGCCGTGGCGGGCGCCGAGGGCTCGTACTTCTGGGACTACGACGGCAAGCGCTACCTGGACTTCACCAGCGGGCTCGTCTTCACCAACATCGGCTACCAGCACCCGAAGGTCGTCGCCGCGATCCAGGAGCAGGCGGCGAAGATGACGACGTTCGCGCCCGCGTTCGCCGTCGAGGCCCGCTCGGAGGCGGCCCGGCTGATCGCGGAGCGCACCCCCGGCGAACTGGACAAGATCTTCTTCACCAACGCGGGCGCCGACGCGGTCGAGCACGCGATCCGCATGGCCCGGCTGCACACCGGGCGCCCGAAAGTGCTCTCGGCGTACCGCTCGTACCACGGCGGCACCCAGCAGGCGGTCAACCTCACCGGCGACCCCCGCCGCTGGCCCTCCGACAACGGCACGGCCGGTGTCGTCCACTTCTGGGCGCCGTTCCTCTACCGCTCCCGCTTCTACGCGCAGACCGAGGACGAGGAGTGCGCGCGGGCGCTCGAGCACCTGGAGACGACGATCGCCTTCGAGGGGCCCGGCACGATCGCCGCGGTGATCCTGGAGACGATCCCGGGCACCGCCGGGATCATGGTCCCGCCGCCCGGGTACCTCGCCGGGGTCCGCGACATCTGCGACCGCAACGGCATCGTGTTCATCCTGGACGAGGTGATGGCCGGGTTCGGCCGCACCGGCGAGTGGTTCGCGGCGGACCTCTTCGACGTCGTCCCGGACCTGATGACCTTCGCCAAGGGCGTGAACTCGGGTTACGTGCCGCTCGGCGGTGTCGCCATCTCGCCGGAGATCGCCGACACCTTCGCCACGACCCCCTACCCCGGCGGCCTGACCTACTCCGGCCACCCGCTGGCCTGCGCGGCCGCCGTCGCCACGATCAACGTGATGGAGGAGGAGGGGATCGTCGAGAACGCCAAGCGGCTCGGCGAGACGGTCCTGCGCCCGGGCCTGGCCGCGCTGGCCGAGCGGCACCCGAGCGTGGGCGAGGTGCGCGGTACGGGCATGTTCTGGGCCCTGGACCTGATCCGGGACACCGAGACCCAGGAGCCGCTGATCCCGTACAACGCCTCCGCCGCGTCGGGCGCCCCCATGCTGGCCTTCGCCAACACCGCGAAGAAGAACGGCCTGTGGCCCTTCGTCAACATGAACCGCACCCACGTCGTCCCGCCCCTCAACATCACCGAGGCGGAACTGAAGGAGGGGCTGGAGGCGCTGGACGCGGCACTGAAGACGGCGGACGACTTCATGGTCGGCTGACCTCTCCTCAGGACACCGGCCGGACCACGCGTCCGCCGCCCGTCCGCACAGCTCGGGCCGACCGCCGGCATGGCGGTCGGCCCGTTGCCGTCACAGGTGCTCAGCGGCCGGCCCGTGGCTCACGGGTGCTCGGGGTCGCCCCAGGCGACGAGCTGGACGACGACGCCGTTCGGGTCGGTGACCTGGAACAGGCGCTCGCCCCAGGGCTCTTCGCGCAGCGGCATGGTGATGGGGGCGTCCTCGCCCCGCAGCCGCTCGTACTCGGCGTCCAGGTCGGTGACGACGAACGCGACGATCACGCCCGCCGCGTGCTGCTCCCGGAAGCCCTCGGGCAGCACCTCGATCCCGCGCCGGAGGAACACGACGTTGGGGGCGTCCTCGCGGGCCAGCGAGACGAAGCCCTCGGCGGCCATGGCTTCGTCGAAGCCGAAGTGCCGGGTCAGAAAGGCGGCGGAGGCGGGGACGTCGTCGACGGTCAGACAGATGGCGCTGGAAGTGATCTTCATGGCCTGCCCTGGTAGCCGGAGTCAATCTCTATACGTCGTATACTGTACGGCATACAGAGTATTGCCGGGCGGGTTCGGCCGGAAGAATGGCGCCCATGGTCAAGGAACAACGGGGCGCAAGCGATCCGGCCCGCACTCTGGAACTGCTGTGGCGCGTACCGGGGCGCGAGGACTCCCGGCGCGGCCCCAAACAGGGCCTGACGGTCGACGCGGTCGTCCAGGCCGCCGTCGAACTCGCCGACTCGGCGGGCCTGGACGCCCTGACCATGCGGAACATCGCGCAGAGCCTGGGCGTCACCCCCATGACGCTCTACACCTACGTCCCGGGCAAGGCCGAACTGCTCGACCTCATGCTGGACTTCGTGTACCTGCGGATGCCGCGCGGCGACCGTGCCGCCGCCCCCTGGCGCGAGAAGGTCGAGGCCGTCGCGCGCGAGAACCGCGACCTGTACGACCGTCACCCCTGGGTGGCGACCATGTCCACCGCGCGCCCGCCGCTGGGCCCCGGCCTCATGGCCAAGTACGAGCACGAACTGGCCGCCTTCGACGGCCTGGGCCTCGACGACGTGGAGATGGACGCGGCCCTCACCTTCCTGCTCGACTTCGTCCGCTCCGTCGCCCGCGCGACCCTCGACACCAAGGCCGCGGCCCGCGACAGCGCCATGTCCGACGCGCAGTGGTGGGCCGCCAACGAACCCCTCCTCGCGCAGGTCTTCGACCCCGCCCGCTTCCCCCTCGCGGCCCGCGTCGGAAGCGCGGCGGGCGCGGCCCACCAGGGCATGTACAACCCCGAACACGCCTTCACCTTCGGCCTGCACCGCATCATGGACGGCCTGGCCCAGCTGATGGATCGGCCGCGGTGACGCCCCCTGCGGCAGAAGGCCGGCGCCCCGCGCCCTGGCCCGCCGCGCTCCCCCTGACCACCCCCCGCCTCCACCTCGAACCCCTCCGCGCGGAGCACGCGCGCGAGGCATTCGGGTTTCTGGACGACGTGCGGTTGCACGTCTGGACGGGTGGGGTGCCCGACACGCTGCCGGAGCTGGAGGCGCGGTACGCCCGGCAGGCGAAGGGACAGTCCCCCGACGGCACGCAGGGCTGGCTGAACTGGCTGGTGCGGCGGAGGACGGACGGGCGGCTGGTGGGGACCGTGCAGGCGACGGTGAGTCATGTGCCCGGGGGCGGTACGGAGGCGGCAGTGGCGTGGGTGACGGGGGTGGCGTATCAGGGGGAGGGGTACGCGCGGGAGGGGGCGCGGGCGATGGCGGAGTGGCTGCGGGCGAGCGGGGTGAGCGCCTTGAGCGCGTACATCCACCCAGGTCACGCGGCCTCCATGGCGGTGGCGCGGGCGCTGGGTCTCGCACCCTCCGCCACCGTCGTCGACGGTGAGGCCCGCTGGACGGACCACGGCTGCCGGCCGACGGAATCGAACGCGTAAGGTTTCTTGCTCGTAAGCAAGAGTGACAAGAGTGAACAGACCGGCGAGCATGTACGACGACCGCGCCCGATCGTGTGAGGAGACTCCCGGACGATGGCCTCCACCGGTGGCGTGACGCGCAGCACTCTGCGCCAGCAGATCGCGGACGCGCTGCGCGACGAGGTGCTGGCCGGGCGGCTGCGGCCGGGCCGCGCGTTCACGGTCAAGGAGATAGCGGACCAGTACGGCGTCTCCGCGACCCCGGTGCGTGAGGCGCTGGTCGACCTGTCCGCGCAGGGCCTCCTGGAGGCGGACCAGCACCGGGGCTTCCGCGTCCCCCAGTACTCCCTCGCCGACTACCGCTCCATGATCGAGGCGCGCAGCCTGGTCACGGAGGGGATGTTCCGTTCGCTGCGGGACGGCCACACGGCGTTCGCCGACCCGGACGACCCCTGTACGGCGGCGGCGCTCGCGGCGGTCCGCCGCCGGGGCGAGGAGGCGAAGCGGGCGAACGCGGCGGGCGACCTGACCGTCCTCGTCGGCTACGACCTCCGCTTCTGGCGCGAGCTGAGCGTGCTGTTCGGCAACCCGTACATCGCCGAGTTCCTCCACCGCCTCCGCCTGCGCTCCTGGGTCTGCGCCGTCCAGCATCTGCGCCGCCGTCCCGAGCCCCACGAGATCCGCGGCCGCCTCTGGGCGGGCCACACGGACCTCATCGACGCCCTGTCCCGCCGCGACGCGGAGGCGGCCCGCGCGATCGTCGCCGAGGCCAACGCGCACTCGCTGTCGCTGGTGGAGCGGCTGGCGGCGGAGTAACCCCCGCCCGGGACCCCGCTACTCCGCTAACCCCCGCTACTCCGCGAACATGCCGATCAGGTTGTACGGCGCGTCGTCGCCCAGCATCTCGTGGAGATCGACCCCCTCAAGGGCGGCCGTGGCACTGCGCGGGAACATCGCCCGCTCGTACGCGGTGAGCGCGGCCTCCACGTCGCCCGGGTGCGCGGCGACGGCCTTGCCGAGTTCGGCGCCGTCGTAGAGGGCCAGGTTGGCGCCCTCGCCGTTCGGGGCCGTGAGGTGGGCGGCGTCGCCGAGGAGCGTCACGCCCGGCACCCGGTCCCAGCGGTGCTCGGCGGGCAGGGCGTGGATGTGACGGGGCACCGGCGCGGTGTCGCCGTCGGCGATCAGCGCGGTCAGCCGCGGCGCCCAGTCGCCGAACTCGTCCGCGATCCGTGCGAGCGCCGAGGCCGAGTCGGAGAAGTCGACCCCGTCGAACCAGTCGCGCGGCCGGGCGAGCATGACCCAGGTGTGCAGGGTCCCGCCCCGCTCCCGGTGCACCAGGACGCCTTTGCCCGGCGCGAGCACCATCGTGGAGCCGTCGCAGACGAGCTTCGCGCTGTCCGGGTGCCGGGTGTCGGCGTCGAGCAGCTGGGTTTCCATGAAGGAGATGCCGGTGTACTCGGGTGTCGCGCCGGACAGCAGCGGCCGGACCCGGGACCACGCGCCGTCCGCGCCCACCAGCAACTCCGTCTCCACGGCGGTGCCGTCGGCGAAGGTCACCTCGTGCCGTCCGCCGCCGAGGCCGCGGACCCCGGTGACCTTGTGCCCCCACCGCACGGTGCCCTCCGGCAGCGAGTCGAGCAGCAGCTGCCGCAGCTCGCCGCGCGGCACCTCGGGGTTGGGGCCCGTGCCGTCGTCGGGCAGGTCGAGCAGGACCTCGCCGTCCCGGCTCAGAACCCGCGTCGCCTGGCGCCCCTCCAGGACGAGCGAGCGGAACTCCTCATAAAGCCCGGCGTCCCGCAACGCCAACTGCCCGTTGTAGTCACGGATGTCGAGCAGCCCGCCCTGCGCACGCGCCGCCGGGGAGGTCTCCGCCTCGTAGACCGTGGACGCGATTCCGTGGACGTGCAGCACGCGGGCGAGCGTGAGGCCGCCCAGTCCGGCGCCGATGATCGTGACGTGCGTGCTCATGGTGATACCTCGCGGGGTTCACACCCGCCGGACGACCCGGCAGGCTCCGCACCCAACGTCCCAACCCCCGCCGACAAACCCCCGACATCTGCCGCCCCCGACCGACAACGCGACGACATCGTCCCCGCCCCAGCACCTACAACGCCCTCACGCCGGAACAGCTCGGTTTCGCGTGACGGTGAGCAGCAGGGGTGCGCGGACGCCGAGGTGGGCGGCGCAGTCGGCGACTGTCTCGGCGACCCATCCGACGGCGTCACAGGACCACTCGGGGAGTTCGCCGCGCAGCGTCAGGGCGTGGCGGGAGGGCCCGTTCCAGAAGCTGTCGTCGAAGGGCGGGGCGGGGGCGGGGTCCGGGGATGCGGGTTCGTCCGCCCGGAACCCGAAGAGGCTCTGGTCCAACTGGGCCAGGCAGTCGACCAGTTGTGTCGCGCTCGTGGAGACCGACGGGTCCTGGCCGATGTCGACGCGGATCGTCACGGTTGCCCGCGCTTGTGGGTCGTGCTCGCCGAACCAGTCGATCGTCTGCAAGGACGGCACGGCCGCTTGGGGCGGGCGTGCCGTGGCGTCGAGCCCCTGCACCGGCAAGAGGACCTGGGCCGCGGAGAGACGCACCGTTCCGATATGTGCCGTGGTGTCCCAGGCGCAGCGCAGGAACGGCTGTACGGGGAGTGGTCGATCACCCGCCACTCCACTGGCCTCGACCTGGAACCACGAGATCAGATCTGTCTCGGAGGCGTTGCGGGGGTGCCCCCATCCGGCGTCGTTCATGGCCCAGAGTCCGGACGCCTCGCCCATGCTCGCCCGCTCGTCGAGCCACCCCATGGCGAGCGACCGCTGGTGGAACAACTGGTACGCGTCGTGCTCGGACGCAGGATCGTGCCAGGAGTACGGGATCAGCTCGCCGTAGAGAGCGGCGAACATGGTGCCCGCCGTACGCGGGGCCGTCGGCGCGGTGCCGGGCCCCGCGATGGCGTCCTGCTCCGACACGTCGTCCTCCATGGTTCTGCCGGGGCGCCCCCCGGTACCCCTCTCCGCCCCGCACCTACTCCCCCGGCATGACCCGGACGAAACCGCTGGTCCACTCGTCCTCGTCCAGCTCGTACGGGTCGTAGTAGAAGCAGTCCGGTTCGTCGCGGAAGCCCGGCAGCAGGCGGGCCTGCCGCAGCCGCTCCTCCACCCGCTCGACACTGGAATAGATGCCGAGCAGCTTCAGGTCGTCGCCGTCCAACTCGTCGCAGAACACGCCGTCTTGGTCGACGTGCACGGTCGAACCGTCTTCGCCGGCCTCGTTCTGGTGGCCCACATGCCACAGGGGGTAAACGATCACGGCGGCGAAGCTAGCAGCGCCCTCGCACCGGAGCGACCCGATTTGAGGGTGGGAGGGGTGAACAGTCAGGCGCCGGGGTCGACTTCGGGGTGGGTGAACCGCAGGGGCTTGCCCAGCGACCGGGCGTAGGCGATCTCGGCCCGGGTGCTGTCCCCGATGTAGTCGCCGACCACGAGCACCTCGTCGGCGAGCCGGATCTTCGCCCGGTGCAGCTCGTCGAGCCGGGCCTTCAGCGCCTCGGCCTCGGCGGGGTCGGACCAGAGTGCGTGCGGCGACTTCAGGTCACAGCCCGGTTTGACGACGATCCTTCCGTCCCTGGTCTCCCGCAGATCGGCCTCGGCCATCTCGGCCATGAAGCGGGTGGAGCCGCAGATCGCGACGATGCGCGGGAGGCTCAACAGCCTCTTCGCGTCGGCGAGCCCCTCCTCGGGGGTGCGCGGTTGCGGGTACGACACGGGTCCTCCTGATGGCGTGGTCCAAGGCGCGCCTGCGGGGACGCTCAACCCACCCGGGCCGGAATCCCCCTCTTTTGAGAGAGGAAGGATGTCAAGCATTACGCTTGTCAACCCCGTGACACCCGACGCGCCCCCGACACGTGCGAGGAGCTTTCCTTGGCCTGCGACCTGTGGCTGGTCCCTCTCGTGGACTTGCTGTGCCACGCCCCGGACAACCCGTTCGCCGAGGAACTCGCGCACTACAACAGCGCGCTGACCGACGCCGGGCTCCCCTCGGTGCCAGTCTTCCCATACATGCCTGGCCTGTCCGGCGATGTCGCCCCCGTGGCCGGTTTCGACTACGACGCCCTGCACTTCCTGCGCCGCGTCTACCTGCTCCAGGTCTGCGGTCTGCCCGTCACCCCCGTGGACGAACTCGGCGGCGACTACGAACAGTTGCTGGAGATGTTCGAGACCACCGCCCAGCACTCGCACCTGGTCTGGCACTACGACCACGCGGGCGCGTACGTCCCCGTGGACTTCCCGCACCCGCTGTCGAACGACGAACTCCTCGCGGGCGGCGGCCCCTTGGGCTCCACCCACTCCCTCCTGCGCGAGCTGGAGCACATCGCCCCCGCGATCGGCATCGACCCCGCCAATCCGCCTGCCGCCCCCCAACCCCCGACGGCACCCACCGAGTTGGAAGAGGCCGCCGCGCCCGCGCCCTACGACCCCAGCCCCTTCGCCCGCGAACGGCACGTCTGGCTCGGCCTGCACGCCGCCGCCACCCGCTCCCTCGCCCAGGGCTCGATGATCGTCTTCAGCTGAGCCCCTCCGGGCTGTTCAGCAGGGCCGTGCGCAGCAGCATCGTGTGCACGAACCGGTCGGGGGCCGTCGGAGGAAACCGCCAACTCAACGGCCACGTCGGTCCGTTCAGCGCGGGCACCGGGATGTAGCTCACCCGGAACGGCCCGCTCGTCAGCCGGGTCACCTCCGGCGGCCACGCGTGATGCGCCGTACTCCCCGCCTCCACGAGGAAGTACACGCTCCGCCGCCCGCTCCCCGACTCCACCACCGGCCCCGGCTCACCCCCCGTCATCCGCGCCAGCCGGTCGGCGATACGCCGTCCCGGATCGCCGTCCAGCCGTACGGCGTCGAACTGAACCCCCGCCTTGCGGAGGTGGATGCCGCTGGTGGGCAGCCATTGGATCGCCAGGTGACTTTGCGTATTCATGGGGACAGTGTCAGTGGCGAGCGCTACCGTTTTCCATGACTCTCCGTCGATACCTCGAAACAGTCGGGCACGGGCGGTGGGCAATGGTGACCGGTTGAGTTCGGTTGAGTCCGGGGGTGACCGCAATGGCGCGGGCGGCGAATAAGGCTCAGGCAGGTGGTGCGGCGCGCATGGTCGCCGCTCTCGCGAAAGCACTGCGAGAACAGCTGGGGCTGACGCAGGAAGAAGTGGGCAAGATGACGGGCTATACCGCGTCCGCCATCAGCGCGATGGAAACGTGTGCGCAGCCCGCGAGTGACGCGATGCTGGTGGCGCTGGAGAAGGCGATCGGTGGCGGGTTGGGCCTCTTCGAGAAGGCCCGCAAGCTCATGCTGATGGAGAAGTACCCGCCGCAGTTCCAGGACTTCGCCCTTATGGAGGCGGAGGCGGTGACGTTGTCCTCCTACCAAACGTACGTGGTCCATGGTCTGTTCCAGACTCCGGAGTACGCACGAGCCCTGATCGGAGGCGGCTACCCACCGCTCGCCGAGGCAACGGTGGACGAGCTGGTCGACGCACGCATAGCGCGAAAGGCGCTCTTCGACCGCGCCAACCCGACGCCCATGATCGAGTTGATCCTGGACGAGGCGGCGCTCAAACGACCAGTAGGAAGCTGGGACATTCAACGGGCCCAGTTGTACGCGCTCTTGGAGGACGCGGAGCGGGACAACGTCAGCCTTCAAGTGATGTCTATGAGCCGGGGCGCGAAGGGTAGTCATGCAGGCACCCAAGGCGACATGGTGTTGGTCGTGACCAAGGATCACGAACACGTCGTCTACCTGGAGATTGAGGACGAGAGCAACCTCATCAGTGATCCGGTTAAGGTGGCGCGTCTCAGCCACCGGTATGCGAAGATCCGGTCACAGGCTATGAGCCCGGACGAATCGCTGAGCTTTATCCGGAAGTTGGCAGGAGAAGAGCGGACATGACCAGCACTCTGCGGTGGTTCAAGTCGAGCTACAGCAACGACAGCGGCGGCCAGTGCCTGGAAACCGCCTACGCCTGGCACAAGTCCTCGTACAGCGACAGCGGCGGCGGCAACTGCGTCGAGGTCGCCACCTGCCCCCACGACATCCACGTCCGCGACTCCAAGGTCCCCGACGGCCCCCACCTCACCGTCTCCACCACGGCGTGGACCTCGTTCCTCACGGGCGCCCGACGAGCCTGATCACCGGCGGCCACAGCACCCCCGTCCCCACCAACAGCGACGGCCCCAGATGCAGCGGGCACACCACGAGCGGCGCCCGCCCCTGCCGTACGACCTCGAACACGCCCGGGTCGGCACAGTCGGGCCCCCCGCCGGGGGAGACACCCTCCCCGCCGTAGGGCCCCCGGCACAGCACACCCCGCTCGCCGCTCATCCACCGATCGCACCCCGCCGGACGGCACCCCGCACGTGGTGGGCGGCCAGCAGAGTGACTGTACGACGAGCCGCACGGGGCAGACACGCAGCGTAGCCATACCGTGCGGGCATGCAAACACAGCGTCACCACAGGCGTACGGCACTGGGCATCACGGCCCTGGCCGTCGTCCTGCTCACCCTGGCGGCGGCCGGAGCGTCGGCCGCCGCGCAGCGCGCGGGCACGCTGCTCACGGTGAGGTTCACCAACAACAGCGACCGCGATCTGACCCTGGGGCCCAACAGCTACAACGGTTGCCCCGCAGCTCTGCCGGAGCGCATCAACGCGGGCGCCACGGCCAGCTGGAACCTCGATGCCTGCGGCGACCCCCGAGGCAACTTCGGGACCGTCGCTTTCAACATCTACCGGGAGACCAACCGCACCCAGATCACCTGGGACGCGCCCGTCGTCGGGGACGCCACCTACACCCAGTCGGCGCCCAACGGCTATGTGATCAGCCGCAGCGGCGGTCAGGGCTTCAACCCGACCGTCGACTTCACCTTCGACTGCAACTCCACGACCTGCGACGGCATCCCGGACAGCTGGAAGCAGAACGGCATCTACATCAACCCGGCCAACGGCAGCGCCCACACCGCGCCCGGGCCGGGTCTGCAGTTCGTCGACCTGCCCGCGATGGGGGCCACGGTCAACAAGCCGGACGTCTTCGTCCAGCTCGACTGGATGGCGAACGCCAACCACAGCCACGCGCTCGCCCCCGCGGCCATCAAGCAGGTGGTCGACGCCTTCGCGAACTCGCCCTACTCACGGCACTCGCCCACCACCGGCATCAACCTGCACGTGGACGCGGGGCCGGACAGCATCATGAACTTCGCGGACAACACGACCTGGGGCACCCTGAGCAAGGCCCGCTCGCTCACCGAGCAGACCAACCTGGGCACCGCGGTGGGCGGCCTGTACCAGTGGAACGCCTTCAACACGATCAAGAACCAGACCGGCGGCTTCACCAGCACCGGCCGGGCGCCGATCTTCCACTACGCCATCTCGGCCCACAACCTGAACTCCGGCACCGACTCCAGCGGCATCGCCCCCACCCCGGGCAGTGACCTCATCATCAGCCTGGGCAGCTTCGCCAACCAGGTGGGCACGGTCGCCGAGCAGGCGGGCACGTTCATGCACGAGCTGGGCCACAACCTCAACCTGGAGCACGGCGGCGACCAGAACGTCAACAACAAGCCGCAGTACTTCAGCGTGATGAACTACCTGTACCAGTTCGGTCTGACCTCCGGGACCACCAGCGGACTCACCGACCTCTCCCGCCAGAACGCCTCGCTCAACGAGACCAGCCTCAACGAGCGGACGTACCCCGCCAGCAGCGGGAACTACGACGTCCGGCACTGGTGCCCGGGCAGCAACGGCGGCTCCTTCGTCATGGTGCCCGCCGCGGACGGCCAGGTCGACTGGAACTGCAACGGCATGATCGAGACCGCGCCGGTCTCCTTCGACGTCAACAACGACGGCCAGCAGACGACGCTCACCGGCTTCAACGACTGGAACAACCTTCTGCTCCGCGTCGGCGCCGTCGGCCGCACCCAGGCCTCCGGCGACGTACCGCCCCCGACCCGGGAGGACGAGCTGACCCCGAGCGACGCCGCGCTGAACCTCCCGCTGGACACCGAGCCGCCGGTCACCAAGGCCCGCGTCGCGCCGTGCCGCCCCGGGTACGGCACGAACCGCTCGGACGTGTGCGTCACCCTGATCGCCAAGGACCGCATCTCCGGCGTGGCCAGGACCGAGTACAAGCTCGACGGCGGCGGCTGGAAGAAGTACACGTCACCCGTCACGGTGCACGGCAAGGGCAAGCACGTGCTGAAGTTCCGTTCGGTGGACTACGCCCAGAACCACGAGAAGACGAAGGCGGTCACCGTCGACGTCAAGCGCCCCTGACCCGGGAGCGCGCAGAAAGAAGGGGCCCGCACCGGTCGGTCGGTGCGGGCCCCTTCCCCATGTCCCCTTACAGGAACGATGTCCCTTTACAGGAACGAGTTGATCTCGATCGTCTCGTCGCGGCCGGGACCGACGCCGATGGCGGAGATCGGCGCGCCGGACATCTCCTCCAGCGCCTTCACGTAGTTCTGCGCGTTCTTCGGCAGGTCGGAGAAGGACTTCGCCTTGGTGATGTCCTCGGACCAGCCCGGCAGCGTCTCGTAGATCGGCTTCGCGTGGTGGAAGTCGCTCTGCGAGTACGGGAGCTCCTCGACGCGCTTGCCGTCGATCTCGTACGCGACGCAGACCGGGATCTCCTCCCAGCCGGTGAGCACGTCCAGCTTGGTGAGGAAGAAGTCGGTGAGGCCGTTGACGCGCGTGGCGTAGCGGGCGATCACCGCGTCGAACCAGCCGCAGCGGCGGTCACGGCCGGTGGTGACACCGCGCTCGCCGCCGATGCGGCGCAGCGCCTCGCCGTCCTCGTCGAACAGCTCGGTCGGGAACGGACCGGAGCCGACGCGGGTCGTGTACGCCTTGAGGATGCCGATGACGCGGCTGATCTTCGTCGGGCCGACGCCGGAGCCGGTGCAGGCGCCGCCGGCGGTCGGGTTGGAGGAGGTGACGAAGGGGTACGTGCCGTGGTCGATGTCGAGCAGGGTGCCCTGACCGCCCTCGAACAGCACGACCTTGTCGTCCTCCAGCGCCTGGTTGAGGACCAGGACGGTGTCGGCGACGTACGGCTTGATCTGCTCCGCGTAGCCCAGCAGCTCCTCGACCACCTGGTCGGCGGCGATGGCGCGGCGGTTGTAGAGCTTGGTGAGCAGCTGGTTCTTGACGTCGAGCGCGGCTTCCACCTTCTGGAGGAGGATCGACTCGTCGTACAGGTCCTGGACCCGAATACCCACGCGGTTGATCTTGTCGGCATAGGTCGGGCCGATGCCGCGGCCGGTCGTACCGATCTTGCGCTTGCCGAGGAAGCGCTCGGAGACCTTGTCCATCGTCACGTTGAAGGGCGTGATGATGTGCGCGTTTCCGCTGAGGAGGAGCTTCGACGTGTCGACGCCGCGCTCGTTCAGACCGCTCAGCTCGGAGAGCAGGACCGAGGGATCGACGACGACACCGTTGCCGATGACCGGCGTACAGGTGGGTGAGAGGATTCCGGAAGGGAGCAGGTGGAGCGCGTACTTCTGGTCGCCCACGACGACCGTGTGGCCGGCGTTGTTGCCGCCCTGGTAGCGCACTACATAGTCCACCGAGCCACCGAGCAGGTCGGTCGCCTTCCCCTTGCCTTCGTCACCCCACTGAGCACCGAGCAGCACAAGTGCGGGCACGCGCGTACACCCCTTCCGGGCGGGGCATGTCCAAGGTCGGGGCGTGGGCGCGAGGTTTCGTCGCCTCGTCGCCGTGTACCGCCCGCGACCGTCATTGGCCGCACAACCCGTCGGACCGGATGCCCCGGAATAGACGAAGCCCCTGGCGCAATAGCGCAAGGGGCTCTTGCACAAAGATGCTACCCGAGGAAGCGAGGCAGGACCGAGGTGGCGACTTCCGCGACGTCCGAACAGCTCCTTGTGATCATTGATCCGGCGGCACGGCAGGGGGACGGGGAGTCCGTCCGGATAGCGAAAGACGTGCTCAGCGCGGGTGCGGCGGCGAAGGTGTGCCTGCCGGACGGTCCGGAGGAGTTCGCGCGGGTACTGGGGCGGCGGGGGTCGCGGCGGCCAGTGGTGGTCGGTGACGACCGCGCCCTCGTGCGCGCGGTGACTTTCCTGCACCGGCACCGGGAGCTGTCGGACTGCGCGCTGTCGGTGGTGCCGGTGGGGTCGACGGGGCTCGCCCAGTCCCTGGGGGTGCCTCCGGGCGCGGTCGCGGCGGCGCGGGCGGTCCTGGAGGGTTCCGTGCGGCGCCTGGACCTCCTGGTGGACGACAGCGACGGGGTGGTCCTCGGCTGCCTGGGGATACCGCCGGCGTCGGTCCGCGCGGCCGTCCCCGAGCCGGTCGGCGCACCCCCGGCTCACCCTTGGCTCCGCTCCACCTACCGCACCCTGGTCCGCACCCTGGCGTCCCGCCCTGCGGCCCGGCTCCGGGTGGAGATCGACGGGGAGACGGTGACGGACCTGGACCATCCGGTGGAGACGGTCTCCGTGACTCCTTCCGGCCACGGCCTGGCCTCGGTGGAGATCCACCCCTTCGCGGACTCCACCCCTTCCGTCCGCACCTCCGCCCGCACGATCACGGTGACCGGGGAGAACTTCCACTACCGCGCGGACGCGGTGACCTCCGGTCCGGTGCGGCGACGGACCTGGCGGGTGGCGGAGGGGGCTTGGGGGTTGGTGGTGCCGCGGGGAGGCCCCGAGGCGGGCTGCTGACCTGGGAGCATCGCGCGCATGGGCAAGCACGCGCGGCCCGGGCCGCCGAACCAGCCGTCGCGGGGTGTTCCCCGGGTGGAGGGGGACGAGCCGGTGGTCGGCTGAGCCCTCCCGGGGCGGGCCCCTCAGCCCGCCATGTCACGTCTCCGGATGCCCGTTAGCCCCGCGTACGTCAGTGCGATCGTCAGGGTCAGGAGGGCTGCTACCGGGGTCCACTCCATGGGGGCGGCCGGGAGCTTGGGGAGGTGGGCGTAGGGGGAGAGGTCCAGGAGGAGTTGGGGGGCGTTCAGGGCGGGGCCCACCCAGCCGAGGAGGAGGGTCGCCCCGGCTGCCGCCCAGGCGATCGTCGCCGCTCGGGGGAGGACGCCGTAGAGCAAAACCGTCAGGGCGCCCAGCGTCCAGATGGCGGGGAGTTGGATCAGGCAGGCCGAGAAGAGGGCGCCTGGGCGGTGGCCGTAGCCCGCCAGGAGGCCGAGCGCGGCCAGGAGCATCAGGAGGGCCGAGCCCGCGAAGGACACCGTCAGGTGGCCCGCCGCCCAGCGGAGACGGCCGACCGCGCAGGCGAGGATCGGTTCCGCTCGGCCCGAGGTCTCCTCCGAGGACAGGCGGAGGACCGAGGAGACGATGTAGAGGGCGGCGACCAGGCCCAGCATGCCGGTCATCGCGGAGAGGAACGCGTCCTCGGCGCCCGCGCGGCCGCCCATCCGCTCCAGGATCTGCCGTACCCCCTCGTTGTCGCCCATCATCTGCGCCGCGCCCTGGGTGAGGCCGCCGTAGACCACCCCGGCCAGGAAGAACCCGACGCTCCAGCCCAGCAGCGCGCCCCGCTGAAGGCGCCAGGCCAGGGCGGCGGCACTGCTCAGGCGCCCCCGGGCCGGGCCCGGACGGGTCGGCAGGAAGCTCATCCCCAGGTCGCGGCGGGCCGCGAGGGTGAAGGCGAGGGCGCCGAGGGACAGGATCGCCGCCGCGAACAGCAGCAGTACCCACCAGCGTTCCGTCGCGTACGCCCGCAGGTTCTCCTGCCAGCCCAGCGGCGACAGCCAGGTCAGCACGGAGGAGCCGTCCGCCCGGGCCGAGTCGCCCGCCGCGCGCAGGACGAACGCCGCCCCCAGCACCGCCGACGTCAGTCCCCGCGCCAGCCGCGCGCTCTGCGTGAGCTGCGCCGCGACCGCCGCGACCCCGGCGAAGACGAGGCCGGTCCCCGCGACGCCGAGCGCGAGCGCCACCGCGCCGGGAGCGCCGTACGTCGCCATGCCCGCGACGAGCAGCAACGCCAGCACGCCGTTCGCGACCGCCGCCGCGAGCAGCGCCGCCGTCAGCGGGGCCCTGCGGCCCACCGCCGCCGACGCGAGGAGTTCCGCCCGCCCGCTCTCCTCCTCGTCCCGGGTGTGCCGTACGACGATCAGCAGGCTCATCGCGGCGGCGAGCAGCCCGGCGTACACGCCCGCGCGCCACGCCGTAAGGCCGCCCACGGAGTCGTCGAGCAGCGGGCCGGTGAGGGCGCGCAGCGAGGCGTTGGCGGTCATCTGCGTGCGCAGGGAGGCGCGTTCGGCCGCCGTGGCGTACAGGCCCTTCAGGGTGCCAGGCATGGAGAGGACCATCAGGGCGTTCACCCCGGCCCAGACGGGGATCTGAACGCGGTCGCGGCGGAGGGCGAAGCGGAGGAGGGCGGGGGTGGCGGTGAGGGTGGAGGCGGGGGCGGCCGGGGTGGAGGCCGGGTGGAGTTCGGGGGCCGTGGTCGTCATCGTGCGGCCACCTGGTCCTCCTGGTCCTCCCGGTCCTCCGCCGGGGCCTCCTCGTAGTGCCGCAGGAACAGTTCCTCCAGAGTCGGCGGGGTGGAGGTCAGCGAGCGGACGCCCACGGCGGTCAACGCCCGCAGGACGCCGTCCAGTTGATCGGTGTCCACCTGGAGGTGGACACGGTGGCCCTGTACGTCGAGGTCGTGCACGCCGGGGAGACCGGTGAGACCGGCCGGCTCCCCGCGCAGCTCCGCCCGCACGCTGGTCCGGGTCAGATGCCGCAGCTCCGCCAGCGAACCGGTCTCCACCGTGCGCCCCTTGCGCACGATGCTGACCCGGTCGCACAGCGTCTCCACCTCGCTGAGGATGTGGGAGGAGAGCAGGACCGTACGGCCCCGGTCCCGCTCCTCCGCCACGCAGGACTGGAAGACCTCCTCCATCAGGGGGTCGAGGCCCGAGGTCGGCTCGTCCAGGATCAGCAGATCCACGTCCGAGGCGAACGCGGCGACCAGGGCGACCTTCTGCCGGTTGCCCTTGGAATACGTACGGCACTTCCGCGTCGGGTCCAGCTCGAACCGCGCGGTCAGCTCGGCGCGGCGCCGCTCGTCCAGGCCGCCGCGGAGTCTGCCGTACAGGTCGACGACCTCGCCGCCGGAGAGGTTGCGCCACAGGGTGACGTCACCGGGGACGTACGCGATGCGGCGGTGGATCTCCACGGCGTCGGTCCACGGGTCGCGGCCCAGCACCTGCGCGGCACCGGAGTCCGCGCGCAGGAGTCCGAGCAGGACGCGGATGGTGGTCGACTTCCCCACTACTGGACTAGGGCTTACTTTGTCCCCCATGGCCACAGCAACCACTCAGGAACCAAGTATCCGCAGGTCAGCCGACAAACTCAACGTCGCATACGACCGTGTCAGCCTCGACGAACAGAAGACGGGGCGGGGCACGGACTCACAGAACGACGAGAACGAGGCGTTTGCGCTCGACACCTGGGGGCGCCCCCTCGATCGCAGGTACTCAGACGTCGGAATCTCCGCGTACAGCGGAGTCGAGCGCCCAGACTTCAACCGCCTGTGCCGTGACATGGTCGCAGGCGTCATCGGCACTGTGACCGTGTGGCACGCGGACCGCTTGACGCGTGACCCTGCGGAAGCGCTCATGTTCATCGAGCTGTGCATTAAGCATGGCGTCCGCCTGTACTCCGTCCAAAGGGGCGGAGAGTACAACTTCCGGCGCGCGCAGGGTAAGGCTGATTTCCTGCATGACATTGTCGACGCGAACAAGGAATCGGCGCACAAGGGTGAGCGCGTCGCCCTCGCTCGACTGCGGCAGGCGAGGAATGGTGAATGGGGCGGAGGCGTCCGCGCGTACGGGTGGGGTGTCGACACTGGGCGCGTGACCAACCGATGCATCAACCCCAAAGCGCCTATTGCTGAGCGCGTGTACGAGGAACGCCCCGTGTTGGACATGACCCAGCACAACGGGGAAGAGGCGGAAGAGATTCAGGGTTGGGAAACTGACCTAACCGCCACTAAGGGCAACGTGTCCGCGCTCATTCGCACCTTGCACGAACGGGGCGTGTTGACTGTCTCGGCAAAGGACAAGCGCAAGTATCGGCGCGGCAACAAGGAATTCGAGGGCGGGAATTGGTCGGGCCGCACGGTTAAGCAGATTCTCTTGAGTCCGCGGGTGTCCGGTCACGCCGTGTATAGGGGCGAAATCGTCAAGTACAACGCGTTTCCTCCGATCATCCCGGACGAGAGGCGTAAGGCGCTCATCGTCCTACTCAATGACCCTGCGCGCCGGACCGCTGGGAGCAACGTCCCCAAATGGTTTGGGAGCCTCATCTATGAGTGCCCCCATTGCACGACCAACCCGGATGAGCCTGTCACGTGCACTGTGCGCAAGAGCGCTACTGCTGTCGACGTGTACCGCTGCAAGAAATGCGGCAGGGGACGTCAGTCCGCGCGCTTGCTCGACGCGTTCATGAATCGCGTTGTGATCGCTCGCCTGTCCCGCCCTGATATTGCGGATCTCGTCAAGCCTGTCAAGGACATTGACCTTGACTCCCTGCGCGAGGAACTAGCGGAAATCGAGGCGCGCAAGACAGAGCTTGCGGAAGAGTACGGCCGAAAAGAACTCACCATGGCCGAATGGAAAACGGCACGCGCAACGCTCAACGCGCGCGTTGAAGAGATCAATTCGGAAATGGTCGACGCGGTACAGGATGACCCGTTGGCGCCGTTCGCAGCCAATCACGCGGCTGCCGCGGAAACGTGGCAGGGCCTGTCACTCGCGCGCAGGCGGGAAATCCTGCGCCTGTTGTATCGCATCGAGCTGAAACCGGTAATGCGCCGGATGGGGCGACGCCCCAAGGGTGCACCCGCGGAAGAACTTGACCTCTCCAAACTCATCATCACGCCCAAGGTTGAGGGCGCACGTCCGATAGACCTGTCTCCATTCATGGTGAGGCAGGTGAATCACACACAAGCCGCGTAAGGGGTAGCCATGTCCGCACGACGGAACGCAGATGAATGGACTTTCTCTCATCACGCGCTTAGTCGGGCAGTAGACATGGCCCTAGATCCGGAGCAACTGCGAGAGGCGATAGAGCGCCCTGTGAGGGCGATAGCCTCGCGGAAGTACAACGGATGCCACCTGATCCATACGGAACGCATCGTGTTGTGCGTGAACCTAGAGAGGCGAGTAGTAATCACAATCGTCTGGAATACCTTTGACGGATCGGCCAACAGGCGATTCGACAGAGAGAATGACCTAGACCTCTGTAGAGATCCCCAGTAGGTCAGACACAGGGCCCCTGCCAATGCGAGCGGCAGGGGCCCTTGTCATGTCTCCGAGTCGTCGTCTGTGTCGTTGGGGGCGAGTAGTGCACCCAACCTCTCTCGATCCTCCGCCGAAAGCGGGGGCGAGGCGTCGACTATCCGCCGTATCGCCTCCGCCTGTGCGTCGTCGTCTGCGGCCATGGCTACCCCCCTGGGTCGGTTGCTGAGGGAAACCCTAGCGCTCCCTACTGCGCGCCGTTGCTGGGCTGCGCAGGCTCCCCCTGGGCGTCCTCGCCCTGCGGCTTGAGGGGCGCGAGGAACACGCCCCACGTGGCGCGCTGATAGATCGTGCCGCCGTACCGGCGCGCGGAGTGCTCAACCGTCCTCACCTCGACGTCATAGCCCATGCGTTGCGCCCGTGGGCGCCAAATCTTTTCCGCGGCTTTCTCCGCCTCTTCCTTTGCGTCCCTGCCATCGAATGTCTCAAGCGGGTGCGTCATGTCCGGCACAGGCGCTCACCCCTCTCATTTCCCTCTGCCTCTCATCGTCCGGCGGGTTGTGGCCCTGCGCCACTCGACACCAAAGGAATCACCCATGATCTGTAAGCCCTGCGCCCAGGCTGCGGACGGCAAGTTGCCTCCGACCCAATGCGCCACGTGTGGCCGGACAGTCGCCTATGCGCGCCCCGGTAGCGCGCGCCTGAGTCGCCACAGGATTTCTCTACGGAATGGATACCCAAAAGGGTTTTGGTGCCCAGGCAAGACGCCTAAGCCGCGCGGCCATGAGGCGTGCGCCGGCTGCGACTGCCAACACAGGGAACGCGCCTCATGAGGGCGCCCAATGACTGATGTGTTTGTTGAGGGGAAGCGCGCCCCCTGCCTGTCCACGCTTACGAGAGAGGGGCCCATGTCCAATCGGAACAAACAGAAGGGGACTGCCGCTGAAACTGCCGTTGTTGATTGGTTGCGGGAGAGCTGCGGATTCCTCGACGCGAGGCGAAACACCCTGGGCGGTCGTTTCGACCCTGGGGACGTCGAGCCGGTACCGTCCGCAGCTCCCCCGGTAATCATCTCTGTCAAGGACGGCAAAGAGGGCGCCTATTGCCCTCACTGTCGGCAGCGTCACGAACTGCACATGCAGACAGAGCTATTCGCCAAATGGTGGGCGGACATCACGGAAACCGTCGAGCGCCGTAGTCCGCTCGCGCTCCCTCTCCTGTGCCATAAGCGCGCAGGGAAAGCCACTCCGGAGGGTTGGAAATGGTACGTCGATTCGGCGCACCTGGGCCGGTACCGGATGGGGCCAATAGCCATCACAGGACCACAGGCGCGATTCATCATGCAGCGCCACATAGCAAGATGGGCGGAAGAATGACGCGCAGGCAACCGCGGCAGCGTAAGCCGCGAGAGGAACGCGAGGCGCCCCCGCAGCCGACAGGCGAACTCATGACCGTCGAGGAAGTTGCCCGCTATTTGGGGGTCAAGGTCCGGCGCGTGCATGGGTGGCGACGTCGCCGGTACCTCACCCCCGTTCTAGTGCTGGGCGAAATCCGGTACATGACCATTGAGGTTGAGCACTTGGCGGCAATGTATGGCCGCTAAATACAGGTGCCCCGTATGCCGCAAGGACATTGCCCCGACTGCGGCAGGCAAGTTCCGCAAGCATGACAAGACGTCGGGCGTCGAGTGCGACATGTCCGGGGTCATCGTCCCTAAACACGTCCTCGACGCTGGGCCATCGGACAACTCAGACGCGCCGGTAAAGGGCCGTGACTATGCCGACTGCCCCGCATGCGGACGGACGCCCATCCTCGACAAAGAGGGGCGGTATGGGCGTCACCTGATCGTGCCTCGCGGAAGCGAGGAATGCCCCATGTCCGGCAAGGAATACGCCCAGGCCGGCAACGGCGGAGAGGAATCGGAGCCGTGCGAGAAAACCCCATCCCAGGCGTTGATGACTACGCGGCAGCCATCGAGCGAGCCAAGCAACGACACCCCGCAGGCAAGGGACTCCCGCCCGGAGACTGCCCCCACCCCGGACGGCACGACGAACGATGCGCCCCCGACACCTGCGGATGCCCCGGAGGAATCAACGTCGGAACCTACGCGGAGCCAGACCGAACCCTCTGCCCCGGATCTAGCGAGGCGGCAACTGGAGGCATACCGGAACGCCCAGAGTTGGAACGCAGAGACAGCGACTCGCGCGATATCTACTGTCCCTTTGCCTCCGATGGACGCTGCTACGGAGGCTGCCCCAGCAACCGGCAGCGCGCCTGTGTCGACGGAGACGACTCCGCAGCCTGGGCCGCTTGAGTTCCGGCAGCCTGCCCCGCCGTTCGAGCAACCGGCGCGGACGGCTCGCGTCCTCGCGGAAGCCGTACCCATGACAGAACACGGCAGAGAGATTGCCGCACGCCTCAAGGAAACGTTCTATGCGTATACGAACAGGCTCGCACGCAATCAACAAGAAACGCTCGGACCTAGCGAGATTGGTAGTCCCTGCGACAGGCGTATTGCAATGTCCCTACTGCGGGTGCCCCCTACCAATCCGGGGGGTGATAACTGGGCCTCATTCGTTGGCACCTGCGTTCACGCTGGGCTTGCTGAAATGTTTGTGTGGGCGAATACCGGTACAGGTAGGTACGCGGTAGAGGTACCGCTGAAATTCCCCAACGCCTATGTCCCGCACGGAACAGGTGACTTGCTCGACCGGACGCTTTGCATGTTCCTCGACCATAAACTTATGGGGCGTTGGTCGTTGGACAAGCTGAGCACTAAGGGCCCCTCGCCCACGTACCGGGTACAGGTGCACACGTACGCCTATGGCGCACGCCTCAAGGGCGAAAAGGTTGATCACGTTGCAATCATCGGTTGGCCGCGCGAGGCAGGCACGCTTGATGACCTTTACGTGTGGACGGAACCTTACGATCCGAGCATTGCGATAAATGCCCTTGAGCGCGTCGAGCGAATAGCCCAGCGCATCAAGGGACTTGAGGGGCCGGCTACCGCGGTAGCGCGTGAATTGCCCATGGCCGATGACTGCCGTTTCTGCCCGTTCTACGCCCCAGGCGATAGCGAGGGCGAGAGGGGATGCAATGGCAAGCGGTGACGCGCCCGAATGCGGATGGCGCCTGGGTCTGTGTACCGGCTGCGAGTTGTGCTCTGTCCGGCACGGCGCCATAGAGATAACCGACCTGTCAATGAATGCCGTCAAGGTAGTGCACTACGTGCCGGTTAGCGTCGAGCAACTAATAGACGCAGGTGTGCCGTTGCCGCCCGGTACGGAGCCGCCCCCGCCTGTCCGCATCCCGTTTGGGCGCCGTGTGCGCTATCGCGTCTGGGACGTCATATGGGCCGTGAGGCAGCGCGTTGGTTACTGGATAGCGGGAGACTCCCCCGATGATTGGTAGGCGATATGGCGCAGAACCAAAAGCCCAAGAAACACAAGGGCGAGCGTAACGACCAACGGCGGAACGGCAAGGCATGGAAACGTCGTGCCTGTTGTGGCAAGCGCCACGGTCCGGATAGGTGCAAGTGATTGCATGGCTACTCATCACGTTGAGGGCGCTTACCCATTGGGTGGCGCCCTCTCTGCATGACTGGGCGGAAACCTCGACGCCTGCCAACCGCGGTCCGCTCTCATGGACTTGCCGCGTGTGCGGGGCAGTCTCGCGGGAACTCCCGTGATCCTGTCTCTCTGCTCAGGGGTGGGCGCCCTCGATTACGCCGTTGAGCGGCTTACAGGCGAGCGGGTAACGCTCTATGCCGAGAAAGCCTATTGGCCATCACTGGTCATGGCTCGACGCTTCCCGGACGCGGTGAACCTGGGCGACATGACCCAGGTTGATTGGGCTGCGGTAGCGGTCGAGCATCCCGATATCACAACCATCGTGGCGGGTTTCCCCTGCCAAGACATAAGCCACGCAGGCCACAGAGGGGGAATAGGTGGCAGACGCTCCGGACTCTGGTCCTACGTCGCTACAGCCATTCGCGAGATACGACCCAGACGCGCGTATCTGGAAAACGTGTCAGCCATCCGGACAAGGGGCCTTGACGTCGTTGCCGGAGACTTGGCCGGCTGCGGGTATGACCTCGAATGGGTATGCCTACGCGCTGCCTCTGTGGGAGCCGCGCACGTCCGCACCCGATGGTTTGCCGTTGCCTCTCCTACCGACGCCAACGGCAGCCGACAACATCCGCGGCCCTGATTACGCGCGAGCCGAACGCCCAGGCTCCGGAGGTGACGACCTAGTTACCGCCCTCGCGCGCCTGGGCGACGGAGGCACGGTCACGGATTGGGGGCGCTACGCCCCCGCAATCGAGCGTTGGGAGCGCATCACTCGGCAGCCTGCGCCCCCGCCCATCGAGCTGGGTCCGCGAGGCGGCAAGCGCCTTGCCCCTCGATTTGTCGAATGGTTCATGGGCTTGCCTCGCGCCTGGGTTTCCGGAGTTCCGCGAATGGACCGGACGGAAGCCCTACGCGCCATCGGTAACGCAGCCGTACCGCTACAGGCATACAGGGCCTATCGGTACCTCATGAGAGAGAGAAAGAGTTGACGACACCTCCGCAGTTTCAGCAACCCGGCAAGGCGGATAAGTTCGCGCCCAGGGACAACCCGCAATGGTTGGGGCGCCTGTTCCTGATCTACCCGGACGCCTGTACGCCCCAGACTTTCAATCGCCCGGACGGCACGCAGGAAACGTCCGACGTCGTTACCGCAGACGTCATAATCATCGATCTGCCGGACCCCCAGACAGGGCAGCCTACAAAGCTCTCGGGGGCGCGTATCGGGGGCAAGGGGTTGGTTCCCCAACTCCGCAAGATGGTTGGGTCAATGGTCCTGGGACGCCTCAACAAGTTGCCCTCACAGGGTCAGAAGGATGGGGCGTACGTCCTCGCGGATTTCACCCCGCAGGATGCGGCCATGGCCACGGGCTACGTGAACGCCAACCCGCGGACTCAGCAATTCGCGCAGCCTGCCGCGGAGCCGCAGCCGGTAGCCCAGGCGCCTGCCCCGCAGTACGCCTCTCAGGCGCTCCCGTACGACCCATGGCAGAACACCCAGGCGCAGGCTGCCCAGGCTCCCCAGGCGCAGCCTGCGCAGGTGTACGCGCCCCCTGGGGCCCTGCCCGGACAGGTCATCACGGCGCAGCCTGCCGCAGCTCCCGCACCCGCGGAGGCCGCGCCCTCGCCCCTCGCTCAGTTCCTCATGGGCAAGGGCGTTCCCGTGGCCGGAATGGGCGAGGACCAAATGCGGATGATCGCAGCCACATTCCCGGACAACCCCTTTAAGTAACCGAGCAATACGGGCCGGAGGCCATGCCCCCACATGGCGGGTGGGAAAACGTCCGGACGCGCAGGGAGTAGGGAACTGCGCACCCTTCCAGTAATTCAACCAAGGGAGAGCACATGCCCCCCAGGCGCCGTAAGGCACAGGAAACCGCGGAGGTTGTAGACATGACGGAGGTAACGGCGGAGCCGTACACGGAGGATGACGACTGGGACGGCTCGATAGAAGAGGGGCCGGCTACCGCGGAGGACACGTCAGACAACGTGGTGAACGCCCCCAAGAGGCGGGGGCGCGCGCCCCTCACGCTGCCGACTCTCGCGGCCAAGTACGAACGGGCCAAGGTGCGCGTCGAGCGCCTTGAGGCAACGGACGTCGAGGCGGAGCGGGAAAAGATCCGCGTACAGATGGAACGGCTTACCGAACGTGGCGCGCGCCTCGACTCCCATGAGTCGGATCTCAAGGACGCGCACGCGGAACTGACCGAATCCAAGAGCGCATTCGACGCGGCCCTTGCCGCCGTACAGAGCTAACAACCAACACACATGGGGCCTGTCGCGCGAGGGACAGGCCCCTGTGTCTTACCTAAGAGGACGCATGGACCGACAGACATTGCACGCGCTGATAGACGCAGGGTTGGACGCCATCGAGTGCGAGGGGTGCAAGACGGAGTACCTGAGCCGCGTTGCCGCGCACGCCCTAAACACTGTGGCGACGCACGCAGCGAATGAGGCAGCCATCAAGGTTCGCAACAGGGAGCTTTCCCCTATGGAAGCCTTTGACTTCCTCACGTCGAACGTGGCGCCCGTGTACGAACTCGCCGGATATCCGATTCCGGAGGATGAGCGGGAGTACGTACGCAAGCGCCTTGAGTTCGTCCTCAGTTCGGGCTTGAACTAGTCGAGAGGGGTGAGCGTGTGAACCTCATTGCCTACGCGCTACAGGCGAGGGCGCGCGGTTTCCATGTCTTTCCGGTTGAGCCGAATGAGAAAACGCCTCACACGCTCACCCCTGGGCAGCCGTATACGCTCCGATGGGGCGAGGCTGCGACCAACAACCTAGGCCGGATCATTGACTATTGGCGCCGTTGGCCAGACTCGAATATCGGAGTGGCTTGCAAGCCATCGGGCCTCATCGTGGTCGACTGCGACATACCAAAGCGTGAGTACCAATTGACGGGTACTCAGTACGCGGGACTGCATGACTCCCTTGGGCCTCTTGTTGACGGTACGGACGTCTTCCGGCACGTCTGTGAGTCCCTGGGGGGATCGTGGGCGGAGGCGTACGACACGTACCGCGTCTGTACCGGCTCCCTTGGCTGCCACTATTACTACCTGTGGCCCCAGGGCATAAGGTCCGCGGAAGCCTCGCAGGCATCCATAGTCAAGGGCCTAGTCGACATTCGCTGTAACGCAGGCGAGTGGGGCGGGTACGTCCTGGGCGCAGGCAGCGTCACGACCAAAGGCGCGTACCTTGCCGAGAATGCCGCGCCCGTGAGGCCGGCGCCTGGGTGGCTAGTCGAGTTGTGCCGCAGACGCGAGCCTGTACGGGTGTCCTCGCCATTCCGGCAGCCTGGGCGTACGGGCGCCCTGTCGGGCCTTATCGCCACGGTCGAGCAAGCCACGGAGGGCAACCGCAATCAGGCTCTCTTGTGGGCGGCTCGCGCAGCCTGCGCGGACGGAGTCCCCCTAGACGACGTTCTAGAGCCTCTGTCGGACGCGTACGCAGCCGCACAGGGCGACGGAGGGCACAGGCAGGCGGAGGCGACCATACGCAGCGCCTACCGGCTACAGGGGCGGACGGGATGACCCGTGAGATACCTACTGCGCTACGTCATGCACGCATTGCACGACAGGCTATGTCCGTGCGAGGACATCTATTCCGACTACTGGGAATGCTCAGACTGCGGCACGTGGAATCACCCGCGGCATGAGTGGTGCCAAGTGGAGGAGTGCCGTTCACCTGGGCCCGACAACCCGTATGCAGGGCTGTAGGCCAGAGAACACGCGAGCGCCCCCCGCCGTGCGACAGGGGGCGCCTGTGCGTCGAGCTGGGCTACGCGGCAACGTCCGCTAGTTCGCCGAGAGTTGAGAACGGAGGGCACGCCATCACCCAACAGGAACGGTCCTCGCGCCACACGGCGCCCTCGACCAACCCGCGCGCGTCCTCGCCCAGCTCTTGAGACAAGAGGTAGTCACGCACCGTGTTACTGATCAGGCAGGGTCGGTCCGCGTCCTTGCGCGCCTCGACGCCT
The DNA here is from genome assembly GCF_040638245.1 of Streptomyces sp. NPDC026659. NCBI lineage: Bacteria > Bacillati > Actinomycetota > Actinomycetes > Kitasatosporales > Streptomycetaceae > Streptomyces > Streptomyces sp. NPDC026659. The sequence continues at coordinate 500,930 of NZ_JBEZXY010000003.1, read as the reverse complement.
GCCCTCTTTGTGTTCGCCATGTGATCACTCCCTAAGCGCAACAGCGCCCCTACCAATCTCGCATATTGGCAGGGGCGCCGGTAAGGGGCGACTGATCAGAAACCCCAGGCGGAAATGAGGGCGTCCGCCTCACGCTCGCGGTACGGGTCAACAACCATGGTGCGCGCGTAGGCAATTGCCTCTTCCGTCGACTGCGGGTTGCCTTCCAGCATCAACACGTTGAGTTCGCCATCCGTCCACCCCTCAACGATGACGTCCCAACCGTTGCCGGAATTGGCCTGGGCGTGCGCCTTGACGTGGTGAGCGAAGTAGGAAGCGAGAGAAACGCGCTTCCAAGACGCACGCGCCTTTTCGTTGGGCGCCATGGTGATCATGTAACTCACGTTCCGGTGAACGCCCACAAAGGGCACGTCCGCCTCAACCTCCGGACCGCGCAGGGCCTCAAGGCGCAGGGCGGCAGCCTCGCGCGCCTTCGCCTCCGCGCGCACCCCTCGCGCGTCCGCCTCGCGCGCGGCCTCCGCCTGTTCCTGGGTGACTGCGTGGGCGTCGAGCTGTGGAGCGCCCTCAATGGCGGTCAGTTCGTCCTCTGACGCGCCCTGCGTCGCCTGGGGCACGCCCGGAATCCGCACGACGTACGTGAAGCGTCCGCCCTCGCGGTATGCCGCCTCCGGGCCATGGTCGACAACCCGCGTGACCTCAACTCGCCCGTTGGGGATGCCCGCGGGAACGTCGCCCCCGCGGGTGTAGTCGACCGTCTGACCAACGGCGTACCGGGCGCCCTGGGCGGCTTCCTTGGTAAGCGCCTCCGCAGCCTCGACAACACGCGCTCCCGCCTGGGCAGCGTCCGCAACCTGTTCGTCGGTCCACTCGCACTCTCCGGAGGCAAGGGCAGCATCCGCAATGTCCTGCGCGGAAACCTCGACGTCGTCAAGGTCGCCATGAGCGACGTTCGGATACTCGTTGGCGCCCTGGTCCTGGTCCGCGTCGAGCTGGGCAAGGGCGGGGAACTCCCGCTTTACCCAGGCGTCAACCGATGCCGCCGTGACGTCCGCCGAGACAACCCCTGTGTCCTCCGCCTTGCGCTCCGCAGCCTCGATGGGGGCGGCAACCTCGACCATGGTGAACGACTCGGCAAGGGCCTCCGCCTCCGCGCGAGCCTGGGCGCGCATGTCGTCGTACCCCTCCGGGCAGCGCCGGACATAGAGCTTGGTCGTGCCCCGCACCCGCAGCCGCTCCGTGCCGTCCTCGCTCCGCAGGACCCACACGCGCCCCTCGCGCTCGATGGTCACAGGCTCCGGGAAGCCCTGCGGCTTCTTGTGGGTGTTGGCGTTGCCCTCGAACAGGACACGGCCCTTGTCGTCGGCAAGCGCCTGGGCGTCCTCCGGGGTGAGCGCCTGAATCGGGTTGGCCTCCGCCTCCGCCTTACGCGCAAGGTGCGCCATGCGGAACGCGCAACGCTCGCAAACCCTGTCTTCCGCGCCCAGGGCCTTGACCTCATCCATGGTCCGGTAGTCCTTGTGGTTGCTTTCCGCGTTGAGATGGCGCAGGTACGGCCGGATGCGCGCGTTGCAGAGGCCCTTGCCCTCCGGGAAAGCGTGGAACGTCGAGCCGGTTGCCGTGCCTGCCCAAACCTTGTCGTTCATCGTGTGCCCCTCCGCGTTGTCGTTGTCTTGCGCTGCCCAAGCTAGCGCGCCTTAAAGCCACTTGCAACATTGCAAGCGCCTTTGGTCCCTTCTTTGTCGCACAACCGTTACGAACGGAGGTCAGTTAGTCATGTCCATTTGGTCTTGGGCTTGGGTGTCCCTCTTGGGGGCCTGCGCCCTTGTCGAGCTAGCTGCATTGGTCAACAAAGAGCGTGGCGACACGCTGAGCGAGCACATATGGAAGTGGTTTGCCGTCCGGGATAAGCGCCGTATCGGATGGGTTGGCTTTAGGCGGACTCTCCTGTTGCTGGCCATGGTGTGGCTCACGGCTCATTTCGTGACAGGGGGGCGGTTTTGATGGCTGACGACGATTCCGTTGTTGTACGCGCTACGGCCGTTTGGAACGGCGAGAAAGTCACGGCGGTAAACCATGTGCCGGCGCCTGTGTGGAATGACAGAACGGCCCGTGACCAGGTAGAACACGCGCTCAGGCTGACCATTGCGGAGGCCATAGCGGCACGGCTAGACGTCGCTATCGAGTGGCGCGCGGTACCTCTGTCCAACCTATTTAGTCCCCGATTCGCATGGCCGGAGGACTCCGCGCAATGAGCTACCAAATCAAGTGCGACAGGTGCGGCACAACGCACGGTGTCACTGTCACGGAGCCTTATTCCATCCTGCCGGAGGGTTGGCAGCGCCTTGCCATGGGCCGTGACCGTTACGCGGAGGCGGAAGTTAGCGCGCAGCTCTGCCCCGAGTGCTCAACCCTGGTCCGCAGGTTCATTGCCGCTAAGCCCCTGTGCTGCGGGGGGTGCAATGAAAATTGACCACGATGGGGAACGCGTCGTAATCACCATCGGCAGTGAGCTTTGCGTGTTGACCGTGCGCGAGGCATTCGACGCCACAACGGCTCTCGTACAGGCAATCGAGGGCGCACGCGCTCACGGCGCCTATCTCCGCGGAGAGGTACCAAACCCGGACCCGCGCAACAACGCATCCCGCAGGACGCCCAGGCGGAGGCGCCCCGATGGATGAGCCGCAGGAATTCCACACATCACCAGATGAGGCAGTCGAGCGCATCCGCGCTATGGCTGCCTTTTTCGACACCTGGGCGGACCACTACCGGCAGGCAAAGAAAGAGGCGGAGGTCAGAGAAATATGGTTCATGAATCGTGCCTCTGCCCTCCGCGAGGCCGCCGGAAAAGTCGAACGGATCACCCAGGACTACCGGAAGTTGGGCGAGGAATCATGAGAGAACAACTCTTGGCCGGCTGCGCCCACCTGCGTAAATGGGTGCGCTGCCACGTGTTCGGACTGCATTCCTATGACTGGCGGCAGGTGTTCGCGGAGTCCAACACGACAGGCGAACTCAAGGGCAGGTGCGACGACTGCGGGCGTGAGGGGTGGCCACTGTGACGCACCCCCTTGTGTTGGCCGAACTCCGTAAGCGTGCCGCGGAACTAGAGCTGAAAGCGGAACAACTCGACTACCGCGTACCGGGTGAGCGCGTGTCCCTGGGTGCGAGTAGACGCCACTTGGAGCGGCAGCGTGCAACGGCTATGGCGCTCGACTACCGGACGCTCATTGCCTGGGCGGAGTCGAGCGAGGATGCCTAGCCGCTATTACTGCCCCGCCTGCGGACAAGTGGCAGGGAAGAGCCGAGACAGACACGTTGCGGTCATCGTGGGAAGCCACGTTGAACCGCATTTCTTGTCTTCCGCCCTTACGGCCATCCTGGGCGACCCTGGGGCACGCGTAAGGGAAGTGTGTCCCGGAGGACTCATAGACAAGGAAAAGGACCGTGCGCCATGAGATGCCGCATTTTCAAGCAATGGGTTACCAACAAATGGCCTACCGCCACAGGGCGGAACGGCGCATGGCGCCACGGCCGGACAGGGCTATTCACGTGCGAACGTCCGCCCGTTTGGTGGCGGGGCAAGACATGGCCAACCGCAATACCCGACGAAAGCGGTAAGCGTGCACAGGCTATTTCCCTCCGGTAGCCATGGCGCCATCGAGATATGGGCGTGTCCCGACTGCGGTAGGTCAGTGGCTATCACGTGGCCGGACGCTAGTTGGGTGGGGCAGTGCCGCGAGTTTCACGCAGAGGTTTTGTTTCCGGGCGAGAGCGCCTGTCTGCCGGACGGAGGCAACGACTATGACTCTCAACCCCAGGGGTGACCTGGGGGACGTTGATTGGGCTTATTGCGAGTGCTGTAAGCGGGAAGTCGAGTTGCGCCCTAACGGGCGCCTCGCCTCGCACACGACCCACAAGGGCGACGGTTGGGCAGAGGTCACCTGTAAAGGCTCCCTCCGCCTGCCTGCGCCTCGACCACAGGAAGAGGGAGAGGATGCCTCGACCTAGACAAGCGGCTTGCGGCAAGGGACTGCACTCATTCGAGGACCCTGCCAACTATTACGTCGTCTATGACAAGTCACGGGACCAGTACCGGCGCAAGTGCCGCCCCTGCGCCCTCGCTCGCAAGCGCGCGTACAACGCACGGCAGGCGCAGGAACGGGCCGTGAAATCCCCTCCGCGGCCATGGTGGGAACAACTCGAATGGGTCGGGCCGCACAGGGCCAAGGACCCTTGGCAAAGGCTCCGCCGGCGCAAGCGCTACGCCCAAAATTACAAGGTCAGAGGGCATCCGATTGCCTACCGTCCTAATCCCCAACAGATCACGTACGTACAGGCGTTGGCCGATGGCCTGAGCGTCGAGGAAATAGCGGAGCGGGAACACGTCACGCCCAACACGGTTCACAACGGCATGGTCGAGCTGCGCCGTAAGTGGGGCGTGTCGAGCAACGCGGCAGCCGTGGCGCAGGGCCTCAAGCGGGGTGTCCTCCGGGCGGACAGGGCCACGGCTAAGCGCCTGCCGCGCCGGATCTCCCCCAGGCACGTTGAGGACGTGCGCGCCCTGGTCCGCGGGGAGCGCCTGCCGCACAAGGGGCACAAGCAAGCCCTGTGGCGGTTGCTCGATCCGCTCATGTCCTGGTCTGAGGCGCACGCGGTGAGCGTCCTATGGGCGGCAGGGCGGATCACGTCAAGGGATGTTCCGCAGACACGTAATCGATATCGACGGAGGCGCACAGGGAAGCCAAAGGAGGATGCCGCGGCATGGACGGCAACGACGATGGGGGCGCATGGGTGATCTCGGACAACGGGAAGATCAGAGGCGTTGCGTCCAATGCCGATGCTGCCCGTAGGTTCGTCATCCGCGCGTGCATCGATATCGACTATCGAGGCGCCCGTTTCAGGTGGACCAAAACACACAAGCTCTTCGCTCAGCGCCCTATGCGCGTCTGGGCATGGACCGGAATAGAGATCATCCCTGCGCCCATCATCTAGGCAGGGGCAGGGGTGACCGTGTCGATTGAACCCCAGGGGAGTGCAGAGCTTCCCCAATCAGAGGTAAACGCGCGCCTCGCGCTTTGGTGGCTACTCAACCCGGAGGCCGCTCCGCTTGAGTCATTCAATGAGGACGTACAGAGGCTTGTAAGCGTCCTCTCCGCCAAGCTCCCCTCTATGAGTGCCGACGATAGAACACAGGCCCTTATAGAGGCGCACAGGCGCGAGGCAGCCGAGATAGACAAAGCAAAGGAGATAGCTAGCTATAACCGCGCCAAAGAGCGTGCCCTCACGATCGAGGAAGAGGAACAACGCTCGCGCGTCTCCGCCATGGTCGACGCTCTCTTGTCAGAGACGCTTACGACGGACGCGCTAGACGGCATAGAGGAACTGTGCCCGGTAATCGATGGCCTCTTGTATCGGGGCACAGTCGCGCGCATCAATGGCAAGCCAGGATCGATGAAATCCTTTGTTGCCCTCGACATGGCGGGATGCGTCGCTAACGGCATGCCATGGGCAGGGCGGGACGTCGTCAAGGGAGAGGTGATCTACCTAGTAGCGGAGGGCGCAGGGGGCATCAAAAAACGCGTCCGGGCATGGGAGCAAGAAAGAGGCTGCCGCATGTCTGGCGTTCACTTCCTGCCCCGCCCAATACAGGTGGCCGGCATCGAATGGCTTGTGTTGGAAGAGGCATGCAAACGCCTCCGACCTGCGCTTGTCATCGTCGACACCCAGGCGCGCGCCACGGTCGGCATAGAGGAATCGAGCAATGAGCGCATGTCCGTGATCTTCAACAGGATCGAGCGCCTTGCGCGGGAGTCGGACGCCTGCGCCTTGCTCGTACACCACACAGGACACGTGGGCGAGCATGGCCGCGGAGCCTCCAACGTCCTGGGCGCAGTCCAGACAGAGCTACTAGTGAAGAAAGAGGGCAAGGGCGCGGACCGTGTCATATCGGTACGGATCGATAAGACCAAGGATGACGACGACTCCGCGGAGGTTCGCCTACTCCCGCGCGTCGTGGCCGTACACGGCATGACTCGGCGCAACGGCTCCCCAGAAACCTCCGTTGTCCTGGTCCCGGAGGCTGCGGCAACGTTCGGAATCCCAGGGCTCGACCCTGTAATAAGCGCAGCCGTTCAACTACTCGACAAACACAACGCGCCCATAGAGCTGGGCAGAGACAGGATGCGCGCATGGCTCACAGATCGAGAGATAGCAATAGGCAACACTGTTCTTGCCCCTGCCATTGCCTATCGAAAAAGGCGCGAGGCGTCGAGGCAGCCGGAAAAGAGCGCCCAGGATTCAGACACCCCTTTGCCGCTCGCAGACGACTAAGAATTACTCTGCGTAGCCTCGACCTGTCCGCGATCATGGGGACAGGTGCCTATTCGACCTGTCCGGGATCATGGGGACAGGTTTTGACAAACGCCCAGGTCAGACCTGTCCCGGACAGGTTTCTAAAACTGTCCGCAAACGGCACCGGTTACCTGTCCGCTGTCCGCCCCCCTATAGGGGCGGACAGGTAGGACAGGTGCCGGACAGGTGTTGCAGATTGTGAGTGAATGAATGGCTCAACATCTGATCGATACTCCGCCAAAGCTGGGCGTCTGTGTCAGGTGCCGCGCCTGGGTGTTCACGGCCCACGTGTCCGGAGCATGGGCGGGAGTCGACACGGCGCCCCTCTCCGCGGTCGAGCTGCGCGCGGTACTCCTGTCCGGCCGGACCGTGTATCGACTCCGCACGGCAGCCGGACGCGCCCAGGCGCTCACCGTGGCCTCACCGCGGGACGTGGCAGCCGGTACGCCCCTACTGGGCGCCCACGCGTGCGCAGGCCACCCCATGGACGCTCAGAGCTTCCTTGAGGCCGCTCCGCCCCCTCTCCCACCCCCTGTGAGCGCTACTGGGCGCCCGGACCGCCCCTCTGTCTCCGCGGAGGCTCGCAGGGGGACAACCCAACCTCTTGCAACACCTGTGATCCGCCCCCGTTCTAGGCGCGTGCGCTGCGATGCGTGCCGAGAGTTCATCAAACCGCAGGACGCCTATTGGGGCATCGAATGCGGGACGTACATATGGGCCCTGCATGACGCGTGCCCGAAAGTCGAGAGGTAATGAGTTCTGACCTTGAGTACATAGCCCAGCTCACAGAGCAACTAGTGAACGGCTTTGATGAGCGCGTTGAGTATCAGTTGCGCGTCAAGACGCACACGGAGGACTGCACAGGATCACGCCCCACCTGGGCAGAGTGCGACTGTCCCAGCACCATAGAGACGCGCGCGAGGACCGTACGGCATGCGCCCCTGATCGCTCAGTTGCAAGCCGCTATAGCCGCGCCGGCTACCTCGACAGATTCCGGAGGACGCTCCGCAACACGGGTTGAAAGCCCATTCCCAGGCGATTTCGAGGCCCTAGCGCTCATAGACGAACTCAAGCGAGACATGCGCAGTTGGGTGCGCAGGGCGCGTCAGACACTCGGCTATGACGTCCCTCCGTCCTCGATCGTACGAGGCGCCGTGTGTGGCGAATGCGCAGGCGCCCTCAAGCTCCACCATGGCGCAGCCGTCTGCATAGGGCGCATAGGCGAGAGCGCGCCATGTGGGACCGAATACACATGGCAGCAAATAGAGGACTATCTGAGGGGCCTTGATGAACACGACCGTTAAGAGGCGCCTAGTTGATACCGCCGTTGCCCAACTGTGGACCAGTCGCCCAATCGGCACACTGCACAGGTGGGCAAGTGAGGGGCGAATACGCAACTACGGAAAACCCGGACCCAGAGGCGCCCTATGGGACCTAGACGAACTCCCCCGGTATCGCCACCTGTGCACCCCGCATTGCGTCGAGGGGGCCGAATGCCCACCCCTACCGCCCCCGCCACCTGTTCGATTCCCTCGCCCCCGAACTCCCCTTGACGATGACCAATCCGTAACCGAAGATTGAGCCGTGTTCGGCATGCCCGGACACGGCCCCCCTGAGCGGCAACCGCCCCAGCTCCCCGCCGTGAGCGGAGCGGAAGCGCCACACAAAGGGCCTAGGCCCCTGAGTCCTCGCATGACTCAGGGGCCTTACGCATGTCTGGGGGTGGGCCGTGAGCGGACGCAAGGAACTGACGGACTACAGGTATCGGCAGAACAGGGCCGCAGTCCTCGCAGCCTCCGACACGTGCATATGGTGCGGACACCCAGGCGCAGACGCAGCCGACCACATCACCCCCGTGAGCCGCGGAGGCGACCCGTACGCCCTCGACAACCTAGGGCCCATACACGGAGTACGCGGCTGCCCCACCTGCCTGCGCAAGTGCAACAACCTCAAGGGGGACAAGCTCCCCAGTGAGTGTGACCTACTGCGTACCTCGATCGATTGGTACCGGCGCACCTAGGCCCCTGGTCCTGTCGGCAAGGCCCGACCATTGCCCCTCGCGCGCGTCGAGCTGGGGGCGTGCGCTACCCAACCGGCAGGACCAGGACGCGCAGCAACCCGCCTCGAATTGGCGAGGCCGGCGCATCCGCGCACGCAAAGGCGCAGGTCAGATGGGGTGCACGCTCGACGTCATTGAGGACCAGGACCAGGGCGACGCGATGCATCCAGCCCTCTGACCAGGGCATATGCCCTCGACTGCACAAACATGCAGGTCAGAGGCTTGCAACCGTCGAAATCACCTGCCGATTTGGCCGGACGCTCGACAACCCCCAGGCGCAGCCCAAACCGGCGCCCTCGCACGCGCATTACAACGCTCTGACCTGCGCGTTTGCATTCTGTAGGACGTTTGCCCAGGTCAGAGCGGAGCCGTTCTTTTAGCCGGAGCCCTTCCCAGCCCCGGCCCAAACTTCCATTTTTTTGCGCGGGGCGAGTTCGGCCGGAGTGATCTTGGTTGGCCGCGCCGTGACGCGCCTCGACGCCCATTTAGGGGGGTGCATTCATGGGCCCCATTGAGAGCGCCGTGAGGGCGGACGTTGGCGCCCTGGGGGAGCTACTAGGGACCGAACGGACGCTTGCCGAATTGGCGTACCGAGTAGCGCGCGAGATAGACGACGGAGGCGGACCGGAGGGGCGGCAAATGGCCGCTCTCTCGCGGGAACTGCGCCTAGCCCTGGGCCAATTGGTCGACGGACACGCGGGGGGCGCAGATGACTTCCTTGGGGACCTGGGCGCCCCCGACTGACTACGCGGAGGAACTGCGCGAGCGGTACGGCTTGACCTGTCCTCCGCGGTGGGGCACCCCTCGAAACTGGGCGCGTCCGACCCTGGGCGGCAAGGCAGCAAAGGTGATGGCCGCGTTGGTCGGCTCCCCGCCCATGCCGTGGCAACGGTACGTCCTCGACGTGGCCCTAGAAATCGATCCGGCTACCGGGCGCCTCGCGTATCGCAAGGTTGGGCTTTCCGTTCCGCGGCAGCAAGGCAAGACAGAGACAGTCCTTACCGTCATGGTTCACCGGATCATGGCTTGGGACAGGCAGAACGTGTCCTATACCGCCCAGACGCGAATAGACGCGCGGAAGAGGTGGGAGGACGAATTCCTTGCCAAGCTCGACGCATCGCAGCTCAAGGGGAAATATCACCCGCGCAAGACAACGGGCAATGAGGCAATCATCTGGAAGTCGACGCGCAGCCGGTTGGGCATCGTGTCGACCACAGAGAAAGCGGGACACGGTCCGCCCCTCGACCTGGGCGTGATCGATGAGAGCTTTGCCCATAAGGATGACCGCGTTGAGCAAGCCATGAGTCCGGCCATGCTCACCCGCCCGAATGCTCAGATGTGGTGGGCGTCCGCAGGCGGCACGGATGCGAGCGTGTTCCTCAATGAAAAGCGGAAGTCGGGCCGTGAGCTAATCGAGCGCGCGTGGCTTACGGGCGAGTGGCCTGCGGTTGCGTATTTCGAATGGTTCGCCCCGGACGAATTGCCGCGGGGTGATCCGGCCACGTGGTTTACGTGCATGCCTGCGCTGGGTTACACGGTCACCCCGGACATTATCCGGACAGAGCTTGAGTCCATGGACGCGTCAGAGTTCGATCGGGCGTACCTCAACCGAACCAAAGAGGCACGGCCCCCCGCGGACCCCAACGTTCCCAGGGACGAATGGGCGCGCTGCGTCCGGCCCGACTCGCGCCCGGACACGTCGAGGCTCGCCCTCGCGGTCGACGTTGCCCCCCTGCGCGACTGGACTTCCATTGCCGCAGTCTCGCCCCTGCCGGACGGCACGGTTCACGTCGAGCTTGTTGACCGACGCCCCGGTACCGATTGGGCGGCTCCCGCCCTCGCTCGCCTGCGGGAGCTGCGGCAGCCGATAGCCATAGGCATTGACTCCAAAGGCCCTGTCGCCTCGCTCTTGGGGGAGTTGGCCGGCTACGGCATAACGCCCCCGGAGGACCCTGAAAAGCCGCGTGTAGGGGACCTAGCCGTGTTGCGCACGCCCGACGTCGCCGTTGCCTGCGGACAGTTCGCGGACGCGGTCCGTCGAGGCACAACGGTGCACATCGATCAGCCTGCCCTCACGGGCGCTATGAACGGCGCGAGGACGCGCCCCCTGGGCGACGCGTGGGCATGGTCCCGCTCGCGCTCAGAGAGCGTCGATATCTCCCCCCTTGTTGCTGCCACGAACGCGCTATGGGCCCTGCGCGAACGTGAGGACGCGGCCCAATCCGATTACGACGTCTTGGACTCTGTCCTATAGGGGCGCGCATGTCTCGACTCACGGAATCATTCCGGCGCGCATGGACACGCTTTGTCGAGTCGCGCGCCATCACGTCACTGCCCTGGGTTGCGGGGGGACCCAGGCGCCCGACTGTCGTCACGTCGGAGCGCGCTATATCGCTCATCCCGCTATTCGCCTGCGTTCGCATCCTCGCGGATAGTGTCGCCTCGCTCCCGATTCAGCTATACCGGCGCAACGGCGCGAGCCGCGAGGCAGTCAGTTACATACCCCAGCTCTTTTGGGAACCTGCCGCGAGAGACAACCTCTTTCAATGGCTGCACAAATGCATCGTGTCCCTCGCCCTGCGAGGCAACGCGTATGGCCTAGTCGTCAAGCGTGATGACCTGGGTTTCCCAATCATGGTGGAATGGCTGCACCCCGATGAGATATGGGTAGATGAATCGCGCCCGACCCTGCCTGTCTATTACTGGCAGGGTAACAAGGTGCCGACGGAAGACATCATTCACCTGACATGGGTAGTCATGCCGGGATGCGTCGTTGGCCTGTCGCCTATTCAGGCATTCGCACGGACCATCGGAGTAGGTCTCTCCGCCACGGAATACGGACTCTCTTGGTTCGACAACGGCGGAACGCCACCCGCCACCATGAGGAACAACGCAAAGACCATCAACCCTGATGAGTCGCGAGAGATTCAGGGCCGCTTGTCTGCCGCCATGCGCGCACGCAAGCCTCTCGTATTCGGTAATGACTGGGATTTCAACGCGCTACAGGTGAACCCGGAAGAGTCGCAATTCATCGAAACCATGCGACTCAACGCGACTCAGATAGCGGCCATCTTCGGGATTCCCCCGGAAATGGTAGGGGGCGACAGTGGCGGACCCCTGAGCTATAGCTCTCCCGAACAGAACATGATTCACCTTGTATCCGTGACGTTGCGGCCATGGCTTGTGCGCCTCGAAACGGAATTCACGCGGCTCATGCCTGGGCGGGAGTTCGTCAAGTTCAACGTTGACGCCATGATCCGTACCTCTCTCATTGACCGCTATACGGCTCACGGTATGGCGCTTGACCAGGGGTGGCGGAACCGTGACGAAATCCGGGCGCTTGAGGACTTGCCGCCCCTGCCCAATGGCGAGGGACAGGCTTACGGACTCCCTAGCCCAGGACCAACCGACAACAAAGCTGCGTAGTAAAGGGAGTCTCCCGCCATGGCAGATATTGAGAGGCGGTTTACCAAGGTGCCCGTCGAGCTGCGCGCACGCGCGGAACGGCAGCGCATTGGGGGATATGCCGCAGTCTTCAACCGGCAGAGTCACAATCTCGGCGGATTCGTTGAGATAGTCAACCCTGCCGCATTCAACGCGAGTCGGGGCGACGGATGGCCCGACGTCATCGCTCGCTATAACCACGATGACAACATGTTGCTTGGCTCCACAGGGGGCGGAACGCTAAGCCTCGCCATTGATGGCACAGGGCTTGACTATGAGGTTGAGCCGCCCAAAGCGCGTGGCGACATTCTTGAGCTTGTCCAGCGTGGCGACGTCCGCAAGTCGAGCTTTGCGTTTCAGACCATCGAGGACGATTGGGGCGTGACCGATCAGGGCTTTCCCATGCGAACCCTGGTCAAGGTGCGGCTAGTCGACGTTGCCCCCGTCAACACCCCTGCGTATCCCGACTCAACCGCAGGTCTGCGCTCCCTCGCGCGCCACGTGGGCGCGGACGTCGAGGAAGTTCGATCGATGGCGGAGCGGGACGAACTCCGAAAGTTCTTCCAACGATCCGACCGACCCAGCGCGCCTAAGAAGAAGGTATATGGCGCGGCGGCTCGAATGGCTCTACTCGCACGGCGCGAGGACCCTTACACATAACCGAACAAGGAATATGGCGCGACGGTTTAGCGACCGTGGCCGGCTACTGCCTGTCTGCCGATTGGAAACCCCGTCGGCACGCGTAACACGGTGAACAACCGGGCGACTTCCGTTTGCAGAGGGCGACGGACACAGGCACTCGATAAGAGTGCAGGGCGCTACGGACTCCCGTTGGAAATCCCCATTCATTCCAACGGGAGTCCCGTCATGTCAGAACTTGTAAAGCGGCTGCGCGAGCGCCGCGCCAACGTGTGGGAGCAGGCAAAGGCGCTTGCCGATAAGGCAGCCGACGAAAACCGCGCGCTTTCCGGAGAGGAAGAGGGCGAGTGGCAGGCTCTCAACGCAGAGCTTGACGCGCTCGACAAGCGCATTAAGAACGTGCTCGACGGAGAGCAGCGCGCAAAGGACGCGGAAGACGCAATGTCCCGCCTCCGCGGTGAGCCGCGTAAGGCAGCCAACAACGGTCCGCAGGCGCAGGGTAGTGAAGAGCTGCGCACGTTCCTGCGTGGCGAGGGGGCGCGGTATTTCGACGTCGTACCCAACGGCCCTGTCGACTTCCGCACGCTTTCCAAGCTCACGGCAGGCGCAGGCGGCAACGTCGTTCCCACCGATTTCTACACGCGGCTTATGGCGCACCTGATCGAAACCTCTGCCGTACTCCAGACCAACCCGACCGTCCTTAACACGACGTCGGGCGAGTCGGTACAGGTGCCCAAGACTACGGCGCACTCTACGGCTGCCATCGTCACGGAGGCGGGAACTATCTCCGCGTCCGATCCTGCATTCGGTCAGATCACCCTTGGGGCGTTCAAGTACGGCACGCTTATTCAGGTGTCGAGGGAACTCCTCACAGACGCAGGTGTCGACCTTGAGGGTTATCTCTCGATGCAGGCCGGCCGCGCGCTGGGCAACGCATTCGGAACGCACATGGTGACCGGTACCGGTACCGCGCAGCCGCGAGGCATCGTCACGGACGCCACCGTTGGCAAAACAGGCGCAACGGCAGGCGGACTCATTGCGACCGATGACCTGATTGACCTTCAGTATTCGGTCATTGCGCCTTACCGCGCGTCCTCTTCCTGCTACTGGATTGTCAAGGACGCCACCCTTGCCACTATCCGCAAGTTCAAGGGCACGGATGGTCAGTACATTTGGCAGCCGTCGCTAGTGGCAGGTGCGCCGGACATGCTCTTGGGTAAGCCCATCGTGACCGATCCGAACGTTGCCGCGGTCGGTTCGACCGCTAAGTCTGTCGTCTTCGGTGACATGTCTCAGTATTTCGTTCGCCTCGCGGGTGGAATCCGTTTCGAGCGGTCCGACGATTTCGCTTTCTCGTCCGACCTTGTCACCTTCCGGGCACTCCTGCGCGCGGACGCTGCGCTTGTCGACCTTACCGGCGCCGTAAAGGTTTTCCAGGGCGCTGCGTAATCCGTCGCTTTATCTGGTCCGGCCGTACTTTCCCGTACGGTCGGACCATTTCTTTAGGGAGGAAACCACCATGCCCACACCTTCCGTATGGGATGAGGACACAAACAGCTATGTGCACGGCGCTGCCGTTGCCGATCCTGCCTCGCCCGGAGCCTCTTACGTACAGGCGGAGGCGGTAGCGGTACGCAATGCCGTTGTTAGCATTCTTGCCGCCCTGCGTAGCGCCGGAATCATTGCGCAGGACTAACGGGGGACGACCATGCGAATTCGCATCCTGGGCGATATCTCCGGTACCCGCAACGGCAAGGAATGGCCTAGCCGCGGGGCAGTTGTCGATATTCCGGAGGGAGAGGGGCAAGCGCTTATCGCCTGCGGAATGGCGGAGCGCGTAAAAGAGCCTGCCCCTGTCGAGCGAGCAACTAGGCGTAAGCGCGACGTCGAAACCCGGTAACGGAGGCGTGGCGCCATGGCCAACGAATACACAACCGCGGCAACCCTAAAACTCGCGCTCAACACGTCGGACACCACACGGGACGCCTTGCTTACGGCTGCCATTGCGGCAGCCTCGCGGGGCATCGATAAGAACTGCGGTCGGCGGTTTTGGCTGGACAGCAGCGCCACGGCTAGGACGTTCAACCCGGAGTTTCGGACTGTCAGTTACGACACGGGGCAACTCCTGATCGTTGACGATATCGGCTCGACTACCGGGCTAGTCGTAGCAACCGGCGACGTCGGGGGCGCCTACACGACGATTACCGATTACGAAACATGGCCTGAGAATGCGGTAGCCCTGGGCCTACCCATAACCGGGTTGCTACGGCACTCCGGAACCTGGGGGACCACAGGCACGGCGCGCGTACAGGTAACCGCGAAATGGGGTTGGCCGGCAGTGCCGGACGAGATCACGCAAGCCACCATTTTGCAAGCTCTACGGCTCTACAAGCGCAAGGACAGTCCGGAGGGCGTCCTAGGTTCCGCGGAGTGGGGAGCCGTCCGCGTGGGGCGCGTAGACCCTGACGTTTACGAACTGTGCAAACGGTTCATGCTGCCTGGGTTCTAGGGGGACGCATGGATATCTATAACGTTCGGGCGCAACTCGCCCTAGCGGCCTCCGCGGTAGTCCTGCCTAACGCCTCGCTCACGTGTACCGGCTACATGCCGGACGCCATCACGGAGCCGTGTTTCTTTATTGCGGACTACACCATTGAGTTTGACAAGGTGATGAAACGCAAGCTCGACGTAGTCACGTTCACGGCTCGCATTCTGGTGAGTCGTGCCGATGATCTCGCGGGGCAAAAGCTACTCGACGCCATGCTTTCAGGCTCCGGGGCAGCGTCCCTCAAGGGCGTCATCGAGGACGCGCGAGGCGCCCCCGGAAGTGCCGCCCTCAACGGATACGCCCATGACTTGCGCGTCATGCGCATGCAGGGTCTACGCCTCTACGAACACAACGGACTGCAATACCTAGGCGCCGAAATCACGATTGAAGTGATAGGGGACGGGAGCGCGTAAATGTCATTCGTCGTTCTTACGGGCGTCCGTCTGTTTGCCGTTGGCGCAGACCTTACGGGCGCCTCAAACAAGGTCGAGCTAAGCGGAGAGTACGAGGAAAAGGACAAGACTACTTACGGCTCTAACGGCTGGAAAGAGGTCATGGCCGGACTAGGCTCCGCAGAGATCATGGGGGAAGGACTCTGGGAAGCGCTCGACGCGAGCAAAGTTGATGACGCGTCATGGTCCCAAATCGGAGGTACGGGCCCATGGTCTGTGGGGCCGGTAGGCGCTTCCGTTGGGGATCTCGCGTACCTAGTAAGGGCCCTGCGAGCCGATTACAACTTTGGCGGACAGGTGGGCGACATTGCCCCTTGGAAGGCTAAGGCGTCCTCCGCGTGGCCCCTGGTCCGCGGACAGTTCGGCCACCCGCCCGGTACGGCGCGTACGTCGAGCGGCACAGGCACAGGGGTGCAACTGGGCGCCGTGGCGTCCGGGCGACGTCTGTACGCCTCGCTTCACGTCCTGGGCGTGAGCGGCACGACTCCCACTCTCGACGTAGTCATTGAGTCGGACAACGGCAGCGGCTTCCCCTCACCCATCACCCAACTCACTTTCACGCAGGCGAACGCGATTAGCGGACAAATCCTGCGCACGGATGGCACGGCGATTACTGACGATTGGTACCGCGTCAAGTGGACCATCGGCGGAACGACTCCCTCATTTCTCTTTGCCGTGGCATTCGGCATACAGGTGTAAGGGGTGAACCCTCATGGCCTTTATGGTCCTCACGTCGGAATTCGTATCGCTCAACGCAACGGACCTGAGCGCGTACGCGAGCAAGGCAGAACTTACCGTCGAGGTTGATGAAAAGGACGTCACGACTTATGGCAGTGCCGGATGGAAGCAAGTCATAGGCGGACTCAAGAGCGGTGGCCTTGCAATTGAGTTCAAGCAAGACTTTGCCGCTGCCGCCCTCGACTCGATCCTTTGGCCCCTGTTCGGAACCGTCGTCACGTTCGAGGTACGCCCGACGTCTGCCGCGGTTGGTACCTCTAACCCCAAGTGGACAGGCTCCGTCCTCATCAAGGAACTCAAGCCCATTCAGGGTGGCGTCGGAGACGAAGCCTCGCAGTCCGTGAGCTTCCCGACGTCCGGCGCAGTCACCCGCGCGACCGCATGACGGACGGACCGGTACGCGTCGAGGTCACGCAAGACAGCCTGCGGGATCTCATCCGCGCCATGCGCGCGGAGGCGGACGGCAGGGAACTCCGCAAGGAACTTGCCAAGACGCTACGGGACGCGCTCAGGCCCCATGCTGAGCGCGCCCGGAACGGCGCCCTTGCGATTCCGTCGGGCGGCTCCGCAACGCGCCCCCAGCTCAGGCCGGCTATCGCCAAGAGCATTCAGCCGCGCGTCAACATGACGATGCGAGGGGCAGGCGCGTCTATCCGTGCGAGGCGTACGCCTCGCATCCGAGATTTCGCCAACGCGCCTAAGCGCATGAACTCCCGGAAGGGCTTCCGGACGCAGTCATGGGGCAATGGCCAATGGCGCGTCCAATTCGGAAAGATCGGTTGGTTTGACGACGCCATGAGGGGTGTTGCCCCGGAGGCGAAAGCGGCCATAGCTGATGCCGTAAACGAAATGGCCGACAGGATAGCTAGCAGAGTACGGAGCGAGTAAGCCTATGTATCTCGTCTATCAGCCGGAAGGTTCCGAGGAACCTAAGCGGTTCAAGTACAACCCGCGCAAGCTCATGAGCCCCGAGCGGGAAATGTTGGAGCGCAAGACAGGCAAGGATTTCTCAGACTTCACAAGCGCCGTGCTGTCCGGCAATTCCCTCTGCCGTAGGGCGTTGCTCTATATGTTCCTCAAGCGCGAACACCCAACGATCCGTTGGGACGATGTTGATTTCGCCTGGGATGAACTCCGGTTGGAGTACAGCAAGCAAGAGCTAACCCAGATGCGCGAGGCAGTCTCAGAGAACACGACTGGTGATGAGCGCGCGGCAACCCTCGCCCAGCTCGATGAACAGATAGCCACGGCTATTGACGAGAGCGAGGAAGAGGGAAAAGCAAGTCTGCCGATCGCAGGCTAACCCAACTCGGGAATGCTGCCCACCTGTTGCACGTGCGGCCCTGGGAGTGGGACCTACTCACGGTCGAGCAAGCGGACGCGTTGCTTGATTGGCTCGACGAATACGGCAGGCAAATCGATGAGGCGGAGGCCCAATTGAAACGGAGGTGAATCCGTGTCGTCGGATACCTCCCTTATCTTCCGGCTGATTGCGCGGGATGAGGCAAGCCCAACGCTAAGCCGTATGCAAGAGCGCCTGTCGACGGCATCCGCGGCCATTGGCGCAGGCGTGGCCGGCGCCCTGGGGGTGGGCGTAGCTCAGGCTATGGATATGAGCGCGGCTAATGCCAAGCTCCAAACTCAATTGGGCATCGGCAACGCGGAGGCCGCCAACCTTGCAAAGGTGTCCGCGCACGTCTACCAAAACGCCTGGGGCGAATCTGCGGCAGATGTGAATGAGGCCATCAAGGGCGTTTACCAAAACATAGGTGACGTATCCAAAGTCAAGGGCGGACTAGAGGGCGTCACCACAAAGGTAATGGCGCTCTCAGAGGCATTCGACCAAGACCTAGGCGGAGTGTCTGCCGCAGTCGGGCAGATGCTCAAGACAGGGCTAGCGAAGAATGCCAATGAGGCCCTTGACATCATCACGGTTGGTTTCCAAAAGGGAGTCAATAAGGCTGATGATCTTTTGGACACGTTCAATGAGTACAGCGTTCAATTCAAGTCCCTGGGCCTCGATGGTCAGACGGCTATGGGCATTCTGTCTCAGGGCCTCAAGGGCGGCGCGAGGGACGCGGACCTAGTTGCAGACTCGCTCAAGGAATTCAACCTCCGCGCGCGAGACATCACCTCGACTGCCCCCGCGGGATTCAAGGCGCTGGGCCTCAACGCAAAGCAGATGGCCGCAGACGTAGCGGCAGGCGGACCGCGCGCCACGGCTGCGCTACAGAAGACGCTTGACGCCCTCCGGAAGTACCCGGATGACAGTAAGAAAGCCTCCGTGGCTGCGGCCATCTTCGGTACGCAGTCGGAGGACATGCAAAAGGCGCTCAACTCCATTGACCCCAGCAAGGCAACCGCAGCCCTGGGCAAGGTGGGCGGCGCAGCCGATAAGGCAGCCAAGACGCTAGGCAGTAGTCCGGCCAAGGAAATGGAGCATTTCAAGCGCGCCGTGACAACCCAACTCGCGGTAGCGGGTGGCGCCATTGCCTCATTCGCCATGAAACACACAGGGCTAGTCAAGGGCCTTGCTATCGCCCTGGGCGCCGTTGCCGCAGTCATCGTCACAGTGACGGCAGCACAACGCGTGTACGCCACGTACACGGCCATAGCGAGCGCAGCCGAGACAGTACGCCAAAGCGCCCTCTGGCGGTCCGTGGCCGGCTACCTGCGGCTCATGGGAGTTGGCCTTATGGCCATGGCCCGTACGGCTGCGGCTGCCGTGGCCTCCGCGGCAACGACCGCAGCCGCGTGGGTCGGCTCCGCCCTCACGTCCATCGGTACATTCGTTGCCGCAGTCGTGCGCGCAGCCGTTACCGCGGTCGCTCAGTTCGCCCTCATGGCCGCTCGCGCAGTCATCTGGGCAGCAACCATGGCCGCTCAATGGCTTATCGCCATGGGGCCCATTGGTTGGATCATCGCTGCCGTAGTGGCATTGGTCGTTCTGATCATTGCCAACTGGGACACGGTGAAAAAGTGGACCCTGAAAATCTGGAATTGGCTTTGGGGACACATCAAGTCCATAGCTTCTAAGGTCTGGAATCTCTTTCTCAACTGGACCATTGCCGGACTGATCATCAAGCATTGGGACGCCATCAAGTCGGGAACGGTCCGCGTCTGGAATGCCGTTGTGTCCTGGGTCAAGGGCATACCTGGGAAGCTCGTTAGTTTCTTCCTCAACTGGACCTTGCCCGGACTGATCATCAAGCATTGGGGCCGGATAAAGAGCGGCAGTATTCAGGTAGCGTCCCAGCTTGTTTCCTGGGTCAAGGGCTTGCCTGGGCGCATATCGAGCGGCATAGGCAGCCTGGGAAGTCTCCTGTATTCCAAGGGGCGTTCCGTCGTACAGGGCCTGTGGAATGGCATTAAGGGCATGGGCGGTTGGCTTTGGTCCAAGGTGAAGAGCTTTGCCAAAGACACGATCAAGGGCGCCATCGATAACGCACTCTCGATTTTCTCGCCCTCGAAAGTCACTGCCGCTCAGGGTAAGTGGATAGTCAGGGGCCTAGTCGTTGGACTGACAGGCAACGCGAAACAGGTAAAGGCTGCCGCTACAAAGATTGCGGACATTGTCCGTGACGCCCTGCCCAAGGGGAAGAAACGCAGCAAGCTACTAGACCTGATCCACGATGACTCTAAGCGCCTTATCTCGCTCGCCAACAAGCAAGCGAGCGTTGCGGCCAAGCTCAAGGCTGCGCAAAAGAAGGTTGCGGACCTCATCAAGGCGCGTAGCGAGATCGCTGCGAACGTCAAGAGCAACATTTTGCAGGGCGCTGATATCACCTCGATGGTTGGGGATGATCTCAAACCCGGAATGGGGGCGCTGAACATCCTTGACGGGTTGAAGCGGAAAGCTCAGGAAGCGCTCAAGTTCGCGTCTCTGCTCAACGCGCTCAAGAAAAAGGGCGTGTCGGGTGCCCTTGTGGCGCAGATAGCCAACGCAGGCGTCGAGGGCGGCATGGCATCCGCCCAGGCACTTTCGACGGCAAGCGCCCAGCAAATCAAGGACATAAACAAGCAACAGCAGATATTGACCAAGGCAGCCGGTAGCGCGGGGAACGCGGCCGGCTCCGCCATGTACGACTCCGGGATTAAGGCTGCGCAGGGCCTTGTAAAGGGCCTGCAATCCCAAGAGAAAAAGATTGATGCGCAGATGACCAAGATAGCTAAGAGCATGGCGAAAGCCATCAAGAAAGCTCTTGGCATTCACAGTCCCTCAACCCTCATGGCGGATGAGGTAGGCGCTCACGTGCCGTCCGGAGTCTGGCAAGGCATCAAGCGCCGGACGCCCAGGCTCGAAACGGACCTACGGCGCTGGGCGGTCGACATGGTCAAGCCTGTCCGCGAGGGCACGGCTACGCCTGCGAGGGGCGGCACTACGCCTGTCCTGGGCGGAGGCGGGGGCGCGGCACCTGGGCGCCCGATCGTGGCCAACCTGCAAGTCGACGGACGGGTATTGGCCTCTGTCCTCATTGACCATCTGCGCGGAGAAATCCAGCGGATTTCCGGGGGCAACGTACAGAAAGCCCTAGGGAGGGGGAGCGCGTGACTTTCCCTAACACCCCCCTCGCGACGAAAACCGAACTGTTCGTTGATGGGGCCTGGGCAGATATCTCGAATGACGTCTATGAGCGTGATCCCATCACCATCACAAGGGGACGCACGGCGCAGGGCGAGGACGTTGACCCCTCGCGTTGCACGCTCACGCTCAACAACACATCGGGCAAGTATTCCCCTCGAAACCCGGTAGGGACGTATTACGGAAAGATCGGCCGTAATACGCCCCTGCGGGTGTCGGTTATGGCTGGGTCCGTGGCGCTCGATCTTCCGGGCGCCACGGGGGACTATGCCTCTACTCCGGATGACGCGTCTCTAGATGTCACGGGGGATATCGACATTCGGTTTGATGCGACGCTGAGCAATTGGACGGACCCCCAGGGGGACACGTCCGGTTTGAAGAACATCGAGTTGATAGCCAAGCTGGGGGCGTCTCCCCAAAAATCTTGGATGTTCGCTATCCGCGGGTACAAGCTCTATTTCGAGTGGAGCGCGGACGGCAGCAACGTGCTTAGCGCGTCCTCGACCATCCCTCTTCCCGCGGGACCAGATACACGCATGGCCGTGCGGGTGACGCTCGACGTAGATAACGGCGCCTCTGGGAACACGGTCACGTTTTATACGGCGGACACCTTGAGCGGTACATGGGTGCAACTGGGCGACGTCGTGACGCAGTCCGGTACGACGTCCATTTTCAACTCGACAACGGCCCTGCGGATAGGCGACGCAACCGCGTTCGTCTTTGGTCCTGCCAAAGGTTCTGTGCACGCTGCCCAGGTACGGAACGGCATTGCCGGGACCGTAGTTGCCAACCCGGATTTCTCCGCCCAGGCGTCCGGCGCAACCTCTTTCAGTGACAGTGCTGGGCGCACATGGACGCTCGCGGGAAACGCCTCGATCACCAATCGCAAGGTGCGTTTCGTGGGTGAGGTGAGCGAGTGGCCGGCTGAATGGGACGTGTCCGGGAAGGACGTCTATACGCAGGTCACGGCGTCGGGCATCCTGCGTCGCCTGTCCCAGGGCAACAGTCCTATCAAGTCGACGCTTACCCGACGCATTCCGACGTTGGGCCCGTTGGCTTACTGGCCCATGGAAGATGGGGCCAACTCGACGGTTGCCTATTCGCCCATCAAGGGCATTGCCGCTATGACGACGTCGGGCCTTACGTTTGCCGCTAACGGCACGTTGGCCGGATCGAGCGCCCTGCCAACGCTCAATAGCGGGGCAGTCATTGACGGGATTGTGCCTGCGCCCAGCTCGACGCAGACAAGTTGGCAAGTCGAGTTTGTCTATAACCTCGACGCCACAACGACCGCATACCGCACGCTCATGGTTATCAACTGCGGTACCGGCACGGTCCGCACTTGGTACCTACAGATATCCGGTAACACGCTCGCTCGCGTCCTGGGCTATGACGAGGATGGAACGCTAGTCGTGAATGACGCGCGCTCCGTTGGGTCGGACCTGAGCGACGGACGTTGGAACCGTTGGCAGCATCGAGTGAGCGTGAGCGGCGGCACGGTTACGTACGTCACCACGTGGACCAACATTGGCGGGGCAGGCGGAACGGCAACCGGCACATACTCAGGGAGTATCGGCACGGTCGTTGGCGTCGGCTCCCCCGATTCCGGCTATTCGTCGGAGTTGGGCAGCATGGCCATTGGGCATGTGTCCGTGTTCTCTCCCTCGCAGTCGACCGCTTACAACTCCGTCGACACGGGGCAGAACGGGGAGCGCGCAGGCGTCCGCCTCGCTCGCCTCGCAGGCGAGGAATCCATAGCCATGTCTGTCTGTGGTGACACGTCGATACAGGCGCAGCAAGGGCCGCAGAGGCCGGCTACCGTCCTCGAAATCTTGAGGGACTGCGCGGAGGCAGACGGAGGAATCCTCTACGAACAGAGGGCCGCAGCCGGACTCATTTACCGGGATAAGTCAACGCTCTTCAATCAGCGCGTGCGGCTCGCCCTCAACTACCAAACCGCGGGGCATGTGGCCCCTCCGTTCAAGCCTGTTGACGATGACCAACTAGTGAAGAACGAAATCACGGTTACGCGTAAGGATGGCGCCTCCGCGGTAAGCGAACTCACTACGGGCGCCCTCTCAACGCAGGCGCCCCCCAACGGAGTTGGCCGCTATCAGGACTCCCAGGAACTCAACCTGTACGACGACACCCAACCTGCCCAGGCTGCGGAATGGTTGCTGTACCTGGGCACCTGGGATGAGGCGCGATACCCGACATTGCATGTCGACCTTGCCGCAGGCCCCTCGCTCATTGATGACGTCACGGCGGCAGATGTGGGCGACAGAGCGACGGTTTCCAATCCTCCGTCATGGCTGCCGCCGGACAGTATCGACCTACTCGTACAGGGTTATACGGAGGTCATCAAGCAACTCGAATGGGACATTACATATAACTGCACTCCGGGCGGACCCTGGTCCTATGTCGCCCAGGCCGGTACCGCGAGGGCGGACACGTCCGGATCTCACCTAGTGGCCAACGCCTCTGCCGCTTTCACAGACATGTATGTCGTCATCGAGACTGGTCCGCTATGGGTCAACTCAATCGATAGCCCATCCGACTTTCCCTTTGATGTGAACGTTGAGGGCGAGCGAGTAAGGGTCAACACATGCACGGGAACGGAGGTCGACCATTTCGGTCGTACCGTTTCTAACGACTGGGGAACGGCGGACGTCGGGGGCACCTGGTCACTAGTCGGAGGCGTTGCGAGTGACTACAGCGTGTCGAGTGGCGTAGGCAATCACACACTCTCGACCGTTGATGTCTCGCGCCGTTGCAAGCTGGGACCTGTCGTCTTCAACGATTTCGACCTTTACACATCCGTCAAAACAAGCGCCCTCGCTACAGGCGGCTTTCTGTCGGGTGGCCTAGTCGCGCGCTATGTCGACGGAGACAACCTCTATACGGCGCGCGTGGCATTCAACACAGATCAGACTGTGACCCTGTCGATTCGTGAACGCCTAACCGCCACGGAAACAGAGCTAGCCACTGTCACTAAGACAGGTCTAGTGCATGCCGCGGGTACATGGTTCCGCCTCCGTTTCTACGGCGCAGGCACAAGCCTTAAGGCCAAGATATGGCTAGCCACGGATACTGAGCCTGATGTCTGGGACCTACAGGTAACGGACACGACATTTCAAGACGCCGGGATCGTTGGCATGCGGTCGATATCGTCCGCCTCGAATACCAACACAAACCCGGTTGTGTCGTACGACGACTTTGAAAACGTCGTTGTACAGCGTTGGTCCGTGACGCGCTCGATAAACGGCGTATCCAAGAATCAGGTGATAGGCGCAGACGTCCACCTGTGGGATCGGGCCTATGTGCCCCTCGACTGGGGGACGGCATGACCACATGGAAAGCAGGAATGCTCATCACGGCGGCTCGCCTGGGCGATACGGGGCCGACTAAGACGACGTCCGGAATCTCGATGGCGAGCGGCTTTACGCTCAACGACTTTACGGGCTACCGCGTTGGAAACATCATCGAGATACGCGTATATGCCCAACGGTCCGGCGCTGATATCACGGCCACAACCGGCAACATTGCGGACACCCAGATATGCACCCTACCTAGCGGTTGGCGTCCGACGTCGGGCACTACTCAAGGCTTTTGGGGTAGTGGCGTCGAGGGCGGGGATTTCGTCTGCGGCACGGACGGAATCTGCACTCTCAGAACGGCGTCAGACAACATCAATACAGGGGCGAACCTCCGCCTACACCTACCGTTCATTGTCGACTAGCGGCGGAGGCCGGCGCATGAATGACACGGGAGAATCACAGCTCTTGCTAGTGCGCATCGAGACAAAGCTAGATATCGCTCTGAGGCAGCAAGAGGACCATGAGGGGCGCTTGCGTGCCCTTGAGGCGCACTCGACCACAACCCATGAGGCGCGCATTACAGCGCTCGAAAGATGGCGCTACGCCCTGCCGACTACGGCAGTGCTGAGCGCTGCCTCTGCCATTACAGCGGTACTCTCCGCGGTATTGAGGTGACCCCATGGCGGATCTCATCAAGGGCGTTGACGTCGCCGCTTATCAGTCCAGTACGTATGACCTCAAGGGCCTCGACTTTGTTTTTGTCAAGGCCACAGAGGGCACGTCGTACGCGAATCCGAAGATGCCTGCGCAGGTTGCGAGGGCGCGCGAGGCAGGGCTAGTCACGGGTTTCTATCACTTCCAGAGGAAGGGCAACCCGGAGGCGCAGGCGGCTTATTTCGTAAGCAGGGCAGGCGCACGCCCAGGTGAAATCCTCGCGTGTGATTGGGAGTCCGCCCCCGATGGGACGTACCCCAGTAACGAGGAAAAGGACAGGTTCATACGGGAGTGCAAGCGCCTAGCGCCCACTCAGCGCGTAGTCCTGTACTGCAATACTTCGTTCTGGCTTACGCACGACAAGACAAGCTATGCGGGTGATGGCCTTTGGATAGCCGACCCAAGTAGCCCGATCGGCCAACCGCGGATCAAACACGCGTGGCTGTATCACCAGTATTCGAGCGCTGGGGGAATCGACAGGGACGTTGCCAACTTCCCCTCTCGTGACGCGCTCCGAACGTGGGCTAACGGACTCAGGCCGGCTACGCCCGACAACCCGACAACCGGAGGGGGAAGCGTGGCGCTCACCGCTCAACAGACCTTTGATGCCGTCTGGAAGACAGATCAGGTTGCCGCCCCGGACACGGCGCCGGACAGGGCCACGAACGCCACATGGCAACCCCAATCGTGGCTCAAGGACACGGGGAACAGGGTCCGCGTCCTTGAGGCGGAACTGTCCGCGGTCCGTGCCATAGCGGCAGCCAACAATGCCGCCCTCAAGGACGTTGCGGCCAAGCTCGACGCCCTCACATCCTCGCTCGCGCAGCTCGACGTGTCCGGCGCCCTGGGCGCCCTACAGGCAGCCATCAACGCAACAACCATCACCCTGCACTCAGGGGAGGTACGACCATGAGTAGGTATCTCGTACGGCTCGCGGAACAGGCGCTAGCGGCTGCCCTGGGTGGCGCCCTCGCAGCCTGGGCGGCATCCGGCTACAGCCTCACCCAGGGCGCCCTAGGTGCAGCCATCGGCGCAGGCGTGCGAGCCGTCTACGGCATGCTCGCGCAGCCCTTTGGAGACAAGGAAGCGCCCAGCGTCACCCGGTAACCCAACGCACAGAAACGCCCCCCTCGCCATGCTCAGGCGAGGGGGGCGTTTTTCTGCGTTGGGCCTAAGCCCAGGTGTATCCGTCGTCTCCGTCGTCTCCGTCGTCGTCATCCTCGCGGAACATGTGGGACGCCACCTGTTCCGCATCGCTGGGCGCCTTGATGCACAAAGGACAGTCGCCGTTGGCCAGTAGCTCAATCGTGCGTCCTGCCAAGAGGTGAAAGACGCAGGCGTTTTCCGTCGACTCTGTTTCTTGCCTCTGGTCCATCGTCTCTCCCTACCGGCATAAGGGGCATGAGTTCATGTGCTTTTGCAGGGCGCGAGCCTTTGACCGCTTGTTCATCCCTACATCTGCTGCCGCCAACTGGGCTGATACATCACGCTCGTTGCTCACGGCTCTTTCTGCATCGAATCCCCGGTGTCGGTCGTATTTAGCGGCAAGTTCCTCGTATCGCGTGCATCTGTAACGGTCCATGATCCCTCCCATAAATGACTCGCCCCCCTGCCCGGAGGTCAAGGCAAGGGGGCGAGCGTCTGTGTGCCCCAGGGTTCTTCCTAGCCCAGCGCTGGGGGCGCGCTCCGCCTATTCCCAGGTCGATTACTCGCCCGGTTTCGGTCGGCACTCCGGAATGGCTAGCCGTCAGGTGTTCAGCTCGATGTGGGGGCGGACGCCTCGCGTGCGCGCTGTAGGGCCGCGCGCAACACGACGGCTTCCGGGCAGTCACGCCCCAGGGTGCGGCACTCCCGCTTGCAGTGCCGTGCATGTTCGAGCCATGCAAGGTACTCCGCCTCATCCGGCAGGTGCACGGGGGTCACGTGGTCCTTGTCGTTCATGTGCGTCGGTGCCTTCCTGGTAGCCGCTCGACATAGGGCCGGACCGGAACGCCCTGGTCCTCAAAGGGCGCCATGTGCTCTACGGCCCGTTGGATGGGGTGGGGGCCCTGCCATGCGCCCCCGTCGCCCCAGCGCTCCCATTCCTCTGCGAGGGGCATTAACGGTTCCGGCCCATGAACGCGGAGCGTCGCCCTGCGGGACCAACGGCGCCAACGGGCGTCACGGGGGTCCGGCAGGCGGTATACGTACGGGTCGGGGGCGCTGGGCGCCTGGGCGACGTCGGGCGCTGCCTTGCGCTTGCTCTGCCCCTCCGGGCGGAGGCCGAGCCACACACCCAGTAAGGCCACGGCGCCTACTACCGCGCCTGCGCAGCCGATAAGCTCTGTCACTGTGCGTTCGTTCCTTCCTTGCAAAGGTTCGGACGTGCCCCCGAACGGCGTTGCCTGCCGTGAAGGGGCGACCACGCGCCCAGGTGCCTAATCACCTGGGCGCGTGCGAGGCTCGACACACCTAGTCGGGGGCACCATGGTGTGGAGCCTCTGACCCGTTGAGCGCGCCCCGTTCTTCCGCGGGAACGGGGATTAGCTCGCGCTCAACGGGCGCTTGGGTCGGGTGTTCATGGGGCAGGGGCGGAGGTTGTTCGATGACGAACCGTTGCCGCACGCCTCGCGCCATGACTCCGATTTCATAGGTGCGGCCATCCCAGAGGGCGAGCGTCAGACTCCGGTAATTCTGGTAGTGAAACCAGCGATCAAAGGCGCCTCGCTCGCCACGGGTCATGTCCAGCGCGCGGACCATTCCCGCCATTGCCCGAATAGCTTGACCAGTGCTGCCGCAGGTCACTCCCTCCGGATCGTTCACGTTTCTGACGCGATACATGCCGCCCTCAAACCTGTGTGGGTATCTTGATTTCGAACTCTGCCCAAACGGTTTTGCCTAGTACCTCTGGCGTCCACCCCCAGTGATTCGCAAATTCCTCGACCAGAAACAGGCCCCTGCCCGATTCCGCGTTCGCCTCCGCCTCGCGCGCCTGCGGTTCCTCGCCACGGGTGGCGCCCCAGTAGTCACGTACGGCCACACGGAATATCTCGCCGTACATTTCAAAGGACGCGGTGAAAGCCATTCCCGAATCACTGTGCCTAACGGCGTTGGTCGCGAGTTCGCTAACGACAAGCACAATGGCGCTTGCAGAATCGCTAGCGTCAGAAATTCCCCACGCCTCTAAGAACGTGCGGCAGTCGGTACGCACCTGGGCGACGGCTGCCGGATGGGTGGGATACTGGCGACGCGTGGACTGTTCGGGCATAGCTCACCCCTATGTGGCTTGGGGACCTGTGCGCGGACGGTTGGCGTCCGGTCACGGGACGTGGGCCGACTTGCAATGTTGCACAAGCGGGGGCGCCTTGCAACGTTGCTAGGGAAGTTCCCCCCTCATGGGGGACGCTCAACTAGCGTGGCCGGCTGGAAGGTTGACACTGTTGACGCAGGTCAGAGAGGTGAAGGGAGGTAGGTGCGTGACGGAACGGGGTTGGCGCTACGACGAACCAACGGCCCGTCAAGTACGCCTCGGGCACGTCCTTGAGGGACTGCGCAAGGACGCAGGCATGTCCCAACGGGAGGTAGCGAGCGCCCTTGACTGGAAGGGGGGCGCGTCCAAGCCATCCCGCATCGAGTCGGGGCGCCTGGGGATCTCTGAGGCGGACCTAGAGCGCCTGTTGACCCTGTACGGGGTCACAGATCAGGGCCTCAAGGCGTACATCCTTCACCTCAAGCACCGTGGCAATGAGCGCGGTTGGGAAACGCAGGTTCGGGCTGTCTCTGCCGCGTACGCCGATTTGATCGGGTACGAGGGGGACGCGGAATCTGCGTACAACGTTCAACTAACCGCTATTCCGGGCTTGTTGCACACCCCTGACTACGCGTCCGCGGTAATGGATCAACACACGCCGGATATTTCAGAGGAGGGGCGCGAGGAACGGCTAGCTATCCGCGCACGGAGGCAGGAGGTATTCAAGCGTCCCAACCCTCTAATGTTCTGGGGCGTCATCAGTGAGTCCGTGTTTGAGCATGTCTTGGGATCTCCCCAAGTCATGGCGGACCAACTTGACCACTTGCTAGACCTGTGCGAGGAATACCCGCACAACATCACGATTCAAGTTCTGCCGAAAAAGGCCGCGAGCCATGCAGCCCTATTCGGCCCGTTCGTGATCCTGTCTTTTCCGGAGAGGTGGGAGCCTGACATTGTGTACGTAGAGGGGTACACGTCGACTCGCTTCCTTGAGGCAGCCGGAGAGGTCAAGGAATACAGCAATCTGTTTCGTCGGCTCATGGTTACGGACTCTCTCAGAGAATCTGAATCAATCGAGCTAATCCGCAAGTATGCAGACGATTACCGCAAGGGGTAAGTCGTGAGTTACGTAATTGAGGACGCTTCGACGCTGGGCGTCGAGTGGCAGAAAGCATCGTTCACCGGTTCCAATGGCGACTGCGTTGAGGCTGCGCCCTACAACGGTGGGGTTGTCGTGCGCCACAGCAAGGCGCCGAACGGTCCGGCACTCGCCTACAACGCGCGCGAGTGGCGCGCGTTCCTCGCAGGCGCCAAAGCGGGCGAGTTCGACCACATGGCAGGCGACGCGTAGACGTCGCTGGCCGAGAGCCACGCGCCCCCGCTCAGACACGTTCGGACCCTGTCCGGAACCGTTCGGGCGGGGGCGCTTTGCTGTCCTCATGACCTGACAAAGGTTCATCTAAGTTCGCAGGTCAGAGGGGGTCCCCCAAGACGTGCAGTCTTAAACCTTCACACGAAATTCTTACCAACTTGCTAGGGGCAACTATGTGTTGACGAGTCGTCAGCAACTTTCTTCACAGGGACCCCACGACCCCCCTTGACATGCGCTTTCTCCCGGCAGAGTGTTGGAGCCCTTCCGGAGCGTAAGCCCTGGTAGGACCTGACTTTTGCATAGCTTGGGCCGGTTGGAAGAGCCGTCATGCGGTAGAGCGCACTGCATGGCCAGACTGTCACCGGTAATCCGCTAGGACATGGCGCGTATCAGCGAATGCCCGGGGCACCCCGGAGCCGCGACGATGTACGTGGGCACAGGTAGCGGGTTAGAAAAGAAAGCGAAATCGTGTGCGCACTCGGGTGGGGATTTGAGTGCGCACCCCCGCATGAACGGCGGCCGGCGACCCTGGGGCCGTTAATGCGACCGAATCCGAATCATCACAACATCAAGGGGTGCGACTGGTGAACGTCCCGCATAAGGCGTGGCGCCCGTGGCTGCGCACCCCTCTGTCATTGCACGGTAGGCGGGTACGTGGCTTGCGTCTTGGGGGACGCTCGACACGCACCCGCCTTGCCGCCCCCTGGGCGCCTGTCCGTGCAGCGACGCTCAACCGGCCCCGTACGACGCTCTGTAGCGCCCAGGGGTGCCACGGACGCCCACAAACGGGACTAGGGACCCTGGGGGGAACCGATGCCGGAGGAAGCCACGGAGACAGCCGCAGGGGAGCGCGGGGCAGGCTCGACGCTCGATGAGATGCACCGCGCGGAGCGAGCCGCGGAGGAAGCCATACAGCGCGCCATAGACGCGATTATGGAAGCCTCGCCCCCGCTCACGACTGCGCAACGCGCGCGGTTGGCCGTACTGTTGGGGCCTGGGCGAACCATCCCCAGACCTGAACAAACCGGGCAATCAGCCGCGTAAATGTGTGGCAAAAAGTGAGCCCTAGTCCTGTGGTGGGGTTCCCGGCGCCGTTGGGCCCGAGGAAACCGTGCACCTCGCCGCGCTCGACGGTCAGGTCGAGGCCGGTGAGGGCGTGGGTACGGCCGAAGGACTTGTGCAGTCCCGAGACCGTGATGGCCTTCGTCATGAAGGCGAACGTACGCTTCTTTCAGAAATTTGTGAAGTTAAGGAATCGTATAAAGCAGAGCTAGGGTGGAGCCATGACGGAGGCGAAGGTGGAGAGTGGGGGCGGCCGCGACCCGGAGGTGGTGTCGCGCTTCGTGGAGCGGTTCGCCGCGCAGCTCGTGGAAGCGGGGGTGCCACGCATGCCGGCCCGCGTCTTCGCCGCCCTGCTCTCCTCCGACACCGGCACCCTCACCTCCGCCGAGCTGGGCGAACAGCTCCGCATCAGCCCCGCCGCCGTCTCCGGCGCCGTCCGCTACCTCGCCCAGGTCCACCTCGTCTCCCGCGAACGCGAACCCGGCTCCCGCCGCGAGCGCTACCGCGTCCACTCCGACCAGTGGTACGAGGCCCTCACCAACCGCGAAGCGATCATCAAGCGGTGGGAGGAGGCGTTGCGGGACGGCGTCTCCACCCTCGGCGCGGATTCCCCTGCGGGGCGGCGGCTGGCCGAGACGCTGGAGTTCTTCGAGTTCATCGAGAAGGACGTGGCGGGACTCATGGAGCGGTGGCGGGCACACCGGGACGCGCGGCGCGAGGGCTGATCCGGGGTCCGGGGGTGGCCCGGGCGTCGCCCCCGGAGGTGGCCCGGGTGTCACTCCCCGGCCGTGCGGGACCCCTCCGTGGCCGTGCCCGTGGCCGTTTCCGCCGTCGCCGCCCACGACGCCAGGAGCCGTAGGGACTCCTCCGACGGGGAGCCCGGTTCGGCGGTGTAGATGGTGAGGGTGAGGCCGGGTTCGGCGGTCATTTCGAGGCCCTCGTAGGCGAGGGTGAGGTCGCCCACGGCGGAGTGGTGGAAGCGTTTCGTGCCGGTGCCGTGGTGGCGGACGTTGTGGGCGCCCCAGCGGGTGCGGAACTCCTCGCTGCGGGTGGAGAGTTCGCCGACGAGGTCGTGCAGGTCCTTGTCGTAGGGGTCGCGGCCCGCCTCCGTGCGGAGGATGGCGACGGAGGTGTCGGCGAAGTACTCCCAGTCCGGGTAGAAGCGCCGGGACCGGGGGTCGAGGAAGGTGAAGCGGGCCAGGTTCGGGGGCTGGGGGCCGTCGAAGAGGTCGGCGTAGAAGGCGCGTGCGAGGGGGTTCGCGGCGAGGAGGTCCAGGCGGCCGTTGCGTACGAACGCCGGGCCCGCCGTGATCGCGTCCAGGGTCCACTGGAGGCTGCTTCGCGCCGTCCACTGCCGGGTCGCGCGGCGCCGGGGGCGGGTCAGCGCGTCGGAGCCGTCGGCGGCCTGCGCCAGGTGCAGCAGGTGGGCGCGCTCGGCGTCGTCCAGCTGGAGGGCCCGGGCGACGGACTCCAGCACGGACGGCGAGACTCCGGCCAGGTTCCCGCGCTCCAGCTTCGCGTAGTACTCCACGCTCACGTCCGCCAGCGCCGCGACCTCGCTCCGCCGCAGCCCGGGCACGCGCCGCCTGCTGCCCGTCGGCAGCCCCGCCCGCTCCAGGCTGATCTTCGCTCGCCGCGAGGTGAGGAACTCGCGGACTTCGGCACGGTTGTCCACGTCATCGACGGTACGTCGTGGGGGCGGGGGGGGGAGGGATGTACTGGTGGTACACCCCTTGTCCGTGACTCGCTGCGGGGGCGGGACCGGGGTTGCATGGGTGGAGTGGCGGGGTGCGTCCCCGCCGTCCGGCGACGGGCAGGAGTCGTTCTTCCCGCAGGTCGGGGTGCGAGGTGGACCGGCGCCGGTCCACCTCTACCTTCCCGACCTGATCTCCCGCGTCCGCATACCCGAAAGGAAAATCATGGAATTCATCAAGCGCACCGCCACGAGCAAGGCCCCGGCCGACTGGTTCACCGGGGACGTGTGGTGGGACGTGATCGTCGCGGGTGAGGCGCCGTCCCGGCTGCGCGCGAACCTGGTCCGGTTCTCGCCGGGGGCGCGAACCAATTGGCACGCGCACGCGGTGGGGCAGACCCTGCATGTCGTCTCGGGCGTCGCCCTGATCGGCACGCGGGACGGCGTGATCCTGGAGGCCCACCCCGGGGAGACGGTCGCGTGTCCCCCGGGAGAGGAGCACTGGCACGGCGCCACCCCGGACCACTTCATGGAGCACATCGCGATGTGGGAGGGCACCGGGGACGGGTCTCCCGAGACCGTGTGGGCGGAGGCGGTGACGGAGGAGCAGTACGGCGGCGCACGGCGGCGGTCGTAGGCGCGGGGTGGTCACGCGGACGCGGGGGTGGTCACGTAGGCGCCGGGGTGGTCACGCAGGCGCGGCCGCACGTGGCGTACCCGGGGTGAAGAAGTTGACGAGGTTGCCGTCGGGGTCGCGGAACAGGAGCGAGCGGTTGCCCCAGGGCATCGTGGTCGGCTCGTTGACGAAGTCCTCGACGAAGCCGCTGAGGTTCTCGTACACGTTGTCCACGTCGTCGACGCGGAACTCGAGGATGACGCTGTGGTTGTCGGCCGGGCGGGCGGAGCCGGGGGCGAACAGGGGGACTGTGCGGGTGGAGCCGATCGCGAGGGTGGCCGACGGGGTCCTCACCTCCGCGAAGTCCTCGTTGGCCCAGGTGGCGGACACGCCGGTCGCGCGCTCGTAGAAGCGGACGAGGCGGGGGACGTCGTCGGTGATGACGCGGGTGGAGACGAAGTGCACGGGATTCTCCTCTGAGGTTCTGAGGTGCGGCCGCTGCTGGCCTGGTGATCGCACGCTACGACCGATACCGGACGGAACCCGCCCGGTATCCGGAGGAGAATTCCGGCCATGCCCCGACCCCTCGCCCGCGTCCTCACCCTCCTGGAGCTCCTCCAGTCGGGCGGCACCCGGACCGTGTCCGAACTCGCCGGCCGGCTGGGCGTCGACGAACGCACCGTACGGCGCTACGCGCAGCAGCTCGTCGACCTCGACGTACCCGTGGAGTCGGTGCGCGGCCGCTACGGCGGCTACCGGCTCGGCCCCGGATACCGCATGCCCCCGCTCATGCTGAACGACGACGAGGCGCTCGCCGTGCTGCTCGGCCTGGCCGCCGGCCGGCGCTCGGGCCTGGCGGCGGCCACCGACACGGCGAGCGAGACGGCGACGGCCAAGATCCGGCGGGTACTCCCCGAGCGGCTGCGCCGCAGACTCGACGCGGTGCTCGCCTCCCTCGCCTTCACGGAGTCACCCGCCAGAACGCCGACCGCCCCGGACCCCGCGATCCTCCTCCCGATCGCCGACGCCGTGCACCATCACCGCCCCGTCTCGATCCGCTACACCGCCGCCGACGGCCGCCGCAGCGAGCGCACCCTGCACCCGTACGGCATCGTGGCCCACGCGGGCCGCTGGTACGTCACGGCGGCGGACCTCTCCTCCAACGAGGACCGCACCTTCCGCCTGGACCGCATCACCGACGCCCGCACCCTCCCCGGCTCCTTCGAGCCACCCCTCGCCCCCGCCCCGGCCGAACGCGTCCTGACCGCCCTCGCCACCGCCCCGCACCCCCACAAGGTGACCCTCCGCATCCAGGCACCCCCCGCCCACATCCACACCCGCCTGCCCCCCGGCCTCGCGACCGTGACGCCCCCCTCACCCCCGGACGACTGGTCCCACGTCGCCCTACGCGTCGCCCACCTCGACTGGCTCCCCGCGGCCCTTGCCTCGCTGGACAGCCCGTTCGTCATCGACGGCCCACCCGAACTCCGCGTTTTGACCGAGGAGTTCGCCGCCAGGCTCACGCGCTTCGCCCGCCGGAGCCCGGGTTCGTGAGGGCCCGACGGTGCGAAGGCCACTCCTGCTAGAACCGTGCCATGACTCGCAGATTCATCGCCCATGCCGTCGTGGCAGAGATCGATCCCGGCAACGACCTGATACGGGCGGGTGTCGCCGAAGACGAGGACGGCGACGGCTTCTTCCTGCTGTTCATGAGCAACCTGAGCGAACCGTCCCGCCAGAACGTCTCACTCGGTCTCGACAGCCACTGCCTTGTGACCCCGGACCAGGGAACGGCCTACGGCTGCGTCCGCGAGGTCACCCTGTCGGGCAGGCTGCTCACGGTGTCGCTGGACCCGGCCTCGCTGGACGATCTGGAACTGGACGACCCTGAGATCGAGGTCGAACTCGACGCCTCGGACGAGGACATCGAGCGGATGCGGGAGGTGCTCGCCCAGGTGTTGGCGTTTGGGCGGGCGGGTGCGCGGCCTCGGCTGGTGGAGCTGTAGACCACCTGGCAGCCGCCGGAACCGGCCCGGCCGGAGGCCGGAGGCGCGGACGGTCAGCGGGCCATGTGCCGGCTCACGTACGCCGCCTTCTCACGCAACGCCGCCGCCCAGGCATCCGGCTCCGCCGGCGTCGGCATCCCCGTACCCGCGGAGATCTGCACGTCACTCCGCGCACCCCGAGGCATCGCCGCCAACTCCGCCCAGTCCAGCTCGATTCCGGCGCGCTCCGCCAGGGCCAGCACCGTCGCGGTGAAGCCTTCGGAGAGGGTCAGGATGATGGTGTGGCTGGTGCGGCGGTGGCGGGCGAGGAGGGCGTGGACGAAGGCGCCGAAGAGGGCGGGATCGATTCGGGCCTCGTCGCATTCCATGGGGCCGATACCTGACGGCAGCCCCAACTCGACCTCGAACAATTCCACTTGTCGCCGGAAGAGGCGGGCCGCCCCGTTGGACGGGTTCCACAGGGTCTCGTCGCCCAGGATGAAGTCCTGGCTCATCCCGCCACCCCCCGCAGGTAGAGCCGGAACCGGGTCGTGTCCTCCGCCTCGAAGAGGACCTCCTGCCCCCAGTGGGCGGTGAGCCGCTGGGCGACCGCGATCAGTCGGCGGCGGTCCTCCGGGGTGTGGGCGGGGTAGCGGGCCCAGCCCTGTTCGGAGATCTGGTGGCCGAGTTCGCTGAACAGGACGTTCCGGTAACGGAGTTCCTCTTCATCGGTCAGCGGGGTGACGGCATCCTCGGCGGGCCGTATCTGGACGTTGTACAGGTCTCGGACCACGGCACACACACTCGCACTCTGCTCGGGGACGGGACGGTGGTTGGTCCCCGCAGGCTATCGGCCGGCCGCGGCCTCGGAAGTCACCAGCACATAGTCGAAGTAGACCGGGTCGCCGTCCTCATCCACCGGATACTCGTAGCTGCTCACGTTCGAGAAGATCACCTTCAACTCCGGCAGCGCGTCGAAGCCGAGGTCGTTCTCCTCAACGGCGTGCCCCCGCTCCGCGAGCCGTTCCAAGAGGTCCTCGCTCGGGATGCGGAAGACATCGAGTCCGTCGAGAAGCACCCGTACACCCGCGTCCTCCCGCAAGAACCGGTACAGCGCCACACCGCTCAACTCACCCTTGGTGAACCCGAGAACGACACCCAGCCCGGACTCGTCGTGCGAGCACTGGACCTGTCCCGGCTCCGGGTCGCTCGCGACGATCCGGAAGAGCCCCCGGGCAATCGCCGCTTCACGCGCTTCCGCGACCGACATCCCCAGCCGGAAGGCGCCCGCACCGGCATGGGGGGTGATCTCGATGTCCATCCTTGGTCCTCTCCGCCGTTGGCGACCCCGCCTCACCCCGGCGTGACCAACCGCGCCTCGTACGCGAACACCGCCGCCTGGGTACGGTCCCTGAGGCCCAGTTTCACCAGTATCCGGCTCACATGGGTCTTCACCGTGGACTCCGCGACGACGAGCCGCGCGGCGATCTCCGAGTTGGAGAGGCCCTGGGCGATGAGGACCAGCACCTCGGTCTCGCGTTCGGTGAGTTCGCCGTAGGCCGCGTGGGCGGAGGGCATGAGGCGGGGGGTGTCGGAGAGGCGGGAGAACTCGTGGATCAGGCGGCGGGTGACGGAGGGGGCCAGCAGGGCCTCGCCGGACGCCACCACCGCTACCGCGTCGGCGAGTTGGCGGGCGGAGGCCTCCTTGAGGAGGAAGCCGGAGGCGCCCGCGCGGAGGGCCTGGTACACGTACTCGTCCAGGTCGAACGTGGTCAGCACGAGCACCTTCGCCGCCGCGTCCGCCGCGACGATCTCCCGGGTCGCCTCGATGCCGTTCAGTTCGGGCATGCGGATGTCCATCAGCACGACGTCCGGGGCGAGTTCACGTACCCGCGTCACCGCCTCGCGTCCGTTCACCGCCTCGCCGACGACCTCGATGTCCGGCATCGCGTTCAGCAGGACGGAGAAGCCCTCGCGCACCATCATCTGGTCGTCCGCGATCACCACCCGGATCGTCATGCCCGGCCCTCGAACAGGCCGGACCCGGCGCCCGGGGTCGGCACCGGCAGGAACACCGTCACCTCGTAACCGCCCTCGTCCGTCGGGCCGTCGGTCATCTCGCCGTTCAGCATGGTCACCCGCTCGCGCATGCCCGTGATGCCATGGCCGGCGCCCGGCGAGGGCTTGATCAGACTCGGGGCGGGCGGCGGGCCGTTGACCACGCGGACACCCAACCCGCCGAGTACGTACGCGATCTCGACCCGCGCGGTCGCCCCCGGCGCATGCCGCAGGGTGTTGCTGAGCGCCTCCTGCACGATCCGGTACGCCGACAGCTCGACGCCCTGGGGCAGTTCGCGTACCGCGCCGGTCGTCGTCCTACCGACCTCCAGGCCCGTGTCCCGCACATTGGCGAGCAGGGTGTCGAGGTCGGCGAGGGTGGGCTGCGGGGCGTCCGGCGCCTCGTAGTCCTCCGCGCGGACCACGCCGAGCACCCGGCGCAGCTCGGTCAGGGCCGCCACCGCGTTCTCCCGGATGGTGGCGAACGCCTTCTCCAGCTCCGGCGGCGGGTTCTGCACCCGGTACGGCGCGGCCTCCGCCTGAATGGCGACCACCGACATGTGGTGGGCCACCACATCGTGCAGCTCGCGGGCGATGGTCGAGCGCTCCTCCAGCAGGGTGCGCCGCGAGCGTTCGTGCGCGGTCGCCGTCCGCTGGGCGGTCACCTCCCGCCGGGCCTGGCGGCGGGTGTGCCGGACCGTGACGGCCAGCAGGAGCAGCGCGGACAGGAACAGCATCGGGGCGACGTCGGTGGACTCGTGCCAGGCGAAGCCGGTCTCCGCGAGGCAGCCGTACATCGCGGTGAGCGCCCACATCCACGCGGCGGTGCGCGGCCGGGTGCGGATCGCGACCACCGTGAGCACGGTCAGGTGGGACAGGAAACTGCCCGGCGTCCACGGCCAGGAGCCCCAGTACCCGCCCGCGACCACCGCGGTCATCGTCGTCGCCAGGAACGACAGCCAGAAGGCGGCCACCGGACGCGCCAGAGTGAGCAGGACCGGCGCGAGGGCCAGCAGCGCGCACAGCAGGGCGATCGGGCCGTCATAGGTGCTGGACAGTGACACCAGCGCCGCGAGGCCGCCGAGGGCCGCGACGGCTATGTGCGGGGCCCACACCCCGTACTCCTTAAGCCGTTCGGGCAGCACACGTGCCGGCAGACCATCGACGCCCGCGGGAGGCAGCGGGCGGTAGGCGAAGGCGTCGCTGAACAGGTCCTGCCGCAGCCCGCGCAGGGCGTCCGCGGCAAGCCGGAACTCGGGGCTGCGCGGCCTGTCCTCGCCGCGCGGGGGCGGTGTCTGGGGGTGCGTCGTCGTCTCGGTCACGTGGGAGACGGTAGGCCGCGGCCGACCCCGCGGTCGTCCCCTCGCAGAGGGGTTTCCGGGGGTCCGCCTCAGGTACTACGCACCCGTACTACGAGCCCGTATCCGGCCCCGGCCTCAGTCGTGCCGGATCAGCTTCCGGACCTCCGCCGGAAGGGCGCCCTTCGTATCGACGGCGACGAAGAGCACGCCCTCCGGCGCGTCGTCGATCGCGATGGCGACCCGGGGGTCGATCCCCTTCACCGCGTACGCGACCCTCGGCTCCGGCGACTCCGGCCCGTCCCCGGCGTTCGGGGTGTCGTCGCACGGCGGGACGACGGCGGGCCCCAGCCTCTCCCCGACCTCGAACCGGGCGTGGGCGACATCCGCGTACTGCCGCTTGTCGTACTCGACGCGATACGCGCAGGACGCCGCCGCACCCCCGTCCACCTCGGCGGACGCCCCCGTGCAGGAGGCGCACAGCGCGACGGCGGCCGCCGCCAGCAGCGCCCCCAGTGCTCTGTCCCTTCGGTACCGACTCATCCGCCACACCCCTCAGCCGTTCCGGTCGATGCGTTCCTCAGACGGCGGACACCACCAGTTCGTTCAGGCCGCGCAGCACGAATCCCGGTTTGCGTTCGGGCTCCGCCGCCAGGGTGAGGGCGGGGGCCCGGGTGAGGAGGGCGCGCATCGAGGCCGCCAGTTCGAGGCGGGCCAGGGGCGCGCCGATGCAGTAGTGGATGCCCGCGCTGAAGGAGATGTGGGGGTTGTCGCGGCGGGTGAGATCCAGGCGGTCGGGGTGCTCGAAGACGGCCGGGTCGTGGTTGGCGGAGCCGAAGAGGAGGGCGAGTTCGGAGCCGCGCGGGATACGGGTGCCGTCGATCTCGATGTCGTCCAGGACCCAGCGCTCGAAGAGCTGGAGCGGGGTGTCGTAGCGGAGCAACTCCTCCACGGCGGACGGGATCAGGGAGTGGTCGGCGCGGAGGGCGGCGAGCCGGTCGGGGTGGCGGAAGAGGGCGAGCCAGCCGTTGGCGGTGGCGTTGACGGTGGCCTCGTGGCCCGCGTTGAGCAGGAGTACGGCGGTGGAGACCAGCTCCTGCTCGGTGAGGCGGTCTTCCTCGTCGTGGGCGGCGATCAGCGCGGAGATCAGGTCGTCGCGGGGGTCGGCGCGGCGGGCCGCGATCAGCTCGCGCAGATACGCCGAGAACTCCTCGGACGCCCGCACCGCCCGCGTGGCCACCTCCGGCGCCGGGTTCAGCTCGTACATCCCGCAGATGTCCGCCGACCACGGTCTGAGCGGCCCCCGGTCCCCCTCCGGAATGCCGAGCATCTCCGCGATCACCGCCACGGGCAGGGGCTCCGCCACCGCCGCGACCAGATCCCCGCCGCCCTCCGCGACCAGCCGCGCGACGAGCCTGTCGGCCAGCACCTCCACATACCCCCGCAACCGCTCCACCGTCCGCGGTGTGAACGCCTTCGACACCAGGCGCCGGATGCGGGTGTGGTCCGGGGGTTCCAGGTCCAACATCCCGTGATCGTTGAGCGTGTGGAACGGCTCGTGCTCGGGCGGCGGCGGAGTCCTCCCGAACTCCTCGTGCGCATACCGGTGTTGATACGTCCGCCCCAGCCGCCGGTCCCGCAGCAACGCGGACACGTCGGCGTGGTGCGGCACCAGCCACTGGTCCGAGGGCTCGTACCTGATCACCCGCCCCCGCGCCCGGAGTTCGGCGTAGGCGGGGTAGGGATCGGCGAGGAAGTCCGGGGAGGCGGGGTCGAAGGTCGCTGACATGGGGGGACGCTAACCGGGGTGCGGGGGTGTGACCAGGGGGGCGCCCTGCCGTCCGGCGGTTTCGTCCGCTTCCTGGATGACAGGTGTCATCTCCGGGAGGTGCCCCCGGACACTGCCCCGGCGGCCGCCCGTCTTCGTAGGCTCGCCGTATGTCCACATCCCGAAAAGCAGGACAGGACGACTCCTGGGAAGGGGTCGTCACCGACAAGTCACGAGGCATGCTCGACGGCTCGAACATGTACCACTTCGTCGAACTCCGCCTCTCCGGCGGCGAGTCCACGAAGGTCAGGGTCGGTCGCCGGCTCTGGAAGGAGGTCGCCGTCGGCGACCGGATCGTCAAGCGGCCGGGCGCCGACCCCGTCAAGGAATAGCGGGCCGCCCCGGCAGGAGCACGTGCCGGGCACCGGCCGACGCCGCCTCTTCCCCGGGGACACGGTCTAATCACTCCGGGCGGTCCAACGGGGGCCGCCGACGAGAGGAGTGTCGTGAACAAGCAGGTGCGTGACGCGAAGATCCTCCGGCGAATAGCGTGGGCGTTCATCGCGTTCGGGACGCTGTTCGTCGGCATCGGAGTGGCGGTGGCGGTGGATTCGGCCTCGTACCTGTCGAGTGCAGAGCGGGCTCCGGGCACGGTGGTGGACCTGGAGTGGCGCAGCTCGCACAGTCACTACAGCGGGTCGTCGCGGAACAGGCAGAGCAG
Source organism: Streptomyces sp. NPDC026659 (assembly GCF_040638245.1). Classification (NCBI taxonomy): domain Bacteria; kingdom Bacillati; phylum Actinomycetota; class Actinomycetes; order Kitasatosporales; family Streptomycetaceae; genus Streptomyces; species Streptomyces sp. NPDC026659. The sequence goes on along the minus strand of NZ_JBEZXY010000003.1, from coordinate 460,284 downwards.
TGGGCCCTCGGCGTATCCGGTGATCGCGTTCACGGCGAAGGACGGGGAGAAGCACACGTTCCGCGACAGCTCGGGGTCCAATCCGCCCGCGTACGAGGTGGGGGAGCGCGTCGAGGTGCTCTACCGCGCGGACTCCCCCGAGGACGCGCGGATCAACGGGTTCCTCTCGCTGTGGCTGCTACCGGTGATCTTCAGCGGGATCGGGAGCGTGTTCGCGGCCATCGGCACGGTGATCGTGGTCGTCATGCGGAAAAAGGCCCGGGCCGCGCCCGGTTCGGCCGCGCCCGGTTCGGCCGCCTGAGCGCCGACTCGGCTCTCTACCAGGCCAGTTGGGCGATCTCCTCCGCCACGACCGCGCACGCGTCCGCCGCCGGGTCGATCAGGGGGAAGTGGCCGACGTCCTCCAGGAGCGTGAGGCCGACGACCTCGCCCGCCTTGGCCGCGGCCTCGGCGTATGCCTCGGAGACCGGCTCGGGCACGTCCACGTCGCCGCGGCCCTGGACCAGGGTGGTGGCGATGCCGGTGGGGAGGAGCAGCGAGGGGTCGACGTGGGGACTGCGCTCGGTGAACAGATCGGGTCCGCCCAGGAGTTGGACCACCGCGTTCTCGCAGACCTCCAGCTTCGCCGCCAGGGCGAAGTCGGCGATCGGGGCGAGGGCGACCACTCCGCGCAGGGGTGCGGGGTGGTCCGTACGCCAGGGGGAACCCGCGGGCAGGACATGGCGCGCCGCCGCCCACAGGGCCAGGTGGCCGCCCGCCGAGTGACCGGTCAGGACCATGCGGCGGGTGTCCGCCTGCGGCAGCGCCTCACGGGCCAGCGCGGGGAGGGCGTCGAGGGCGGCGGCCACGTCGTCGAAGGTCTCCGGCCAGCGGCCGGCCTCGTGACCGGTGTCCGCCGAACTCCCGCGCCGGTACTCCACGTTGGCCACCACGAAGCCGCGCCGGGCCAGGTAGTCGGCGAACGGGGTGATGTGACGGCGGTCGTAGCGGGCGCGCCAGGCACCGCCGTGGAACACGACGACCAGGGGGGCCGACAGGGGCTCCGCCGCCTCCGTCCGGGGCGCGTAGAAGTCGATCACCTGGTCCGGGTGGTCCCCGTACGCGGCCGTGGCGTCCGGCTCGACCGGATCGTGCGCGAACGCCGACTCCTCCTCGGCGGCGGCGCGGGCTGCTGCGGCGTCGTCGTCCGGCATGTCCAACCTCTCAGCGAAGGAACGGAATTCGGGGATCGGCTGCGACCACCCCGCCGTTGGCCGGACGGTACCAGGCCGGACACATGCCCCGACATGCGGATGTCACGCAGGGTCACCTAATGGGAGCACCTGCCGTTTTTGTACCTCCGCGTGGCCCGGGGGCCGCCCCGCGAGCGGCCCCCGGACGCACCTGCCTACGTCAGCGCCCCCCGCCTACGTCAGCGCCCCCGCCAGCACCCGCGCCGCCCGCTCCGCGTCCGCGAAGCCCACGTACAGCGGAGTGAAGCCGAAGCGGAGGACGTCGGGATGGCGGAAGTCGCCCACCACACCCCGCTCGATCAGCCGGGGCATGACCTCGGCGGCGTCGGAACAGCGCAGGGCGATCTGGCTGCCCCGCTCCTCGTGCCGCAGCGGTGTGACGCACTCCAGACGCCCCGGCTCCGTGTACTCCGTCACGCAGCGCAGGAAGAAGTCCGTCAGCGCGAGCGACTTGGCCCGCACCGCCTCCACCTGGACCCCGTCCCACACGTCAAGGGCCGCGTCGAGCGCCAGCATCGACAGGATGTCCGGCGTACCGACCCGGCCGCGCGGGGCACCCGGTGCCGCCCGGTACTCCGTGCTCATCCCGAACGGCTCCGCGTGCGAGTTCCAGCCCGGCAGCGGGGAGTCGAAGCGGGGCTGGAGGTCGCGGCGGACGTAGAGGTACGCCGGTGAACCCGGTCCGCCGTTCAGGTACTTGTAGGTACAGCCGACCGCCAGGTCCACCCCGTGCGCGTCCAGACCGACCGGCAGCGCGCCCGCGCTGTGGCACAGGTCCCAGACGACCAGAGCACCGGCCTCGTGGACCGCCGCCGTCAGCGCGGGGAGGTCGTGGAGGCGGCCGGTGCGGTAGTCGACGTGGTTGAGCAGGACCGCCGCCGTACGCGGGCCGAGCGCGGCCGGGATCTCCGCCGGGGTCAGCGCGCGGAGCGTGCGGCCGGTCATGCGGGCCGCCGACTCCGCGATGTAGCCGTCGGTGGGGAAGGTCGTCGCGTCGACCAGGATCTCGTCCCGGTCCTCCCCGGCCATCCGGACGGCGGCCACAAGTGCCTTGAACACGTTGACACTTGTGGAGTCACCCACCACGACCTGCCCCGGTCCCGCGCCGATCAGCGGGGCGATGCGGTCACCGATCCGCTCCGGCGCGGTCCACCAGCCGGACTCCTCCCAGGAGCGGATGCGCAGCTCGCCCCACTGGCGGCACAGCACGTCCCGCATCCGGTCGGGAACGTGCGCGGGCAGGGCGCCCAGCGAGTTGCCGTCCAGATAGACCACGTCGTCCAGGGTGAACTTGTCGCGCAGCGCGGCCAGTTCGTCGGCGGCATCCAACTTCTCCGCCACCAGCGTCAGTTCGTTCGACTCAGACATACGACCTCGCCGTCCACAGCTCGGGGAACACGGTGTTCCGGGCCCGCTTCTCCAGCCACGCCACCCCGGCCGAACCGCCGGTGCCGGTCTTCGCGCCCATCGCGCGACGGGTGGCCACCAGGTGGTCGTTGCGCCAGCGCCACACCAGCTCGGCCACGTTCGTCAGCGCCTCGCCGAGGCGGGCGGTGTCGGCGTCCGGGTCACCGGAGTACACCGCCGCCCAGGCGGTCTCCACCTCCGGCGCGGGCTCGTACCGCTTCGACACGTCCCGGTTCAGCACCGGGACGGGGATCTCATGTCCCCGGCGCGCGAGGAACCGCACCGCCTCGTCGTACAGGCTCGGCTCGTGCAGCGCCTTCTCCAGCTCCGCGTGCACGCGGGGGCTGCCCCGGTGCGGGACGAGCATCGAGGCCGACTTCTCCCCGAGCAGGAACTCCATCCGGCGGTACATCGCCGACTGGAACCCGGAGCCCTCGCCGAGCGCCGAGCGGTATGAGTTGAACTGGGCCGGGGTCAGCTGCGCCAGCGGGCGCCAGGACGCGTTCAGCGCCTCCAGCTCGCGCACGGAACGCTTCAGCGCGGCCGTCGCCGTCGGCACGTCGTCCGAGCGGAGCGCCTTGGCGGCGGTCTCCCACTCGTGCGTGATCACCGTGAACCACAGCTCCATCACCTGGGTCGTCACCAGGAAGACCATCTCCCCGGGGTCGTCGGAGAGGGTGTGCTGGAGGTGGGTGAGCACATCGGCCCGTACGTAGTCCTCGTACGGCGTCGTGCCCGCGAAATCGAGATGCGGAGTCTCGGGCTCAGCGGCCTCGGAAGGGAGGTGAGCCTGCTGGGACATCGCTGTCTCCTGTCGAACTACGGGTAGCGGTCCGCCCCTGCCGATGCCGGCACGGGGGCCCCGGTCCCCAGCTCGAATCCTGCGCAATCCCCCCGGATACGGCAAGGGCTGTCTGCTCCACCTGCCGTCCCAGGAGCCTCGTACGTCCTCGAAACCTCATTCCCTCGCCGAACGTGATCGCCTATCGTCGCGGCGGGGATCACGGCCAACGACCGGCTACGGGGAACGCGGGGGAACGCGATGCTGCACGCGCGCACACGGACGGCAGAACCGGGCGGTACGGCGGGACCAGGCAGGACACCGAGGCAGCGCGGCGGTACGCCGGAACCGGGCCGCTCCGTCCCCCGCACCGGCCGATGACCTCCCTCGGCACGCGCCGCCCCGGCACCACCACCGCGCCCGCGCCCACGTCCGCGTCCGCGTTCCCGCGCCGGGTGCCGCTCTGGCTCGTCCCCATGCTGTGGACGACCGCGCTCGGCCTGTGGGGACTGCCCCGGCGGCACAGCCTGTGGCGCGACGAGGCCGCGACCTGGCAGGTGGCCCTGCGCGACACCTCCGACATCTGGCACATGCTCGGCCAGGTCGACGCCGTCCACGGCCTCTACTACCTCCTGATGCACGCCCTCTTCACGTGCTTCGGCCCCGGCACCGCCACCCTGCGGCTGCCCTCCGTCCTGGCGATGGCGGTGGCGGCGGCCTGCGTGACGGCCATCGGCGCACGGCTCGCCGGCCGGTGGGCCGGACTCGGCGCGGGGCTGGCTCTGGGGCTGCTCCCCGCGGTGCAGTCCTATCTCCAGGAGGGACGCCCCTACGCACTGGTCGCCGCCGGTGCGGGCATCTCCACCCTGCTCCTGGTGACCCAGCTGACCGACCGCGCCCGTACGGCACGCTGGACGGCCTACGGCGGCACGATCCTCCTCTGCGGCCTCCTCAACTGGCTCTCCCTCCTCACTCTCCCCGCCCACGCCCTCACCCTCGCCCTGTCCCGGGCGGGGCGCGGCACATGGGCCCGCTGGTCGGTGGCTTCCGCCGTCGCCGTGGCCGGTACCGCTCCCCTGGTCCTCTTCAGCCACCGGCAGTCGGCCCAGATCTCGTGGATACCGCCCCTGACGTGGCACATGCTGATCGGCCCGGCGGTGCTGGTGGGAGTGGGATGCCTGGGGGCCCTGGCGGACCGGGCTCGCGGGAACCGGGCAGGCGCCGGCCCCCGCCCCGCCCGTCTCTCCCTCGGCGTCGTCGGACTCCCGCTCCTCGCCGTCCCGCACCTCGGTCTCGTGCTCCTCTCCCTGGTCAAACCCCTGTTCCTGGACCGGTACGTGCTGTTCAGCCAGCTCGGGCTCGCGCTGCTGGCCGGGGCCGGGCTGGGCGCGGCTGTGCGGGCGGTGCGGCCACGGTTTCCCCGGGGCGCGCCGTTCGTGCTCCCCGTCGTCCTGGCCGTCGCGGTGGCGGCTCTGCTGCCGTACTCCCTCGCCAAGCGGTCCCCGGCGAGCCGGGTGGACGACGTGTTCGCGGTGGCTGGGCGGGTCGAGCGGTTGAAGCGGGACGGGAACGCGGTGCTGTTCGTGCCGGCCGCCCGCCGCGACACGGCGCTGGTCTCTCCCGGTGCCTTCGCGGGGCTGCGGGACATCGCGCTCACGGAGGGGCCGGTGGAGTCCGGCACGTTGAAGGGCGTGGAGGCGGAGCCCGGGCGGATACGGGCCGCGATGCTGCGTGAGCGGCGGATTCTGCTGGTCACGGACGCGCCGAAGGTCGCACGGCCGGTGTCGGGACGGCGGGACAGGGTGAAGCGGGACGTGCTGGGGAAGTACTTCACGGCGGTCGCGGACGAATGGGTGCGGGGCCGGCGGGTGACGGTCTACGAGCGGACGGCGTGACCCCGGAGGGAGACCGTGGGCGCCGCTCCCCCAGTGGCAGACTGCATCCATGACGACGCACAAGAACCTGCTCGGCGGCCCGGAGCCGACCCTCCTCCCGGAGAACGAGGACGCCTACCGGCTGCTGGCCGAGGACTCGCTCGCCCCGGCCGAGGTCGTGGCCAAGTACCCGACCTTCTCCCTGGCCTGGGCGATGCTCGCCGACGACGCCTTCGAGGCGGGGCGCGTGGTCGAGTCGTACGCCTACGCCCGGACGGGGTACCACCGCGGCCTCGACCAGCTGCGCCGCGCGGGCTGGAAGGGCCACGGCCCCATCCCCTGGAGCCACCGCCCCAACCGCGGCTTCCTGCGCTGCCTCGCCGCCCTCACCCGCGCCGCCGACTCCATCGGCGAGAAGGACGAGGCCGAGCGCTGCCGCCAGTTCCTGCGGGACAGCAGCGAGGAGGCGTACGAGGAGCTGATGCGCTAGCCGGACCGGTGCGACACCGGCCAGGTATCCGGGGGACGGCGACCGATCCCGCCCCCGGTGCCGGGCCGCCGGTCAGGCTATGTGGCTCAGCACCGTCGTCCTCGGCGGTCGGCTCAGCATGCTCGTCGCCTCGGCCATGCCCTCGCGGGCCTCCGCCATGTGGGCGTGGAAGGCGCGGGCGCTCTCCCACTGCTGGACCGAGTAGAAGGCGCCGGGGTCGGTGAGGTCGGCGTAGACGCGGGAGCCGAGGAAGCCGGGCTTCACCGAGGTCTCTATCGCGTGGACCAGGGCGTCGCGGGCCTCCTGTTCCGCGCCGTCCTTGGCGTGGATCTCGATCAGGACCGTCACGGCGGACGCGTTGTCGTCGGTCACCGGCTCACCCTTCCCATCGGATTTAAGATGCACTGGTGCTTCTCATTCGACTGTAGGGCTGGCCGGTAAGATGTGCAAGTACGTCTTAAGGGGGAACCATGCAACGACGAAGAGGCCCGCAGCTGGAGAACGCGCTGCTCGACGCCGCGTGGGCGGAGCTGGCCGAGCGCGGGTACGCGGGATTCACGGTGGAGTCCGTCGCCCAGCGCGCCGGGACCAGCACCCCCGTGCTCTACCGCCGCTGGGCCAACAAGCACGAGCTGGTCACCGCGGCCGTCACCCACGCCGCCACGACCCGGACGACCGAGGCCCCCGACACCGGCTCTCTGCGCGGCGACCTCATCGCCATGATGCGGCGCGCCAACGAGACCCGCGTCGACCTGCTCGCGGCGCTCACCGCGGTCCTCGGCACCTACTTCGAGGAGACCGGCACAAGCCCCGCCGAGCTGCGCAGACGCGTCCTCGGCAACGACCGCTCGACCGCCGAGACCATCCTCCAGCGGGCCGTCGACCGGGGCGAGGTCCCCGCCGAGAAGGTCACCGCGCGCATCACCGCCCTGCCCTTCGACCTCTTCCGCCACGAGGTCCTGACCACCCTCCAGCCCGTGCCGGACGACGTGATCGAGGAGATCGTGGACGACATCGTCCTTCCCCTCACCAGCGGACCCGCACGCCGCGCCTGACCCCAAGACACCGGCTCCAAAACCTCGGCTCCAAAACCCCGGCTCCAAACCTCGGCTCCAAACCACGGCTCCAAACCCCGGCTTCGAGCCCCTCACTTCACCCCCCGCTCCAGCGGCGGAGCCGTGAGGCTTCCGTGCGTCCGGCACTCCGGGTGCGCGCACTCCGGGGTCGGACGGCGGCGCACCAGCGTGAAGGCCAGGACCGACCCCAGGACCAGCACCCCAGCGCAGATCGGCATCGCGCGGTCGAAGGAGCGGTTGAAGGCGGCCGCGGAGCGGTAGGCGTCCGGGCCCATGCCGGTCAGGAGAGGGAGCGCGGCTACCGCGATCAGGCCCGCCGCGCGCGCCGCCGCGTTGTTGATGCCGCTGGCCACGCCCGCGCGGGCGGTGTCCACCGAGGCGAGGACGGTCGCGGTCAGCGGGGCCACCAGGGTGACCATGCCGGTGCCCATCACCAGCAGCGCGGGCAGCACGTCGGTCGGGTAGTCCGCGTCCGGCCCCACCCGCACCATCATCAGCATCGCCACCGCGCACAGCAGCGGACCCACCGTCAGCGGCAGCCGGGGCCCGATCCGGTCGGCCAGCGCGCCCGAGCGGGACGAGAACAGCAGCATCAGGACGGTCGTCGGCAGCAGGGCCGTACCCGCCTGAAGGGGCGAGTACCCCGCCACCACCTGGAGCTGGAGCGCAGTGAGGAAGAAGAAGCCGCCGAACGCCGCGTACACGCACAGCGTGACGATGTTGACCGCCGTGAACTGCCGCGAGGAGAAGATGTCCAGCGGCAGCATCGGAGCGGCCCGGTGCTTCTCGACGTACACGAACGCCACCGCCGACGCCACGCCCGCGACCGCGCTCACCACCACGCCCACGGACGCCGAGCGCGCCTCGATCAGGGCGTACGTCAGCAGGGCGAGCGCCAGCGCGCCGAGGACCGCGCCGAGCACGTCGAACCGGCCCGGGGGCGCGCCCTCGCCGGAGGACTCCGCGTCCGACTCGGGCACGTGCCGCAGCGCCACGGGGACACACACCAGCGCGAGCGGGACGTTCAGCAGGAACACCCAGCGCCAGCCGGGACCGTCCACCAGCCAGCCGCCGAGAAACGGCCCCACCGCCGCGCCCACACCGCCGAACCCGGACCACAGGCCGACCGCGCGGCTGCGGTCGTCGGGGTGGAAGGACGCCTGGATCAGCGCGAGCGAGCCCGGGGTCAGCAGCGCGCCGCCGATGCCCTGGAGGGCGCGGGCACCGATCAGCACGGCCGGGTTCGGCGCGAGCCCGCACAGCAGCGAGGCCGCCGCGAACCACACCACGCCGATCATGAAGACCTTGCGACGGCCGTAACGGTCGCCCAGCGAGCCGCCGAGCAGGATAAGCCCCGCCAGGGTGAGCATGTACGCGTTGACCGTCCACTGGAGCGCGGAGAGGCTCGCGTCCAGGTCACGGCCGATGCGGGGCAGCGCGACATTGACGACGGTCGAGTCCAGCAGGGCCATGCTGGAGCCGAGCACGGTGGTGAACAGGATCCATCTGCCCTTGGACGAGGCCAGCCGGACATCGGGCATGACCCAGATATACCCCGGACATACGTAGTGGACCCGGTGCCTGAACAGGCACCGGGTCCACTACGGGTATCCCTGAGGGGTCGCTGCGGACTCCCCAAGGACCTACTTCATCTTGTTGCCCGCCGACCGCAGGTTGTTCGCCGCCACCACGACACGCGCGGCCATCGACGCCTCGGCCAGCTTGCCCCAGGTGCGCGGGTCGTAGGCCTTCTTGTCGCCGACCTCGCCGTCGATCTTCAGGACGCCGTCGTAGTTCGAGAACATGTGTCCCGCGACCGGACGGGTGAACGCGTACTGCGTGTCCGTGTCGATGTTCATCTTCACGACGCCGTTCTCCAGCGCGGTCAGGATCTCCTCCTCCGAGGAGCCGGAGCCACCGTGGAAGACGAAGTCGAACGGGGACTGCTTGCCGAACTTGGCGGCCACGCCGTCGTTCAGCTCCTTCAACAGCTCGGGGCGGAGCACGACGTTGCCCGGCTTGTAGACGCCGTGGACGTTGCCGAAGGAGGCGGCGAGCAGGTAGCGGCCCTTCTCGCCCAGGCCCAGGGCCTCGACCGTGCGGATCGCGTCGTCCACCGTGGTGTACAGGGAGTCGTTGATCTCGTGCGTGACACCGTCCTCCTCGCCACCGGTGGGGGTGATCTCCACCTCGAGGATGATGTTGGCGCGGCGGGCCTGCTCAAGCAGCTCCTGGGCGATCTCCAGGTTGTCCGCGAGGGTCTCGGCGGAGCCGTCCCACATGTGCGACTGGAACAGCGGGTGGCGGCCCGCCTTCACGCGCTCCTCGGACAGCGCGAGCAGCGGACGCACATAGCCGTCCAGCTTGTCCTTGGGGCAGTGGTCGGTGTGCAGGGCGATGTTGACCGGGTACTTCTCCGCGATGATGTGCGCGTACTCGGCGAGCGCGACCGCGCCGGTCACCATGTCCTTGCTGTACTGGCCGCCGAGGAACTCCGCGCCACCGGTCGAGATCTGGACGATGCCGTCGCTCTCCGCCTCGGCGAAGCCGCGCAGCGCCGCGTTCAGGGTCTGGCTCGACGTGACGTTGATGGCCGGGTAGGCGAACTTGCCTGCCTTCGCCCGGTCGAGCATCTCGTTGTAGACCTCGGGGGTTGCGATGGGCATCTGTCCGCTCCTCGTGTTGCGGGTTGGCGTTCTGCGTGGCGGCCCTGAACTTGGACCCAGGGGGCGACGACGTCAGCGTCGTGCCCATCTTTCCAGACCCGGCCCGGCGGGCGGCCTGGCGGTCATGGCCAGGAAATTCCACGCCGTGGCGGGCCGTCAGTCCAGACCCAGTTCATCCTTCGAGAAGGCGAACCGGTACGGAACGCCCGCTCCGGCCTCGATCTTCTCCGCCGCACCCGTCGCGCGGTCCACGATCGTCGCCACCGCGACGACCTCCGCACCGGCCTCGCGCACCGCCTCGACGGCGGTCAGCGGCGAACCGCCGGTGGTGGAGGTGTCCTCGACCACCAGCACGCGCCGGCCCGCGATGTCCGGGCCCTCCACACGGCGCTGGAGACCGTGCGCCTTCGCGGCCTTGCGCACCACGAAGGCGTCCAGCTTCTTCCCGCGCGCGGCGGCGGCGTGCAGCATGGCCGCGGCCACCGGGTCGGCGCCCATGGTCAGACCGCCCACCGCGTCGAAGTCGAGGTCGGCGGTGAGGTCGAGCAGCACCTGGCCGACCAGCGGGGCGGCCTCGCCGTCGAGGGTGATGCGGCGCAGGTCGACGTAGTAGTCGGCCTCCAGACCCGAGGAGAGGGTCACCTTGCCGTGCACCACGGCCTTGTCCTTGATCTGTTCCAGCAGTTCGCCACGTGCGTCGGTCGTCATACGGCCAGCTTAGAGGCGGCTCCGGCGTGACGGCGGACGGCTCAGAGGCGGCGCCAGCTCCAGGTCGTGGACGTCTCCAGCGGGTCCAGCGGGGTCACCAGGCGGGGCGCGGTGTTGAGTCCGTTGGGCGGCCCGGTCTGCGGCTCGACGCACACGGCGGCGTCCTGCTCGTCGTAGACGACGGCCCACTGCTCGCGGCTGGTCAGCCTCAGCTCCAGCTGTCCGGGCCAGGTCAGGGTGACGTCCACGCCCTCGGGCATCCCGAAGCAGTCGTCCCAGGGGCCCGGCCGGGGATCGATCCGGTTGCCGGTCGGCAGGTGGTCCTCGCCGCGCTCCTCCTGCCAGGACGGGGTGAAGTCGATCCGTACGCCCTCGCCGCCCAGGGTCCGGTTGAACCAGGGGTGCCAGCCGATCTGCGCCGGGAACGAGTCCTCGTACGTCTCCACCGCCATGGTCAGCGTCAGGCTGTCCTCGCCGAGGCTCACGATCTGGGTGACCCTGCCGTGGTGCGGCCAGGGGTCGGTCAGCTCGTACGTCAGGACGGCCTCGTCCGCCGAGACGCGGGCGGTGCGCCAGGCGCCGTCGCGGGTGGTGCCGTGGATCGCGTGCGGCGGGGAGTTGAGCGGCATCTGCCGTACGACACCGCCGTCCAGGAACCGGCCGTCCCTGATCCGGCCGCACCAGGGGACCATCGGGAAGCACCCGAACCGCTCGCCCTGCCGCAGCAGCTCCGTGCCGCCGACCTTCAGCCCGGCGACCCGTCCGCCCTTCCCGGGCCGGACCACGACCTCCGCGTCACCCGCGGCCAACACAATGTCTTCGTCACTCACGGGACGACCCTACTCGCGTACGGGCGGCGGGCCCGTGGTGTACGGGCCCGTGGTCTACGGGCCGTCGTCCCAACGGCGTTCGCGTCTCAGCGGCGCTTGCGCAGGGCCCGGGTGACGACGATCGCGGAGGCGAGCGCGAAGGCGGCGGCGGGAGCCGCCCAGCGGAGCGTCGAGCCGGCGGCGACCGTCTGGGGGGCGGGGACGGGGGCGTAGCGGCCGCGCGGCGGGGCGTGGTCCACCTCTTCGGCGCTGCGGCCGATCATCGTGCGGCGCGCGTGCGCGGCTTCCGCCGGAGGCCCGGCGGGGGGTTCGGCGGGCCCGGCGGGGGGCTCGGCGGGGGCGGTGAAACCCGTAGGGGTGTCCTCGGGGTCGGGGGTGAGGGAGGACGGGGGGACCTCGGTGTCGAAGACGGAGGTGTGGGCGTCGGCGGCCGCTTCCTCGGGGCCGGACTCCTCCGGCTGCTCCGGCGCCTCCGGGGGCGGGGGCGCGCTCGACTCCCGCGGCTCCTCGGCCAGGCCCTCCAGGAAACGGGTCAGCAGGCGGGCCGCCGCCGAGGTCAGCTGGTCCGCGGGGAGTTCGGCCGTACGGGCGCCCGTCGTGGTCGTCGCCGTCGCGGTCAGGTCGGCCGTCGTACCGTCCGCGGCCTCCGCGAGCCGTACGGTCACGGTGAACTCCGCGCTGCCCGTGCCCCGGGACTCGGTCGCCTCGCCCTTGATCGTGTAGCTGCCGTCCTCGTGGCGCGTGACCCCGGCCGTACCCCGGTACGTCACCGAGTACCCGCCCACGCGCAGCTTCAGCCTGCCGGTCAGCGGGTCGGCGGTGGCGTCCTGCTGAAGCCCGGGTACCGCCCGGGCGACCCTTACGGGGTCCGCCAGGGCCTCCCTGAGCCGGTCGGCCGGAACCGGGACGAAGACCTGGTGCTCCATGTCGCCCGAGCCTACCGAGTGGGCGCGGATTTTCACCCTGGAATGCGGCCGGCCCGGTGGGAGCCCTCAGTACCTCGGGTGCGCCAGGGTCGACGCCACCAGTCCCGTCATCCGCGTACGGCGGGCCGCCCGGGCGTCGGCCGTCAGCTCGGCCGGGGTCAGGGTGCGGGGGCGGGGGCCCGTGAGGCGGAGGCGGGGCGGGGAGGGGCCCGGGGTGGCCAGGAGGTAGCCCCAGTCGGGCGGGGTGCCGGCGCGGGCGGCCGAGCGGTCGGGGCCCGCCGGGAAGCCGGAGTCGTGGCCGAGGACGCGGTAGGGGGAGGCCGAGAAGCCCGCCGCGCGCAGGGTCGTCGCCACCGTCCAGAAGACGCGGGGGCGGGTGGTGACCGGGCCCGCGTGGACCACCAGGCGGCCGCCGGAGGCGAGGGCGCGGCGGGCGAGACCGTAGAACTCCTGGGAGTAGAGCTTGGTGCTGGCGGTGATGCCGGGGTCGGGGAGGTCCGCGATCACCACGTCGTACCGTCCGGCGGGGGCGAGGCGCAGCCGGCCGAGCGCGTCCGCCGTGGTGACGTGGACGCGCGGGTCGGCGAGGGCGTGCGCGTTGAGCGCGGCGAGGCCGGGGTCGCTGCGGGCGAGCCGGAGCAGCCCGGCGTCCAGCTCGACCACGTCGACGCGCCGTACTCCGCCGTACCGCAGCACCTCGCGCGCGGCCAGTCCGTCCCCGCCGCCGAGGATCAGCACGCGCGCGTGCGGGCCGGACATCGCGGGGTGGACCAGCGCCTCGTGGTACTGCCGCTCGTCCCGGCCGCCGACCCTGAGCCGTCCGTCGAGGAAGAGGTCGAGCGGCTTGCCGTCGGTGCCCCCGGCGAGGACGACCTCCTGGACGTCGGTCTGGAGCGCGACCCGTACGCCACCGCCGTACACCGCCTGCCGCGCGGCCCGTTCGAAGTCGCCCGCGAGCGCGGCGGCCGAGGCGAGGACGCCGAGCACCACGAGCCCCACGACGAGCAGCACCCACCGCGCGCGACGGCTCAGATCGCGGCGGAAGAGGCCGAGCACCAGGGCGCTGCCCGCGACCACGTTCACCGAGCCGGTGAGCAGCGCGCCGGTCAACTGGCCCAGGAACGGCAGCAGGAGGAAGGGGAAGGCGAGGCCGCCGACCAGCGCGCCGACGTAGTCCGCCGCGAAGAGGTCGGCCACCGCGCCGCCCGCGTCCTGGCGCCGGATGCGCTGGATCAGCTCCATCAGCAACGGCACTTCGGCGCCGACCAGCAGTCCGATGGCCAGCGAGAACGCGACCAGCAGACAGCGCGGTCCGTCCGCCCACACGCCGCCCCAGCCGCCGGTCCACGCGAAGACCGCGTACAGCGCCATGGCGCTGCAGCCGCCGACCAGCGCGAGCGCGGTCTCGATCGCGCCGAAGCCGACGGCCGCGTGCCAGCGCAGACGTTTGGCGGCGAGCGAGCCGATGCCCATCGCGAACACCATCACGGACAGCACGACGGACGCCTGGGTGACCGAGTCACCCATCAAGTACGAGGCGAACGCGACGAGTTCCAGCTCGTACACCAGTCCGCAGGCCGCGCAGACGAAGACGCACGCGAGGACCAGGAACCGCCCGGTGCCGGGCCGCACGGGCAGCCACGCGGGCTCGGCCCAGGGCGGGGCACCCGGGGACACGGGGGCGTGGGGTTCGATCACGTTGCGACGTTACGTCACGGCGTACGCACGCTTCGTCACCCACACGTGTGGAACTCGGGCGTCTGGCAGCGCGATCGGTTTACGGCGGCCAGAGTTGGTTGACTTGAGGCCGGGGTCAGCCGGGCTGCCCGGCGGGCACGCGTACGCCGACGCGGGTCCTGGTCGCCACCAACTGGCCGTCCTGCGGGTAGGCATGCCAGGTGCGCCAGTGCACCTGACCGCCCTGCCGCTGGGCGAGCAGCGCGGTGAAGGCGTGCGGGCTGCCGGGGAAGACACCGGCCAGTCCGTGCGGGTGGTCGGAGACCAGGGCCAGCAACTCCTGGGCGCGGCCCGCAAACTGGCCCGGCGTCAGCATCTCCACGCGCGCCGCGAACTCGTACTCCCAGTCACCGATCCGCTTGGCGACGCCGAGCGGGAGGGGCGTGCTGGAGCCGGGCATGCACGCCACGGTCTCCGAGCAACTGCCGTTCTCTTCTTCGAGGAGGACCTGGTGGGAGGCGCCGAGGAGCCTCAACTGAAGTCTCGCCCCGCTCAGTTCGAGGTCGAGGGTGGCCAGGGCCGGGAGCGGTTCGCGTCCGAGGGCCCAGGCGAGGTCGGCAGCGCGCGTATCTGTGTAGGAGGTGTTCAGGGTCGTGAGCATGGATCGGCTCCGCTAACACGCATGAGGGAGAGGGCAGTCCGGCGCACCTCGGCGGACACCGGGGCGGTCGGCCCGCTCGGCCCGGCTGGAGGGGGGTGTCCTTGGGACGCCCGAGGGCTGCGGTGGTGATTTAGAGGGAATCATGAACTGTGGCCGTGCCACAGCGTTTTTACCCAACTTCGTAGGGTTTCCATCCCTCAGAGGGCCCCACAGCTCAACTGTTCAACGACGCCATCCGGGGGCCGACCGGGAGCCTGGGGAGGGGTGTTGGCGGGACTGGAGTGGAGCGTGGTGACGGTGGGCCGGGGTGGGGCGTCACGGCCGGTGCCGCGGGGCTCGCGCCGCACCCCGATTCGCCCACTGTCGCTACGACGCCCCGCCCCCGGCTACGCCGCTCCCCGTCCAGCCACCCTCAGCTGCCGCCCCCGCAACCGCCCCCACCGCCGCAGGACGAGCCGCCCCCGCACGACGAACCCCCGCCGCACGACGAGTGGCCGCCGCCGCAGGAGTGACCGCCGCCGTGGTGACCGCCCCCGTGGTGGCCACCGCCACCCGACGAGCCGGAGTCGTTTCCGGCCACCCACCAGCTCGTCCCGGCGTCCGACGAGGACGACGAGGACGACGAGGAGCGGTACGACGACCGCGACCCCACACCTCCGCGCCGCTTGCCGAGCGAGACGTTCCCCCGCGCGCGCCGCCGCGCCGGCGACTTCGACGCCGCCGCCACGACGATCAGCAGCGCCACCACCAGGACAATGCCGACAACCATGGCGTCATCCCCTTTCCGTTCCCCCGAAGCGGCCCCCCGTGGGCGCCTCGTCACCGCGCCGTGCGACGCGGTGACCGGGGGATGCCCGGCCCGCCGTACGGCCAAAGCAGAGTTGAGCAACTTCTGAGGATTGGCCCCGGTAAACGGCCTCTGACCTGACCCGAAACGGTCAAGCCCGGTGCCCGCGGAGAAGGCCGCGGGCACCGGGCTTGGTCGTCGGGGCCGATCGATTCCCGACCCCTCGGCGTTCGTCAGGCGTGTCCGGAGACGTACCCGATGACCAGGGGATAGTTCGGGTGCTCGTCCTCTCCGTTCGCTCCGTCGCGGGCTGTCGTCGCGAACGTCACCGCGTAGTTGCTGCCCTCAGGGAAGTCGTAGTCGCACCAGGTGAATCCGTTGGCGGCGCCATTGGCGTCGGTGCAGGACCCCGACCTGCCCTTCTGCGGGCCGTTGATGAGGGTCCACCAGAGAATCACGCGCTTGCCGTCGGCGATGTAGTCCTGGACCGCGAACTTGTCGCCGTCCGAGTAGAAACACCCGTAACCCGCGGTCCCCTGCATGAGGGTGCACCATTTGGTGGTCGTGGCCTGCGCCGGTGTGACCACACTGAACGCCAGCACTGCGGCGAACGCCGACGTGATCGCTGCCTTGATCACCGAGGATTTCTTCATTCCTGCCCCCAACTCGTCGAGCCACAAGAACCAGTGCGCCACACGGTAAGGAGCTCGCAAAATCACGACAACCGCGTTCTCTTTTCTCTGAGGAAAACTTGAGCCGACCGCCCATTTTGTCGCCATAAAAACTCCGGGTGGCCGCCTCCGCAGCAGTCGCCGCACCCGGCGCCCGGCCGGCACACGGGGACGCGCACACGACCGCCGCCCGCAGCACCCCCGCCCGAGCTAACCCTCGGCCGGCAACACGACAGCGACCCGCCAGATCACCGCATCCGGTGCCGAGAATTTCCACGCCGATGCACGCGAAGGGACGCGCGGAATCCGGGCGGTGAACACCCCACCGCCGTCACCGCATCCGGACGCCGCGAGGATCTTTCCGGCCGAGACAATGCTGAACCCGGCCGGTCCCGCGCAACTCCACATCGCGGTCACGGACGACACTCCGCCCACCGACACGGGAAGCGTGACGCCTCGCAGGAAAGACTTCACACGGTCGCTCCCGGATCACGAATGGGTAATGCGGCATTCACAGTGAATCCCCTTTTCTTCGCGCCAGGACGCCAGCGGAACGGCCATAACCAGCACGGGACGCCCGAGTGATCGTCAAGAAAATCCGGGGAACTTGAGCCGGACTTGAGTTCCCGGGCAGGATGACCGCATGACCTCCACCGCACGCCCGTACCTCAACCGCCGCCTCGCCGAGTTCGGGACGACGATCTTCGCCGAGATGTCCGCCCTCGCCGTGGCGACCGGATCGATCAATCTCGGGCAGGGGTTTCCCGACACCGACGGGCCCGAGGAGATCAGGGAGGCGGCGGTGCGGGCGTTGCGGGACGGACGGGGGAACCAGTACCCGCCGGGGCCCGGCGTACCCGAGCTGCGGAACGCCATCGCCGCGCACCAGCGGCGCCGGTACGGGCTGACGTACGACCCCGACACCGAGGTACTGGTCACGGCGGGCGCCACGGAGGCCATCGCCGCGACGCTGCTGGCGCTCCTTGAGCCGGGCGACGAGGTCGTGGCCCTGGAGCCGTACTACGACTCGTACGCCGCGAGCATCGCCATGGCGGGCGGGCGGCGGGTGCCCGTCACGCTGCGGCCCGACGCGGGCCGCTTCACGCTCGACCTCGACGAGCTGCGCGCCGCCGTCACCGACCGCACCCGTCTGCTGCTGATCAACACCCCGCACAACCCCACCGGCACCGTCCTCACCCGCGCCGAACTGGCCGCGATCGCCGAACTGGCCGTGGAGCGCGACCTGTTGGTCGTCACGGACGAGGTCTACGAGCACCTGGTCTTCGACGACGCCGAGCACGTCCCGCTGGCCACGTTCCCCGGGATGCGCGAGCGCACGGTGACCATCGGCTCGGCCGGCAAGACGTTCTCCTTCACCGGCTGGAAGGTCGGCTGGGTGACCGCCGCGCCGGGGCTGGTGAGCGCGGTGCGCTCCGCGAAGCAGTACCTCACCTTCGTCTCGGCGGGCCCGTTCCAGTACGCGGTGGCCGAGGCGCTGGCGCTGCCCGAGTCGTACTACGACGACTTCCGCCGCGACATGAGCGCCCGCCGCGACCTCCTCGCGACGGGCCTGGCCGAGGCGGGCTTCGACGTCTTCCGTCCCGCCGGCACCTACTTCGTCACCGCCGACATCCGCCCCCTCGGCGAGAAGGACGGCTTCGCCTTCTGCCGCGCCCTCCCGGAACGCGCGGGCGTCGTCGCCATCCCCAACGCCGTCTTCTACGACGACCGCGAGGCGGGCGCGCCATTCGTCCGCTTCGCGTTCTGCAAGCGGACGGGTGTGCTGGAAGAAGCGGTTGCCCGCCTCAAGCAGTTGGCGGTCTGACGGAGCGCGTGGAAGGAGGTCCGCCGAGGGGCAGGGGCGGGGTCTGCTCGCGGGTCCCGCCCCAGAAACGGCTCAGGCTCACTCGGTATCTTTCGGATGCCGCGGCGAGGCGTACACGAGGATCACGGTGGAAGTCTCCGAGCTGACGAGGTAACGCACTCGACCGCCACTGGTGACCTCGTACTCCCACTGCTCAAGGTCGGAGCCTTTCCATACTTTGGTCGCGTGCCTGCCTCGTAGCTGATGCTGGCGACTCCAGTTGGACCGGGACAGGGGATCGCTTCGGAGGGCGTCCAGGCAGCGATGCGTGCTCGGCAACGCGACACGGCACAGCTCCTCCCAGCCGGTCACCGCCTCCGTCGTGCCGAAGACGACGTTCCAGCCGTCGAGGGGCGGAACACTGACCCGGTCACCCTTCTTCGGGCTCACCCACGCACCTCGACCGAGCCGAGGTCATCACCATCGAGTGCACGCACCGACTCCCTGAGCTGGTCGGGATCGGCATTGATGCGAGCCGTGGAACGCCAGGAGATGATCGCCCGATGCACGGCCTCTCCCGCACCTAGTTCGGCGGCGTCCGACAGCGCTTCGAGAAGCTCGACGGTGAAGGCCCGAACCTCTTCCGCGTCCAGGTGCCGCACCCAGGGGAACACCTCAGGAAGCGCGAGAAGAAGCGACTTGGCACCCTCGTCCTGCTTCATCAGCGCAAGGAAGAGCCGTGAGGCGGTGGTCAGGTTCTCCTCGTCGTGCTCCGCCCGGACAGCCGTGGTCAGCACCATGTCCGGCGCGTCCCGATGCGTGACACGGAGACGCCCCAGGGCGGCCGCTCTGGCCGCGACCCCCTTGGGGTTGCGGGAGAGATCGGTGAAGGAGACGGATTCCGTTTCTGCTTCCAGACGCACACTAGACATAATCAGAGCCTACTCAGATCGTGCTCTGACTTCTAGTGCGCCCCCGCCATCAGTGCTGCGCGAGGCCGCGGTGCGGCTGCGCGGCATGTGAGCGGCGGATACCAGCGGGCACGGCCTCAGTGTGCCGACAGGCTCCGCTCGATGAGGTCCACCGTCGCCCGGGGGTCGTCGACCTCGACCACGAGACGTGCGTAGCGCTCGTCGGCGAGTTCGACGACCACGGCCCTGGCGCCGTCCTTGACGTCCCAGAAGACCCACTCGCCCTTGGTGTGGAACGAGCCCGCGACGAGGAGGCCGGGGAAGTGGGAGCCCGGGGCGCGGAGGCCCTTCGGCTCCTTGACGATGCCCGGGTCGGCGGTGGCGCCCCGGACGTTCGCCAGCGGTATGTCCAGCCGGCTCTTGAGCGCCCAGAGCTTGTCGAGCCCTTCCATCTCCACGACCAGGGTGGAGCCCTCGACGGTGATGCGTGCCATGTCGGCCTCTTTCGGTGAACGGGGTGGGTGGGGACGGCTCAGCCGTGGGAGGTGAGGCTCCGTGCGAGGGCGGTCCCCGCGAGCAGCACATCGTCGTTCGAGGCACCGGCCCTGGCCCGGACGCGCAGCCCGAGCAGGGTGGCGGTCACCGCGGTCGCCGCGCCCGCCACTCCCGGGGAGTCACCGTCGTCCCCGGCGTGCGCGGCGGTGCCGAAGGCCCCGTCCAGCGCGGCGAACGCCGTGGCGACGAGTTCGCCCACCTCGGCGTCGACGGGGGCCCGCTCGATCGCGGCCATCAGCAGCAGGTCGACGCCGTTCTCCGCGCCGGGACCGGCGAGGGCCTCCTCGATGGCGCCCCGCACCCCCGCCTGCTCGGCGAGGCGGTCGGCGAACGGCGTGAAGAGGTGCTCGACGGACCAGCGCAGCGCGGCCAGATAGAGCCCGCGCTTGCTGCCGAAGGTCTTGTACAGGCTGTTGCGGTGCACGCCGAGGTGCGCCACCAGGTCGTCGATCGACGTTCCGTCGTACGCCCGCACCGAGAAGAGCGCGGCGGCCCGGCGGATCACCTCGGCCTCGTCGAACCCTCTTGGTCGTCCCATGCGCCGACCGTAGCCAGTTGAGGAACGTTCAGTCAAGAACAATCGTTCCTTAATCAGCGCCGCAGGTACGACGAAGGGGCCCGGGGTGGCATCACCCCGGGCCCCTCGAAGTCCGCGTGCGGACCGGCGGGGACTAGTCCTCGTCCTCGCCCGGCTTCTCCGCGTCGTCGATCTCGTCGACCTCCTGCTCCAGGCCGAGCTGCTCCACGATCCACTTGTCGAACTCGATCGCGGCGCGGACCCAGCTGACCGTGGAGGAGACGAAGTGGTTGAGGTCGACGCCGGTGCCGACCAGCATCTGGGCCTCGCCGATGAGGCGGACGGTGCCGTCCTCGTGGGTGTGGGTGTACACCTTCGGCCACAGGGTGCGGCGGTTCCACTCGTCGACCGTCTCGAGCAGCTGCGGCTTCTCGTCGATCTTGTGGGGACGGTCGTAGAAGGTCCGTACGGAGAAGACCGCCTGCTCGTCCTCACCGCGGAACATGAAGTACGTGCGGAACTGCTCCCACGGAGCCGCGAGGTCGCCCTCCTCGTCCACGACGTACTTCAGCTCCATCTGCTCGAGGAGCTGCTTCACGAGGTCCTGATCCGGGACGACGGGGCCCACAGGTCCCTGGGGCTGCGGGTCGGGCTGGCCCCCGAAATTCGGAATCGAGGACGGGTCGATGCTCACCGTGTTTTTCCCTTCGTACGGATACCGCCATCCTCCCCCAGAAGGGGAGGCCCCTGGCAAGCCCCGCCGCGCCCTGTAAGCCCTCGGCGGACACGGAGTCCCCGGACCGGCGGCGGCCGTCCGGCATGATTCCGCCATGCGCATACCAAGAGTGGTGCGATGGGTCCTGTGGACCCTGTGGACCGGCTGTCTGCTGTTCATCATCTGGTTCGCCTGGGCGGCGTGGACCGCCTTCCAGGGCATGGAGTCCTCATGAGCGAGTGACACCCGGCGGCGTCGGTGAAACACGCGCGGGCCCCCGTCCGCACCGGAAGGTACGGACGGGGGCCCGCGTCACGGGTTCCGCTACGGCGCCTACAGCGTCTTCGCCGTCGCCGGTCCCACGATCAGCTCGTCGCCGAAGCGGTCCACGCGGACCGTGTCGCCGTCCTTGATCTCGCCGGAGAGGATCTCCTTGGCGAGGCGGTCGCCGATGGCGGTCTGGACGAGGCGGCGCAGCGGGCGGGCGCCGTACGCCGGGTCGTTGCCCTCCTCCGCGAGCCAGGCCAGGGCGTCGGGGGTGACGTCCAGGGTGAGGCGGCGATCGGCCAGGCGCTTCGCGAGGCGGTCGAGCTGGAGGCGGGCGATCCGGGCGAGCTCCTGCTCGTCGAGCGCGGAGAAGACCACCAGGTCGTCAAGGCGGTTCAGGAACTCCGGCTTGAAGGAGGCCCGCACCACGTCAAGGACGCGCTGCCGCTTGTCCGCGTCGTCCAGCGCCGGGTCGACCAGGTACTGGCTGCCCAGGTTGGAGGTCAGCACCAGGATGGTGTTGCGGAAGTCGACCGTGCGGCCCTGGCCGTCGGTGAGGCGGCCGTCGTCCAGCACCTGGAGCAGGATGTCGAAGACCTCGGGGTGGGCCTTCTCGACCTCGTCCAGCAGGACCACGGTGTACGGGCGGCGCCGCACGGCCTCGGTGAGCTGACCGCCCTCCTCGTACCCCACGTACCCGGGAGGCGCGCCGACCAGGCGGGCCACGCTGTGCTTCTCGCTGTACTCCGACATGTCGATGCGGACCATGGCCCGCTCGTCGTCGAAGAGGAAGTCCGCGAGCGCCTTGGCGAGTTCGGTCTTGCCGACACCCGTCGGGCCGAGGAACAGGAAGGAACCGGTGGGACGGTCGGGGTCGGCGATGCCCGCGCGGGAGCGCCGTACCGCGTCACTCACGGCCTGCACCGCCTCGCGCTGGCCGATGAGCCGCTTGCCCAGCTCGTCCTCCATGCGCAGCAGCTTCTGCGTCTCGCCCTCCATGAGGCGGCCCGCCGGGATGCCGGTCCAGGCGGCGACGACGTCCGCGATGTCGTCGGAGCCGACCTCCTCCTTGACCATGGTGTCGCGGGCGGCCTCCTCCTCGGCCTCCGAGGCGGCCTCCAACTCCTTCTCCAGCTGCGGGATCTGCCCGTAGAGCAACTTGGCCGCAGTGTCGAAGTCGCCGTCGCGCTGGGCGCGTTCGGCCTGGCCGCGCAGGTCGTCCAGGCGCTCCTTCAGCTCACCGACCCGGTTGAGGGACTGCTTCTCCTTCTCCCAGCGGGCGTTGAGGTGACGCAGCTCCTCCTCCTTGTCGGCGAGGTCGCGGCGCAGCCGCTCCAGACGCTCGCGGGAGGCGGGGTCGGTCTCCTTGCCGATCGCCAGCTCCTCCATCTTCAACCGGTCGACGGAGCGCTGGAGTTCGTCGATCTCGACGGGCGAGGAGTCGATCTCCATGCGCAGCCGGGACGCGGCCTCGTCGACGAGGTCGATCGCCTTGTCGGGCAGGAAGCGGGAGGTGATGTACCGGTCGGAGAGCGTCGCGGCGGCCACCAGCGCGCTGTCCGCGATCTGCACCTTGTGGTGCGCCTCGTACCGGCCCTTGAGGCCGCGCAGGATCGCGATGGTGTCCTCGACGGTGGGCTCCGCGACCAGCACCTGCTGGAAGCGGCGCTCCAGGGCGGGGTCCTTCTCGATCCGCTCGCGGTACTCGTCGAGCGTGGTCGCGCCGACCATGCGCAGCTCGCCGCGGGCCAGCATCGGCTTGAGCATGTTGCCCGCGTCCATGGCGGAGTCGCCGCCCGCGCCCGCGCCGACGACCGTGTGCAGCTCGTCGATGAAGGTGATGATCTGGCCGTCGGAGTCCTTGATCTCCGAGAGCACGGCCTTGAGCCGCTCCTCGAACTCGCCGCGGTACTTGGCGCCCGCGACCATCGCGCCGAGGTCCAGCGAGACCAGGCGCTTGTTCTTCAGGGACTCGGGGACGTCACCCTTGACGATGCGCTGGGCCAGGCCCTCGACCACGGCGGTCTTGCCGACGCCCGGCTCGCCGATGAGGACGGGGTTGTTCTTCGTACGGCGGCTCAGCACCTGCACGACCCGGCGGATCTCGTGGTCCCGGCCGATGACCGGGTCCAGGCGACCCTCACGGGCGGCGGCGGTGAAGTCGGTGCCGAACTTCTCCAGGGCCTTGTACTGGCCCTCGGGGTCGGCAGTGGTCACGCGGCGT
Organism: Streptomyces sp. NPDC026659; assembly: GCF_040638245.1. Classification (NCBI taxonomy): domain Bacteria; kingdom Bacillati; phylum Actinomycetota; class Actinomycetes; order Kitasatosporales; family Streptomycetaceae; genus Streptomyces; species Streptomyces sp. NPDC026659. The sequence continues at coordinate 437,505 of NZ_JBEZXY010000003.1, read as the reverse complement.
CCTCCCCTGGCCTTCTGGAAGGCCTCTTGCAGCTTCTTCGCGTCGGCGCCCTGCTTCTGGAGCACCTCTCCGGCGGCGCCGCCCTTCGCGGCGATGCCGATCAGCAGATGTTCGGTGGACAGGAACTCGTCCCCGAGTTCCTTGGCCCGCCGGTCCGCGTCCGCCAGGACCGCGAGGAGGTCCCGGCTGGGCTGCGGCGGGGCCACGGTGGAGCCGGTCACGCCGGGCAGGCCCGCGACGATGCGCTCGGCGCCCGTGCGGACGGCGGCCTGGTCGGCTTCGACGGCCGCGAGCAGGTCGGTGATGTTGCTGTTGTCCTGCCCCGCGAGCAGCGCGAGGAGCAGGTGCGCGGGCGTCAGATCCGGATTCCCCTCGGTCACGGCCCGCTGGCTGGCCGCGTTGATCGCGTCCCGGCTCCTGTTGGTCAGCTCGGCGTCCACGTTCGTGTTCTCCTCCTCGACACGTCCTCCACTGATGACTTCATCAGTGTACACAAACTTGAGCCGGGTGCACTCAATTAAGCGGAGGTCGTTTGAATCTGACTAGGTTTCGGTCATGACCTCCGTGAATCAGGACGAGCCGTACCTCGCCTTCTGGCGCGAGCGGCACCTGTGCACCCTGACGACCCTCCGCCGCGACGGCACCCCCCACGTGGTCCCGGTGGGCGTGACGTACGACCCCACCACCGGCCTCGCCCGCGTCATCACCGACACCGCCACCGCCAAGGCCGCCCACATCCGCGCCGCCGGTCCCGACGGCGCCCGCGTCGCCGTCTGCCAGGTGGACGGCCGCCGCTGGGCCACCCTGGAGGGCCGCGCCCACGTGGTGACGGACCCGGCCCGCGTCGCCGACGCCGTACACCGCTACGCCGAGCGGTACGGCCGCGTGCCGCGCGAGAACCCGACCCGCGTGGTGCTGGAGATCGAGGTGGACCGCACCCTGGGCCACGCCTGACGGACGCCTCCGGCGGTTCGGGGACCCCTCGGGGTCGGCGGCCGGCGTACGGCAGGCCGGGGCGGAACGTCCGGCGGCGCCGGGAACCGTGACACCCGCTGCCGCGGCGTCCGGGCAGCCGAAGGCGCCCCGGTGGCACCGGGCAGGACGGTGGGCAGGGCCGGAGTGGCGACGCTCGCCGGCACAGTGGCCCGGCGGCCGGAGGCCGGGCGCGTCAGCGCGGCCGGCAGGCGGCGGGCGGGGCCGGGCGGACACCCCGCCGAAACCCCGCGATGAACAGTTTCGGCCAGTTGGCCGGTTGGGGCATACGGGGAGATGTCGGCGGAAACTGCAGCGGCGTCACCGTGTTCAGGTCACGGTGACGCCGCTGCTGGGGGAAGCGCCTGAGCGATCTTTTACGACGGGGGAATCGCGTCAGGCACTGCGGGGGGTGGCCGAGGTGGTTCTCAGGTCGGCGACCTCCGGGGAGGTGAGCCGGTGATCGCGCTGGTCCAGATTGACGAAGATCATGCCGTACCGGACGGCACACCGCACCGGCTGCGGCGCCCCGCGCGGCTTGCGCAGGCACCGGTAGGCACGGACGCCCTCGTCCTCGTCGCGGGTGACCACGACCGGCTCGCCGAACACCGTCACCATCAACGAGTCACCGCTGTGGGGGAGGGCGGTGACCAGGTCGATGAAGTGCCAGCCGGACCGGTAGGCCGTGGCCATCTCTCGCCGGAAGGAACGGTCGTCAGGCGGCGTCGTCATGTCAGGCCCAGCTACTGTCGTTCGGTGTGTACACCGTGCCGGAGTCGTCCGCGCTCACGGTCTCCGTCACCGCCACGGAGCGGCTGCCGTCCGCGTGTCCAGCCAGAGTCCCGAAGGCCACAAGGGCGGAGAAGGCGGCGACAATCACCGAGCGAAGCATTCTCTTACGCATAGTCGGCTTCGTCCTCACTTGAAGGTCCCCTCACTCCCCCGTCGGATAAGACGATGGCTCATTCAGGCACGTCATCGCCACACAATCAGTGCATCATGTTCCTGCATGTTCAGGACCCTGGGGGGTGGAGATTTGACACTAAATCCGGCGGATACGACACATCCCCATGCGCTCACTGAACTGTGCGAGGAGGGAAGGCGGCTCTACGCCACCGCACTGCGCTCCGGCCGCATCGCGCGCGCGGACGCCGAGAAGGCGCCCTGTCTGATGGAGTTCGCCCTGCTCCACCCGGACCTGGACGACGCCGACTGGCTGCGGCCGGTCTCCCCGTCCGTCGCGCTCGCCCAGCGGCTCAACCCCATCGAGCGGGAGATCACCGAGCGCAGACGCACCTCGATAGAGCTGGCGGAGGCCTTCGAGCCCTTCATGTCGCTCACCGCCCAGGACACGCCCCCCACCCACTCCATCACCGTCCTCGAAGGGCTCGACCGCATCAACGCGGCCATCGACCTGGCGACCAGTCAGTGCCGTACCGAGATGCTGACCGTCCAGCCGACCGCCCACCGGCCCGAACACCGGCTCATCGAGGCGCTGGAGCGCGACCGCCCCCTGATCGAACGTGGTGTGGGGATGCGCACCCTGTATCAGCACACCGCCCGCTACAGCCCCGAGCGCCTGGCGTACGCCGACCGGGTCGCCGCCGGCAAGGTGGAGTACCGCACGATCGACGAGCTGGTGGAGCGGCTCATCATCTGCGACGAGACGGTCGCCTTCGTCCCGATACGCGACGACCGCCAGGTAGCCCTGGAGGTCCGCCACCCCGGCCTCGTCCTCTACCTCATCAAGGTCTTCGAGTTCATGTGGAACCGCGCGGTCCCGCTGACCGCCGGCACCCCCTACGAGACCGCGCCGGACGGCATCACCGAGATCCAGCACTCCATCGCCAAGCTGCTGGTGGAGGGTCATGTCGACGAGGCCATCGCGCGCCGCCTCGGCATGAACGTCCGTACCTGCCGGGCCCACATCGCCAAGCTCGCGCAGGCGCTCGGCAGCGGCAGCCGGGCCCAACTCGGCTTCCTGATCGCCCAGTCGGGCATCCTGAACCAGGAGAACTGACCGACTCCCCGCGCGCCTCACGCCCCGCGTACCCGCCTCACAGCTCGCGGTCGAGGCCCGCCGCCGCGGCCGTGCGCGGGGGCCCCTCCAGGCCCGCCTGGGCGATCCGTACGCCCAGCTGGGTACGGCTCGTCGCGCCCAGGGTCTCCGAGAGGCGGGCGATGTGCGCGCGGCAGGTGCGCACGCTGATGCCGAGCCGCTCGGCGATCACCGCGTCCTGGTGGCCCTCGGCGAGCAGCGCGGCGATCGAGCGCTCGCGGTGGGAGATGCCCTCGATGCCGGTGTCGGGCAGCGGCGCGGTCAGCGGGATCGCGAGCCGCCACAGCCGCTCGAAGACGGTCACCAGATACTCCACGAGCGCCGGGTGCCGCAGCTCCAGCGCCATCGTGCGGTCGGTGTTGGCGGGGATGAAGGCGACCGTGCGGTCGAAGAGGATGAGCCGGTCAATCACCTCGTCCAGGCTGCGCGCCTCGACCGCGTCGCCCATCAGCTCCAGGTAGGTGAGGAGCCCCTGCCCGTGCCGGGCGACGTGCGTGTAGAGGTCCCGCATCCGGACGCCCCGGCCGCGCAGCTCCAGTGCCCGGTGCAGCCCCTCGGTCAGCTCGGCCTCGCGCCGGATGCCGCCGGGCTGCACGGTGAGCACCTCCGTGGTGCACGCCTCGGTCGCCGCGTCCATCGCGGCCTGGATGCGGGAGAGTCCGTCCAGGACCCGGATCGCGGTGCCCTCGGCGGGCGCGGCACCGCCGGCCGGTTCACGGCCGAGCCCGGCGTACCGGTCGAAGGCGGTGACCGCCGAGCCCACCCGGCGCCGGCTCTCGGTGACGTCGTCGTACAGCTCGCGCAGCAGCCGGGACATGACCTCCTGCGGGGAGGTGGGCACCAGCCAGTCCATGTCGTCCGGGTCGGGGTGCAGCAGGGCCAGGTCCAGCAGACAGGGGACCGGTTCGGCCTCGGCGCGTGGCACCCGGCCCCGGCTCAGGGCGAGCGAGTACACGCGGTCCCCCGGCCCGCACAACCGGTCGGCGCCGTGGGGATGCTCCTCCGTCGCGTGCCCGGCCATCGACCATTCCACCCCCGGTTGCTGCCACTTCCGCAGCGCAACTATGCGCGGACCGGTGCGGGTCCGCAACACGGCTCTCCGCGCCCCCGGGAGCGCGGAGTACGGGTATGACCCGGAATCGCCCGGGCCCCCGGAAGCAGGGCCTACGGAGCCGGTGGGGGCGCCAACCGGCTTGCTCGGCACGGCGTTCGAGGGGGCTCGGGTGGACCGGGACTAGCGGAGGCCGGCGGCGGCGCAGGCGGACTTGTAGCCGGTGGTGCAGATCTCGTCGACCGAGTAGATGCCGTCGGCGACGACGGTGTCCTTGATGTTGCGCTTGGTCAGCGCGCTCACCTGGACCAGCTGGGACGGGATGTCCTTGTTGGTGGGGCTGTCCACGTGGTCCTGGGTCAGGGCGTCGAACTGGATGTCCTTGCCCTGGACCTTGGCGACGGCCATCTGCGCGGCGGCCTCGGCCTCGTCCGGGTAGGACTTGTAGACGCTCATGTACTGCTCGCCGATCAGAATGCGCTGCACGGCGTCGAGTTCGGCGTCCTGGCCGGTGATGGGGGGCATCTTCGTGGCGCCCGCGGCCTTGAGGGCCTTGATGACACCGCCCGCCATGCCGTCGTTGGCGGCGTAGACGGCCGCGATGCTGCTGCGGCCGATCTTGTTGATCACCTCGGTCATGTGGGCCTCGGCGACCTCGGGCTTCCACTCCTTGGTGTCGGAGGTGTCCGCGATCGTCACCTTGCCGTTCAGCTCGGAGAGCGCGCCCTCCTTGAACTGCTTGGCGTTGGGGTCGGTGAGCGAGCCGTTCACCATGACGATCTTGTCGGAGAGGCCGGCCGTCGGGCCCAGGGCCTCCAGCAGCGAACGGCCCTGCACCTCGCCGACCAGCTCGTTGTCGAAGGAGATGTACGCGTCGATCGGGCCCTCGGCCAGACGGTCGTAGGCGATGACCGGGATACCCGCGTCCTTGGCCTTCTTGACCTGCGGGGCGATGCCGTGCGAGTCGACCGCGTCGAGCAGGATGATGTTGACCTTGTCGTCGATCATCTGCTGCATCTGCTCGGCCTGCTTGGCGGCGTCCGCGTCCGCGTTGGCGTACTTGACCCGGCCCTTCTTCTTGGTCAGTTCGGCCACCTTCTTGTCGATGATGGGGTAGTCGAACTTGTCGTAGCGGGTGTTCGCCTTCTCCGGCAGCAGCAGTCCGACGGTGACGTTGTCACCCATCGTCGGGCTGGCGCTCGCGCCGTCCCCCGCCGCGTTCAGCACGCCGCAGCCGGCGAGCGAGAGGGACATCGTGGATACGGCCACGGATATGGCGATACGACGCATGCGAGGGCTCACTTCAGGTGCGTTCAAGAGGAGGGGGCCACGGAGGTGATGCTTCCGCCCCGGGTGTCTGAAAAGACAACTTGGAGGCGCTACCCGCCGTCAAGCAATACAACTTAACGAGATGGCAACATCACTCTGCGTTTAGAACGTGAAGAGATCGCGCACCTGGATGCCACTCCCTGTAAACCCTGGTCACCGTCCCTTCACCAATTTCTGACCCCCGGCCCCACACGCTCCACCAGTTCCGCACTCCTGAACGAACGAACTCGGCCAGATGCCGCGCCACGTCGCTTAATGGCCCCAACTTACCTTCCTCTGTTGGCAGTTGAGGCACACGGGTACTCGGATACGCCGAAGGGGCCGGAGGGATTGAATCCCTCCGGCCCCTTCGAGCACGGTCGTCAGTCGCTGGACTGCTGCCGCTTGGGCCGCCACACCACCAACGCGCTGCTCTGCTGCACCTCCTGGTACGGCACCAGATCGCGTCGGTAGGAGGCGTGGACGGCGGCCTCACGCTGGCGCATCGTGGCCGCCGCGCCGTCCAGGGCCGACTCCAGCTCCGCGACGCGGGACTGGAGCGCGGCGACCTGGTTCTCCAGTTCGATGATGCGCTTGATACCGGCCAGGTTGATGCCCTCGTCCTGCGACAACTGCTGCACCTGGCGGAGCAGTTCGATGTCACGGGCCGAGTAGCGCCGGCCACGGCCCGCCGTGCGGTCCGGGGAGACCAGACCGAGGCGGTCGTACTGACGCAGGGTCTGCGGATGGAGACCGGAGAGCTGCGCCGCCACCGAGATGACGTAGACCGGGGTCTCCTCGGTCAGTTCATAAGGATTGCGGCGACGTCCGGGTGTGTCCATTGGGGCTCAGTCTCCCTTCGCGGCCTCGAACAGCTCCGCCCGCGGATCCTCGTCCGCGGTCGCCTCGCGATACGCCTCGAGCGCGTCACGAGCCTTCCCCGAGAGGTCCCCCGGGACACTCACCTCGACGGTGATCAGCAGATCGCCGTGGGTGCCGTCCTTGCGCGCCGCGCCCTTGCCCCGCGCCCGCATGGTGCGGCCGTTGGGCGTGCCCGGCGGCAGCTTCAGCGTGACGGCGGGACCGCCGAGCGTCGGCACCCGCACCTCGCCGCCGAGCGCCGCCTCCGCGAACGTCACCGGGACGGTGACCGTGAGGTTGTCGCCCTTGCGGCCGAAGACCGGGTGGTCGCCGACGTGCACGGTGACGTACAGGTCACCGGCCGGACCGCCTCGCTCGCCGGGCGCGCCCTTGCCACGCAGCCGGATGCGCTGCCCGTCGGTGACGCCCGCCGGGATGCGGACCTGCATGGTGCGCGAGGACCGGGCGCGCCCGCTGCCGTGGCACTCCAGGCAGGGGTGTTCCGCGATCAGGCCGCGGCCCTTGCAGTCCGGGCACGGGTCGGTGAGCGAGAAGCCGCCGCCCGAGCCCCGCGCGACCTGTCCGGTGCCGACACAGGTCGGGCACACACGCGGCGTGCCGTTCTTGTCGCCGGTGCCCGAACACGCCTTGCAGGGCTGCTGGGACGTCATCCGCAGCGGGACCGTCGCCCCCTCGATGGCCTCGGTGAAGCTGAGGGTGACCTCGGTGTCGACGTCCTGGCCCCGGCGCGGCTGCGTACGGGTCGTGCCCGCACCGCCGCCCCGGTTGAACAGGCCGCCGAAGACATCCCCGATGCCGCCGCCGAAGCCGCCCTGGCCGCCGCCCCCGCCCGCGCCACCGGCGCCGCCGGCACCGCCGAAGAGGTCGCCGAGGTCGAAGTTGAACTGGCCGCCGCCGCCCGGACCCGGACGGAAACCGCCGCCTCCGAACAGGGCGCGGGCCTCGTCGTACTCCTTGCGCTTCTTGGGGTCGCCGAGGACGTCGTTCGCCTCGGAGATCTCCTTGAAGCGCTCCTCGGCCTTGGCGTTGCCCTTGTTGGCGTCCGGGTGGTTCTCGCGGGCGAGCTTCCGGTACGCCTTCTTGATCTCGGCCTCGGTGGCGTCCTTGGGGACGCCGAGGACCTTGTAGAAGTCCTTCTCGATGAAGTCCTTGGTGCTCATCCCCGACGTCCCTCCTTCCGGTCCTTCGTGATTACGTCAGCCCTCCTCCGGGCCACCGTTCTCCTTGTCGTCCGCCGCGCTCTCCTCGGCGTCCTCCGCCTTGACGGTCTGCGCGCCGGGCTGCGGCTCGGCCACGGCCACCCGCGCGGGGCGGATGGTGCGCTCGCCGATGCGATACCCGGGCTGGAGGATCGCCACGCAGGTCGTCTCGGTGACGTCCGGCGCATAGGAGTGCATCAGGGCCTCGTGGACGGTCGGGTCGAAGGGCTCGCCCTCCTTGCCGAACTGCATCAGGCCCATCTTGGCCGCCACGGTCTCCAGCGACTCGGCCACCGACTTGAAGCCGCCGACCAGTTCGCCGTGTTCCCGCGCGCGGCCGATGTCGTCCAGCACGGGCAGGAGCTCGGTCAGGAGGTTCGCGATGGCGATCTCCTTGACCGCGACCCGGTCGCGCTCGACACGGCGGCGGTAGTTCTGGAACTCGGCCTGGAGACGCTGGAGGTCGGCCGTGCGCTCGCCGAGCGCCGTGCGCGTCTGGTCCAGCTGGGCCACCAGGGCCGCGTCCGCTGCTCCGTCCCCGGCCGGGGCCGCCCCCTCGGAGGGGGCGGCCTTCGGCTCGGCGTCGTCGGGGGTGGCGCCGGAGGGGACGTCGGGCTTCTCCTCGAAGCCCGGGGTCTCCTCCGTCACGCGGCACCGTCCTTGCGCTCGTCGTCGACGATCTCGGCGTCCACGACGTCGTCGTCGGCCTTGGCGTCACCGGCGGCGGCACCACCGGCGGCCTGGGCGGACTGGGCGTCGGCGTACATGGCCTGGCCGAGCTTCTGCGAGACGGCCGCGACCTTCTCGGTGGCCGTGCGGATCTCGGCGCTGTCCTCGCCCTTGAGCTTCTCCTTCAGCTCGGCGATGGCACCCTCGACCTCGGTCTTGATCTCGCCCGGGACCTTGTCCTCGTTGTCCTTGAGGAACTTCTCGGTCTGGTAGACGAGCTGCTCGCCCTGGTTGCGGGTCTCGGCGGCCTCGCGGCGGCGGTGGTCCTCCTCCGCGTACTGCTCGGCCTCCTGGCGCATGCGGTCGACCTCGTCGCGCGGCAGCGAGGAGCCGCCGGTGACGGTCATCTTCTGCTCCTTGCCCGTGCCCAGGTCCTTCGCGGTCACGTGCATGATGCCGTTGGCGTCGATGTCGAAGGCGACCTCGATCTGCGGGACGCCGCGGGGCGCCGGGGGCAGACCGGTCAGCTCGAACATGCCGAGCTTCTTGTTGTACGCCGCGATCTCGCGCTCGCCCTGGTAGACCTGGATCTGCACGGACGGCTGGTTGTCCTCGGCCGTCGTGAAGATCTCGGACCGCTTGGTCGGGATCGTGGTGTTGCGCTCGATGAGCTTGGTCATGATGCCGCCCTTGGTCTCGATACCGAGGGACAGCGGGGTCACGTCGAGGAGCAGGACGTCCTTGACCTCACCCTTGAGGACACCGGCCTGGAGCGCGGCGCCGATGGCGACGACCTCGTCCGGGTTCACGCCCTTGTTGGCGTCCTTGCCGCCGGTCAGCTCCTTGACGAGCTCGGCGACGGCGGGCATACGGGTGGAGCCACCGACGAGGACGACGTGGTCGATCTCGTTGATGGAGACGCCGGCGTCCTTCATGACGTTGAAGAACGGGGTCTTGCAGCGCTCCAGGAGGTCCGCGGTCAGCTGCTGGAACTGGGCGCGGGTGAGCTTCTCGTCCAGGTGCAGCGGGCCCTCGGCGGACGCCGTGATGTACGGCAGGTTGATCGAGGTCTCGGAGGACGAGGACAGCTCGATCTTGGCCTTCTCGGCGGCCTCGCGGAGGCGCTGGAGGGCCATCTTGTCCTTGGCGAGGTCCACGCCGTGACCGGACTTGAACTGCTGGACCAGGTAGTCGACGACGCGCTGGTCCCAGTCGTCACCACCGAGGTGGTTGTCACCGTTGGTGGCCTTCACCTCGACGACGCCGTCGCCGATCTCCAGGAGGGACACGTCGAAGGTGCCGCCACCGAGGTCGAAGACGAGGATGGTCTGGTCGTCCTTGTCGAGGCCGTACGCCAGGGCGGCGGCGGTCGGCTCGTTGACGATGCGCAGGACGTTCAGGCCCGCGATCTCGCCGGCCTCCTTCGTCGCCTGACGCTCGGAGTCGTTGAAGTACGCCGGGACGGTGATGACCGCGTCGGTCACCTTCTCGCCCAGGTACGCCTCGGCGTCGCGCTTCAGCTTCTGCAGGATGAAGGCGCTCATCTGCTGCGGGTTGAAGCTCTTGCCGTCGAGCTCGATCTTCCAGTCCGTGCCCATGTGGCGCTTCACGGAGCGGATGGTCCGGTCCACGTTCGTGACCGCCTGGCGCTTGGCGACCTCGCCGACGAGCACCTCACCGTTCTTCGCGAAGGCGACGACGGACGGCGTGGTCCGGGCACCCTCGGCGTTGGTGATGACGGTGGGCTCGCCGCCCTCCAGAACGCTCACGACGGAGTTAGTCGTGCCCAGGTCGATGCCGACCGCACGTGCCATGGTTGATTCCTCCAGCTGACTTGAGTGCAACGGACTCAAGTGTGACACTCCCGCCCCGCGGCGTCAACAGACATGAGCGAACCCGGCTCAACTCTTATCCAACCCCTACACGCAACACCCTCCGGGCGGGGGCAAGTCGGGGCGATCTTCCCAGTTGGGGGAGTGTGCGGGGGCGCTTCACGGGGCGTGTCCTGGAGAGTCCGGGGAGCCGGGGGCGATGGGGAGACGGGGTGCGGGTGGTGACTTGTGGGCCGGGGCGAGCGTTCGGGCGTCACTGCGGGGACATCTCCCCCGGCGCCGGACGCGGGAGGAACCGCAGGGCCGCGGGGCGGCGTCGGCGACTCGACGCCCAGGGTTCGTCGACCTCGGCCGGGACGACCCCTGCGCGGGTATGGGCGCGGGGCAACCCGCGACGGCTGAGGTCGGGTGCCGGCCTGGGACGACTCGGGACAGCCGGATACGGGCGCCGACGCGGGACGACTTGTGCCGCCCGAAAGCGGGGGGGGGATACGAGGCGGCTTGAGGGCGGTCCCGCACGCGGACGCGCGACGGCTCGGCGTACGGGGTGGGTGCGGACGTGACGCGGGGACCGGTGCGGGAGTTGGCGGTCGCGGTCCCGCCGGACCGGGGGCACCCCGCCGACGCCCGGCCGCGCCGGCCGCCCCCCACCACTCTCCACCCGGAAACCGCGACCGGCACCTTCGGCTCCCCGCCAGGGACACGTCCACGCGGAGGGCGAGGTGTCCGTGACGGGAAAGAGGCAGGGCGCGCCCCGACCGAGGAGCCGGGAGACGACCGCGGGGAAGGGCGCATCCGGACAGAGGGGCCGGGGAGCGCGGAGACCGACCCCCTCCCCGTCCGGGCCCTCACCGGCATCGGAGCGTCGGCGGATCACCCACACCGGCACCGGCACCCGCACCGGCACCGGCACCGGCACCGGCACCGGCACCGAAAGGGTGCGACCCCTTTCCAGTCGCGCGCACGCACCCCGATGGGCGTCGGATGTCACCCGGCCGCACCAATGAACCGGGATCAGGAATCGGCGCGGTGCCATCCCCCGGCAGCGGCTTCAGCACTTTGCGGGGCGGCCCAGCACCTCCGAAATCCGGCACCCCGAGAACCCAGCGCCCCCAGAACGCGGCCCCTTCAGACACGCAGCCCGGAACCCTCCCCCAGACGGCACCCCCGGCAGGCGATCCGGGCAGCCGCCGTGCACCCACCCGCACCGCATCCCGCCCCCCGCCGACCACATCCCCTCGCCCCGCCCCCAAGTGGGAGAATCCAACCCCCTCCCCCCGAACCCCCCGGGCAGGGAAAGGCAACCCTCAGCGATCCACGTCACCCCGCGCGCGGCTGCATCGCGACGGAAGATGAGGGTAGTCTCAGACGGACTGCATAAGTTACCGCTTAGTAATTTCGAGGCCGCCTCAGGAGCCCCTCATGCAACTCGCCGCGATCATCGTGTCGCTGGTCCTGACCGTGATCGGCGTCGCGCTGCTGGCCCGCGCCGTCGGTCAGTTCGTCCGGTACTTCAAACTGGGCCAGCCCGTGCCCGCCGGGACGCGGACCGACAACCCGTACCAGCGCAGCGTGACCCTGGTGCGGGAGTTCCTCGGTCACACGCGGATGAACCGGTGGGGCATCGTCGGCATCGCCCACTGGTTCGTGGCCATCGGCTTCCTGACGCTGCCGCCCACGCTCGCCCAGGCCTTCGGCCAGCTCTTCAAGGCCGACTGGACGCTGCCGCTGATCGGCGACTTCCTGCCGTTCGAGCTGTACATCGAGTTCATCGGCGTGATGACCATCCTCGGCATCGCCGTGCTCATGGTCATCCGGCTGCTGAGCCTGCCGTCCCGCCCCGGCCGCAAGTCCCGCTTCGCGGGTTCCAAGGCCGGCCAGGCGTACTTCGTCGAGTACGTCATCCTCACCATCGGCCTCGCGATCTACACCCTGCGCGGCCTGGAAGGCGCCCTGCACCACGTCGGCCACTACGAGGCCGCCTACTTCGCCTCGTACCCGCTGGTCCTCGCCTTCAAGGGGCTCGGCGTCGGCACGCTGCAGAACCTGGTCTACCTGGTCGCCATGATCAAGATCGGGACCTCGTTCATCTGGATGATCGTCGTCTCGCTCAACACCAACATGGGCGTCGCCTGGCACCGCTTCCTCGCGTTCCCGAACATCTGGTTCAAGCGCGAGGCCACCGGCGGCACCGCCCTCGGCGCGCTCCAGCCGATGACCTCCGGCGGCAAGCCGATCGACTTCACCGACCCCGGTGACGACGACGTCTTCGGCGTCTCCCAGGTCGAGCAGTTCTCCTGGAAGGGCCTGCTGGACTTCTCCACCTGCACCGAGTGCGGCCGCTGCCAGTCGCAGTGCCCCGCGTGGAACACCGGCAAGCCGCTCTCGCCGAAGCTCCTGATCATGTCGCTCCGCGACCACGCCCACGCCAAGGCGCCGTACCTGCTCGCGGGTGGCGGCAAGACCATGGAGGGCGAGGAGAAGGCGAGCGAGGAGCAACTCAAGGACGTTTCCGCCGCCGCCCTCGCCGAGGCCGAGCGCCCGCTCATCGGCACCGCCGAGGAGAACGGCGTCATCGACCCCGACGTCCTGTGGTCCTGCACCACCTGCGGCGCCTGCGTCGAACAGTGCCCCGTCGACATCGAGCACGTCGACCACATCGTCGACATGCGCCGCTACCAGGTGATGATCGAGTCCGCGTTCCCGTCCGAGGCGGGCACGATGCTCAAGAACCTGGAGAAGAAGGGCAACCCCTGGGGCCTGGCGAAGAAGCAGCGCCTGGAGTGGACCAAGGAGGTCGACTTCGAGGTCCCGGTCGTCGGAAAGGACATCGAGGACCTGTCCGAGGTCGAGTACCTCTACTGGGTCGGCTGCGCCGGCGCCCTGGAGGACCGCGCCAAGAAGACAACCAAGGCCTTCGCGGAGCTGCTCCACATCGCGGGCGTCAAGTTCGCCATCATGGGCGGCGACGAGAAGTGCACCGGTGACTCCGCCCGCCGCCTCGGCAACGAGCCCCTCTTCCAGGAGCTCGGCATGGAGAACGTCATGTCCCTCAACGCCGCCTTCGGCGAGGAGATGGACGACGACGGCAAGGTCACCGACGAGTCGCGCAAGCCCAAGTCCGCCAAGAAGATCGTCGCCACCTGCCCGCACTGCCTCAACACGCTCGGCAACGAGTACCCGCAGCTCGGCGGCGACTACGAGGTCATCCACCACACCCAGCTGCTCCAGCACCTGGTGGACGAGGGCAAGCTGATCCCGGTGACCCCGGTCGAGGGCCTCATCACGTACCACGACCCCTGCTACCTGGGCCGCCACAACAAGATCTACACGCCCCCGCGCGAGATCATCGGCAAGGTCCCGGGTCTGCGCAACGAGGAGATGCACCGCCACAAGGAGCGCGGCTTCTGCTGTGGCGCCGGTGGCGCGCGGATGTGGATGGAAGAGCGGATCGGCAAGCGCATCAACAACGAGCGCGTCGACGAGGCCCTCTCCCTCAACCCCGACATCGTCTCCACCGCCTGCCCGTTCTGCCTGGTCATGCTGACCGACTCGGTCAACGGCAAGAAGAACGAGGGCAAGGCGAAGGAGTCCATCAAGGTCGTCGACGTCGCCCAGCTGCTGCTGGAGTCGGTCAAGACCCCGGTGGACCCGGCCGAGGACGACGAGCCCGCCAACGAGCCGGAGCCCGAGCCGGTGAAGTAACCGCCGCGGAACAACGACACGGCGCCCCCGGCCAGCCATGGCCGGGGGCGCCGTCCGTTTCACCGGCGGGCGAGAAGGACTACGCCTCCTTCGGCGCCGCCTGCTGCACCACCTCGAAGGACCACAGGGTCGAGCCGGCCGCGGCGGGCCGGTGCTTCTCGCCGCCCTCGCCGCCACCGCCGGTCCCCTGGTGGGCCGCCTTCATCGGGCCCTCCATCCACGCCTGGAAGGCCGCGTCGTCGCGCCAGCGGGTGTAGACGAGGTACTGGTCGGTCCCCTCGACCGGCCGCAGCAGCTCGAACCACTCGAACCCGTCCGAGCTCTCCACCGTGTGGGCCCGCGAGGCGAACCGCTTCTCCAGCACCTCCCGCTGCTCGGCGGGAACGGTCAGCACATTGATCTTGACTACGCTCATGCCCCCATCCTGCCCCCGCCGCCCCCGCCACGCGTCCCCGACACCGGCGACCGCGGCCGCCCCCTCGGCCCCGCCGGTCACGGCAGCCCGAACTTTTCCCGAACTCACGTACAACCCTTGCGCCTTGAGGCCGGTCTCATGATCGTCGACCGCCTCGCACACCCCCTTGGGCGGACCGAGGGGGAAGCGGGCGGCGGCTTCAGCCGACTGCGGATGCCCGACCCGGCGTCCCCTGTATGCCGCAGGAGAAACCGCATGTACGCACCTCACAGGCTCGCCCTCGCGACGGCCACCGCGGCCGCGCTGACGGGCGGTCTGTTCACCGTCGCCGCCGCGCCCGCCACGGCCGCGGACTCCGTCAGGGTCGCGCGCGCCGACTTCAACGGCGACGGCTACGGCGACGTGGCCACCAGCGCCCCCGGCGGCTACGTCGCCGGCCTCAAGGACGCCGGCCAGGTCTCCATCCTGTACGGCACCGCCTCCGGCGTCAGCGGCGCCAAGCACATCACGTTCAGCCAGAACTCCGCGAACGTCCCCGACAGCTCCGAGGCGGGCGACGGGTTCGGGTACGCGCTGGCGTACGGCGACTTCAACCGCGACGGCTACGACGACCTCGTCGTCGGCACCCCGCACGAGAAGGTCGGCTCCGACGCCGACGGCGGCACCGTCACCCTGCTGTGGGGCTCCAAGACCGGTCTCACCGGCAAGGGCGTGACCGTGGCCGACCCGTCCCCCGGCTCCCACGACCAGTGGGGCCGGACCCTCGCCGCGGGCGACTACGACCACGACGGCCGCGCCGACCTGGTCGTCGGCAGCACGTCCTCCGTCCTCTACGTCTACCGGGGCGGCTTCAACACCGCCGGCACGGCCGCGAGCCGCACCACCGTGGGCGTCCCGATCCAGGCGGCCAGCGACGCCGGTCCGATCAACCTCACCGCGGGTGACGTCAACGGCGACGGCCGCACCGACCTGATCGTGAACGGCTGGGAGACCAGGACCGCCTACGGCTGGAACACCAACTACTGGCTGCCCGGCACCGCGTCGGGCCTGTCCTCGTCCTCCATCAAGAGCCTGAGGTCCGGCATCGTCACCGGCATCGGGGACATCAACGGCGACGGCTACGGCGACATCGTCAGCGGCGCCGGCTGGGACTGGGCCAAGCTGCCCGACGGGACGCCGGTCCCCGACTCCTCCACCGGCGGCCGCGTCAACATCACCTACGGGTCCGCCTCGGGCCCCGCCCGGACTGCCATGATCAACCAGGACACCGGCAACGTCCCCGGCGCCTCCGAGAAGGGCGACGAGTTCGGCTGGGACCTGGACCTCGGCGACGTCAACGGCGACGGCTACCAGGACATCGCGATCGGCAGCCCGTTCGAGGACATCGGCAAGTTCGCCGACGCGGGCATGGTCACCGTCCTGTACGGCTCCAAGTCCGGGGTGAACACCGCCTCCGGCGCCCAGTCCTTCGCGCAGAGCACCGCGGGCGTCCCGGAGAACGACGAGAAGGCCGACCGCTTCGGCATGGACGTCAAGCTCGACGACGTCAACGGCGACGGCAAGGCCGACCTGGTCGTCGGCTCCTCCGAGAACGGCGGCGACGGCTCCCTCACCTACCTGCCGTCCAACGGCAAGAAGATCACCGCCACCGGCTCGCGCTACACCGGCGTCGGCAACCTGGGCATCTCCGCCTCCGGCACCCCGCAGCTCGGCAGCATGTTCGCCAACTGAAAACCCCCGGCCACCCCCGATTCCCCCCTGACGGTCCCTTAGGGGATGTCACAGGTCGGCCGCAAAGCCGGGCCCAGCCCCCTGGGCCCGGCCCGCGACCGCCCCGGACCAGGTACGTTCGACGGGTGGCTGGATTCAGGATCGGACGCGGGGACCACGACAATCGCTCCCCGCAGGGACAGCAGGCGCCGCAGGGCCCGTCGTACGGCGGCGGCCCCGCCCCGCGCCACGGACAGCAGGGACCGTCCTACGGCTACCCGCAGGGCGGCCCGACGTACCCGCAGCAGCAGGCGTACCCCCGCCCGGGACAGCCGGGCCCCGGCGGCCCCTCGTACGGCTACCCGGGACAGCCCGCCGACGGGCCGGAGTACTTCGGCGACGGCGGCCACCACCCGGGGCCCCCGGCGCCGCACAGCCCGTACGCGGCCGACAACCCGGGCCACACCCAGGCGTTCTCGATCGACGACGCGGCCGGTTACACCCAGGGCGACACCTACCACGCCGGTGCCGCCGAGCCCTCCGGGCCGACGGGCCCGCCGCTGCACTGGAAGGAACTGCTGAAGGGGATCGTCCTGTCCCCGAACCAGACCTTCCTGCGGATGCGCGACTACACGATGTGGGGCCCCGCCCTCATCGTCACCTTCCTCTACGGCCTGCTCGCGGTCTTCGGCTTCGACGGCGCCCGCGCGGACGCCATCGGCGCGACGCTGACCAACGCCATCCCGATCGTGCTGGTCACCGCCGTCGCGATGGTGCTCAGCATCTTCGTCCTGAGCGTGGTCACCCACACCCTGGCCCGCCAGCTCGGCGGCAACGGCAACTGGCAGCCGACCGTCGGCCTGTCGATGCTGATCATGTCGCTCACGGACGCGCCCCGGCTCGTCTTCGCGATGTTCGCCGGCGGCGACGCGGGCTTCGTCCAGGCGATCGGCTGGGCGACCTGGCTCGGCGCGGGTGCCCTGCTGACGCTGATGGTGTCCCGCTCCCACGACCTGCCGTGGCCGAAGGCGCTGGGCGCGTCCGCGATCCAGCTGATCGCGCTGCTGTCGATCGTGAAGCTCGGCACCTTCTGAGCCCGACACTCGGACATATGCCCGGGAAACACCCGAACGGCATACACTCGTTCGGCATATGCAGAGCTGATATGTCCATTTATCTCCCGATACGTTGAGAACGCCGCACCGGCCGAGGAGCCGGTGCGTGCCTCTTCTTCGACACGAATCAGGGAGTGAGTGTGAAAGCTCGCTTTGGCGTGAGCCGCGCAAAGGCGCTCACGATCGCCGCACTGTCCACCCTCGCCGCCACGGCCCTCCAGATACCGGCCACGGCCGCCGGTGGCACCGGGGGCGGGAGCAGCGCGGACCACTGGGGTGTGATCACCCGCAACACCATCGGCTCGCCGGTGGCCGCCCTGCGGGAGGGCCCCTACGGCTCGTTCGGCGTCACCGGCGCCGCCGCCCGCCCGCCCTTCGGCACCGGCAGCCTCGGCATCGAGGTCGCGGACAACTCCACCTCGCTGACCCCGCCCAGCGAGAAGGTGGACTTCGGCAACGAGGTCGACTTCCACGGCAACCCGGTGCTCGGCCTCACCCAGGTCGGCTTCCGCGTCTTCCAGACCGGCGAGAACGTCACGTACGGCGGCGACCGGAACCTGCCCAACATCAAGTTCGAGATCAACCCGAACGTCGCCGCCCACCCCGGCGACACCTACTCCACGCTGGTGTGGGTGCCGGGACCGGTCACGACGACCGACCGCTGGAGCGGCTACCTGGACGCCACGACCACCGGCACCTGGTTCCTCACGGGCGGCGAGACCGCCTGCACGCAGGCCGCCCCCTGCACGTTCGCGCAGGTCAAGGCCTCGCTGAACGACGGCGGCGCGGCACCGCTCATCCACACGGCGGCCGTCGGCAAGGGCCGCGACCACCTGTGGACCGGCGCGGTCGACGGCCTGCGCATCAACAACAACGTCTACGACTTCGAGGCGAACGGCGTGAAGGTGCGCCGCGCCTGACCGAGCCGTACGCGGTCCTCCGAGCCTGGCCGAAGACCCCCGGCCGGGCTCAGAGGGCGTCCTTGGACGGCGTCACCGGCTCACCCTGCCTGCGCACCGGGGGCAGCACGCTCCACGGGAAGTTGATCCAGGCGTCGGTGCGCTTCCAGACGTACTCGCACTTCACGAGCGAGTGCGACTTCTCGTACACGACGGCGGTGCGCACCTCGGCGACGGTCTCCAGGCAGAAGTCCCGCACCAGCTTGAGCGTCTTGCCGGTGTCGGCGACGTCGTCGGTGATCAGGACCTTCTTGTCGGAGAAGTCGATCACGTTGGGCACGGGCGCCAGCATGACCGGCATCTCCAGGGTGGTGCCGACGCCGGTGTAGAACTCCACGTTCACCAGGTGGATGTTCTTGCACTCCAGGGCGTAGGCGAGACCACCGGCCACGAAGACGCCGCCGCGGGCGATGCTCAGCACGATGTCCGGCTCGTAGCCGTCGTCCGCGATGGTCTGCGCCAGCTCGCGGACGGCCTCGCCGAAGCGCTCGTAGGTCAGGTTCTCGCGTGCACCGCTCATGCTCACACCTGGGTCCGGTGGAAGTTCAGGAAGGAGCGCGAGGCGGTCGGGCCGCGCTGGCCCTGGTACCGGGAGCCGTAGCGCTCGCTGCCGTAGGGGTGCTCGGCGGGCGAGCTGAGCCGGAACATGCAGAGCTGGCCGATCTTCATGCCGGGCCAGAGCTTGATCGGCAGGGTGGCGAGGTTGGACAGCTCCAGGGTCACATGGCCGCTGAAGCCGGGGTCGATGAACCCGGCGGTGGAGTGCGTGACGAGGCCGAGCCGGCCGAGCGAGCTCTTGCCCTCCAGGCGGGAGGCCAGGTCGTCGGGCAGCGTGATGACCTCGTACGTGCTGGCCAGCACGAACTCGCCGGGGTGCAGGATGAAGGGCTCGTCGCCCTCGGGCTCCACCAGCCGGGTGAGGTCGGCCTGCTCGACGGAGGGGTCGATGTGGGGGTACCGGTGGTTCTCGAACACGCGGAAGTAGCGGTCCAGCCGCACGTCGATGCTGGACGGCTGCACCATGGATTCGTCGTAGGGATCGATCCGCACCCGTCCGGCGTCGATCTCGGCCCGGATGTCCTTGTCTGAGAGAAGCACGTCCCGAGGATACGCAAGGGGTACGGAGGGCGGACAATCGTGAGGGTCGCGTGCGCGCGCCGCTCACGCGACGCGGCCACCTCCGGGGGACGGAGACGGCCGCGCGTTCACGCCTGTTCCTGCTGTTCCCTGCTGTTCTCTTGTCTCTCTCGCTACCGCTTCTCGAGCGTGACCGGTACGACGCTGCGGAGCCGGGCGCACCGCGGGCACCGCAGAAGCCGGCCGGGGCCGAGCCGCTCGGCCTGCTGCATCGGGAACGAAGCGGTGCTGAAGACGTGGCCGTCCACGCAGCGGACGACGGTGCGTTCCATCAAGTCCCTCAAGTCCCTTCCCCAGGAGCCTCGTCGGGCCATCAACCCCGACGACAAAAGGCACATTACGGGATGACCGGGAAGCCCCTCCAGGCGGCACTCCGCCCCCACCCGAGCCCTCTCCGAGCCCCCCACGGTACGCCCCAACTTCACGCCCCCTTACCGCGATACGCCCCCGACACGCACATGCCGAGGCACCCGGAGCGAGGGATGGGGTACAGTGAGCGGGCGCTCGGACATCGAGGCGATTTGGCCGATATGTCCGTCTTGCGCGGGTGTAGTTTAATGGTAGAACATCAGCTTCCCAAGCTGAGAGCGCGAGTTCGATTCTCGTCACCCGCTCCACGACAAAGGCCCAGGTCATCGACCCGGGCCTTTTTGCTGTTCGATACCTCTCAGTCATCGCGTGCCACATCTGTGCCAGAAGCTTGATCCTTCGACTTCCGTGCCACAGCCCGGCGAGCCTTCCGCACGCTCCGGTCGAGCATTCCCGCGACCTCCTGTTGGCGTGCGTCCTCGGAGTGCTGGTAGCGCATAGCGGCCTTCTCCGACGACTGGCCAGCCCGAGTCATCGTGTCCTTGAGCGTGGCGCCCGAGCGGGTCGAGAGGGTGTGCCCCGTGTGCCGGAGATCGTAGAAGCGGAAGTTGCTCGGGAGCCCGACCACCGCGCGAGCCTTGCGCCAGTACCGGCCGAAGGTGCTGCGACGGAAGGGCGCACCGCGCTCCCCGACGAAGACCAATCCATCGGGCCCGTCTTCCGCGAACGACTCCATGTGCCAGCGCACCTCGCGCTCAAGGAACGACGGCAGATGGATCGTGCGGACGCCCGCTTCCGACTTGGTCTCACCGGGGGCGCGTCGGCCGTTTGTCCGCTCGGGTTCGGCGACTCGGATGGTGACCTTCAAGGCATCGAGATCGACATCACGGCGGCGGAGACCCGCCAACTCTTCCGGCCTGGTCGGCCCGTACGCCCCGAGGTAGACCATGAGGCGCCACCGCACACCGATGGCGTCGGCCAGGGCATCGACTTGGGCGACGGTCGCGATGGGGCGTTCCTTCGCCTTCTCGGCTCCCGCGCCCTTGATCCGGCAGGGGTTGCGACGAATCAGCTCGTCATCGACTGCGGTCTCCATGACTGCCTTGAGCAGCCGATACGCCTTCGCGGTCGCGGTCTTGGCTCCAGTGCGGAGCCGTTCGGTACGCCAGGCCCGGACTCGTGGAGGGGTGATCTCATCCAGGTTGTCGTCACCGAAGGTCGGCAGGAGGTGCGCGTCGAGGAGATAGCGGTACAGGTCGACCGTGAGGACGCCGAGTTCGCGGTCCTCAACCCACTTGTCGGCGTAGACACGGAAGTTGACCGCGCCTGCCTCTGGGTCTCGCCAATCACCCTTGCGGACCTCAGTCTGCTTCTCGGCAAGCCAGTCGTCCGCCTCGGTCATCGTCTCGAAGGTCCGAGGCGCCGGACGCATCACACCATCCGGTCCGGGATACCGGGCCTGGAACCGGCCGGAGGGAAGCCGCCTGATCGCACCGAAGCGGCGACGTCGGCCCCTGTTGTTCGCCATCAGGCCGCCCTCCTCACCGGGACCGTGCGCGAGGCGATGTACTGCTTGACCACCGATTCCGCGATGAAGACCCTCCGGCGGTCCTTGACGTACTCGATCCGCCGTTCCTCGATCAGGCGCCGTACGTAGCGCTCTCCTCCGAGCACGTCAGCGACTTCCCGCACGGTGAGCAATCGGTCCATGGTCACCACTCCCCCTCGGAGTCCAGGTCGGGCACGTTGTGCCGTTCCTCGCGGGCAACTTCGCGGTTCTGCGTGATCTCGCGGCGGATGTTGGCGGCGAGCCAGGATTCGCCGGGGGTGTGGCCGTGTCCTGCGTAGACCCAGTGCGCGAGGGTGAGGGTGGTGGCCTCTTCGCTGTCGGGGTCGGGCAGGCCAAGGGCGGCGCGTTGCTGGCTCGCGCGGTAGTCGGCGCGGACCTGGCGGAGGGCACCGAGGGTGGTGGAGTAACGGCGGGACTTGGTCGAGAAGTGGCCCCGGAAGCCGAGCATGTGGGCCCAGTCGCGCAGCTTGCGGTCCGGGTAGAGCGGGTGGAGGTCGAGGCAGGCGGCGATGAGCCGGGCCGGGTGCTCGGGCACGTCGAGCAGAGCGAGCGCTTCCTTGTTGCCGATCCGGCGATCCACGGTGCCGGTGGTCTCGGCGGCCTTGGTGGCGTACTTGGCGACGTAGGAGGCCACGGCCTGTTCGGTGATCTCGGAGCCGTCCCCGAAGGCGCGGATCGGGCGTACGTCGATCTGCTCGCCCCACCGGAGGGTGCGGGCGGGCTGGTCCCCGGCGGGGTCGACGTCGACGGCGACGCGGGCGGCGGCGGCGCGGATTGCGGCGTCGAGGAGTTCGCCGGTGGCCCAGGGCGGCGGCGGGTCGTCGGGCCCTTCGGGGCCGTCGAAGCGGATCACGGCGTGGAAGTGGACGGCGCCGCGCTTCTGGTACTCCGCGACCTTCCCAAAGGAAACCCGGGACTCTTCCTTGGCGGCTTTTTGGGTGAGCCCGGCCATGCGGGCGATCTCGCGGCGCAGGTAGATCGTGAAGTAGCGCCACAGGTCGGAGGCGTGGTTGTTCCACAGCACCGCGCCCGCGTAGTCGTAGCTGTCGGGGTCGAGCGGGGTACCCAGCTCCGGGGCGTCCTCGGGGTGGCGGGTGCCGCAGCGGCAGGGCCGGGTGCCGGGCCGGTTGTGGACCGGACCGAACGACGGGGCGGTGAGGGTGGCGAACACCCGCGGGTGGTCGCGGATGGTGTGCGGGGTGCCCTTGTCCGGGTCTCCGACGAGTCCGGCGCGGATCAGGTGGTAGGTGTCCCCGGCGTAGGTCCAGGCGCAGGAGGGGCAGCGGGAGGCCCGCCGGTTGCCGCAGGCGATCCGGAGCCGTCCGCCGGGCTCGGTGTCGGTCGAGTAGCGGTGCAGGACGTGCCCGGTCGAGGCGTCGCGGGTGACGGTCGAGCCTTGCAGGTGGATGGGGTCGGTGCAGCCACCAGTGCGGCGGATCTGGTCTTGGATGCGGTCGAAGCCGGGAGACCCGGCCAGCCTCAGCACGTCAGCGAGGGTGGCCGGGTCCAGGCCCGCCGGAGAGGCGGTGTCGATCACTTACCATCCTCCCCGTCGGCGTGGGCGTCGATCCACTGCTCGGCGCACACCTTGTGGACGGGCTTGCCGCGGTCGGAGCGCAGCGGGGTCGGCTTGTCGCAGAGGACGCACGGCTTGTCGCCGCTGTGGTCGAAGTGCTCGGGCGAGCGCCAGTCGAGGAGAGCCACGGCAGTCACCGCCCCTCGTTCGAGCGCGGAGGCAGGAGCCGTCCGTGGCGCTCCCAAGGACGCTCGGTCTTTTCGGGGCAGGCGCGGCCGTGGTCGTTCCAGCTCTTCACCACGGCCTGAACACCCCGGACCCCAGAGGCTTCAGCGGTTGCGCCGCAGTGGCACGCGTAGGAAGCGTTCGGCTGTCCGGCCAGTTCGCTGGGCACATTGCCGGACAGCTCCAGCAGACTCGGCGACTGGCCGTAGCCGGAGGCGCGTTCGTCGGTGGACGGGGCGGAGATGTGAAGCCCGGGGTTAGCGCGGCTGGGACGCTTCACGCCTGCCACCTCCCGGCGTGCGCCACGACGGGCGCGGAGACCGGGGTGAGGTGGCCGGTGCCCTGGCAGGTGGGGCAGTCGACGCGGAGCAGGACGCGGGTGCCGTCGAGCTTGCGGGTACCGGTGGTGACCATGGCCGAGGCATGGCCGTCGCAGTCGCGGCACACGCGCGGGGTCGGGGCGTGCTGAGGCATGATGGGGCTTCCCTTTCGGGTCCTTTGGATCTGGAAGGTGGGAAGGCGCCCGGAGCGGCGGAAGTTTGGCGACCGAGGCCGCTCCGGGGGCCGTTCAGCGGTGGTTGTGCGAGTCCTTGACGAGCGAGCGCAGGACGACGGCGCAGATGGCGACGGAGACGCCGGTGATGGCGACCGCCAGGAGCATGGAGACCAGCACGGCGCCGACGACGAGGACCACGGCGGTGCCGCCGCCGACGAGCGCCAGGGTGCTGCCGGGGGTGAGCTGAACCACCGGCCGGTTCGACGCCGGGGCCGGAGCGACCGGGGCCGGGGTCGACGTGGTGGTGGCCGGGGTGTTCGCGGCGGTCGTGGGCGCCGGGGCGGGCACGGCCGGGGCGGTGTCGGTGGGCGGGTACTTCGGGGTGAACATCAGGTCTGTCCTCCTGTCAGGGGTTGCAGCGGTGGGTGCGGGCGGCGAGTTCGGCGGCGGAGCGGTCGGCGTAGTCGGTGGAGAAGCCGCAGCCGGGGGCGGAGCAGGCGGCGGTGTGCCGGGTGTGGCCCCGGCCGTCGTGGTAGGTGGCGACGGTGACCGGGCCGAAGCGGCGCACGTCACGGAACCGGCGGTACACGCTCACGGGATCAACCTCCCTTCCGGGTCAGGAGAGTTGGAGTTGCGTGACGATGGCGTGGCAGGTCGGGGCGGGCAGGCCGAGCCGGGCAGTGAGCGCGTCGGCGGTGATCGGCTCGCCGGTCGACTTGCGGTGGGCGTCCGCGATGGAGCGGGCGTGGTCGAGCAGGGCCGCCGGGACCGTGGGAACCGGAGCAGGCGGCTTGACCGGGGCCGGAGCCAGCTCCGCAGGAGCGGGCGCAGACGCCGGAGCCGGGGTGGTGTCGGTGCGGTGCATCTCGACTTCCGGTGCCTCTGGCTCGGAGTCCTCGGGTGGGGCGTCCGGTCGGGGTGCGTGGACCAGGAGAGTGCCGCCGAGGAACGCGAGCGCGGGCCACCCGGCGACGAGGATGCGCAGCCAGGCGGGCACCTGGTCGAGATCGAGCAGGCCCGCGGTGGCGACGTTGGCGCCGAGCGAGGCCGTGAGCGCGATGGCGAACCAGGTCCACGAGGACCGGTCCCGGCCTGCGCGCAGCCGACGCCAGGCGGCCACCAGCAGGAGGTCGACGGAGACGGGGTAGGCCCATGCCTTCCACCCGGACTGCCCGGCAGCAGCGGCCAGGTCATGCAGGTGAGCGAAGGACAGCGCCCCGGCGATCACGGCTTGGATCAGCACGGCGTCGAGTCGGATCGGGCGGTTCACGGCGATCACTCCCCACCGGCCGGGGCCTCGCCCGACCCGAGGCAGGACAGGCAAAGCGCGGCCTGTCGGTCATCGGTGGCGCGGCCCTTGCGGGCGCCGACGCGAACGGTCTCGGTGACCTCACCCCTGCCGTCGCAGTCGGGGCAGGGGACCGGCTTCGGCGGGATCTTCTTGCGCGTGGCCATGGAAGCCCCCTCTCAGTCCGTGACCGGGACCGGCTTGACCAGCGGCGGACCCGGCTCCGGGACGGTCGCGGGCACGTGCGGGCGGTACGGGTCGAGGGCGGGAAGGTCCGGGACGAGGTGGGCGAACTCCCGGCACACGGTGGCAGCTTCGGTGCGCGAGGTGTGCGGGGTGCGGATCTTCGCCCAACCCCCGGTCGAGTCGGTGGCCACCGCCGTACCGGGACGCTCGGCGGGAATCATGGAGGCCGTCAGCACAGCGTCGGGGGCCACGTCCGCAAGCCCCATCTCGGCGGTCTGCTTGTCGTTGACCCGGTGCACCACGCGACCGGTGAGCTGCGCGCGGAGCATGGTCGCGCCGCGTCCGAGTTCGGAGCCGAAGCGCTGCCCGCACACCTCCAGGTGAATGCCGACCGCGCGGGCCATCTGCGCGAGCCGGATCAGGGCGGTGACGATCCGCTCCCGGCGCTCCTCATCCTTCTTGGAGGAGATCAGGAACAGCTCCGCCACCTCATCGACAAGGACGACGACCGGGACGGGACGCAAACTGGCGGGCAGGTCCCACATGTCGGAGACGCCGTGTCGACTCAGCAGGTCGAACCGGGACTCCATCTCCGCAACCAGCACGTCCAGCAGCGACGCGGAAGCATCGGGCGTGGTCGCCAGTGCCGACAGGCGGGGCGCGTACGCGGACTGCTCGACACCGCGCTTGCAGTCGATCCCGACCAAGGCCACCGGCAGCTTCGCCAAGCCCTTGATGAGGTTGCGCTGGTAGACCGACTTCCCCGAGTTGTTCGCCCCGAGGGTGAGCGCCATGGGCACCTTGCGGTAGTCCCGCACGAACGCGGTCCCGTCCTCCCGCAGCGCCACCGGAACCGCCAGCCCGTCAGCCCGGGCCCCGCGCGGCATCCGGACCCGGCGCAGCACGTCATAGCCGGTCATCCGCAGCTCGACGTGGCCGGGCTTGGTCTCCGCCACGGTCACCGAGTGCACGCCCCAGGCGTGACGCAGCCGCTCCGAGGCAGCCACCAGGTCGGCCGGTTCGAGACCGGCGGGCAGGCGCAGCGTCACCCGCAGCCCGGTCGCGGTCCCCCGGACCCGGCGCACCTTCGGCGGGACCGGCAGAACCTCACGGTGGGCGACGTTCCGGGCCAGGAACGCCCGCAGGCGGGACGGCTGAACCGTCAGCCCGCACACATCCATCGTGGACCGGTAGGAGACCGTGAACCGGCCCCAAGTCACTGGCAGACCTACCAGAGACCAATACACACGCGGCGCGTACACCTTCGCGTACCCGAGACCGCCAGCGCCCGCGAGGACGCCAGTGGTCTCCAGCACCGTGGACAGGTCGGTCATGGTCAGACCGCCGGGGTGATCGCGACCGCGCGGAACGAGATCCCGTGCCGCTTCTGCCCGTTGAACTCGTTCTCCCAGTCCCGCGCCTTCAGCCCGACCACCCGAACCGGGGTGCCCGGCGTCAGACCCTCCTGGTAGCCGGTCTCCGGGATGGTGACCTGGTAGAGGTTGCCCTCTCCCTCGTCGGAGACCAGCAGACCCACGGTCGAGAGCGGGGCCCCGGTCTCCCGGTCCATCGCACGCTCACCGGTCTTGGCGTTCGCCAGCTTCGGCGTCGGCGCGGTCGCCACGAACACCACAGCGGTCGAAACGTCGATCTTGAACGACGGCATACAGCACATCCCTCGCTCTGGGAGGCCACCCTTCGCGACCTCTCTAGACATCTTCAGCTTGGCGTCACCTGTCTAGAGATGTCAAGAGAGATGTATAGAGATGTTGGTTGACCTCGATCGCGGTCACACGCAAAGAGCAGGCGACCTAGCTATGGCCTAGGCTGTCTAGAGAAGAGAGGAGGGCTCCGGAATGGCCAACACCGACGACGACCGTCGGCCGAAGTACCAGCGGATCGCGGACACCCTGCGCGAGGCGATCCAGTCGGGCGAGTACGGTCCGGGTGATCGGCTTCCGGGGGAGAACGAGTTGATGGCCGCGCATGGCGTGGCCCGCATGACCGCCCGGCAGGCACTGAGCGTGCTCCGCGACGAGGGCGTGGCCGAGGCCCGCAAGGGCGCCGGTGTGTTCGTTCGAGTCTTCCGCCCGCTTCGACGCCGAGGCATCCAGCGGCTCTCACAAGAGCAGTGGGGCAGCGGCCGGTCCATCTGGTCCGCAGACATCGAGAACCGCGCCTTGGAAGTCGACCAGGTCACCGTGTCCGAGGAGACGGCTCCCGACCACATCAGCGCTGTCCTGGATCTGGGCGACGACGACACGGTGTGCGTCAGGCGGCGGCGCTTCGTCCTAGACGACAAGGCCGTGCTGCTGGCCACCAGCTATCTGCCCATGTCGGTGGTCGCCGGGTCCGCGATCACTCAGGAGGACACCGGACCAGGCGGCACCTACGCCAGGCTTGCCGAACTCGGACACAAGCCGGTGCACTTCCGCGAGGAGATCCGCTCCCGGATGCCGTCGAAGGACGAGGCCGCACGGCTGAGCATGTCCGCGGGCACGCCGGTCATCCTCATCTGCCGTACCGCGTTCGCGGATGAAGGGCGCCCCGTAGAGGTCAACGAAATGACGTTGGACGCCGCCTCGTACATCCTGGAGTACGACTTCGACGCGTGAGCCAACGCGGGCTGTTACAGGTTTCTCTACCTCATCAAGCCCCGGCTGCGCTGGCGCTCCGCCGGGCGCGCTTCCCGGCTCCGCCGCGGACGACGCTCCTGCCTTCGGCCCGCTCCGCCCGCGCTGCGCCGACGCGCGCCCACACATGGATAGGGCCGGAGGCCATGAGGCGAGCACTGCATAGAGCGGACCACGGTCAAGACGATGCCCCCGGCGGGGGACCGGCCGGCACCGGGATGGAGGGGGCGCCGTTCCCGCCCGCGGGCACGTCGTGGCGAGCGTGGGGTGCTCCCGTCCCGTACGCCATCGACCCAGGCAGAGCCGAGCAGACGCGGCCCATGGCGTCCAGGTCGTTCGTACAGTGGCGCGCTCCACCTGGACGCCATGAGCCACGCCCGCTCCACGGTGTGTGGGTCGACGGCGTACGGGACGGGAGCTGGGGACGGTGATGGCTGAGGGCGAGAGCAAAGCCAGACGCTAGGCGAATGGCAGCTCAACCAGAGAGCTGCCTTGCCGTGGGCTTCAACTCGACCTGATGCAACAGGAGTTATCCACAGGTAACAGGTGCAATGGGCCTTCATAGATTACCTGAGTGGTTGACCTCACCCCGTTGAACAGTCTTGGCACGGACTCACCTCAGGGATTGACTTATGTGATCTCGGTCACTTTTTGCACTACTCATAAAGCATCTAATGTCAGGAAATTCGAGATGCACCTAGGGGTGCATAAGGGTGGGGTTCGGACATCACATGTCTGACTGATGTGGTATGGGGTCACGAAAGGCAAGGTCAGGGCCCTGGAGTTTCGCAGTTCTAGAGAACTCCGCTTAGCCAGAGTCGGCTTTGATGGGCCGCCATGTCGACATCTGCGTGACGTGCCGATCAGGAATCTGCTGGCCGGGTTGTGCCCTACCTTTGGACCGTCAAAGCCGAAGGGCGCGCCCGCTCTTGGGGAAGAGGCATCGGGCGCGCCCTCGAAACAATCAGGGAGGAACTAGTGCTCGTCCCGGATCGCGGTGGCACGACTGCTGTCGTGAGTCACCTGCTCCAAACTGTCGCACGCGGAACTGACGGCCGCAACAAAGCCGTGATTACCGCGACAGCGGCTCTCGGCTGCGTGATCAGCTGCGTAATGAACGGCGACACCATGACCAACATCCTGTATCAGGGAACCTGGCTGGTCGTGGCCATTACTGTTCTGATCATCGTGCGGGCGGTAGCCGCAGTTGTGCTCGGGAGGATGACCGGAGCCTTGTCAAGGCAGGTCGGCGATTCCGACACCAACGGCTGACACCAACAACGGCGAATCTCCAAGCCGTCTGTGATCGACCTGACAAGGATGAGGTCGCAACTCGAAGTGGGCAGCAGGGGCGGTGCGCTTGAGTCACGGGTGCATCGCCCCTGACTGCAGAGCTACGGGCCGGAAGCTCCCCGTGCCACACCCGTGCCAGATCGTGCGGGGAAGAGCGGGGAATGATGGGTAATCAATTCGCTTGTCAGCCCCGCTCTGGCGCCGCTTCACCGCAGGTCACCCCGACAATTCGCCGGTAGATGACCGGAGCTTCCCAAGCTGAGAGCGCGAGTTCGATTCTCGTCACCCGCTCCCATACGAACCCCCAGGTCATTGACCCGGGGGTTGATTGTTGTCTGGACCGGTGGGCGGGGTGTGCACCGCAACCGCACCATTGACTTTCGGCGTCTCCTGGTCATCGGATGCGGTTCCCTCTGGATCTCTGTTGGCCCCCCGCCGGGTCCCCGTCCGCGCGATCTGCGCGGGAGTGCCCTGGGACCAGCCTCGGTCGACTTCGCTCCCTCTAGGATCAGCGCGTGAAGCTCGCGTGAAGCTGGAGGGGGCTGGCAAGCGTGCGTGACGTTTTAGCGGGACAGTTGCGGCAGTTGCGCGATATGACCGGGCGGAGTCTGCGAGAGCTGGCCCGTGATGTGCGCGGGAGCAGTTCCTCGTTGTCGCGGTACTTCTCCGGGCAGGCCGTTCCGCCTTGGCCGACGGTGGTCGCGTTGTGCAAGGCGGCCGGGCGCGACCCGAGGCCGCTGCGCGAGGTGTGGGAGCGGGCCAAGAACGAGTCCCAGCCGAGCGTCACCGCCGCGATCGCGCCTGTGCGCAACGATCTGCCGCACGACATCACCGCGTTCACCGGGCGCGGGGAGGAGCTGGCCGCGCTCCTCGGCGCCGCGCGGACCACGACGATGGTGGCGATCGACGGTATGGGTGGGGTGGGCAAGACCGCGCTGGCCGTGCACGGGGCGCATCTGCTCACCGCTGAATTCCCCGGTGGCCAGCTCTATTTGGACCTGCACGGGTTCACTCCGGGCCGGGAGCCGGTCGAGCCCACGGAGGCGTTGCGGGCGCTGCTGGCCGCGCTCGGGGTGCCGCCCGGCAGGATTCCCGACGGGGTCACTGAACGGGCCGCGCTGTGGCGGTCGGAGCTGGCAGCATGCCGCGCGATCGTGCTGCTGGACAACGCCGCCGACGCCGATCACGTGCGTGATCTGCTGCCCGGCGCCGGTCAGAGCTTCGTCCTGATCACCAGCCGTCGGCGGATGGTGGGGCTGGACGACGTCCAGCCGCTGTCGCTGGATGTCCTGCCGACCCAGGAGGCGGCGGCGCTGTTCGTCGAGTCCGCGGGCGGGGCTCGTCCTGGCGATGTCGGCGAGGTGCTGCGCCGCTGCGGGAACCTGCCACTGGCCATCCGGGTGGCCGCCGCACGGCTGAGGCACCGGCCCGCGTGGACCCTCGATACCTTGGTGGAGCGGCTGCGCGAGGGCGAGTTGGCGGTGTCGGACGTGTTCCAGATGTCGCTGCGGCAGCTCGACTCCGGTCAGCGGCGGATGTTCGGACTGCTGGGCCTGGTGCCGGGCGAGGACATCGATGCGTACGGCGCGGCGGCCCTGGCCGGGATCCCGCTGGCCAACGCCCGTTCCCTGCTGGAGGACCTGGTCGACGTCCATCTGCTGCAGGAGTCGGCGGCAGGCCGTTACCGGATGCATGACCTGCTGCGGCAGGCCGCCCGCGCCGAGGACGCGGCGGCGGACCCCGGACCGGCGATCGCCCGGCTGGCCGACTACTACCTGAGCGGCATGCTGGCCACGACGGAGGTGATCGAACTGGTCGTCGTGCCCGTACCGGTCATCGTGTCGCAGCGCCCTCCCGCGCTTCCCGACCTCTCCCATGACGAAGCCCTCGACTGGCTGGACATCGAGTGGGTCAACGTCACCGCGACGCTCTCGCTCGCCGTGGAGCTGCGCGTCGACGAACCCGCCGTCGGGCTCGCCCAGTACGCCTTCGTGATCTCCCTCGGGCGGCGCGGTGGCATGCCGCAGCTGTGCCGCGGGCTCGAGGTCAGCAGACCCGCCGCCGAAGCGCTCGGCGAGCGCCGGATACTCGCCTCTCACCGATATCTGCTGGGCGCCGCGCTGCTACGGGTGGGCCGGCTGGAGGAGGCGGTGCCGGAGCTCGAGGCGGCACGCACGCTGATGGCCGCGGAGGGCGACGTCGTCGGCGAAGCCCTGGCCGTCGAACAGCTGGCGGAGGTCCGGCTGTACGCCGCCGACGCCGACGGTGCCATGGAACTCCTGCGCGAGGCAGCCGGACTGGTGCCACCCCGCGAGGACGCCGTCCGCGTGTACATAGGCGTACGCCTCGGGCGGGCCCTGGTGCTGCGGGGAGAGTACGGAAAAGCCCACGAGGTCGTCTCGGACCTGCTGGAGATCGCGCGCGAGCTGGACCGGCAGAAGGTACGCATGTGCCTGGACGTGCTCGGCCGGTCGGCACTCGGCCGGGGTGACGCCCGAACCGCGCTCGACCTGGCGGAGCAGGCCGTCACGATCAGCCGGGAGACCCGTCATCCGGTCCTGGAGGCCATCAGCCGGACGGACGTCTCCGTGGCCTTGCGCCACCTCGGTGACACCGAGGAGGCGATGGCCGTCCACGCCGAGGCCATGGCGTTGCTCGAAGAGGCCGGCGAGTCTCATCGGATGGTGCGCAGCCTCCTCCCGTACGCGGAGGCATGCCTGGCCATGGACGACCGGGAAGCCGCGGCGCGGCACTTCCGGCAGGCGCTGGAGATCGCCGTCGCGCACGGCGTCACCTATCTGGTGTCGACGGCGCGTTCAGGGCTGGCGCGGGTGTCCTGAGCCAGTCCCGGAGCCGGCCCGAGGATGTCCAGTCGGCCCGGGGGATGTCCCGTCCCGTCCCGGGACACCCGCAACGCAGCTGTACGCCGACGTGATCAGCGCAGGTCAGCCCGGTGTCGGTGGGGTGTCCCCCGTCCCGGGGGCGCGGCAGGTGCTGTCCCTGGCGGGACGCCGCGACGAGCCTTCTCGCATGCACACCACGCCTTCCCTGCTCGCCGAACTGGACGCGCTCCCCGCCCCATGGGAGGTGCAAGGGACGCTCGCCGCGCCCGTCGCCGTGGTCGCCGCGCTCCTGCTCGCCGTCACCGAGGGGCGGGTCGGCGACGACAACCTGCTGGTGCTGGCCAGGGCTTCGGCCGCTCGACAGGGGGCGATGACCGTCGTGTCCGACTCCGGCGCCGACACGTATCGCGCCGAGTTCGCGGGGCCGGTGGAGCCGGTGGAGATCCAGGTGGACCGGGCCCGGTCCAGGCTGGCGGTGCGGAGCTGGTACGCCGGGGTGCACACCGTCACGGCCTGTTCCGACGGCACCCGCGTGACCCATCGCGTCCACCGGGTTCTCCCCGACCATCCCGGGTTCGCGGCCGGGATCGCCGAGATCGGCCTGCAGGTCCGCATGTCACGCGATCTGAAGCAGGTGCTGGCTGTGATCGCCGACCGGCTCGGCTGCTGACACATCACTCTCACTTCCAGGCCGGACGCGAACAGCACCGCGTCCACCATCCGTCCGTTGAGTCAAAGGAGCACACAACCATGTCCATCGGTCTCACCGACCAGCACCGAGGCTTCTCCAAGACAGGGCTGCAGCGAGTGCGCGACGTGCTGGCCCGACATGTCGATTCCGGACGGATTCCCGGGGCCGTCGCGCTGTTCAGCCGGGGCGACGAGACGCATGTCGAGGAGCTCGGGACGATGCGCCATGACGGTGGCGCGCCGATGCGCCGGGACACGATCTTCCGGATGGCCTCGACGTCCAAACCGGTCTCGGTCTCGGCGGCGATGGTCCTGCTCGACGAGTGCAGACTGCGTCTCGACGACCCGGTGCAGGAATGGCTGCCGGAACTCGCCGACCGTCAGGTGCTCAAGCGGCTCGACGGCCCGCTGGACGAGACCGTGCCGGCGCGGCGGCCGGTCACCGTGCGGGACGTGCTGACCTCCACGTTCGGGCTCGGCATGGATATGACGTCGCTGGGCACCCCGGTCATGAACACGGTCTTCGAGCGGGGGCTCACCCCCAATCTGCCGGAGCCGATGCCTGAGCCGGACGAGTGGATCCGCCGTCTCGGAGAGCTTCCGCTGATGCACCAGCCCGGCGAGCGCTGGCAGTACCACATCGCGAGCGATCTGCTCGGCGTGCTCGTCGCCCGGGTCACGGGCCAGTCGTACGAGACGTTCCTGCGGGAGCGCGTCTTCGGACCGCTCGGCATGAAGGACACGGGTTTCCATGTGCCCGCCGGCCAGATGGACCGGCTGCCGCCTCTGTACGCGCCCGACCCGCAGACCGGCGAGTTCGTGGTGTGGGACGCGGCCGAGGGGGGACGGCACAGCGCGCCTCCGGCGTTCCAGGGTGGCGGTGGCGGACTGAATTCCACCGCCGACGACTACCACGCCTACTTCCGGATGCTGCTGAACGGCGGCTCGCACGGTGGTGAGCGGATCCTGTCCCGGGCTGCCGTCGAGCTGATGACCACCAACCGCCTCACGCCCGAACAGCAGGCCGCCCGCCATGAGTTGGCCGTCAACAACGTCCACATCTCCCACGGCCAGGGCCAGCACGGCGGCTGGGGCTTCGGGATGGCGGTGCGTACCTATCGCGGCGACTACGCACCGATCGGCCAGTTCGGATGGGACGGCGGAAGCGGTACGTCGACGTACGCCGACCCGGTCAACGGGCTCATCGGCATCCTGCTCACCCAGGTCGGGGCGTCCGTCCCGGATCCGGTGCGGCTCATGCACGACTTCTGGACCACGCTCTACCAGGCGATCGACGACTGACGACGCCTGACCCGCCGCGGGCGGAGATCCCCTGGGCGGGTGCCCCGCCCACGCCCATCGACCCTGCCCATCGTTCCAAGGAGCGCGCCGTGTCCATCACCCTCACCGAGCAGGACGAGACCACCCTGCGGATCGCCGCCTACGGCGCCGTCACGCTGCTTGCCTCCGTAGGCGCCACCGACAAACCCCACAAGATCGCCAAGAACGGTTCCCTGGCCCTGGCCTCGGCGACCGGCCTGGTCGGCCACGTGCTCGCCGAACACCCCGAAGGCAAGGACCTCGCGGGCAGGTCCGCGGCCGAGATCGCCGACCGCGTCCTGCCGGCCCTGACCGCGGCCATGGGCCTGCTGACCAAGCAGGACCCCGCCGAGGCCGACAACTTCCGCCGCACCGTCCTCGTCGCGGTCGAAGCCGCCCAGGCCCACCAGAGCAAGGCCGGCCCCGTCATGGCCGAGATGACCCGCAAGATCGCCGAAGCCCTCGACGCAGTCTGACCGGACGCCTGCCCGCTCGGGGCGATGAGAATGGCATGGGCGTGCAGAGTGAACACACGCCCATGCCACATGGTGCGGTCGTTCCCGTTCAGGGGGCGTGGCGCTCGCGGTACCAGGCGATGGTCTCGGCGAGGCCGGAGTCGAAGTCGCGCCGTGGTTCGTAGCCGAGTTCGCGGTGGATCTTCGACCAGTCCACGGAGTAGCGGAGGTCGTGGCCCTTGCGGTCGGCGACCCGGTCGACCCGGTCCCATCCGGCGTCGCAGGCGGTGAGCAGGGCGCCGGTCAGTTCCTTGTTGGTCAGTTCCGTACCGCCCCCGATGTTGTAGACCTCGCCCGGCCGGCCCCGGGTGAGCACCGCGATCAGAGCTCGGCAGTGGTCGTCGACGTGGAGCCAGTCCCGTACGTTCTCGCCGTCGCCGTACAGCGGGACGTTCTCGCCGCGCAGCAACCGGGTGACGAAGCGGGGGATCAGCTTTTCCGGGTACTGGCGGGGGCCGTAGTTGTTGGAGCAGCGGGTGACGCGCACGTCGAGGCCGTGGGTGCGGTGGCAGGCGAGGGCCAGCAGGTCGCTGGACGCCTTGGACGCGGAGTAGGCCGAGCTGGGCGCCAGCGGGTGCTGCTCGGTCGCGCTGCCGGACGGCACGGAGCCGTACACCTCGTCCGTCGACACGTGCACGAACGGCTCCGTGCCGTGCCGCAGCGCGGCGTCCAGCAGGGTCTGCGTGCCCAGCACATTGGTGTGGACGAAGGCGTGGGCGGCGGCGATGGAGCGGTCCACATGGGACTCGGCCGCCAGGTGGACCACGGCGTCGTGCTCGGCCATCAGCCGGTCGACCACCACCGCGTCGGTGATGTCCCCCCGCACGAAACGGAACCCCGGATGATGCCGCACGGCGTCCAGGTTCTCCCGGTTCCCGGCGTAGGTCAGGCTGTCCAGCACGGTCACCCGCACGGCACCCAGCGGCCGGTCCGGCGCGAGAACCGCCCGCACCAGGTGCGAACCGATGAAACCGGCCCCGCCGGTGATCAGGACCCTCCTCGTGGGGCCGCCTTCACTCAACACCCGGCGATGGTAGCCGGGGGCGCCGCGTGCAACCTTCCTCCCGCCTGGTGGGTCTCCACGCCGTACGCCTGCCCGCACAGCGTGAAAGGTCCCCGTGCGCCAGAAGAATCTCGTCGCCGCCGTGACCGGTGGTGCCATGTCCGCCGTCGTCCTCGGCACCCTGCTCGCGGCCGCCCCGCAGGCGGCAGCAGCCGGTGTCACCTGTTCCGCCAACGTCTACCAGCGGACGTTCTTCAAGAACACCTCGTTCTCGGGCTCGCCGGTGCGGACCGACTGCGACGGGGCCATCGACCAGAACTGGTCGGGCAGGCCCTTCTCCGGCATGCCGGCGGACAACTTCGGTGTCCGCTGGTCGGTGACCCGCGACTTCGGCTCCGGCGGCCCGTTCACGTTCGCCGCCTCCGCCACCGACGGTGTCCGCGTCTACCTCGACAACGTCCGCAAGATCGACCTGTGGACGGGCACGGGCAACACTGCCCGCGCCAGGAGCGTCAACCTCACCGTCCCCTCGGGCAGGCACACCCTCCGCGTCGACTACGTGAACTGGGGCGGCGCCGCGAAGGTCAAGTACACGTACGCGCCCCGCACTTCGGCCACGTACGACCGGACGAAGCCGCTCGCGCCCACCGGCGTCAAGACCGCCTACAACACCACCACCCGCAGGACGACCGTCTCCTGGTCCGCCAACAAGGAGATGGATCTGGCGAGTTACTCCCTCTACCGGCGTACCGAGAACTCCGGCACCTGGACGAAGGTCGCCACGACCACCGCCCGCAGTTACACCGATCCCCTCGTGAACCCGGACGACCGCACGCCGTACTACTACGAGGTCCGCGCCACGGACAAGGCGGCCAACACGTCGGCGGGCAGCGCGGACACCATCGTCCGGCCGCTGCCGGTCGTCACGTCCCTGACCGGCGCGTACGACAAGGCGACCGGCAAGGTCACGCTGAACTGGCCGCAGAACACCGAGTCGCAGTTCGACCACTACACGGTCCTGAGCTACGACGTGGTGAACGGCTACAACGTCTGGGTCCAGCTCGGCACCACCAAGGGCCACACCTGGACCACCAACCCCGTCACCCCCGACGGCGAGTGGCGTCACTACCGCGTCCTCGTCACCAATGACGGCGGCACCACCACCTACGGTGCGCGAGGGCTCGACGCCACCGCCGCCAATGAGCTCTGGCTCGGCATCCCCGACGGCATCGCCCCCTACCGCGCCCCCGAACTGACCCTCGGTATCTGCGCGGGCGGCGTCCGGGCGACCGCGTCGGACAGCACACCGGCCCCGATCCGCGACTTCAACGGCTTCGAGATCGAGCGCCGCGAGGCGCCGGCGGGCACCTGGTCGGTCGTCCTGCACCAGGGCTTCGACCCGCGCTTCTACACCGCCACGGCCACCGTCTGCGACGCGCTGCCGTCCGACGGGCGCACCTACGAGTACCGGGCCCGTTCCTACGACGCGGCCGGGAACTACTCGCCGTACGGCGAGACCGGCACCGTGACCGTGCCGGTCGGCTGACGAGCGCGGTGGTACACGGCGAGGGCCCGGGTCGTCGACCCGGGCCCTCGCCGTCTGTCGTCGTGGGGTCAGTTCTCGGCGTTCTTGTACCAGTGGGTGCCGCCGACCAGGTACTCGTAGACCGGGCGGCCCCGGCTGCCGCTGGTGCGGAAGGGGATGCCGTGGTCGCTGATGCGGATGGTGCCCTGGCGGCCGCCGCTGTTCCACTGGAGGTCCACGTACCACCTGACGTCGTGGGTGTCGGCGTGGGCGGTGATGTAGAGGACCTCGGGGTCGGACCGGCTGACCTTGTAGGGGAAGCCGCGCTGGCCTGCCTTCGGGACGATGACGGGGTGGACGGCGTCGAGGTCCGTGTCGAAGGACCTCGTCTCCACGCCCCCGCCGCAGCCCGTGGAGCCCAGGTACGCGTTCCAGGCGGGCGGTGCGCTCGAGTCGACCACGACGACATGCAGGGACTCGATGACGACGGTTTCGTCACCGGTGCCCTGGACGGTCAGCGCGACCCGCTGCTCGTCGGCGGCCACGGCGCCGTGCGCCGTCACCCAGCCCGGCACGTCCTGTCCCATCACCGGGGGCGCCACTTGGGCGGGAGGCCGGTTGATCAGGTACTTCGCCTCGCACTGCGGGTCGTCCCAGCCGTAGGTGCGGGTGCTCACCGTGAGGGGGACGTCGGGGGTGGTGCGGGTCGGGCCCGTGCCGGGTGCCGGTGCCTTGGCGGGGGGTGTGCTGGAGGCCGGGGACGGGGAGCTGCTCGGCCGTTCGGACGGCGACGGCGACGCCGACGCCGACCTCGATGGGTGTGGTGTGGGGGCGGTGGGGCCCGGGCGGGCGGAGGAGGTGCCGGTGCCGGTGCCGGTCGGACGGGTTTCCGCCGTCGGTTGCGACCCCCAGTCCTTCGGGTCGAGCACGAGCGCGGTGGACACGGCGACGACGGCGGCCACGGCCGCGGCGATCGGGATCCATCGTTTGCGGGCGGTTCGGAGGAGCGGGCGGGGGGTGGGGGTGGGGGTGACCACGGGCTCGTCCGCCGAGCTGGGCGCGGGCGCGGTCTCCGGCTCGGGCTCTGGCTCTGGCTCGAGCACGAGCTCTGGCTCTCCCGCGCGTGGCCGCGGCGCCGGCGTCGCCGTCCCGTCCGCGGAGTCCGGTGCCGGGTCCGTCGCGGCCCGGCGGCCGCGTTCCCGTGCCGCGTCGGCGAGGACCCAGCGCCGGTGCAGCTCGACCAGTTCCTCGGGGGTCGCCCCGCACAGGCGGGCGAAGCGGGAGAGGACCGCGTAGTCGGCCGGTACGCCCTCCCCCTTGCAGTACCGGTGCAGCGTCGAGGTGCTCATGTGCGCACGTTTCGCCAGAGCTTCGTAGCTCAGCCCGGAGCGCTGCTTCAACTCGCGTAACAGCGCGGCGAAACCGTCGTTCTCGTCAGCCGCCCCCACCGGTTCCCCATTCCGTTCGGCATCCCAGGGAGGTCACGTTTCCCCAGGTCAGAGCCGGTGCGAGCATCCCAGCGTCCCGAAACTCCCGATGGAATGGCGGGTGGGACGGCGGGTGGCACAGGCTTGAGCCATCCAAGCACGGAGCCCCGCCGGACACGGTGACGGCCCCCGCTCGGTTTCCGCTTCACGGGCCGCGCTCCGGGCGCGCTCGGACCCACACTCCATGCACAGAGAGAGCAGTCGACTCATGCGTATCGCCACTCGTCCCGCTTCCCGCGTCGCTTCCTCCATGGTCGTCGCCGCCGCGCTCGCACTCGTCGGCGTCCAGGCCGCCGGGGCGACCGCCTCCGCCACCGCCAAGGCGTCCACGGTCACGTGCACCACGGCGAACACCAAGTTGACCGTCACCGAGGTCTCCCGCCCGATCAACCACCTGCTGCTCAAGGCCACCAACACCGGCACCGAGACCTGCAACGCCCACTACGCGCCCTTCCTGCGGGCCGGGGCCGACGCGCAGGCCCCGCTGGCGTGGGCCGAGGAGACCAAGCCGCAGGCCGTGGTGACGCTCAAGCCCGGCCAGTCCGCGTACGCCGGCATCCTGACGTACTCCCCCGACGGCGAGGGCGGCGGCACCGAGAAGACCCTGGGCGTGTACTTCACCGACAGGAACGCCGGCGGCACCGGCAAGGAGAAGACCCTGAACCTCCCGAACGGCGGCGCCTTCTTCAACAGCGCGGCCACCGTGACGTACTGGCAGGACAACGCGGCGGACGCGCTGGCCTGGTAGTCGCACGCCGGAACGGGTACAGCCCCGCCGTGTGCGAGGCCGTACCCGTTCCGGATCAGGTCACTTGGTGAACGTGAAGTACGTCCACGCCCCGTATGTCGTCGAGTTGACGTTGTCGCCGGACGTGCCGTTGACGTACGACGAGCGGATGCGGGCGCGGATGCCGGATTCGCCGGGGGCCTCCAGGCGGACGGCGGAGGTGCCGTTGGGGGCGAGGGCGAAGTACTCGGCGGCGGTCTGGTGCCAGGTGCCCTGGTAGTAGACCGCGAGCTCGAGGCGCTGGCTGCGGCCCTTGTAGTAGTTCATGGTCGTGGTGAAGACCGGGTCGGTGTTCTTGTGGAAGTAGTAGTAGGTCTGGGAGCCGATCCGGCCGGTCTTGTAGTGGTGGGAGACGGCGGTGGAGATCCTGGCCCTGGCGTACGCGACGGACTTGACGGTCCTGTCGGCGTAGCGGGCGTCGCCGGAGAAGACGGCGGTGACGGTGGTGTCGCGGGTCATGTCGACCGTCGCGGAGACGTTGCCCTTGGAGTTGACCTTGGCGGTCCTGAGGAGCTTCCTGGGCTTGTCGGAGCCGAAGGGGTCGGCGTAGAGGGAGACGGTGCGGTTCTTGTACGTCGTGCCGAGGTGGGCGGTGAAGACGACGTCCTTGCCGTACGCGTACAGCTTGCCGTTGTTGCCGAGGCTCAGTGAGGTCGCCTGGCGGGAGACCGTGACCGCGTCGGAGGCGGCGGCGGAGGCGTGGGCGGTGTCGCCCGCGTAGGAGACCTTGTAGGTGACCTTGCCGCCGGCGGGCGGGGTGTCGGTGAAGGAGAAGGTGCCGTCCGCCTTCGTCCTGGCGGCGGCCAGCGTCCTGCCCTTGGGCGACTCGACGTCCGTACGGGTCACCGTCAGGGCGGTGCCCGCGGCCGGGAGCGTCTTCGAGGCCAGCCTGCCGGTGACGGTGAGCTTCTTCGCGC
The DNA here is from genome assembly GCF_040638245.1 of Streptomyces sp. NPDC026659. Classification (NCBI taxonomy): domain Bacteria; kingdom Bacillati; phylum Actinomycetota; class Actinomycetes; order Kitasatosporales; family Streptomycetaceae; genus Streptomyces; species Streptomyces sp. NPDC026659. The sequence goes on along the minus strand of NZ_JBEZXY010000003.1, from coordinate 397,889 downwards.
GGTTCGCCTTCGCGGGGGCGGCCACCGTGAGCGTGGGCAACTCCTTGACCGGGTCGGTCAGGGTGCGCAGGGTCAGGCTGCCGTAGGTGTTCTCGGAGACGGCGAAGACCCGGCTCGAGTCCGGCGCCCACGCGAGCGCGCCGGCCACGAGAGTGTCGGCGCCGCTGCTGTTGCCGGTGTTGGGGAAGTCGTAGGTCCGTACCGGCACCGGGTCGCCGGGGCGGTGGATGTGGACGTCGGGCTCGTACCAGGAGAAGCTGCCCGCGGCGACGGTGCCGTCGGGAGCGACCCGTACGGCGTTCGGGTACGCGTCGTCGGGGTAGCCCGTCTCCTGGGTGAGGTCGGTGGTGGAGTAGGCGCCGATGGAGTAACCGTCGCCGGCGCCCCAGGAGGTCAGGACCTGGCGGCCGTCCGGTGTCAGGTCCAGCTGCTTCACGCCGGATTCCATCCGGCCCTTGGCCCGGAGCGTGGCGCCGTCGGCGGTGACGTCGTACACGGCGAGGTTGGTGCCGTTGCCCACGACCAGGACGCCGGGGACGGCCGGGTCGGCGGCGAGGAACATGCCGTAGCCGTCGGAAAAGCCGACGTCGCCGCGCTGGGAGAGGCGGACGACGGGTTCGGCGCCGGAGACGTCCAGCGAGCCGAAGTCGGCGTTCTGGCTGAACCAGATGCGGCCGTCCACGACCTCCAGGTCGCTCGGGGCGGCGCCGACCGGGTAGCTCGCGGTCTGGGCGTACGTGCCCGTGTCGACCGCGATGATCCGGTCGCTGTTCTTCACGGCCGCGTACACCTGGCCGGAGTCGGCGGAAAGCGCGAGGCCGGTCACACCGGAGAGGCCGGCCAGCGTGGCCTTCACGGTGCCGGAGTAGTCGGTGACGACGATCCTGCCGTTGCTCGGGTCGGTGACGTACACGCGCTGGTGAGCGCCGTCGACGATCATGTCGCCGACCGACGTCACCGGCAGGACCTTGGCGGAGTCCGCCGCCGCGGTACCGGCCGCGCCCGCCGTCAGGGCCGCGGAACCGAGAACTACCGCGAGCGCCGTCGCGATCGAGATGCTGCGCCTGCGCACAGTGATGTGAACCCCCATGGGAATGTCCGGTGCTCCCCGGACGAAGACGAAACACCACCTGTCCCCCCTCGCACCGGGTGTGGGTGCGTGGATGGTGGCGTGGAGGGCAGCGTATGGCATGCCTGTGACAAGAGTGAGCGGATATGAGGGACGGTCAGAGGGGCGTCCGGCGGGCTCGGTAATCGGGTGCCCCGGGCAGAGGGCGTCGTTATAGTTGGCGCGCGTATTCGTCGGCACTCCGCCGGCGACGGCCCGAGGAGGTGAGTCCCATCAACGCGGTAATGGTCGGGATTCCCTTCTGGAGGGCTCGTCGTGGACGACACGCTGCTGGATGCCGCTCGTACGGCTGCTGATACTTCTTCCTTTTCTCTCGGTTCCGCTCCTTCCCTCTCCTCCGTCGCCTCGCGGCTGCGCGCCGCCGGGTGTGTGTTCGCGGAGGAGGAGGCCGCGATGATCCTCGATGCGGCAGGGCCCGGTGCGTCCGGCGGACTCGTCGACCGCATGGTCGAGCGGCGCCGCACCGGTGAACCCCTGGAACACGTCGTCGGCTGGGCCGCGTTCGGGGGGCTGCGGATCGCGGTGGGGCCGGGGGTGTTCGTGCCCCGGCGGCGTACCGAGTTCCTGCTGGAGCAGGCGCTGCGGGTCGGGCGGGACGCGGCCGTGGTCGTGGACCTGTGCTGCGGGGCCGGGCCACTGGCCACCGCGCTGGCGGTACGGCTGCCGCGCGCCGAGCTGCACGCCGCCGACATCGACCCGGTGCAGACGGCGTACGCGCGCCGCAATCTCGCGCTGTTCGCGGACCGGGCGTCCGTCCACGAGGGCGACCTCTACGACGCCCTGCCGGCCGTGTTGCGTGGCCGGGTCGAGCTGCTGGTGGCCAACGCTCCGTACGTTCCCTGCGATGCCATCGCCACCCTGCCCGCCGAGGCCCGTGACCATGAGCCGGTCCTGAGTCTCGATGGCGGTCCGGACGGGCTGGCCGCTCAACGGCGCGTCGCGGACGGGGCGTTGGACTGGCTGGCGCCCGGCGGTCACCTGCTCGTGGAGACCAGTGAGCGGCAGGCTCCGCTCACGCGTGGCGTGTTCGCCGCCGCGGGGCTGGACGCCCGGGTGGTGGAGTGCGAGGAGCGGGACGCGAGTGTCGTGGTCGCGCGGCGCGCTCCGGTGGACGAAGGCGAGCGCGCTGCTCCGACAGGGGACGGGCTGTCCACGGAGTGGGCGGGCTGTTGATGGGTGGGGGCGGCTGCTGTACAAATGGGCGCCATGAATCACGAGCCGTTGGTGCGACGCCTGGTCATCGACCTGTGCCGACGCCCGGCCGCGTGTTGTCGCTGAACTTGTCCCGCCGGCGCGGATGTTGCTGATTCCCGCGCGGTCGGCGTTGCGTTCTTCTCTCGTTTGCTCTTGAGCCTGCCGTACCCGTAAGGGGTCGCGGCCGGTTCGGCCCCCTTTTGATCTCCAGCGCCGGTGTCCGGTGCCGTGGGGAGGTTTCCTGTGTCCACGACACGTTCCCTGTCCGAAGCCGTGCCCGTCGGCGTACCCGACGGCGGGCGTGCGCGTGCTGTGTGGTCCCGGGTGCGGCGGCTCGCGCTGCCGGTCGGGTCGCTGTTGCTCTTCCTTGCGCTGTGGCAGGCGGTGGCGGCCGCCGGGACCTGGAGCGAGACTCTGGTGCCGCCGCCCGCCAAGGTGTGGAAGGCGTTCGTCGACGTGTCCACCACGTACGACGGGACGCGCGGCTACAACGGCACGACGCTCGTCGAGCACCTGGGCATCAGCCTGCGGCGCATCGCGTTCGGCGCCGGGCTCGGCATCGTCGCCGGGGTGGTGTTCGGGCTGCTGATGGGGACGGTGGGCCCGCTGCGCGCGCTGTTCGAGCCCTGGATCACCTTCCTGCGCACGCTGCCGCCGCTGGCGTACTTCTCGCTGCTCATCATCTGGCTGGGCATCGACGAGGAGCCGAAGATCACGCTGCTCGCGGTGGCCGCGTTCCCGCCGGTGGCGGTGTCGACCACGGCGGCCGTCGCGGCCGTACCGCGCGCGCTCGTGGAAGCGGCCCGCGCGCTCGGGGCCTCGCGGTGGGACGTGGTGAAGGACGTGATCGTGCCGTCCGCGCTGCCGGAGACCTTCACCGGCGTCCGGCTGGCCGTCGGCGTGGCCTACTCCTCCCTGGTGGCGGCCGAGTTGGTGAACGGGCTGCCCGGCATCGGCGGCATGGTCAAGGACGCCGCCAACTACAACAACACCCCCGTGGTGCTCGTCGGCATCATCACCATCGGGGTGTCCGGGCTGGTCATCGACACCCTGCTGCTGCGGCTGGAACGCGCCGTCGTGCCGTGGCGCGGGCGGGACTGAACTCCCCTTTCCCTCTCCTTCGATCCGCTGTCCCTCCCCGTCAGAGAAACGGTCGCGCCATGTCCTCCTCCCTCTCCCGCCCCTCCCGCCGGCTGCTCCTCGCCGGTGCGCTCGGCACCGCCGCCCTCGCCGTCACCGGGTGCTCCTCGGCCAGTGACGGCGAGGGCGGCGGCAAGCGGCTGCGCATCGGCTACTTCGCCTTCCCCAGCGGCGATCTGCTGGTCAAGCACAGAAAGCTGCTGGAGAAGGCGCTGCCCGGCTACTCGGTCAGCTGGGTCAAGTTCGACTCGGGCGCGAGCGTCAACCAGGCGTTCCTCGGCAAGTCGCTGGACATCGCGGCGCTCGGCTCCAGCCCCTTCGCGCGTGGGATATCGGGGAGTTCGCCGATCCCCTACAAGGTCGCGTTCGTGCTCGACGTGGCCGGGGAGAACGAAGCGCTGGTCGCGCGCAGGAAGCTCGGCATCAAGGACGTGGCCGGGCTCAAGGGGCGGACCGTGGCGACGCCGTTCGCGTCCACCTCGCACTACAGCCTGCTCGCGGCGCTGGACAAGGCCGGGCTCAAGGCGTCCGACGTGAAGCTGGTCGACCTCCAGCCGCAGGCGATCCTCGCCGCCTGGCAGCGCGGGGACATCGACGCGGCGTACGTCTGGCTGCCGACGCTGGACGAGCTGCGCAAGACCGGCACCCAGCTCACCAGCAGCAAGGAGATCGGCGCCGGGGGCAAGCCCACGCTCGACCTCGCCGTGGTGTCGGACGACCTGATCGCCAGGGACCCGAAGGTGGTCGACGCCTGGCGCAAGGCAGAGGCCGAGGCCCTGCGGCTGCTCAGGTCCGACCCGGACGGCTCGGTCAGGGACGTCGCCACCGAGCTGGGTATCAGCACCGCCGACGCCAGGGCGCAGCTCTCCCAGGGTGTCTTTCTCACCCCGGAGCAGGTCGCGTCCGCCGACTGGCTCGGCACCGATGGCCATCCCGGCAAGCTGCTCGACTACGTCGTCGACACCGGCCGTTTCCTGGCCGGTCAGAAGCAGATCGACGACGCCCCCACCGAGCGGGCCGTTCGCTCGGCCTTCTATCTGAAGGGACTGCCCGATGGCCTCGAGTGAGCTGTTTGAAGAGTCCAAGAAGGGCGTACGGACGGAGGGCGCCGAGGCCGTACGGCTCGACCGGGTCACTCATCGCTACGGCCAGGGGCGCGACGCCTTCACCGCCGTCGGGCCCGTCGATCTCACCGTGCCCGCCGGGGAGTTCCTGGTCCTGGTCGGTGCCTCCGGCTGCGGCAAGAGCACGCTGCTGCGGCTGATCGCCGGGTTCGAGCGGCCCACCAGCGGCGCGGTGCGGGTGGCGGGCGCCGAGCCCCGGCCCGGTCACGCGGCGGGGGTGGTGTTCCAGACGCCCCGGCTGTTCCCCTGGCGCACCGTCGGCGGGAACGTCGATCTGGCCCTGCGCTACGCGGGCGTCGAGCGCGAGCGCCGGGCCGAGCGGCGCGCGGAGCTGCTGGAGCGGGTCGGGCTCGGCGGCACCGAGCGGCGGCGGGTGTGGGAGATCTCGGGCGGTCAGCGCCAGCGCGTGGCCATCGCCCGCGCGCTCGCGGCCGAGCACCCGCTGTTCCTGCTGGACGAGCCATTCGCGGCGCTGGACGCGCTGACCCGGGAACGGCTCCAGGAGGACGTGCGCGAGGTGACCTCCCGGACCGGGCGGACCACCGTGTTCGTGACCCACTCCGCCGACGAGGCGGTGTTCCTCGGCTCCCGCATCGTCGTGCTGTCCAAGAGCCCCGGAACCGTCGCCCTGGATCTGCCGGTGCCGCTCCCGCGCGAGGGGGTGGCCGCCGACGCGCTGCGCGAGTCACGGGAGTTCGCCGAGCTGCGCGCGCGGGTCTCGCACGCGGTGAAGTCCGCCGCCGCCTGATCCCGACCGTACGGAAACAGTCGCACCACCCATCACAGCCACCCTCCGAAACCCCAGGAAAGGAAGTCCCGTTGAGCATCACCAGCGACCATTCTCCCGCCACCGCCGTCCAACTCCCGCTGACCAAGCTCGGGCCGAGCTTCGGCGCCGAGATCGACGGCATCGACCTGGCCCGGCTGACCGACGACGAGGTGACCGCGATCCGCGCGGCCCTGGTCGAGCACAAGGTGCTCTTCGTCAGCGGCCAGAACCTCGACGACGCCCAGCAGATCGAGTTCGGAAGGCGCCTCGGCGAGGTCACCGCCGGGCACCCGGTGCACGACTCCGGCGATGTGGCGCCGGAGGTGTACGCCCTGGACAGCCAGGACAACGGCTTCTCCGACGTGTGGCACACCGACGTCACCTTCGTACGGCGCCCGCCCGCGATCTCCATCCTGCGCGCGGTCGTCCTGCCGCCGCACGGCGGCGACACCACCTGGGCGGACAGCCAGCTCGCCTACGAGTCGCTGTCGCCGGGCCTGCGGGCCCACCTCGACACCCTCACCGCCGTCCACGACGGCAACCGCGCCTTCGGCTACTACCTGGCCCAGCGTCGGCAGGGCAAGGGCAACCTCTGGGACGGCGAGGTCGTCACCGAACTCGTGCCCGTGGAGCATCCGGTGGTCCGGGTCCACCCGGAGAGCGGCCGCAAGGGCCTGTTCGTGAACCCGGGCTTCACCTCGCACATCGCCGGGGTCTCCGAGTACGAGAGCCGGGGCCTGCTCGACATCCTCTACGCCCACCTCACCAAGCCCGAGCACATCGTGCGGCACCGCTGGCAGCCGGGCGACGTGGCGCTGTGGGACAACCGCAGCACGGCGCACTACGCCAACCGCGACTACGGCGACCAGCACCGGGTCATGCACCGGATCACGCTGGCCGGAGATGTCCCGTTCGGTGTTTCACGTGAAACCTTGCCCGTTTCACGTGAAACATCCCCGCGCGGCTGACCGCCGCTTCCGAGGGCAGGGCAGCGCCTCCGAGGGCAGGGCGCAGAGGGCACGATGAGGTCGGCGGAACCGCTGCGGTTCCGCCGACGTCGTCCGTAGAGCCGTAGGCCCACAGGGCCATCGAGCCACCGAGCCCGCCGAAGGGAAGCGCCGTTCCATGCCGACGCTCACCGTTCTGACGCCCGTCCACGACGGCGGGCACGCCTATCTGCGCGAGCTGCACGACTGTCTGGCCGGGCAGCGGCTGCCCGAGGGCTGGCTGCTGGAGTGGGTGCTCCAGGAGGACGGCCGCACCGGCAACCCGCTGACCGCCGTGCCGGACGCGCCCTGGATCTCCAAGGACACCGGCCGCCAGGGCGGCGCCGCCCGCGCCCGCACCCTGGGCCTGGCCCGCGCCACCGGCACCCTCCTGCGCTGCGTCGACGCCGACGACCTGCTGCCCGACCCCGACACCCTCGCCCGGGACATCGAGGTCCTGATCGACCGCCCCGCCTACGGCTGGACCGTGGCCCCCTGTCTGGATCTGCTGCCCGACGGCAGCCTGGTCCCGGGCCCGTACGACCCGGCGCCCGGACCACTGCCCGCCCGCGCGCTCCTCGACGGTGCCAAGCGGGGCGAGATGCCGGTGGTGGGCACCACCCTGACCGCCCGCACCGGTCTGGTCCGGCTGCTCGGCGGCTGGCCCGCGCTCCCCGCCTTCGAGGACGGCGCCCTGGTGCTGAGCTGCGAGGCGGTCAGCCCCGGCTGGATGCAGTCCGCGCCCGGCACCCTCTACCGCAAGCACTCCACCCAGCACACCGCCACCGCCGACTTCCGCGACGAGCAGGAGGCGCGGCTCCGCGTGGAGATCGCCGTCGACCGGGCGGAGGCGCTGCACGCCTCGGGGTGGCGGTGGACGGGGTGAGCCGCGTCCTTACGGAGTCGTGACGTGCGGACGTCACGAGGGGAGCCGGGCGGCACGCGGGCCTAGCGTGGCCGTATGCGTGTACTGGTCACCGGCGGTGCCGGATTCATCGGGTCCCATGTCGTGAAAGCGCTGCGGGCGCGCGGGCACGAAGCGGTGGTGTACGACGTGCGAGACGATCCCGGCGCCGACGTCCGCGACGCGGACGCGGTGTCCCGGGCGCTGACCGGCGTGGACGCGGTCTGCCACCAGGCGGCCCGGGTCGGACTGGGCGACGGGGTGTCCGACGCGGCCGAGTACGTCTCCCGCAACGACCTCGGCACCGCCGTCCTGCTCGCCGCGATGGCCCGGACCGGGGTGCGGCGGCTGGTGCTCGCCGGATCGATGGTGGTGTACGGCGAGGGTCGTTACGCCTGCCCGGTCCACGGTGACGTACGGCCGGGCCCGCGCGCGGAGGCCGACCTGGCGGCGGGCCGCTTCGAGCCGCCGTGCCCGCGTTGCGGCCGGGCGCTGGTGCCCGGCCTGGTCGGCGAGGACGCCCCGGCCGATCCGCGCAATGTGTACGCCGCGACCAAGCTGGCCCAGGAGCATCTGGCCGCCGCGTGGGCCCGCGCCACGGGCGGTACGGCCTTCTCGCTGCGCTACCACAACGTCTACGGCCCCCGGATGCCCCGCGACACCCCCTACGCCGGGGTGGCCGCGTTCTTCCGCTCGGCGCTGGAGCGCGGTGCGGCGCCGCGGGTCTTCGAGGACGGGGGCCAGCGGCGCGACTTCGTGCACGTGCGGGACGTGGCCGCCGCCAATGTGACCGCGCTGGAGGCGCCGGAGCGGCCGGGCACGCTGAGCGCGTACAACACCGGCAGCGGTGAGCCCCGTACGGTCGGGGAGCTGGCGCGGGCGCTGGCCGCCGCGTACGGCGGCCCTGAGCCGGTGGTCACCGGCGAGTACCGGCTCGGGGACGTACGCCATGTCACCGCCGACTCCTCCCGGCTGCGGGCCGAGCTGGGCTGGAAGCCGGAGGTCGGGTTCGCGGAGGGCATGGCGGAGTTCGCGCACGCGCGCTGACGCCTCACAGGCCGCCCCGGCCTCAGTGGGCCGGGGCCGGCAGCGTCACCTCGAAGCGGCAGCCGCCGGGGATGTTGTGGACGCTCGCGCGGCCCTGGTGGGCCTCCACGATCCCCCGGACGATGGCGAGCCCCAGCCCCGCGCCGGCCGGCGGTGTCCGCGCGTCCGTGCCGCGCCAGCCGGTGTCGAAGACGCGCGGCAGATCCGCCTCGGGGATGCCTCCGCAGCCGTCGGTCACCGTCAGCACCACACCCTCCGGGTCCCGGCGGGCGGCGACGGCCACCGTGCCGTCGGCGGGAGTGCGGCGGATGGCGTTGACGAGCAGGTTGGCCAGGACGCGGCTCATCTCCTTGCCGTCCACCTCGACCGGCACCGGCTGCACCCCGTCGCCCACCAGCCGCACCCCGTGCTCGCGGGCGAGCGGGCCGACACCGTCGAGGGCGTCGCCGACCAGGTCGTACAGCGAGACCCGGGCCGGGTTGAGGGGGAGCGTCCCGGCGTGGATGCGGGACAGCTCGAAGAGGTCGCCGACCATGTCGTTGAGGCGTTCCACCTCGGTGCGCATCTGGCGGAGGTAGCGGGCCGGGTCGGCGGCCACGCCGTCCTCCAGCGCCTCCGACATGGCGCGCAGTCCGGCGAGCGGGGTGCGCAGGTCGTGCGAGATCCAGGCGACCAGTTCGCGCCGGGACGCCTCCAGGGCGCGCTCGCGTTCGCGGGAGGCGGCGAGCCGGGCGCTGGTGGCGGCCAGTTCGCGGCTCAGCTCGGCGAGTTCGGCGGTGGCCGGGGCGGCGGGCGCGGCGAAGGCACCGCCGTCCCCGAAGTGCCGGGCGGCGTCGGTCAGTTCCCGGCTGCGCGCCACCACCCGGCGGCCGAGCAGCAGCGCGGTGAGCAGGGAGACGGCGGCGGCCATCGCGACGACGGTGGTGACCACCCTGAGGTCGTGCGGGGAGAGGAACATCGCCCAGGCCACGGCCATGGTGCCCGCCAGCATCGCGAACACCCCGACACCCGCCACCACCGCGAGGGAGGCCGTCAGCGAGCGGCGCCGGATCAGCCGCAGCACGACCGCCCCGGCCAGGCCGGTGGCCGCGGCGGCGAGGAAGGCGTAGAGGGCGATGAGGAGCATGTCGCGCATGTCAGCCCTCCTCGCGGGCGGCGGGCCCGGCGGCCCTGTCGGACTCGTCGGCCCTGTCGTATCCATCGGACCCATCGGCCGCAGCACGGCCCGCCGGTCCGCCGGAACCGTCCTCCGCCTCGGAGGACCCGACCGGCTCGAACCGGTACCCCACTCCCCACACCGTCCGGATGAGCCGCGGGTTCGCCGGATCGTCCTCGACCTTGCCCCGCAGCCGCCGGACGTGGACGGTGACGGTCGACAGGTCGCCGAAGTCCCAGCCCCACACCTCGCGCATCAGCTCCTCGCGGCCGAAGGCGCGTCCGGGGTGGCGCAGGAGGAAGGCGAGGAGGTCGAATTCGCGCAGGGTGAGCGCGAGTTCCGTGCCGTTCTTGGTGGCACGGCGGGCGGCCGGGTCGACGGCGAGCCCGGCCGCGGCGAGCGGAGCGGGGGCGGGCACGGCGGCGGGCGCGGGCCGGGTGCGGCGCAGGACCGACTCCACCCGGAGCACCAGTTCGCGGGGGCTGAACGGCTTGGTGACGTAGTCGTCCGCGCCGACCTCCAGGCCGAGGACGCGGTCGTCCTCGTCGCCGCGCGCGGTGAGCATGATGACCGGCACCGGGCCGCGTTCGCGCAGCCGCGCACACACCTCCAGGCCGTCCATGCCGGGCAGCATCAGGTCGAGGACCACGAGGTCGGGCCAGTGGTCGGCGGCGCGGGCGAGGGCGGCGGGGCCGTCGGCGGCGCGGTCCACCAGGTGTCCGGCGCGGACCAGATAGCCGGTGACGATCTCCGCGACGGTCGGGTCGTCGTCGACGACCAGGATCCGTCCGGTGGCCTCGGGCGGCCGCGCGGAGGCGGGTCCTGGGCGGTGGGCGGGGTACGGCTGCTGCATGTTCTCCAGCCTCGCACCACGCCACCGGGCGGGGCGCGGTGCGGCCCCGACGTCCGCGTTTCGTAAGGTGCCGAAGTCCGGTTCGCCCCGGTTCGGGTTCGTAGGGTGAAGGCCGTGACCAACTCCCCCTCTCCCGCCCGTTCCGGCGTGGACGTCGTGCTGCCCTGCCTCGACGAGGCCGGGGCGCTGCCCTGGGTGCTGGAGCGCGTCCCGGCCGGCTGGCGCGCGCTCGTCGTGGACAACGGCTCCACCGACGGCTCCGCGGAGATCGCCCGCTCCCTCGGCGCCACGGTCGTCCGCGAGGAGCGGCGCGGTTTCGGCGCCGCCTGCCATGCAGGGCTGCTCGCGGCCACCGCCGACGTGGTCTGCTTCTGCGACTGCGACGCCTCCCTGGACCCCGCTCTGCTGGTGCCCTTCGTCGAGGAGATCCGGGCCGGGCGGGCCGACCTGGTACTCGGCAGGCGGCGCCCGCAGGGGCGGGGCGCGTGGCCCGCGCACGCCCGCGCCGGGAACCTCGCCCTCTCGCTGCTGCTGCGCCGCCGCACCGGACTCGCCCTGCGCGACCTCGGCCCGGTGCGCGCCGCCCGCCGCGAGGCGCTGCTCGGGCTCGGCCTCACCGACCGGCGCAGCGGCTACCCCCTGCAGATGGTGGTGCGCGCGGCCGACGCGGGCTGGCGCGTCACCGAGCACGACGTGCCGTATCTGCCGCGCACCGGCGACTCCAAGGTGACGGGCACCTGGCGCGGCACCTGGCAGGCGGTACGGGACATGAGCCGCGTACTGCGCGAGACCCCGGCGGCGGGAGGACGGCGATGACCACGCTGCTCGTGATCGCGAAGGAGCCCCGGCCCGGCCGGGTCAAGACGCGGCTCACCCCGCCGTTCCCGCCGACGCAGGCCGCCGCGCTCGCCGAGGCCGCGCTCGCGGACACGCTGCGCGCGGTGGCGGCCGCGCCCGCCGAACGGCGGCTACTGGTGCTGGACGGCAGGCCCGGACCCTGGCTGCCGGACGGGTTCGAGGTGGTGCCGCAGTGCGCGGGCGGCCTCGACGAGCGGCTCGCGGACGCCTTCGCCCGCTGCGCGGGGCCCGCGCTGCTGATCGGCATGGACACCCCGCAGGTCACCCCCGCGCTGCTGACCGTGGACTTCGCGGACTGCGACGCGTGGTTCGGACCCGCCGAGGACGGCGGGTTCTGGGCGCTCGGGCTCGCCCGCCCCGAGCCCGCGCTGCTGCGGGGCGTGCCGATGTCGGTGCCCGAGACCGGGGCCGTGCAGCGCGAGCGGCTGACCGCCGCCGGGCTGCGGGTCCGGGACCTGCCCCGGCTGCGGGACGTGGACACCGCCGCCGACGCCCGCGCGGTCGCCGCCCTCGTCCCGCACGGCGCCTTCGCGGCACGGCTCGCGGACTGTACGGACGGCGGTGCGTCATGAGCGCCACGACGGCACCGCCCGCCTGGGCCGCCTCCGACCCGTACGCCACCGCCCTGCGCACCGGCCGGGGCCCGCTGTTCCTGCGGCGCGACGACGGCTGGCTGCTGCCGCTGGAGGTGGAGCGCTGGTGCGCGGGCGCCGACGCCGTGGACCGGGCCGTACTGGACCGCTGCGAGGGCGGTGTCCTCGACGTGGGCTGCGGCCCCGGCCGGCTGGTCGCGGAGCTGGCCGCGCGCGGCGAGCGCGTACTCGGCGTCGATGTGAGCGCGGCCGCCGTGGCCCGCACCCACCGGCTCGGTGGCCGCGCGCTGCGCCGCTCGGTGTTCGACCCGCTGCCCGGCGAGGGCGGCTGGGGCACGGTCCTGCTGATGGACGGCAACGTGGGCATCGGCGGTGACGTGCCCGCCCTGCTGCGCCGGGTCCGAGACCTACTGCGTCCCGGGGGCCTGTTGATCGCCGAGACCAGCCCGGCCGAGGTCGACGAGCGCGCCCTGGTGCGGGTGGTGGACCTGGCTCAGGGACGGGGACCGGTGGGCGAGCCGTTCCCGTGGGCGCGGATCGGCGCCCCGGCGTTGCTGCGGCTCGCGCGGGGCGCCGGATGGCGGACGGAGGCTCAGTGGGCGGCGGGCGAGCGGTGTTTCGTCGCCCTGCGCAGCCGCAGGACGCACAGCAGCGCCGAGCCACCGAAGAGGGCGGCGGTGATCAGCAGCCAGCGGGTGAGGAAGCCGTCCGGGTCGAGCCCGGTGGCCGACCGGTAGTTGTCGGCGGACAGGCCGAGGATCAGCGGCGCCCACACCAGCAGCAGCAAGCCCGACAGCAGGGCGGGCACCCGGACGTACAGCACCCGGGAGCGCTGCCCGGCGGCGCCGGACCCGGCCACCAGCGCCCGGTCCAGTGCCGAGTACAGCGGCAGCAGCACCAGGTCGTGCAGCAGGGCGGCGCCCACGATCCACAGGACCACGCCGAGCCAGTCACCGGCGAGCAGCCGGACGCCCGCGTAGGCGGCGAGCGTGAACGAGCAGACGAGCAGCAGCAGTTGCAGCGGGCTGCCGACCGGGAAGCGGAACCGGGGCATCACAGGTCTCCGAAGGTCAGCCGGGCCACCCACTTGGTGTTGTGCACGCCGGGCAGCGCGGGCACGATGATCCGCGCCGGGAAGCCGTGGTCGAGGGACAGCGGCTCGCCGTTGACGGACAGGGCGAGCAGGGAGCGCGGGTCGGACACCTGGTTGGCGCGCAGCGCCGCGCGGCGGAAGGCGCCGTGCCGTTGCAGCGACTCCACGAGCAGGTCCACCGCCGCCGTGTCGTACCCGGCGAGCGCGGCGAGGTCGCGCAGCCGCACCCCGCGCCACCACTGGTCGGCGGTGGACCAGCCCTCGACGCAGGCGATGGGCAGCGAGGAGCTGTGCTGGGGCAGCCGGAGCAGATCGGCGCGGCTGAGCCGTACGGTCCCGGCCGGTCCGGTGACGACGAGCCGCCACGCGTCCGCACTCGTCTCGGCCTCGGTGATCCCGGCGTAGGCGGCCGTCTTGTTGATTTGGAAGCCGTTCGGACCGCCGCCCGGGTCGGCCCCGCCGTGCGGCGCGAGCAGCGCGGTACGGCGCAGGGGGCCGCCCAGGCTCTGCCCGACCGTGGTCAGGAACAGCAGCAGCGAGGACGCGCCGACCAGCCGCAGCGCGCCCCGGCGCGAGACGGTGGGCTCGGCCGGGCGAGGAGAGGCCAGGCCCGCCTCGTCGGCGACCCCGGAGTCCCCACGCACCGACCCCACCGCCCGCATCGATCGCACCGCCCGCACCGCCGCCGGTGCCTTCAGCGCCGCGTGGACGACGAAGGCAGACATGAACACCCAGGCGCCGTAGAAGTGCAGCGGGTAGAAGGAGCCCGGGAAGACGTACTCCAGCTGGATGTTGAGCACGCCGGTGGTGAACTCGAAGAGCCCGCCGCCGACCAGGAGCAGCAGGGAGAGCCGTTCCAGGGCGTGCGCGAGGGAGCGGGCCGGGGGCAGCGCGAACAGCTTCGGCACCACCGACCACAGCTTGGCGAGGAGCACCGGGACGAGGGTGACGCCGAGCGTGACGTGCGTGCCCTGGGTGAGCCGGTAGAGCCAGGACGGACCGGCCGGCCAGTCGAACAGGTAGAAGCCGAGCAGCCCCTTGTCCGGGGTCGTGTCGTTCACCGGCGACAGGTCCGGGCTGTAGGCCGCGTACGACACCAGGCCCGTCACGAACATGACGGTGATGCCGCCGAGCAGCACCAGGCCGAGCACGGCGGTGAACGGGGTGCCGCGCAACGGGCTGCGCCAGAAGGCGGGGGAGGAGGGGAGCCGGGGGTGGTCGCGCATGATCCGACCGTAGGCCGGACGACCCCCCGGAACGGGTGCGCGACCCATGACGAAACGCTGACATCCGGCCCGTACGGCGGCCCCGGCGCACGCGGGCGGCCTAGCGTGCCGGTGTGATCGACCGCTCCCCGCACCCCGCCTCCGCGCGCCCCGCGTCCCCCGTGGCCCGCCGCGACCTCGTCGCCGCCACCGCCGCCGTCCTGCTGGTGACGGCCGCCGTGCTGGTCGGCCGCCACATCCAGGACACCCGGCACACCCTCTTCGTGCGCTGGCCGCCACTGTTCGCCACATGGGACCCGCACGTGGGCCCGGGCACCCCGGCCGCGCTGCTGCTCGCGGCGGGCGCGGTGGCGTACGGCCCCGCGCTCGCGGCCCGGCTGTCCTGGCGCGTGCTGCCGTGGGCATCCTGGGCGGTGTCGGCGGCGTGGATCTTCTCGCTCGCGCTGGTCGACGGCTGGCACACCGGGATCGCGACCCGGCTCACCGCCCCCAACGAGTATCTGCGGGTGATCGGCCGCTTCCACGACATCCCGGCCACCCTGCGCGACTTCGACCAGCACATCGTCAGCGGGACGCCCGGTGCCTGGCCCGCCCACATCGCCGGGCATCCCCCGGCCGCCACGGTCACCTTCGTGCTCCTGGACCGGATCGGTCTCGGCGGAGGGGCCTGGGCGGGGATCTGGTGCGCGGTGCTGGGCGCGTCGGCGAGCGCGGCCGTCCTGGTCGCGCTGCGGGCCCTGGTGGACGAGCCGACGGCGCGCCGAGCGGCGCCCTTCCTGGTGTTCGCGCCCGCCGCGGTGTGGCTGGGCGCCTCTGCGGACGCCTACTTCGCGGCGGCCGCCGCCTGGGGACTGGCCTTCCTGGCCCTCGCGGTCACCCGACGCTCACCGCTGTGGGCGGGCGCCTCCGGCCTGCTGCTCGGCCTGACCGTCTACCTCTCCTACGGCCTGACGCTGATGGCCGTCGTCGCGCTCGCGGTGCTGTGGCTCGGCCGCGCCGGGGTCCGCGCCCGTCCGCTGCTCCTCGTGACGCTGGTGGCCGGACTGGCCGTCGTCCCCGTGGTGTTCACGCTGCTCGGCTTCAACTGGTGGACCGGCTATCACCTGTTGGTGATCCGCTACTACCAGGGCATCGGCGGCACACGCCCCTACGCCTACTGGATCTGGGCCAACCTCGCCTGTACGGCGGTCATCACGGGCCCGGCGACGGCGGCGGGGCTCGGCCGCGCGGGCTCGTCCCTGGCCCGCCGCACCGACCCGGCGGCCACCCGGCTCGCGCTCCTGGCCGGGGCGGCCCTGCTCGCCCTGCTCGTCGCGGACGTGTCGGGCATGAGCAAGGCCGAGACGGAGCGCATCTGGCTGCCGTTCGCGATGTGGCTGCTCCCGGCGTGCGCGTATCTGCCCGGGCCCCGGGTGTGGCTCGGGGCCCAGGCGGTCACGGCACTGCTGGTCAACCATCTGCTGCTGACCGGCTGGTGACTCAGGGTCTTTCGTTTGGATCAGGCCGGATCAGGGAGTGGGGTCTGGTGCCGTGCATCGCAAGGCGGAGGAGGGCGTCATGGCGGAGCCATGGCAACCGACGACAACGCGGCGAGGCGCGGTGCCAGGGCCCGCGAGCCCGGCCTGATCCAAACGAGAGGCCCTAGCGGCCCAGGCGACCCTTCAGCATGCCGAGAGCGGCGTTGACCTCTTCGACGCGGAAGAGACGGGCGAAGACGGCGAAGAGGACGAGCAGGACCGTTCCTCCGGCGGCCAGCGCGATCGCGGAGGAGAGAACGGGGTTCGTCGTGATGCCGGAGAGCCAGCGGACGAGGAGGCCCGCCGCCACCGTCGCGGGGAGGCAGGCGCCGATCAGGCGGAGGTAGGTGCGGGTGACGCGGCGGCCGTCGAGGTCGCCGCCGAGGCGCTTGCGCAGCCGGGTCCAGGCGACGCGGACGCCGGTCGCGTAGGCGAGGCCGTACGACAGGGCCATGCCCGCGACGGCCCAGCGGGCCGGGAGCAGCAGGTAGGAGGCGACGGACCCGGCGGCGTTGACCGCGGCGACGATCACCGTGTTGTAGAAGGGCGTGCGGGTGTCCTCGAAGGCGTAGAAGCCGCGGAGCACGACGTACTGCACGGAGTAGGGGACGAGGCCGAGCGCGAACGCCATCAGCACGAAGCCGATGTTGCGGGCACCCTCCTCACCGGCGCCCGCGTACAGCAGCTGGATCAGCGGGACGCCGAGGGCGAGGAAGGCGAAGGCGCACGGGACGATGAAGACGGCCGAGGAGCGCAGGCCCTGGGAAAGGTCGTCGCGGACGCCCGCGAAGTCCTCCTCGTGGGCGGCACGGGAGATGCGCGGCAGGATCGCCGTCATGATCGAGACGGTGATGATGGCCTGCGGCATCTGCCAGAGCAGCAGGGCGTAGTTGTAGGCGGTGATGCCGGTGCCGGGGTGGCCCGTCTTCTCGGCCGCCGCACCCGCCGCCGTGGCGAGCCGGGTGACGACCACCATGCCCGCCTGGTTGACCAGCACGAACAGGAACGTCCACTTGGCCAGGCCCAGCGCCTTGCCGAGACCCTGGCCGCGCCAGTCGAAGCGCAGCCGGATGCGGAAGCCGGAGTCGCGCAGGTACGGCATCATCGCGAGCGACTGGACGGCGAGGCCGAGCAGGGTGCCGATGCCGAGCAGCCGTACGCCCTCGGGGCTGATGGAGGCGGCCGAGATGCCGGAGTGCCCGGCCGAGCCGAACACCCAGACGAACGAGCCGAACGCCACGATGATCAGGATGTTGTTGAGGACCGGCGTCCACATCATGGCGCCGAACCGGCCGCGCGCGTTGAGGATCTGGCCCATCACCACGTGCAGGCCCATGAAGAACATGGTGGGCAGGCACCAGCGCGCGAAGGTGACCGCCACGGCCAGCTGGTCGGGGTGGGACGCCATGGACGGCGACATCAGGCGGATGAGCCAGGGCGCGGCCACCACACAGATCGCGGTGACGGAACCGAGGAGCGTGATGACCAGCGTCATCAGACGGTTGGCGTAGGCCACGCCGCCGTCGTCGTCCTCCTTCATCGACCGCACGAGCTGCGGGATGAAAACGGAGTTGAGCGCGCCACCGCCGACCAGGACGTAGATCATCGTCGGCAGGGTGTTGGCGACCTGGTAGGAGTCGTTCAGCGTGCCGACGCCGAGGGCCGCGCCCATCACGAGCGTGCGCAGGAAGCCGGTCAGCCGGGAGACCAGGGTGCCCGCGGCCATGACGGCGCTGGACTTGAGGAGCCCGGCCGCCTTGCCACCGGACTTCTTGGCCGGTCCGGCCGCCGGTTCGGGCGCCGGTCCGGCTGTCGGCCCGGCCGCCGGAGCCGGGGACGCGGTGTCCACCAGGCGGATCTGGAGGGTGGCCGGGTCCGGCCCGCCCCTCGTCAACCCGCTTCCCGCCGCACCGAATTCGCTCTCGCTCCTGGAACCCACGCTGATCCTCTCCCGGCGGCACGCCGAGCCACACGACGACGACCACGCTGCCGACGGCTTGACGACACGTCCGGCCAGGTCTGATGAACGCCGGAACCAGGGGCACGGTGGCGCGGTTGACGGCGGAGGGAAGAGTACCGGTCGTACGGCGCGGGGCCTCGCCCACCGGTGGGTGGACGAGGCCCCGTGTGCGTGTACGGCGCTGCCGGACGTCGGGAAACGACGGTTACGCGACGATGCCGGAAGCGGCGCCCTTGCGACGGCGGACGGCGAAGACCGCGCCCGCGCCCAGCGCGACGGCGGCGCCACCGCTCAGCGCGAAGAGCGGCAGGACCGAGCTGGCGCCGGTCTCGGCGAGGTGGCCCTGCGGGGAGATCTGGGTGTTGCCGGCGGGCTTGGCCGGGAGCGGCTTGCGGCCACCCTGCGGCTTGGCCTCGGTCGGCTTGCCGGGGGCGGCACCGGCCTTGAGGACGTCGAACTCGTAGAAGTTGTCGTCGCTCGACTGGACGCAGTTGCCCTTGTCGTCGGCGTACATGCCGACGCTGACGGCGAAGCCGAAGCCGTCCGGGGCCTTCGCGTCGACGGCCAGGCGCAGGTCGATGGAGAAGGACTCCTTCGCCTGGACATCGGTGTAACCGAGGTAGCCCGCGTCGTCGCTGTCCATGTCCAGGGAGATGTCCGTCCACGCGCCGGTGGTCGGGTCCTTGTACTGGAGGGTGAGGTGGTTGGCGTCGGAGAGGTCGTCCTCGCTCACGGCCGCGGCGAACACACCGAGGTCGACCCGCTTGTAGGCGTGGGTGCCGGTGTTGTTCACGTTCAGCTTGAAGTTGTGGAACCCGCTGCCCGCCACGATCTTCGACGGCAGGCCGGAGAGGCTGGTGCGCAGCTTGTCGTCGAACTTCGGCTGGGTGTTCTCGTCGCACTCGGTCGGGAACGCGGAGGCCGACGCGGACGGCGAGGGGGCGGCCCCCGGCGCGGACGGCGACGCGTCGGTGGACTTCGACGCGTCCGCGGCCGGGGTGGACGCCTTGGTGTCGGGAGCCGTCTTCTCGGTGCCCGAGGTGGTCTCCTCGGTGCCCTTCGCCGTCTCCTCGGTACCCGGAGTCGTCTCCTCCGTGCCCGCCGTCGTCTCCTCCGTACCCGGAGTCGTCTCGGTGGTGGTCTGGCTCTCCTCCGTCGACGTCGACTCGGAGGACGTGGCCGCCGGCACCTCGTCGGAGGCGTATGCGACCGGGGCCGCCAGCAGCACAGCGGGGGTGATGGCAGCCGTGGCTGCGGCCAGAGCCAGGGAACGGCGGAGCTTCATGCGAACCTCGGATGCGTGAGTGATCGGTGTGTTCGCAGAGATGACCGGTTACGTGGGTAAACGGTTGCCCTTAGTCTTATGAGATTCTTAAGTGACCTGCATCACAGGACCGGACTGCCCTTGCGCGGCCCCGGGACCGCCGGGCGCACGCCCGAAGGCGCCGAGGACTCGATCTCCGTCAGCAACGCGCGCAGGGCAGCCCGGACTCGGGGCATGTCGGGCGCGGTGTCGAGCGGGGCGGGGTGGGGGTCCAGACCGGCCAGCGCGCGGCGCGCCCGGTGCCAGGCCCGGCCGGAGTGGCCCTGGTGGTGGTCGGCGTAGGCGCGGGCATAGCGGGCGAGAGCGGTGGCCCAGGCGTCCTCGCGGACCCCGGGCCGGGTGAGGGCGCGGCGGGCGTCGCGCCCGGCCGAGGCGGGGGTCAGCGGGGCCTGGAGCACGGCCAGGGCGGCGAGGCTGACGGCCGGGGCGGGGCCGCCGGGGGCGTACGGCGGGACGGTGTCGGCCGCCTGACGGAAACAGTCGGCGGCGGCACGGGTGTCGCCGCGCTCCCACGCCAGTACGCCCTCGACATGGCTGACCCGGCCGATCAGCGCGTCGTCACCGGCCAGCACGGCGGCGGGCCAGACCTGGCCGAGCAGATCGCGCGCGGTGGCCGGGTCGCCGGGGGCGCTCAGCCAGGCGGCCAGCCAGCGGGCGCGGGCGGCGAGGTGGTCGTCGGCACGGTGACGGGGCAGCAGCCGGGCCAGATGGCGGCGGCCCTCCTCGGCATGGTCGTGCACCACCCACCAGAACCACAGGTCCACCACCCCGGCCAGCGCCGCCGCCACCTGCCCGGCGGGCGGGTCGGGCTGCGCGAGCGCGTGGTCGACGAGGGCGGACAGGTCGGCCTCGTTGTCCCGCACCAGCCGGGCCGCCTGCCGCTGCTCGCCCGCGCTCCACAGGTTCCCGGCGATCTCGGCCAGCCGCCGGTGGTGCAGCACATGCCGGGTGGCAGCCACCTTGAACTCCCCGGCCGCACGCAGCCGTTCGGCACCGAAGTCACGGGCGGCCCGGGTCATGGCGTAGCGCGGCGGCCGTACGCCACCGGGCTCGCCCAGGGTCCGCAGCACCCCGGCGGCGGTCAGCCGGGCCAGGCACGCCGGGACCTGGTGCGGGGCGACCCCGGCGCCGGAGCACAGATACGCGGCGGACGGTTCGGTGAACGGCCCGGCGAAGACGGCGGCCCGGCTCCACACCGCCCGCTCGGCCCGGTCGCACAGCAGATAGGCCGAGCCGATCGCGGACCGCAGCGAGCGGTGCCTGCGCAGCGCGGGTGACGGCGCGGACAGCCAGCACTGGTCCCGCTCCAGCCGGTCCGCCAACTCCCTTACTTCCATGCCCTGTTCGAGCTGCTCGGCGGCCAGCTCCACGGCCAGTGGCAGGCCCTCCAGCAGCCGGCAGATCCGGGCCACCACGCCGTACTCCTCCACGGTCCGGGGCCGGGCCCGCGCGAGGAACAGCTCCACGGCGGCCGCCTCGCCCAGCGGGTCGAGCCGTACGACCCGCTCGTCGCCGAGTCCGAGCGCCTGGCGGGAGGTCACCAGGACGCGTACGGAGGGGAGTTCCATCAGCAGCCGCTGCACCAGGCCCGCGCACTCGGTGCGTACGGCGTCGGCGTCGTCGAGCAGGAGCAGCGTGGGGCGGCCGTTCGCGCCGAGTCCGGTCTCCAGCGCGTCCAGGGGGCCGCCGCCCATCGCCTCGGCGACCCGCGCCGCCAGCGCGCCCGGTGCCGTACGGCTGCCGCCGGGGCAGCGGACGCGGACCACCGGACCCCAGGCCCCGCAGGCCGTCACCGCCGTGGCCACGCTGCTCTTGCCGACACCGGCGGGCCCGGTCACCGTCACCAGCCGTCCCCGGGCCAGGCCCTCCCGCAGTGCGGCCGTCTCCGCCGCGCGGCCGATCAGCACACCCGGTTCCGGACGGCCCGTCGTGGACGCCCGATCGGTGCCCGAGGCGTAAGCCCACACTTCGTCAGTACTCCAAAACCCTCGCGCTGTGCGACAACACGGCGGCACGCACGGGGAAATCGTTCCTGCGGAACCGCTACGGGAACTCCAACGCCCACCGGAACGCCGGGTGGCGCACCCGCGCCGGGTATCACACGGCACGACGAACGCCCGAACGCGCGTCCCCGCCGTCCACGCCGCGCCGCGCCCCCTCAGAGCCGTATCCGCGCCCCCGCGCGCCCCCGGACCCGTATCCGCACCCGCAGCCGGAATCCCCGCACCCGCACCGTCACCCGGACACGCAGCCGGGCCCGGGCCACCGCCCGGGCCCGGTACCGGCCCATCGGATCTCCTCGCGCGGTCCGGTCACTCGTCGCCCTCGTCGACCCGCGTCGGGCGGCTGCGGCCCGGCTCGGGGAGTTCGCCCATCTCGTGGCGCAGGTAGAGCACGTCACCGACGAACAGGTCGTAGAGGAAGATGCCCACCAGGCCGCCGATCAGCGGGCCGACGATCGGCACCCACCAGTACCCGCTGAACTGGCCCGCCACCGAGCCCGGGAACGCCAGGCTCTCCCAGCCCGCCGCCCAGGTGAACAGGCGGGGGCCGAAGTCGCGGGCCGGGTTGATCGCGTACCCGGCGTTCGCGCCGAAGGACATGCCGATCGCGGCGACCGCGAAGCCCACGATGAGCGGGGCGAGGTTCGCCTTCACCGCCTGGTTGCGCAGGTCGAGGATGGCGACGACGAACATGACCAGGAAGGCCGCGCCGACGATCTGGTCGATCAGCGGACCCCAGATGCCCCCGTGGAAGTAGGGCGCCGGGAAGGTGGCGAAGATGGAGAACGAGGCCAGGGTGTGCCCGTTGGTCTTGGGGCCCGGCACTGCGGCGTCGAAGGTGTCGATCGCGTTGTGGTAGACGAGATAGACCAGCGCCGCGCCCGCGAAGGCGCCCGCGACCTGCGCGAACCAGTACGGCAGCACCTTGATCCAGGGGAAGCCCCGGCGCACGGCCACCGCGAGGGTGACGGCCGGGTTGAGGTGGGCGCCGCTGACGCCGCCGGCCACGTAGACACCGAAGGTCACCGCCAGGGCCCAGCCCCAGGCGACCAGCAGCCAGTCACCCGCCGCCAGGAAGATGGTCGTGGTGGTGGCTGCCCGGCCGGAGCCGGGCAGCGCCGCGACCGCCATGGCGACCACACCGCAGCCGAACGCGATGAGGACGAAGGTCCCGATGAACTCCGCCATCATCTCGCCCGCCAGACCGCCCCGGTGTCTGAGCCGGGACGGCTTGATGAGCGGGGGGATTTCGACAGCCATTGAGGCCCCCTCTGAGAGAGCTAATGCGGCCAACAGCCTCATGCTGGCCCACAACCACTCGCTCCGCAGGGCGGGTTACTGCCTTCGGGTTACCCCTCGATCCGCTGCTCCGCCGTGAGCGAGGCGATGCGGTCGAGCTGTGCCTTCGTCACCGCGCGCACCATGAAGAACCCGGCCACCGCCGCGCCCACCATCACCGCCTCGCTGAAGAGCAGCATCCACACATCGGTGTACGCGCGCTCGATCAGCCGGTCGGGGCCGTCGCTGTACATCAGGCCGGTGCCGCAGGCCAGGCCGATCAGCCACAGCACCCACCACACGTTGAGCACGGCGGGCAGATCGCGCCCCGGCGCGCTCTTGCGGTAGACGTCGGCGACGACGCCGCGCGGGATCCACAGGTTGAAGACCGGCAGCACCCAGCCCAAGTACACCCAGAAACCGAGGTACTTGGGCGACTCGCGCGTCAGGGCGACGGAGTTGTCCCGCACCCGCCACAGCCACCCGATGAAGAGGAACGCGCAGATCACCACGGTGGCGGCCGCGAGGGAGGTGACGAAGTGGTAGGAGCTCTCCAGGCCGTTGAGCGGCCGGTGCACTCCCTCGCCCCGGTCGGGCGGTCCGGAGGCGGGCTCGCCCGCCGTCCAGAGCGCCAGCTCCCACCCGGCGCGCAGGACATGGCCGAGCCCCGCGAGCAGCAGGGCCCAGCCGGCCAGGCGGGCCGAGGTCTCCACGGGGCGCAGTCCGGTCACCTGCGGTGCCGGGGCGGTCGATGTCGTTTCCTGTTCGTCCACGACGCGATTCTGACCGGCTCAACTCCCCCGGCACCAGAGGCTTTCGCGGCGGAATCAGGCTGTTCGACGCTCCGGGTGGTACGTCGCCAGCGCCCAGATCACGAAGAAGTCGATGCCGATCATGATCAGCGACCAGATCGGGGAGTACGGCAGGAACAGGAACTGGGCGATCATGCTCAGCGAGGCCAGCAGGATGCCGACCATCCGCGCCCACTCCAGGCCCTTGAGGATGCCCGCGCCGGTGATGACGGCGATGACACCGAGCACCAGCAGGATCCAGCCCCAGCCGGTGAGGTTGATCTTGTAGACGTAGGCATTTATTCGGGCGTACACGTCGTCCGCGGCGATCGCGGAGATGCCCTGGAGGATCGCGAGGATGCCGTTCATCAGCATCAGGACGCCTCCGAAGATGGCGCCGCCCTCGGCGAGTCCTCCGTGGGCCGGAGGTGCCGGTTGCGTCTGCTGCTGCTGGGTCATGGCCGTACCTCCGCCGTCGTCGCCCCGAGAGGGTCGTTGCTACGACGATCACGCGGGTACGGCCGGGGGACCACGGGGGCTACGCCGAACGGGTGAACGGCACCGGGCGCGGGCCGCCCCCCGAAGCCCGCGGTTCAACGCGGGCGCACGGGCCTCACACCGTCCGGCTCGGGCCTCACGCCATCCAGAAGAAGACCGCCGTCATCCGCTTCTCCTCCAGCGTCCGGCCGACGTAGCCGGTCGCGCTGTGGACGAGGTTGGCGTGGTAGAGCAGCAGCCGGTTGTAGCGGTGGGGTACGTCCACGTCCTCCTCGAAGGCGTCCGGGGCGACGAAGCGGGTGCCGAGGGCGTCGACGAGGTTGTTGTGCGGGGCCTGGACGACGTTGCCGCCGAGCCTGCCGCCGGGCAGGGACTGGCGGTAGAAGCTGGTGCCGCAGGACTTCGGCACGTGCGGGTTGAGGTAGAGCACGGCCGCGTACCGGCACAGCGCGCGCGAGTCGGCGTGCGGACGGGGCTCGCTCTCGCCCTCGCCGACCACCTGGACGCAGTTGTGGTTGAGGGTGCCGCCGCCGGGCGCCCGCTGCACCCACAGTTCCCCCGCCCCGGTCGCCTTCCTCACCAGCCGTTCCACATGGGCGAGTTCACCGGGTTCGAGGCCGGGCATCGCGCGCAGTCCGGGCCAGGTCTCGGAGGTGTACGGGTATCCCCTGGCCCAGTCGTCCTTGGCCAGGCACCGCTCGCGCACCGCGTCCGGGTCGGGCAGCGCGTCGTCGATGACCCAGTAGTCGCGTCCCCTGGTGGGCTTGCGGTAGGGCAGCACGGGGAGGGCCGCCGGGCGACCGGCGGGTGGCTGTGGGGGCATGGGGCGAATCTAGGGGCGGCCTTCTTCCCACTTCTCCCGGCAGGCGGTCAACTTCTGTCGAGAAGGGTCAACGTTTGACCAATCCCGGCCGAACCGAAATTGTTACCCCGACCATCGAGACGAACGGCTCCCCCATCCGTACTGCTGTGCGTCCCAACCGCCTGTCGGCGGAACCACGACCGGGCAGGAGGCACGGTGGGAATTTCGCGGAACGCGACGGGAACGATCTTCGTGGGCGGTGCGATGACGCTGACACTCGCGGCGCTCGCCTACCCCAGCATGCTCGGCCTCAACACCGTCACGGCGTCACAGACGCGGATCGTCGCCAACACGCAGTGGGGCCCGCTCACCGAGCAGGACCGCGACTTCGTGGTCAAGGTGCGCGCGGCCGGCCTGTGGGAGTACCCGCTCGGGCAGATCGGGCTCCAGAAGGGCACCACGCCGGGCGTCAAGGAGGCCAGCAAGCACCTGATCGACGGTCACGCCGCGCTCGACGCCTCCTGCCGCAAGATCGCCCCGATGCTGAACATCACGCTGCCCAACATCGCGAGCCCCCAGCAGGAGGGCTTCGTGACGCAGCTGAAGGGCGAGACCGGCAAGCAGTTCGACACCGACTTCGCCAACATCCTGCGGATGACGCACGGTTCGATCTTCAACACCATCGCGAAGATCCGGTCCACCACCAAGAACTCGCTGGTGCGGGCGCTGGCCAACCAGGCCAACGACACGGTGCTCGACCACATCACGGTGATGGAGAAGACCGGCCTGGTCGACTTCGACCAGACCATCTTCCAGCAGACCACCCCGCCCAAGCTGCCCACGGACAACCTGACCCCGCCCCCGCCGCCGCCGGGTCAGCCGGAGGTGGTCCTGACCCCGCCGCCGAACCCCACCTCCTCCACGCTGAACATCAACGGCATCACCGGGCCCAACGACACCCGCAGCGACAGCACGTCGACCGTCCCCGGCGCGACGACGGAGCCGCTGCCGACGCCCACGGTCGGTTAGTCGAGCCAGACGGTGGTGTCCGGCGGGAGACTGCCGGACACCGTCAACGGCTCGCTGGAGAGCAGGAGTTCACCCGGCGGCAGCGGTACGGCCGTGCCGCCGGTGTTGGTCACGCACCGCCAGCCCGGGGTGCGCCGGAAGTCCAGTACGTCCGGGGCGGTTTCGGGGGCCCAGGTCAGCTCCTCGCCCTCCAGCAGCTTGCGGCGCAGCCTCAGCGCGGCGCGGTACAGCTCCAGGGTCGAACCCTCCGTGCCGGTCTGCGCCTCGACGGCGTACGCCGAGAAGGACGGGGGCTGCGGCAGCCAGGCGGCGCCGGGCCCGAAGCCGTACGACGGTCCCGTCGTCGTCCAGGGCAGCGGCACCCGGCAGCCGTCCCGGCCCTTGCGGGTGTGGCCCGACTGCTGCCACACCGGGTCCCGCAGCACCTCGGCGGGCAGGTCGGCGACCTCGGGCAGGCCCAGCTCCTCGCCCTGGTAGAGGTACGCCGCGCCGGGCAGCGCCAGCATCAGCAGGGTCGCGGCGCGGGCCCGGCGCAGCGCGGCGACCGGGTCGAGCGGGGGCTCGGTGCCGCCGGAGAGCAGCCAGGCGTCCAGGTCGGTGCCCGGCGGGAGCGATAGGCGTGAGGTGTGGCGCACCACGTCGTGGTTGGAGAGCACCCAGGTGGCCGAGGCACCGGCCGAGCGGGCGGTGGCGAGGGAGCGGGTGATGACCGCACGCAGCTCTGCCGCACCCCAACCGGCTTCCAGATACTCGAAGTTGAACGCCTGGCCGAGTTCGTCCGGGCGGGCGTACAGCGCGCGGCGCGCGTCCGGCACCCAGGCTTCCGCGACGGCCGTGCGGGGCGGGTCGTAGGAGTCGAGGAGGCGGCGCCAGCCGCGGAAGATGCCGTGCACCTCGTCGCGGTCCCAGTAGGGGTGGGTGCCGGGCTCGACCAGGGGCAGGGCGTCCTCGCCGGTGGCGCCGACGCCGCCCACGTCGCGCAGGGGCTCGGAGAGGTCCTTGGCCAGGCCGTGGGCCACGTCGACACGGAAGCCGTCCACGCCCCGGTCGGACCAGAAGCGCAGCGTGGCGAGGAAGTCGGCGCGCACGTCGTCGTGGCGCCAGTCGAGGTCGGGCTGTTCGCGGGCGAAGAGGTGCAGATACCAGTCCCCGTCCGGCAGCCGCTCCCAGGCACTGCCCCCGAACACCGACTGCCAGTCCGTGGGCGGGAGTTCACCGCGCGGACCCCGGCCGGAGCGGAAAACGTACCGCGCGCGGGCCGGGGAGCCGGGGCCCGCCGCCAGCGCCTCCTGGAACCAAGGGTGTTGATGCGAGGTGTGGTTGGGGACGATGTCGACGATCACCTTGAGGCCGAGCCGGTGGGCCTCCGCGATCAGCGCGTCGAAGTCGTCCAGGGTGCCCAGGCGCGGGTCGACGTCCCGGTGGTCGGCGATGTCGTAGCCACCGTCGGCCAGTTCGGAGGGGTAGAACGGGCTGAGCCACACCGCGTCCACGCCGAGCGCGGCCAGATGGTCCAGGTGAGCGGTGACGCCCGCGAGGTCACCGAGCCCGTCGCCGTCGGCGTCCGCGAAGCTGCGGGGGTAGACCTGGTGGATGACGGCCTGGCGCCACCAGTCGGGGTTCCGGGGGGAGAGGTCGGCGGACGGCTGTGCCATGCGGGCTCCGTTCGGGCGGGGTGCCGGGGGTCCGGCGGGGCTTCGACAGGAATCTGTCCACATCGCCCCGAAACGGAAACCGGGTGGGTCCACGAACCCGAACGCCGGGCGCATTAGCGCAGGTTGACAGCTTTCACAAGGACGATCACGATGTCTCCACACTGTGGCGCACGAGACCGATGGGTCCGTCGAGGCCACGGTTGTCTCCTGTGATCTCTCCGCGCCCCGCGCGTGCTCTCCCCCGATCCGATGGGATGTCCATGTCCATAGCCCGACGTGTCACCGCGCGCCGCCTGCTGGGTACGGGCGCCGCGTCGCTCGCCCTGTGCGCCGCCTCCGTAGCCGCCGCCTCCGGGGCCTGGGCCCACGACGCGCCCGGCGGCGACGGCTGGAAGTCCGGCGGCCACCTCACCCCGGGCACCGGCGCCGGAACCGAGACCCGCACCGACGCGTGCGAGTTCTCGCTGGACGGCACCCGCTTCTTCGCCTCCGTCAAGGTGGACGACCAGAACCTGAAGCCGACCGAGGACGGCAAGGTCCACATCAAGGTCCGCGCCGCCGGCGACGCCGCGTCCTGCACCGCCTCGCTGGCCTCCTACCTCGCCCACGGCGCCACCTGGGCCACCTCCGGGCAGCAGGCCCTGGTCGGCTTCGACACCGTGAGCGTCAAGCCGGGCGGGACCGACTCGCTCGACATCGCCGTGCCGGACGCGGGCTGCTTCGCGCAGGTCGACCTGTACCGGGGCGCGGTCCGGTTCGACGGCGACCTGGACGCCAAGGACGGTCTGGTCCACGGCGACCTGCCCAAGGGCCCGGACCACGCCGTCATCAAGGACAAGCTGATCGCGGCCTGGAACGGCGGCACGAAGGAGTGCTCGATCGCGGCGCAGCCGACCCCGGAGGCCCCGACGACGCCCGCGCAGACCGGGACCGAGACCGAGACCGCCTCCCCCTCGGCCACCACCCCCGCGTCGGACGCGGCGCCCGCGTCCGAGTCGCCCGCTTCCCAGTCGGCCGCGACGGACACCGGCGCCGAGTCCGGATCGGCCGGTTCCTCCGCGTCGCCCTCGGCGGACGTCAAGGACGCCGCGGCCGCGCCGTCCGCCTCCCCGTCCGCGAACGGCGGCTCCGGCGACCTGGCCGAGACCGGTGGCGGCAACGGCTCCGGGCTGATCGCGGGTGCCGCGGCGGCGCTGGTCGCGGCGGGCGCGGCGGCCGTGGTCGTCTCCCGTCGCAAGCGCGCGACGCAGCACTGACGTCCGCGACGCGCGGCACCGGCCCGCGCGACGCGGCACCGACCTCACGGGGCGCCCCAACGCCCCCGGCGTGAGGCGTGCGCGCCGGACGCCCTCCCGGACGACGGGGTCAGGGCCGACGACCGGGCCCGGCGCCCGCCTCTTCACTCCGCCCCCGGTGGCCCCACGGCTGCCGGGGGCGCAGTCATGCGCGGAGCGGCCGTATCCCGCTAACGGCGCTCCACCGTGGACAGGTACAGCTCCACGTACCGGTCCACGTCCACGTCCAGCCCCACGTCCACCAAGGGCCGTTCCCGCTCGCCGTCGTGCAGTTCCGACTCCCCGACGCGGCCGCGCAGGTCGACGATCGTCTGGCCCCGGGCCGGACCCGGCGCGAGGGCGATCTCGACCGGGACGCGGCGGGTGGTGAGGCCCGCCGGGTCGGCCACCGCGCAGACCGCGCCCGCGTCGCCGAGGCCGCCCGCCGCCTCGTCCCGGGGCGCGGTTCCCCGGGCCGGGGGCCGGTGGGCGAGCAGGTCGCCGGCCAGCCGGGTGCCCGGTTCGGCACTCGCGCGCAGCCTGCGTACGTCCGCTCCGGGCACGACGACCCGGGTGAACACGTCGAGCCCGTACATCGTGATCGGCACCCCGGCGGTGAGCAGCACGGCCGCCGCCTCCGGGTCGTGCCAGACGTTGAACTCGGCCACCGCCGTGGCGTTTCCGGGGCCCACCGCGCCGCCCATGAACACGATCCGCTCGATGTTGCGGGTCACCTCGGGGTGGGTGCGCAGCAGCAGGGCGATGTTGGTCAGGGGCGCGGTCGGGATCAGGGTCACCGGGCGCGGCGAGGCGAGGATCTCGCGGCGCAGCAGGGTCACGGCGTCCATGGGGACGGGTGCGCGGTCCGGGGCGGGCAGCCCGAGGTCGCCCATGCCGTCGGTGCCGTGCCAGTGCGCGATCCGGGCGGGTTCGAGGAGCGGGCGTTCGGCGCCGCGCGCCACGGGTACGTCGGCCGCGCCCGCCCGTTCCAGCACGGTCAGCGTGTTGCGGACCACGCCGTCCACGTCGGTGTTCCCGGCCACACAGGTCACCGCCCGCAGATCGAGCCCCGGGTGCCGGACGGCGAACAGCAGCGCCAGCGCGTCGTCCACTCCGGTGTCGCAGTCGATGATCACGGGGACGGCGGGCCGCTCGGCCACGTCGAGCTCCTCTCGGTCGCGGACACCGAACCTACCCCCGTCGGCCGGAGCGGCGCCCCGCACTCACCCGGACGGACCGGAGCGCTGGTGGGAGGGGGCGCGGGGTGGTGCCGTGAGGGGGAAACAGCCGTTCCGCACGCGAGCAGGAGGCACCCCCGATGACCGCACGCGCCCGTGGTGCCCTGCCGACCCGGACCGGTGCGATATCCGTGCGCGGCGCCCTCCTCGCCTCCTGTGTCCTGACCCTCGGCGGCTGCGCCACCCTCGGTCTGGAGCACCCCCCGACCGCCCGGCAGCCGCTGCCGACCGTCGAGAAGCCGCCCGCCTCCTCCAAGGCCGCGCCCGGCGGCGACAAGGCGGTGCTCACCGAGGCGCAGGCGCAGTCCGCGCTCCTCACCGAGACCGACCTCGGCGCCCCCTGGACCGCGACACACGGCGCGGCCACCTGGCGGGACGGGATGCTGAAGGCCACCACCGACGCGGGGCAGTGCCAGCCGCTCCTGGACGCCCTCTACGCCGACACGCTCCTCGGCGCCCCCGCCCGCGTCGCCGTCGGCCTGGACGACCCCGACACCGGCGCCCAGCTGCGCTACCAGATCGCCGCCCGCCGCCCCGCCGACGTGGACGCCGCGCTGACCTGGCTCGGCACGATGCCCGCCGACTGCGCCCGCTTCACCGCCAGGACCGAGACCGGCCTGGTCGAGGACGTACGGGTGAACGCCGCCCCGCTGCCCGAGGTCGGCGACAAGCGCCAGGGCCTGCGGGTCAGCGTCGCCACCACGACCGAGGACGACCAGGACGTGCTGCTCACCCTGGACGTGGCCGCCGTACGGGTCGGCCAGGACGCCTTCGCGCTGACCAACGGCGGCCTGGGCGACGTGCCGAACGACGCGACGCAGGCCGCCGTCCAGATCGGCGCCCTGCGCCTGGCGGACGTGCGCAAGCAGGGGCGCGTCCAGGTGTGACCGCGCTCAGAGCTGGGCGGGGCCGAGGGTGGTGCTGCCGGGCGCGGTGCGGTGGCCGAGCCCGGTCCGGTACGCGTCCAGCGCCGCCTCCGTACGGCCGCCGCGGCGCAGCAGGTCGCCGAGCAACCGGCACAGATCGGCCAGATCTCCGGCCGCCCCGGCCCGCTCCAGAAGGCTGAGCGCGCGGACGTAGTGCTCCTCGGCGGCCTCGGTGTCGTGGGCGTCCTCGGCGATGATGCCGAGCAGCCGGTGCGCGGCGGCCGCGTGGACCGCGCCGCGCTCGGAGGAGAAGTCCCCGAGCACCCCGGCCAGCAGCTCGGCGGCGTCGCCCGAACTGCCGCGCCGGTGCAGCACGTCGGCCAGTTCCACGGCGACCTGGCTGCGGTAGAGGGCGGCGCGGGTCTCCCCGAGCATCAGCAGCGCCTGCCGCAACTCCTCCTCGGCACCCGCCAGTTGTCCGGCCTGGGCACGGACGTAGCCGCGCATCCAGTGGCAGTGGGCGAGTTCGGTGCGCAGCCCGAGGCGGTCGTACAGTTCCGCGGCCGTCGCGAGGGAGGCGTCCGCCTCGGCGTGCCGCCCCTGGGCGAGCAGGGTACGGGCGACCGAGCGGTGGGCCCGGGCCACCAGCGCGGGGTCGGACACCCGCGGGGCGAGCGCGAGCGCGGACTCGGCGGCGCGGGCGGCGTGGTGGTGGGCGCCCATGTCCATGTACGGCCCGATGGCGGTGGCGTGGAGCAGCACCAGGGCGTCGGGGTCCTGCGGTTCGGCGCGGGCCAGTTCGGCGAGGCCGGACTCCAGGAGGTGTACGGCGTAACGGAGTTCACCGGTGAGGTAGTGCGCCACGGCGCGGCCGCGCAGGACCGGTGCGCGGGCGGGGGCGGGCCCGTCCGCGAGCAGGTCCCCGGCGCGCTCGAAGTAGCCGAGGGCGTCGGTCAGTTCG
The DNA here is from genome assembly GCF_040638245.1 of Streptomyces sp. NPDC026659. Taxonomy (NCBI): domain Bacteria; kingdom Bacillati; phylum Actinomycetota; class Actinomycetes; order Kitasatosporales; family Streptomycetaceae; genus Streptomyces; species Streptomyces sp. NPDC026659. The sequence goes on along the minus strand of NZ_JBEZXY010000003.1, from coordinate 366,621 downwards.
CCCGACTCCAGGGCACTCTCACCGAGTCCGAGCAGGGCGGCGGCGCGTTCGGCGGTGAGGCGGTGCCCGCCGTGTTCAGCGTGTTCCCCGCGTTCGGCACGCTCCTCGCCTTCCCCATGTTCCGCGCACCCCTCGCACCCCTCGTACTCCTCGACCTCGGCGAGAACGGCGGCGTAACAGGCTCCGGCCTCCTCGGCGGCGCCGTCGGCCAGCGCGCGGCGGGCCTCCGCCAGGCGTCGCCGTAACCCCTCCGCGACGGCGGCCGGATCGTTCCGCTCGCACATCGGGCGTCCTCCCCAACTCCCTTGGGCCCCCTTGTCGTTGGGAGCGCGCAGCCCTAGGTTAATCGGCGGCTCACGCGTACCCGACTCGTCACCCGCCGTAACGAGGTCATCGTGCCCGGACGTACATCAGCCGCCCCTGGACGCACCGGCGCGTTCCCCCGCCCCCGGCCGCGCCGGGACGCGGCCGACGGTTCCCTCACCCGGGGTGTCGTGGCAGCCGTGGTGGCGGTCGCGGCGCTGGTCGTGGCGGCGAACGCGGGCCCCGCGCACACCCCGGACACCCCCTCCGCACCACCGGCCCGTTCCGCCCAGCGGTGACCCAACGCCCGTACACGCAAGGGGTTTTCAAGCTCCAGCGGAGGAACTCCAAGTAAAACTGTGGCCAAGACCAACCGCGCCTTTCCCAACAAACAGGCCCAATACACCGGTTGTACGGGAGTGGAATATCTCACCGCCGACGGTTGACAGCGAACCGCGCGGCTAGGGTGAGCGCTCCCGGACCGGTGTGGCCCAGGGCCTGTCCGACAGGCTCAATCGCCCACCGCTTGACCGGCGATGGGCGATTCTTTCGGTGGCCCCGGGGTCCGGGCCAGGGGTGGGAGGTCACGGGATGACGGCGAACAGCCTGCGCGCGGAGGAGTTCGCGACAGGACTCGCGGACCGGCCGGGCGAGGACGCCAAGAGCACCGGAAAGGGCGCGGGACGGCCCCGGCGCGGGCGCCGCATACTGAAGTGGTCCGCGGCCACCCTCGCGATGCTGGTCATCGGCACCGCCGGCGCGGGCTTCGTCTACTACGAGCACCTCAACGGCAACATCAAGAAGGCCCGGCTCAACCTCGGCGACGCCCCCGTGCCGCAGGCCACCCCGAACGCCGCGGGCCAGACCCCGCTGAACATCCTGCTGATCGGCTCCGACAGCCGGAACACCGCCTCGGACCTCAAGCTCGGCGGCTCCAAGGGCGACGTGGGCCGCCCGCCCCTCGGGGACGTGCAGATGCTGCTGCACCTGTCGGCCGACCGCAGCAACATGTCGGTGATCAGCCTGCCCCGCGACACCATGATCCCGATCCCCAAGTGCACCGATCCGGACACCGGGAAGGTGTACCCGGCGCTCTCCCTCTCCATGGCGAACGAGTCCCTGGGCCGGGGCGGCCCCGGCTGCACGGTCGCCACCTGGACGGAGCTGACCGGGGTGCACATCGACCACTTCATGATGGTCGACTTCTCCGGCGTGGTCTCCATGGCGGACGCCATCGGCGGCGTCCCGGTCTGCGTCAAGGACAACGTCTACTCGCACACCGCCGACGGCCACGGCTCGGGCCTGAAGCTGGAGAAGGGCACCCACCCGGTCAAGGGCCAGCAGGCCCTGCAGTGGCTGCGCACGCGCTACGGCTTCGAGGACGGCACCGACATCGGCCGCACCCACGCCCAGCACATGTACATCAACTCCATGGTCCGCCAGCTGCGCGCCAACGCCCGGCTCGGCAACCCCACGGAGATGCGCGAGCTCGCGGAGGCCGCGACCGACGCGCTCACCGTGGACGACGGGCTCGGCACGGTCAAGAAGCTGTACGACCTGTCGATGGAGCTGCAGAAGGTGCCCACCGACGGCATCACCATGACCACCCTGCCCACCGTGCAGTGGGCCCAGGACCACAACCGGCTCGTGCCCGCCCCGGGCGACGCCGAACAGCTCATCTCCATGGTCCGCGACGACGACGCGCTGACCGGCCTCGCCGGCAAGAAGCCCACGCCCGCCGCCACCTCCACCGACCCGGCCGCCCTGCCCGCCGACATCGCCGTACAGGTCCGCAACGGCACGGGCACCGCCATGGAGGCCCCGGCCCCCCAGCGCGCCTCGGCCGTCACCAAGCTCCTCCAGAACCAGGGCTTCTCCGGTGCCTCGGCCGACACCACCCCCGCCACCGAGCCCGACACCGAGGTGCTCTACCCCGGCCCCGACCAGGAGGGCGACGCCCAGGCCGTGGCCGACGCCCTGCACATCCCGCTCAAGCGGGCCCGCCAGTCGGACGACGTCCAGGGCGTGACGCTCGTCGTCGGCGCGGACTGGCGCACCGGGGACACCTTCCCGAAGCCCAAGCCGAAGAAGGTCCCGGAGAGCGCCGCCGTGCTGAACGGCGAGAAGGCCGACGCGTGCATGGACATCCAGCAGGGCTTCACCTGGTGACGTCGGCCTGACGTTCCGACAGCTTGTGCAGCTCCCGCCGGACATGGTCCAGGGCACCGTCCCGCCGTCCCGGCACCCGGAGCCTCAAGTCGGCCAGCGCGGGCCCCAGTTCACGGGCGCGGGCCGGGTCGTCGATCCGGCCCCACTGGTGGTGGGCGCGGTCGGCGGCCGCCTCGACCGCGGGCGCGTCCGGCGCCTGCCCGGCGGCGAGCCGCACCCCGGCCACGTCCAGCCAGGCCCGGCAGCTGCGCGCCGGGTCGCCCGCGAACATCGCGAGGTCGGCCCGTACCTCCGCCCAGTGCAGCGCGTCCTCGGAGGCCGGGCCGCGCGCGTGGGCCGCCGCCTGCTGGTGGTGCGCGGCCAGCGCGTCCGCCTCGGCGTGCCGTCCCGCGCGCACGGCGGCGGTCAGCTCGGCGTGCGGGTCGCCCGCCGGACGCGGCGGCGCGGTGAGCACCAGGTTCGTGGGCAGCTCGTCCGCGATCCGGTCCAGGGCCGCCCGGTGCAGCTCCGCAAGCGGCGGCCGGTGCCCGCTGCGCAGCAGCGTGGCCACCGCCTTCATGTACGTCGGCTGCGCGATCCCGCGCCGGGCGGCCGACGGCGCGATCCGGCCGTACACCTCGGCCGTACGGCCCGAGTCCAGCGGGTGCGCGAGCAGATGGCCCCAGGTCTCGGCGTCCGCGTGCAGGTCCGCGACGAGCGTGGTGGCCCCGGCCGGGCGCAGCCGCAGCTCCTCCCTGATCCAGTGCCAGGGCAGGGCGGTGTACCGGACGGTGGCCGCCGTGGTGCGGGCCAGCGCCAGATGCGGCAGGTGCTGGCGGCGGTCGAGCTGCAGCTGCCCGGTGACGTACACCGTCAGCGGTCCGGGCGCGGCCGCGGCGGCGCGCAGCCTCGTCAGCACGGCCTGCGGGTCCAGCGGGTCGGCCAGCTCGACCACGTTCGCGGTGTCGGTACCGGACAGCACCCCCGGGGCGACGGCGGCCAGTATCGGCAGCACCCCGGCCGCGTCCACCTGCCGGCCCCGCCCCAACGGCGCGGCCGCGAGCAACAGCACGGTTCCGGGCATCACGCCTCCCCTGTTCGGATCACCCTGCGAGCACCGTAACCGGTGGGGCGCCGGGGGCACGCCGGGGACGGGGAAGGTCCCCCCTGCGGGGGCGGGCGCGGGACGGCGGACGTCCGCCTACCCGGACGCGTCCGGCAGCCGCCGCACCGCGAACACGGTGGTGTCGTCGGCGAGCCGCCCCCGCGTGTGCCGCAGCACCCCGTCCCGCACGGCCCGCACCAGCCGGTCCGGGGCGGCGCGCCCCGGGTCACGGGTGACCGCCCGGTCCAGCTCGCGTACGAGCGCGTAGAACTCGCCGCCGCGGTCGCGGGCCTCGGTGACGCCGTCGGTGACGACGAGGAGGGTCTCGTCGGGATGGAGTTCGGGGGCGGGGACCGCCGCCGGGGCTTCCGCCGAGGCGCCGGCCGGGGTGCCGGCCGGACCACCCGCCAGGTCGCTCGTCAGGTCGCTCGCCAGGTCCCCCGTCAGATGGCCGAAGCCGATCGGGAGACGTGCGGTGCCGGGGAGGGGACGTACGCCGTGGGGGCCGACGGCCAGGGGCGCCTCGTGGCCGAAGTTGATGACCTCGACCGTGTCGCCGTGCGGTTCCGAGAAGCCGAGCAGGACGGCGGTGGCGAAGCGCTCTCCGTCGTAGCGGCCGAGCGCGGCCGTGTGGCCGCGGTGGCGGTACATGCGGATCTCCAGCCGGTCCGCGACGGTCGCGAGGTCGGGCTCGTGGTACGCCGCCTCGCGGAAGGTGCCGAGCAGCGCCGCCGCCGTCTCCACCGCGCCGAGCCCCTTGCCCTGCACATCGCCGACGAGGACCCGGGTGCCGTGCGGGCCCGGCTGGATGTCGTAGAAGTCGCCGCCCACCCGCGCGTCGGTGTCGGCGGCCAGATACACCCCCGCGTGCTCAAGCCCCGCCCAGCCCGGGGGCAGCGGGCGCAGCACCGTACGGCGGGTCGTCTCCGCGATGTCCCGCATGTGACCCTCGCGCCGCTCCCGGCGGACCCGCAGCTCGGCGGCGACGACGGCCAGCGCGCCGCCGAGCGCGACCAGCACGAAGTCGGCGTTCCCGGCCCGGTACTGGTCCGGGTACACCGTGTCCACCGCAACGTACGTGACCAGCGACAGCAGGGCGAACACGACGGTCGCCCCCACCCCGCACAGCGCGGCCGCGATGCTGGGCACCAGGACGATCCAGGAGACGATCCGGAACTGCTCACTGGTGAGGAGGTCGACCGCCGCGATGCCCATGAGCAGCGACAGCGGCACCAGCCACGCCACGTCGCAGCCGCCGACACGGAACCACTCCCGCTGCCGGTTCCGGCGGTCGATCCGCTCCACGAGGCCCTCTCCGTCACGAACCCGTCCGCGGCAGGGCGGCCGGGCCCTGCGTGGCTTCAGCGAAACACGCACGCACGTCACGCGCATCCGGGCACCGGGACGGGCGGCCCCCGCCGAGTTGCCGGGCCGTCGCCCCCGGTGTGATCTGGAGTGTGGAGCGGCATCCCGCCCGACGTCACGCGATGTCGGGCGACGTCGGGCGGGATGCCAGGCGAGAGGAGCGCTCTCATGGCTCACGCGGCACCCGCGTCCGGCGCGCGGACCGGCGGCGCCCGTACCTCCGGCCGGGGCGGCCCGGCCCGCACCGGGCCGACGCCCAACGTGCTCGACGCCCGCACCCACCGGATGCTCAGGATCGTCGTACCGGTACTGCTCGGGCTGATCTACGGCTACTGGGCGGCGGCCAACCGGCGCTCCGGCGGCCCCATCACCGGCTGGAACCTGCTCTTCGGGTTCCTCACGGCCCTCGTGTTCGCGGTCGTGCTCATCGCCCTGCTGACCGTGGCCCCCCGGCTGCGACGCGAGGTGCACGCGGCGGCCTGGGCGGTGTTCATCGGCTGCTCGTTCGGCTTCCTCTACAGCCAGACCGGCGACTCGATCTACCGCTCGGTGGGGAACTCGATCGCGGTCGCGGTGGTGACGTTCATCGTGTTCTTCTACCGCTTCTACACCCGCGAGGACGCGGCAGGACACCGCGTCCACTGAGCCCACGCGGCTGTACCCACACGGCTCACACGGCCCGTACGGATTCCCCCGTACGGGCCGTGTCCGCTCGCGCGCCACCCCCGCCGCCCCTTGCCTGGAAGGGTGTCCCCTCGTCTCCGGAGCGTCGTGTCGGCCGCGCTGATCGCGCTGGCCTGCCTCCTCGTGCCGTTCGGCGCGACGGCGGCCTGGGCGGCGTACACGCTCACCGACACGGGCCGGTACGTCACCACCATGGCGCCGCTCGCCGCCGACCCGGACGTACGGGAGGCCATCGCGGAGGCGGTCGGGGACGGCATCCTGCGCGCGGCGGACCAGCGCATGGACATGAGCCCGGTACGCGCCTCGGTACGGCCCTTCGTGCGCGACGCGGTCCGCTCCTTCACCCGCACCCCGGCCTTCCGGCTGGCCTGGGACACCGGCAACCGGATCACCCACGACGCGGTGCTGCGCGCGCTGCGCGACGAGGGGCCCACCACAGGGGCACCCGGCTCCGCCGTCACCGTCGACCTCGCCCCCGTCACCGCCCGGGTCAAGCAGCAGCTCACCCGGGACCACGTACCGCTCGCCGCCCGCATCCCGGTCCAGCACACCGTCGTCCCGGTGCTCCCGGCGGGCGACCTGACCCGGTTCCGCAAGGGGTACCACATGCTGGAAGTCGCCGGTTTCTGGCTGCCGGTGGCGGCCGTCGTGCTCGCCTCGGCCGGGATCGCCCTCGCCGTCAGCCGCCGCCGCGCGATCGTCGCGACCTCGCTCGGCACGGCCCTCGGCGGCGCCCTGCTCGCCCTCGCCCTCACCGTCGGCCGCGCCCTCACCCTGGCCGACCTGCCGCCCGACGTCCCCCACCCGGTCGCCGCCGCCGTCTACGACACCCTCACCGCCACCCTCCGCACGGTCTCCTGGCTTCTGCTCACCCTCGGTGTGACGGTGGCCCTGACGACCTGGCTGACCCGGCGCCGGGCCCGCCCGGAGGAACCCCGCAAGCCCGAGGAGAAGCGCAAGAACCGGCCGCCCACGTCCCCGGACCAGGTCCAGGAGGACGGCCGGGCCCAGGTCTGAACGCGGGGCACCGAGGGCCGGGCACTGTCAGTGCCGGGGCCTAGCGTGCGCCCCATGAGGCACTGGATACACGGACCCCTCGGCTGGATGAACGACCGCCCGATGACCGGCGAGGAGACCAACGTCGTCTTCTTCCGCGGCACTTCCCTGGACGCGCTCACCCGCGGCCTGCTCGACCAGCACCGACGCCCCCGCGCGTACGGCAAGGGCGACGACTGGGGCGTCCTCATGCACGACATGCACGCCTGGGACTCCGCGGCCACCGGCGACTACGAGGGCGCCCACTACGCCGCCCTGTGCCCGCCCGGCGCCGAACTGGCGGTCTTCGTCACCGAACCGTGCCTGGCGAAGGCCCACGGCCCCTGGTTCGAGTACTACCGCGACGGCCGCCTCCACACCGCCCTCGGCTTCGAGTCCCTCGACGACGGAGCCGGCCATGCCCCGGACCACTTCCTCCCGGCCCTCACCGAGGCCCATCTGACCGATCCCCTCACCGAGGCCGACGAACTCGACCACGAGGAACGCACGGTGGAGGCGATCACCCGCTTCCTGGGACTTCCCGAGCTGGAAGTCCCGTGACGGAGGCACCGGGCCCCTCCGCCGCGACCTCCGCCAACACCCCCAACGCCCGCACCAGTTCCCCCTCCGGCACCGAGCCGAGCCCCAGCCGTACCGCGTCCGGGGTGTGCGCGGGGGACGTGGCGAAGGCCGTGCCCGGGGTGATCGCGATGCCCCGGGCGCGGGCCGCCGCCGTGAAGGTGTCCGCGCGCCAGGGGGTGGGGAGGGGCCACCAGGCGAAGTACGAGGTCGGGGCGGTGAGCAGGGGGAAGCCGGACAGGGCCTTGGTGGTGAGGAGTTGGCGGTGGCGGGCGTCCGCGCGTTTGGCTGTCGTCAGGCGGTCCACCGTGCCGTCGGTGATCCATCGCACCGCCGCCTCCAGCGCCAGCGACCCCGCACTCCAGCCGCCGGACCGTACCGCCCGCGCCACCTCACCGGCCCGCGCGGGCGGTACGGCGGCGAAGCCCACGGTGAGGCCCGGGGCGACCCGCTTGGACAGGCTGTCGACGACGTGGCCGAGGCCGGGGAGGAGCGCCGAGAACGGCGGCTCGTCACCCTCGTGGAGGAAGGACCACACGCGGTCCTCCACCACCGGTATCCCCAAGTCCACTATCGCCTGCGCCAGTTCGGATCTGCGTTCCGCGTCCGGCGTCCGCGACGTCGGGTTGTGCAGCGTCGGCTGGAGGTAGAGCGCCGACAGCGGCGCCGAGCGGTGTGCGGCGGCGAGGGACGCGGGGAGGGGGCCGCGTTCGTCCGTGGCCAGCGGGACCAGCGTGGCGCCGAGGCGGGCCGCTACCTCCCTCACCAGCGGATACGTCAGCGGCTCGACGCCGATCCGGCCGCCCGGGCGGACCAGGGAGGCAAGGGTGGCGGCGATGGCCTGGCGGGCGTTGCCGGTGAAGACGATTCCGTCGGGAGACAGGGAGTCCCGGGGGAACAGTCCGGCGAACGCCTCCCGCGCCGCTTCCGTTCCCGCCGCCGGGGCGGGCAGATGCAGTGCTTCGGAGAGGGCATCGGGACGCAGGAGTTCGGCGAGGACGGGGGCCAGCAGCTCCGACTGGCCCTCCACACAGGGGTAGTTCAGCTCCAGGTTCACCGTCGCGGGAGCGCAGGAAGTCTCCGTCAGCGCGTGCCCGGGCTGCGCGTCCGGCACCGTGGCGCGCACGAACGTGCCCCGGCCGACCTCACCCACCACCAGTCCCCGGCGGGCGAGTTCGCCGTAGACCCGCTCGGCGGTGGACGCGGCGATGCCGTGGCGGCGGGCGAACGCCCTTTGCGGAGGCAGGCGTTGGCCGATCCGCAGGCGGCCGCGCGCGATGTCGGCGGCTATCCGGTCGGCGATGCGGCGATAGTCGTTCCCGACTCCCCGTGTCCCGTCCACAACTCACCCTCTCCAGCCAGGCGTTCCCATTGCACCGAGGGCAAAGATTTCATTGCACCGAGTCGGACGCGACTCCTAGGGTCGATCCCATGCCCCCCTTCCTCGCATACGACGACAAAGGCCCCGAAAACGGCCGCCTGCCCCTGGTCCTCGTCCACGGTCACCCCTTCGACCGCACGATGTGGGCCCCGCAGCTCGCGGAGTTCTCCGCCGGGCGCCGGGTGATCGTCCCCGATCTGCGCGGGTACGGCGCCTCGCCGGTGACCCCCGGCACGGTCCCGCTCTCCCGGCACGCGCGCGACATCGAGAGCCTCCTCGACCACCTCGGGGTGAGCGCCTTCGTGCTCGCCGGGCTCTCCATGGGCGGGCAGATCGCCATGGAGTGCGCGGGGCGGTTCGGTGCCCGCGTCCGGGGCCTCGTCCTCGCGGACACCTTCCCCGAGCCCGAGAACCCCGAGGGCGTACGGTCCCGGCACGCCATGGCCGACCGACTGCTCGCGGAGGGGATGACCGGGTACGCCGACGAGGTGCTGGAACGGATGGTCGCCCCGTATGCCGACCCCGCCGTCAAGGCGCACGTGCACCGCATGATGACCGGCACCGACCCCGAGGGCGCCGCCGCCTCCCTGCGCGGCCGCGCGGCCCGCCCCGACTACCGGCCACTGCTCGCCGACCTCACCACGCCCACCCTGGTGATCGCCGGCGCCGACGACACGTACACACCGGTCGCGGACGCGGAAGCGATGCACCGGGCGCTGACGAACTCCCGGCTGCACGTCGTACCCGGCGCGGCCCATCTGCCGAACCTGGAGCGGCCGGAGGAGTTCAACCGGGTGCTGGGGGCGTTCCTGGAAGAGGTGGACGCGTAGAGCGGGGGACCGGGGGGCGCAGAGCAGGGAACCGGAGGATCACCGGGCGAAGCGACCATAATGGGCGCATGTCCCGAGAGTTCCCGATCGGCCTCACCCCTCCCGACTGGCTGGTACGGAACCTCCGCGCACAGCCCGCGCCGGTCAACTGGGCCGCCGTGGCCCGGGCCTCCATCGCCCTGGCGCTCCCCCTGGCGCTCGGGTTCGCGCTCGGCTACCCCGCGTACGGCGCGCTCGCCTCCATGGGCGCGCTCAACGGCGTCATCGGCGACACCGCCGACGCCTACCGGATGCGCGTCATCACCATCGCCGTACCCCAGCTCGTCGGCGCCGTCGGCGTCATCCTCGGCACGCTCGTCTTCGGGCAGGGCTGGCCGGCGGTCGGGGTCGTCACCGGTGTCGCGCTGGTCTCCGGGATGATCTCGACCATCGGCACGGTGGCCTCCGTGTCGGGCCTACTGCTCCTGCTCAACTGCGTCGTCGGCGCGGGCCTGCCGCTGCCCCGCCCCTGGTGGCTGGCGCCGCTGCTGATGACCGGCGGCGGGCTGCTGGTCCTGGTGCTCGCCCTGCTCGCCTGGCCGCTGCGCGCCGGGGTGCCCGAACGCGGCTCCGTCGCCCTCGCCTACCGCAGGGTCGCCGACCTGCTGGCCGCCTGCGGCGGACCTCCCGAGCGGTACGTCGCCGCCCGCTTCGACGTCACCCGCGCGCTGAACCAGGCGTACGACGTCCTGCTCGGCCACCGCGCCCTGCACCACGCGCGCAGCCCGGAACTCACCCGGCTGATCGCCCAGTTGAACGCGATCACGCCGGTGATCGAGGCGGCGCCCGCCGTCGACCTCACCGGCAAGCCGCTGCCGCCGGAGGTCCCGGAGACGGTGCGCCGCCTGGCCGACGACGTGGCGGCGGGCCGCACCGGCCGGCTGGACCTGCCCGAGCCGCCCCCGCCGACCACGGAGACCGCCCGCGCCCTCGACCACGCGCTGCGGCACGCCGCCGAGGTGGTCGCGGCCCCGCACGTGGACCCGCTCGGGGTGGACGACCACGCCGTACCGCTGCGCGCCCGCACTTCGCGGGCCGCGCGCAACGTCGTGCTGTCCGCCAACTCCTGGCGCTACGGCCTGCGTCTGGCCCTATGCATCGGCATCGCCCAGGCCCTGGTCTCCCTGGTGCCCGTCCCCCGCTCCTACTGGGTCGCGCTGACCATCACCTTCGTCCTCAAGCCCGACTTCGGCTCGGTGTTCTCCCGCGCGCTGCTGCGGGCGCTGGGCACGGTGGTGGGCCTCGTACTGGCGGCGGCGGTGCTGGCCGAAGTACCGCTCGGCTGGTGGGACGTCCCGGTGATGATGGTGCTGGCCCCGCTGGTCCCGGCCCTCACCCCGCGCGGCTACGGCTACCAGACCGCCGCGATCACCCCGGTCATCCTGCTCCTCTCCGACATCCTCAACCACCAGGGCGTCGGCCTGCTGCTGCCCCGGCTCCTCGACTCCCTGATGGGCTGCGGGATCGCGCTCGTCGCCGGGTATCTGCTGTGGCCGGAGAGCTGGCACAGCCGGGTCGGCGACCGGCTCGCGGACGCGGTCGCCGACACGGCGGCGTACGTCGAGGCGGCGTTCGGCGCGGCCACGGCACCCGCCTCCCGTACCCGGATGCGACGCCGCCTGTACCGCGATCTGTCCACCATCCGGACGGAGTTCCAGCGCGCCCTGACCGAACCACCGCCCACGGGACGCCGTGCGGCGGCCTGGTGGCCGCTGGTGGTCGCCGTGGAACGCATCGTCGACGCGACGACCGCGGCCCGGGTCCGCGTACGCCACGGAGCCCCGCCCCCGTGCCCCGCGGAGGTCCAGCACGTGGCCCGCCAACTCCGTGAACTGGCCGAATCCGTACGGCAGACCGACACCCTCACCGCCGTCCGCACCGACCTCACCGGACCCTCCGACAGCGTCCTCGAGCCGCTCCGCCAAGAGGTCGCCGCCGCCCGCGCGATCGCGACACCCCACTGACGACACCCCCGGTGCGGCCGGAACCCGCGCCTCAGGGCCGCTAACCTTACGTGTCCGTCCTGGCCAGCGATCGGCATCAACTCACGCGAAGGGTTGCGCACATGGGCATTCTCACTCTCCTGAGGAACGCGTTCGGCCGCCGCAAAGAGCGTCCCGCCGAGCCAGAGAATGCGCCAACCGTCCCGGAACCCCGCGAACACGAGCTGGTCTCGGCGGCGTTCGACGACGTAACGGTGCCGAGGCAACTGGCCGCCGAGCCGGGTGCTGTGGAGACCCGGGGTACGGCTGAGGCTGCTGCGGCTGCTGCGGCGAAGCCGGACGAGGTTGAGGTCGCGGCATCGGTTGAGTCGACCGAGGCCGAGGTGGCGGAGACGTCGGTTACGACGGAGCCGCGTGAAGCCGCGGTCGCGGAGGAAGCGGTTACGGCGGAACCGGGCGAGCCCGAGGCCACCGAGACGGCTGAGCCGAAGGAAGCCGAGATCGCCGAGGCGTCGGTGGTCACGGCTGAAACGCGTGAGCTGGACGAGGCCGAGGTCACCGAGGTGTCCGTGGTCGCGACGGAGCCGAGCGAGCCCAAGGTCACGGAAGCTGCGGCCGAGGCTGCGGTTGCGGCGGAGCCGACGGTTACGGCTGAACCGGCTGAGGCTGAGGTCGCGGAGACGGCTGTTACCGCGGAGCCGTACGAGTCCGAGGTCGTCGAGTCGTCCGTGGCCGCGGCGGAGACGGACAAGCCCGAGATCACCGAGGCGTCGGCGGTCCCGGCCGAGACGGACGAGACGAAGGACGCGGGAGCGGCGACTGCGGCCGAGCCGGGCGAGGCCGAGGCCCCGGAGACGGCAGCCACCGAGGTCGCGCAGCCGGACCTCGCGGAGGCCGTGGCCGAGCCGGAGAACGTCGCGGTCACCGAGACCGCGGCCGAGGTGACGGCCCCGGCGGAGCCGAGCGAGCCCGAGATCCCCGAGGCCACGCCCCAGGTGCCCGCGCAGCGCACGGAGATCGAGGCGAGCGAACTCGACATCACGGTCGTGTCCGAGGCCACCGAGCCGACGACTGACGCGGAACCCCAGCCGGAGCAGCACCCGGCGCCGGCGGAAGCCACCACTGCACCCGAGGCCACCACCGCCGAACCCGAGGCCGCCGACGGCGAGCACACCCCGCAGGGGCCACCCGCACCCGACAACGAAAGCCGCACGGGTGGTGCGGGTGGGAACGAGTCCGCCGCCGAAGGCGAAGCCGAGGCGGACCAGGCCGAGACGACGACCCCCGTCGCCACCGCCCTCGCCAAGGCCAACCTCGCCACCCCCGCGAAGACCTACCTCGTCCTCGACCGCTCCGCGAGCATGCGCCCGTACTACAAGGACGGCTCGGCCCAGGCCCTGGCCGACCAGACCCTCGCCCTCGCGACGGAGCTGGACCCGGCCGACACCCCCACCGTCCACGTCGTTTTCTTCTCCACGGAAGTGGACGGCACCACGGACCTCACCCCCGACACCACGCAGACCGTCGACGACACGCACGCCACCCTCGGCCGCATGGGCCGTACCAGCTACCACGCCGCCGTGGAAGCCGTACTCGCCCACCACGACAAGCACCACACCCCCGCCGACAAGGCCCTGGTGATCTTCCAGACGGACGGCGCCCCGGACGCGAAGACCCCCGCCACCCAGGCCCTGACGAACGCCGCGAAGACCCACCCGAACGTCTTCTTCTCCTTCGTCGCCTTCGGTGAGCACGACAACAAGGCCTTCGACTACCTCCGCAAGCTGAAGACCCCGAACACGTCCTTCTTCCACGCGGGCCCCACCCCCCGCGAGCTGACGGACGCCGAGCTGTACGAGGGCGTACTGGCGGGCTGGCGCCCGTAAGGGAACCGCCGTAAGGGAACCCACCACCACGAGCTCCCCGTATGCCGCCCGCGTCCACCCCGTAAAACGGGAAGCGGGCGGCATACACACGTCGGCTACGATTTCAAGGTTCGTACCCGTAGCGACCTGGGAGCAGCCCCCGATGGCTCGACACCTCATCACCAGCGCCCTTCCGTACATCAACGGGATCAAGCACCTGGGCAACATGGTGGGGTCCATGCTCCCGGCGGACGTGTACTCCCGGTACCTCCGCCAGCGCGGCCACGACGTCCTGTACATCTGCGCGACCGACGAGCACGGCACCCCCGCCGAGCTGGCCGCCAAGGAGCGGGGCCTGGCGGTGGACGAGTTCTGCGCCCAGGCGCACGACGCGCAGAAGGCGGTCTACGACGGCTTCGCGCTCGCCTTCGACTACTTCGGCCGCAGCTCCTCCGCCGAGAACCGGGACATCACCCAGCACTTCGCGCGGAAGCTGAACGAGAACGGCTTCATCGAGGAGCGGGCGATCCGCCAGGTCTACTCGCCCACCGACGGCCGCTTCCTGCCGGACCGCTACGTGGAGGGCACCTGCCCGCACTGCGGCTACGACAAGGCCCGCGGCGACCAGTGCGAGAACTGCACCCGCGTGCTCGACCCGACCGACCTGATCGACCCGCGCAGCGCGATCTCCGGCTCCACGGACCTGGAGGTCCGCGAGACCAAGCACCTCTTCCTCCTCCAGTCCAAGCTCCAGCACGAGGTCGAGGAGTGGGTGGCCCGGCACGAGCAGGACTGGCCGCAGCTGGCGTCCTCCATCGCCCGCAAGTGGCTGACCGAGGGCCTGCACGACCGCGCGATCACCCGTGACCTGGACTGGGGCGTGCCCGTCCCGGCGGACACCTGGCCGGAGCTGGCGGCCGAGGGCAAGGTCTTCTACGTCTGGTTCGACGCCCCGATCGAGTACATCGGCGCGACGAAGGAGTGGGCGGACCAGGACCCGGAGAACCGGGACTGGAAGTCCTGGTGGTACGAGGCGGACGACACCGTCCGGTACACGCAGTTCATGGCGAAGGACAACGTCCCGTTCCACACGGTGATGTTCCCGGCGACCGAGCTGGGCGTGCGGGAGCCGTGGAAGAAGGTCGACTACGTCAAGGCGTTCAACTGGCTGACGTACTACGGCGGCAAGTTCTCCACCTCGCAGAAGCGGGGCGTCTTCACGGACCAGGCCCTCGACATCCTGCCCGCCGACTACTGGCGCTACTTCCTGATCGCCAACGCCCCCGAGTCGGACGACTCGTCCTTCACGTGGGAGCACTTCACCGCCACGGTGAACAAGGACCTCGCCGACACCCTCGGCAACTTCGTCAACCGCGTCCTGTCCTTCTCCCGCAAGCGCTTCGGCGACGAGGTCCCGGCGGGCGGCGAGCCCGGCGAGGCGGAGGCGCGCCTGGGCGAGGAGATCGCCGGGCTGCTCGCGGAGTACGAGACCCAGATGGAGGCGCTCCAGTTCCGCAAGGCGGCCGCCGCCCTGCGCGCCCTGTGGTCGGCCGGCAACTCCTACCTGGAGGAGAAGGCCCCCTGGCTGGAGATCAAGACCAACCCCGAGGGCGCGGCCCTGACCCTGCGTACGGCGATGAACCTGATCCACCTCTACTCGGTGGTCTCGGAACCCTTCATCCCGGCCTCCTCGGCGGCGATGCGCGCGGCCTTCGCCCTCCCCTCCGACACCGCCACCTGGATCACCCAGGAAGAGGCCAAGTCCCTCTCGGCCGTCCCCACCGGCACCCCCTTCACCGTCCCCCCGGTCCTCTTCGCCAAGCTGACGGACGAGGACCTGGAGACGTACAAGGAGCGCTTCGGCGGTCAGCCCGCCTGACGTAGCCCTCCGACGGCGCCGGCCCCCTTTCGGGTCGGCGCCGTCGCACGTCAGCGACCATCCCCGGCTGAACGTTCCCTCGCCCCTCGAACGAGTGAACCCCTACGGTTCACCCGGACAGAGCATGCATCCCTGCCCCTAACGTGCGCTCATGGTCACATCAGCCCATGAGGGCATGCACCGGGTCTTCGAGGAGCGCCCCGAGATCCTGGCGCCCGTCTTCGAAGCGCTGGGCATCGCCTTCCCCGAGAAGGCGGCCACGTACGCGGTCACCGCGGACGTGACGGAGACCCGGCCGCTCGCCCGGCACGTGGACACCGTGCTGCGCATCGAGCCGTCCGACGGCGACGACTTCCTGCTCGCCATCGAGGCCCAGGAACGCCGCGACAACGACAAGTCCGCGAGCTGGCCGTACTACGTCGCCTATCTCCAGTCGAAGTACCAGTTGCCGGTACTCCTGCTCGTCGTCTGCCGCGACCTGCCCACCGCCAGGTGGGCCACCGGCCCCTTCGAGTGCGGGACGCGTGGCTGGACCGCCCAGCGCACGTACCCCCTGGTCGTCGGTCCGGACAATCTTCCGGTGATCACCGACGCGCGAACAGCGGCCGAGAAGCCCGCTTTGGCCGCCTTTTCTGCCCTGACACACGCCAATACCCCGGTGGGCGACGCCATACTGGACGCACTCGGCAACGCTCTCCCGCAGATGCCCACCCACGCCGCTCTGTACATCGGTCAGTTCTTGGACAGCGCCCTCGGGGCAACTCCCGCAGGCGACAAGTGGAGGAACATCGTGTCGTTCGTGAACTTCTTTCCCGGTCGGGGCACGCTGCTGGAGCGCACGTACCTGGAAGGCGAGGCCAAGGGGGAGGCGAAGGGCGAAGCCAGGGGTGAGGCCAAGGGCGTGCTGCGCGTACTGGAAGTACGCGGCATCCCGATCCCGGACGACATCCGCAAGCGCGTCACCACCTGCACCGACCCCGCCCGCGTGAGCGACTGGCTCGACCGCGCCGGAACCGTCGAACGCGCCGAGGACCTCTTCGCCGACATCCCCGACATCCCCGAGGCTCCGGAACAACGCTGACCCGGCCAAGCGCCGGCAGAGGACGGACGCCGTGAACCTCCCCGCCGTCCACACGCCACTGTCTGGCAGCCTGCGTCCATGGAAGAACTCATGGGCACCCAGAAGCCGGCGCACAGAATCCTCGGCCCGGACGAGGCGATCGCCGTGCTGGAAGGCGTTGTCCCCGGGCTGGTGGCCCTGCGCCGGTCGGAACCGGCCGTCTTCGACTGGAAGGCGGTCGAGGAAGCCCTCGGAACGCGGCTGCCGTCCGACTTCAAGGCGCTCGCCGAGTGGTACCCGGCCTTCGAGCTGGACGACTTCCTGGGCGTCTTCCTTCCCTGGCCCGGCGAGGAAGGCGACTGGGCCGGGGAAGGCGACGGGCCGTACTCGGACTACCCTGCCGACCTGCGTCCCCCGGAGCTCGTCCCGACGAACCTGATTTCCTGGGGAGACTCCAAGGAGGGCGACGTGTTCTTCTGGAGCGTGCTCGGCGACGACCCCGAACACTGGCCGGTCACCATCTGCTCCCGCAACGGCCCCTGGTGGCACTACGCGGGCGGAACAGTCCAGTTCCTGGCAGAGCTCACCAACGGAACCCTGGAACCCTGGGAACTCCCTCCGATCAGCCCCGAAGTCACCGGCTGGGGCGTCGCGGGCGGCGGTTGGCAGGAGAAAGCCGAGGTCTCCCTCGAGATGCGGGACATATGAGCGGCTGGAGCGAACGGCCTGCCCCTCCACACCGGCGCGAACGTCTCCCCGCTACTCGCAAGAGTGAACGCACCCTGATCACCCGGACCGCAGTGCCTCAAGGCCCCTAGCTTGCCCGTGTGAACACCAAAGTGGAGGAAGAGCTCGCGGGGGAATTCCGGATCATGGCCCTGCAGCTCGCCTTGGGCATTGATCCGGTCAAGATCTCGCACTTCTTCTGCGCGAGTCTGAAGGAACGCGCGCAGAGGGGCGAGATCTCGGCAGCGGAGTTGGCCGACATGAACGCCCGGATCCAGCGCTGGAGCGCCGACCACAAGGCCGGCTGGACCCAGGGGTACGCCGAGGGCTGGGCCTTCGCGATCCTCAGGATTCTTGAGCTGCGTGACGTCCCCATGTCCGACGAGATCCACGGCTACATCGCCACTCGGACCGATCTGAAGGTCCTGGCCCGCTGGCTCGACCTCGCTCCCACGGTCACCCGTGCGGAAGAGCTGATCACTACGGTCTCCGAGGACGCGCCCGAGGGATGAAATCCGGGCCCGGAACCGAGCCCCGGAGGGTGGCGGCGCGTCGGGTCTGGGAAAGTTCAGGCTGTCCGAGCAGCACAGGAACGCTCCCCTTGGCCACGCCGTGAACCTTCCCGACCCCCACCGTCGTCTCCTCGCCGATGCCGTCACCGCGGGTGCCCCGTACGGGCTCGTGCTGGCCGGGGGGTATGCCCTGCAGGCGCATGGGATCGTGCGGCGGGCGCATCGGAACCTGGACTTCGCCAGTGAGAGCGGGGTGGGGATGGAGGAGATCGCCCGGGGGCTCGCGGGGGCGTTGGAGGTGCGGGGGCGGAGGGTCGAGGTGCGGGGCGTCGGTTCGTTCGCCGCTCAGCTGGTCGTCGGCGATCCGCCGAGCGGGGAGGCCGTCGAGCTGGCGCTGCACAAGGAGGCGCTGTGGGAGCCGCCCGAGCTGACGGAGTACGGGCCCACGCTGTCGCTGGAGGATGCCGTCGGCATGAAGATCCGGGCCCTGTACGACCGGGGCGCGGCCGTCGATCTGGTCGACGCGCGGGCCGCGGCCGGGCGGTTCTCGTTGCCGGAGCTCGAAGAGCTGGGGCGGCGGCACGCGTACGACGTGTTCGATCTGCCCACGCTGCAGGAGCGGCTGACGGGAACCGACTTCTATCCGGACGGTGACTTCATCGGGTACGGGCTCACGCGACAGGACGTCTCCGACCTGCGCGCCTGGGCCCAGCACTGGTCCGACGACATCGGTGAGCGGCTCCTGGAGGACGGCGCCGATCCCGATCAAGTAGAGGAATAGGCGGAAACAGAGACGGCCCGGCTCCTGAGGGAGCCGGGCCGTCTCACGCGCACCGCTTACTACTTCGGCTGCGGCTTCCTGATGTTCAGGTGCAGCTCCCGCAGGCGGGACTCGTCCAGCTCGGTCGGGGCGCCCATCATGAGGTCCTGGGCGTTGCCGTTGAGCGGGAAGGCGATCGTCTCGCGGATGTTGGGCTCGTCCGCGAGGAGCATGACGATGCGGTCGACGCCGGGGGCGATGCCGCCGTGCGGCGGGGCGCCGAAGCGGAACGCGCGGAGCATGCCGGCGAACTTGTCCTCGACCGTGTCACGGTCGTAGCCCGCGATCTCGAAAGCCTTGAGCATGATGTCCGGCTCGTGGTTCCGGATCGCGCCGGAGGACAGCTCGACGCCGTTGCAGACGATGTCGTACTGCCAGCCCAGGATGTCCAGCGGGTCCTGGGTCTCCAGGGCCTCCAGACCGCCCTGCGGCATCGAGAACGGGTTGTGGGAGAAGTCGATCTTCCCCGTCTCCTCGTCCTTCTCGTACATCGGGAAGTCGACGATCCAGCAGAAGCGGAAGACGCCGTCCTCGAACTGGCCCGCGCGCTTGGCCGCCTCGACGCGCACCGCGCCCATGATCTTGGAGACCTCGTCGAACTCGCCCGCGCCGAAGAACACCGCGTGGCCGGGGGCCAGCGACAGACGCTTGGTCAGCTCGGCGACGTTCTCCTCGGTGAGGAACTTGGCGATCGGGCCGGTCAGTGAACCGTCCTCGCCGACGCGGACCCAGGCCAGGCCCTGCGCGCCCTGCGAGACGGCGAACTCGCCGAGACCGTCGAAGAACTTGCGGCTCTGGCCCGCGACGTCCGGCACCGGAAGCGCGCGCACGTGCTTGCCCGCGAACGCCTTGAACGCCGAGCCCTCGAAGACGTCGGTGATGTCGACGAGCTCCAGCTTGGCGCGCAGGTCCGGCTTGTCGGAGCCGTACTTGAGCATCGCCTCGCGGAACGGGATGCGCGGGAACGGCGAGGTGACGTGGCGGCCGCCGCCGAACTCCTCGAACAGCTCGGTCATGAGCTTCTCGATCGGCTGGAAGATGTCCTCCTGCTCGACGAAGCTCATCTCGACGTCGAGCTGGTAGAACTCGCCCGGCGAGCGGTCGGCGCGGGCGTCCTCGTCGCGGAAGCAGGGCGCGATCTGGAAGTACCGGTCGAAGCCGGAGATCATCAGCAGCTGCTTGAACTGCTGCGGCGCCTGCGGCAGGGCGTAGAAGCGGCCCGCGTGGACGCGCGAGGGCACGACGTAGTCGCGGGCGCCCTCGGGGGAGGTGGCGGACAGGATCGGCGTCGCCATCTCGTTGAAGCCCATCGCGGACATCTTCTGGCGCATCGCGGAGATGACCGCCGTGCGCAGCATGATGTTGCGGTGCATGCGCTCGCGGCGCAGGTCCAGGAAGCGGTACTCCAGGCGCCGCTCCTCGTTCACGCCGTCCTCGGCGTTGATCGTGAAGGGCAGCGGGGCGGCGGCACCGAGCAGCTCGACCTCCGCGACCTCGACCTCGATCTCACCGGTGGGCAGCTCGGGGTTCACGTTCTCGGTTCCACGTGAAACAACGCGGCCGTCGATGCGGACCGTGGACTCCTTGGAGATGGAGTCCAGGGCCTCGTACGCGGGGGTGCCGGGGCGGGCGACCAGCTGCGTGATGCCGTAGTGGTCACGCAGATCGATGAAGAGGATGCCGCCCAGGTCGCGACGATTGTGCAGCCAGCCACTGAGCCGGACGTCGGTGCCGACGTCAGAGGCGCGGAGCTGGCCGCAGGTGTGGGACCTGTACCGATGCATCGTCGTTCATCGTCCTTCGTGTTTCGGGGCTACGGGAGTGCTCTCTCCCGGTTGCGTACGGGCACGGGGCCCGGACCCGTCAAGGGTACCGGGCACCCCAAGATCGGCTCCTCACCATTACCGTCCACCGATCCACGGTGGCAGTCCCTGGTCACCTCTTCATAAAGTGGGGCAATGCGCACAGGCGAGCCGCTTCCGTCCACCGGGGACATCCTCGCCGCCCTCGCGACCGGACTGTGGCACTGGGACACGGCGACGGAACTGGTCACCGTGGACGCGGAGGCGGCACGGCTGCTCGGCCTCCCCGCGCGCCCCACCACCCTCACCGAGGCCCGGGCCCGCGCCCGGCTGCACCCCGACGACTGGAACGAGATCACCGGAGTGGTGCCGCTCGCGGTGGCCGAGGGCACGCTGGCCGAGGTGCGCATCCGGATCATCGACGAGCAGGGGCACGTCCTCCGGGTCGTACGCAGCCGCTCCAAGCCGTCGTACGACCGTGAGCGGCACGCGTACGAACTGATCGGCACCCTCCAGGAGGTGACCGAGCCCGCGCCGGGCACGTCGTCGGCGCGCAGCGCGGTCACCGGGGACTGGCGGCGCTCGCGCGAGGCGTTCCTGCTGGACGCGGGCCGGGCGCTGGCCGAGGCGCGCTCCACGGAGGAGGTGCTGCGGGTCGCGGCCGGTCTGTCGATGCCGGGGTTCTCCCCGGACGGCCTCGCGGTGTTCGGCGTGGAGGGCGAGCGGCTGACGATCATCGGCCATCACGGCTACGCGCCCGGCGACGACGGCCCCTTCACCCATATGCCGCTGAGCACCAACTATCCGGCCGCCGAGGTCGTCCGCACCGGCCGCGCCGTCTATCTCTCCTCGCCCGGCTCCTACCGGGACCGCTATCCGGCCGCCTGGCCGCTGGCCGAGCCGTTCGGGCGCCGCTCGTGGGCGTTCCTGCCGCTGACGGCGGGCGGGCACACGATGGGCGCCTGGATGGCGGCGTTCAGCTATCCGGTGGCGTTCACCCCGGACGAGCGGGCCGTGCTCACCACCGTGGCCCGGATGCTCGCGCAGGCGCTGTCGCGGGCGAGCGCCGCCGAGACCCAGCGGGAGCTGACCGAGGGCCTCCAGCGCTCCATGCTGCCCTCGCTGATCGCCGGGATACCCGGCATGAACGTGGCCGCCCGCTACATACCGACCGGCGGCGGCCTCCAGGTCGGCGGCGACTGGTACGACATGATCCCGCTGCCCGGCGGGGCCACCGGGCGCAGTACCGACGGCGGCAGGTTCGCGCTGGTCATCGGGGACGTGCAGGGGCACGACGTACGGGCGGCGGGACTGATGGGCCAGCTGCGCATCGCCCTGCGCGCCTACGCCGCCGAGGGGCACCGCCCGGACGCCGTGCTCTCCCGCGCCTCCCGTTTCCTGCACGGCATCACGCACGACGAGGATCTGACCCAGCTGCGCTTCGCGACCTGCCTGTACGCGGAGGCCGACCCGGCGACGGGCCGCCTGGAGGTCGCCCGGGCCGGGCACCCCGACCCGGTGGTCCGGATGGCGGACGGCACGGTGATGACCCGGCCGACGGCGGGCGGGCCGCCGCTGGGCGTCGATCCGGACGCCGACTATCCGACGACCCGGTTCACCCTGGAGCCGGGCGAGACGATGATGCTGTGCACCGACGGGCTGATCGAGACCGGCGGCCACGACATGGAGAGCGGCTGGCGGCGCGTCCGCGCGATCCTGGAGGAGCACGCCGTCCCGGACGTGGACCGCGAGCGCGGTCTGGAGGAGCTGGCGGACGCGCTGGTGCAGGGCGTGCACGGGCCGTCCTCCCACCACACGACGGGCCCGCTGGCCGACCGCCGCGAGGACGACATCGCGGTCCTGCTGCTGTACCGGGGCGAGGAGCCCGAGCGGGAGGAGAAAGCGCGTACCCGGGTGCGCAGCACGCTGCTGTCGGTCGCGCAGGACGAGCCCGAGCGGATCGCGGAGGCCCGCCAGTATCTGCGCGAGCTGCTGCACGACTGGGTCTCCCCGGACCAGGTGGACTCGGCGGTGCTGCTGGTCTCCGAGCTGATCACCAACGTGCTGGTGCACACCGACGCGGACGCGCTGCTGCTCGCCGAGATCTTCGGGCAGAACGGCGCACGACGGCTGCGGGTCCAGGTCACCGACACCGGCGCCGACCTGCCGCACAAGCGCCGCCCGGGCGAGCTGGCCTCCTCGGGCCGGGGCCTGATGCTGATCGAGCTGCTGGCCGACGCCTGGGGGGTCGAGCCCCAGGGCAAGGGCAAGAGCATCTGGTTCGAGCTGTACGAGCAGGACGGGGAGGGTGGGGAGGGCGGGGGCGCGGCCGCCGTGGAGTGGGGCCTGTCCGACGAGCTCTAGGTCCTGTCGTCCGAGCTCTAGGTCCTGTCGTCGTACCGGGTCCGCAGTTCGCCGACGATTCCGAAGAACGCCGCCGTGAGCGGGACCGCGAGCAGCATGCCGAGGATGCCCGCGACCGAGGCCCCGGCGGTGATCGTCAGCATCACCACGGCAGGGTGCATCTGGACGGTACGGCTCTGGATGGCCGGCTGGAGGACGTGCCCCTCGAGGACTTGTACGGCGAGGACGACCCCGAGTGCCCACAGGGCGATGACGAAGCCCCGGTCCGCGAGCGCGACCAGGACGGCGACGGCGCCGGAGAGGAAGGCGCCGAGGTAGGGGATGTAGGCGCTGACGAAGACGAGCGCGCCCAGCCCGACCGCGCCGGGTACGCGCAGGATCAGCAGGCCGATGGTGATGCAGACGGCGTCGATGAGCGCGATGAGCGTCGTCCCGCGCATGAAGCCCTCGACCGCCTCGAAGGCCCGGCGGGCCATGGCCTCCAGCAGGTCGGCGGTGCCGCCGGGGGCGAGGGTGCGCAGTGCCTTGAGGGCGCGGTGGGAGTCGCGGAGGAAGAAGAAGACGAGGAGCAGGGCGAGTACGGCGATGGCGATGGACTCGCCGACGATGCTGACGCCGCTGATGACGTTGGACACCGCAGTGCCGCCGAACTTCTCCAGCAGTTTGCGGGAGTTGGCGGCGAGGTCGTCCAGGCCGGTGCCCGCGGCTCCGAAGTGCCGGGCGACCGCCTTGGCGGCGTCCCTCAGCGAGGCGATGATCTGGTCGCCGGTGTCCACGAGGGCGGCGACGACGATGTAGACGGCGCCGCCGACCACGGCGACGACTGCTACGCAGGTCAGGGCCGCGGCGAGGCTGGCGTTCAGCTTGGCCCTGATCATCCAGCGGTACAGGGGGCCCAGTAGCGCGGTGCCCAGCAGGGCGAGGAGTACGGGGACGACCGCTGTCCTCAGCTCGCCGCAGAGCCGGATGCCTACCCAGCCGACCCCGGCGATGAGCAGCAGGACGACACACCAGGCCGCGAAGCGGCGGACGGGGTCGGGCAGTAGCTGCACTTGTTCAGCGGATCATGGGCTGGCCTCGGCTGTCGTGCTGCGGCGGGCCGGGCGGGTGAGGCGCCGTCCCTCCACGCACCGCCCCAGGGGGCTCCCGCCCCCTGGACCCCCGGCCTATGCCCACCCACCACCCGACTCGGTAAGTCGAGAAGTGGGCCACCAAACCGGCCGACTCGGTAGGTCGAGAAGCGGGCCGCCTAACCGCCCGACTCGGCGGGTCGAGAAGTGACCCCCTGGCTGGCCCGACTCGGTAAGTCGAGAAGCGAGCCCCCGACCGACCCAACCCGGTAAGTCGAAACGCCGCCGCCCGGCAGACGCCGTTGTCTGCCGGGCGGCGGGGTTCGCGAGCGGGCGGTGGCTCAGGCCTCCGGCCCCGTCTCCGTCATCCCGTGGACCGCGGGAACCGTGCCGAGGCGGCCCTTCTGGAAGTCCTCGAAGGCCTGCATGAGCTGTTCCTTGGTGTTCATGACGAACGGGCCGTAGTGGGCCATGGGCTCACGGATGGGCCGGCCGCCGAGGAGGACGACCTCGAGGTCGGGGGTGTGGGCGTCCTGCTTCTCGTCGGCGCGGACGGTCAGCGAGGAGCCGGTGCCGAAGACGGCGGTCTGGCCGGTGTGGACGGGACGACGCTCGGTGCCGACCGACCCGCGTCCGGCGAGGACGTACGCCAGGCCGTTGAAGTCCTCGCGCCAGGGCAGGGTGATCTCGGCACCCGGCGCCAGGGTCGCGTGGACCATGACGATCGGGGTGTGCGTGATGCCGGGGCCCTCGTGGCCGTCCAGCTCACCGGCGATGACGCGCAGCAGCGCGCCGCCGTCCGGGGAGGTGAGCAGCTGCACGCTGCCCGCGCGGATGTCCTGGTAGCGGGGGGCCATCATCTTGTCCTTGGCCGGGAGGTTCACCCACAGCTGGAGCCCGTGGAAGAGACCGCCCGAGACGACGAGGTGCTCCGGCGGCGCCTCGATGTGCAGCAGACCGGAGCCCGCCGTCATCCACTGGGTGTCGCCGTTGGTGATGGTGCCGCCACCGCCGTTGGAGTCCTGGTGGTCGAAGACGCCGTCGATGATGTAGGTCACGGTCTCGAAGCCGCGGTGGGGGTGCCAGGGGGTGCCCTTGGGCTCGCCCGGCGCGTACTCCACCTCACCCATCTGGTCCATCATGATGAACGGGTCGAGGTGGCGGTAGTTGATGCCGGCGAACGCCCGGCGCACCGGGAAGCCCTCGCCTTCGAAACCGCTCGGAGCGGTCGCGACGGTCAGCACCGGACGCGACACGGCGTCGGCGGGAGCGGTCACACGGGGCAGCGTCAACGGGTTCTCGACGGTCACTGCGGGCATGGTCGGTACCTCCTTGTGGGACCACTTTAGTTGAGCGTTGAACTTTCCGCCAGTCACAACAGAGAGGGCCCGGAGGAAATTCCCTCCGGGCCCGGGGTGGGGTGGGTCACCCCGTCAGCCGCCGTACATGCGGCGCATCGCGAACTCGACCATCTGCTCGACGGCCTTCGCGTCGAACACCATCCGGTGCTCGCCCTCCATGTCGACCACGAAGCCGTAGCCGGTCGGGAGGAGGTCGATCACCTCGGCGCCGGTGATCACGAAGTACTTGGACTCCTTGCCCGCGTACCGCCGCAGCTCCTTGAGCGAGGTGAACATCGGGATCACCGGCTGCTGGGTGTTGTGCAGGGCGAGGAAGCCCGGGGTGTCGCCGCGCGGGCAGTACACCTTGGACGTGGCGAACACCTGCTGGAAGTCCTCGGCGGACATCGAGCCCGTGGTGAACGCGCGCACCGCGTCCGCGAGGGAGGGCGGGGACGGCTCGGGGTAGAGCGGCGGCTGCTGGCCGTATCCGCCGACACCGCCGGGCATCTGCTGCTGCGGTGGGACGTACTGCTGCTGAGCGCCCACGTTCTGGTCGTAGCCGTACATGCGCGCAAGCCTATCGAGCCGGAGCCCCGGCGCCAGGGGGTGTCGGGAGCTCGGGCCGGCGGGCACCCCCCGGGGCCGGGCGGAGCCTCCGCACAGCGAACCCCCGCGGGGTTGCTTCTTATTACCGACGGGTAGCATCATCGGAGCTACTAGTTGGTACGTGAACCAGATGCGAGGAGATAGTGCCTCGCCGAGACCTGACGGAGTCACCATGGGGCACTACAAGTCCAATCTCCGCGACATCGAGTTCAACCTCTTCGAAGTCCTCGGCCGCGACAAGCTCTACGGCACCGGCCCCTTCGAGGAGATGGACACCGACACCGCCAAGTCCGTCCTGGCGGAGCTGACCCGGCTCTCGGAGAACGAGCTGGCCGAGTCCTTCGTGGACGCCGACCGCAACCCGCCGGTCTTCGACCCCGAGACGAACACCGCGCCGGTCCCGGCGTCCTTCAAGAAGAGCTACAAGGCCTTCATGGACTCCGAGTACTGGCGCCTCGGCCTGCCCGAGGAGATCGGCGGCACCAACACCCCGCCGTCCCTGATCTGGGCGTACGCGGAGCTGGTGCTCGGCGCCAACCCCGCCATCTGGATGTACTCCTCCGGCCCGGCGTTCGCGCGCATCCTCTTCGAGGAGGGCACCGAGGAGCAGAAGAAGTGGGCGGAGATCGCGGTCGAGAAGACCTGGGGCTCCACCATGGTCCTCACCGAGCCCGACGCGGGCTCGGACGTCGGCGCCGGCCGCACCAAGGCCGTCCAGCAGGAGGACGGCTCCTGGCACATCGAGGGCGTGAAGCGCTTCATCACCTCCGGTGAGCACGACATGGAGGAGAACATCCTCCACTACGTGCTGGCGCGTCCCGAGGGCGCCGGTCCCGGCACCAAGGGTCTCTCCCTCTTCCTCGTCCCGAAGTTCCTCTTCGACGGCGAGTCCGGCGAGCTGGGCGAGCGCAACGGCGTCTACGCGACCAACGTCGAGCACAAGATGGGCCTCAAGGCGTCCAACACCTGCGAGATGACCTTCGGCGACCGCCACCCCGCCAAGGGCTGGCTGATCGGCGACAAGCACGACGGCATCCGCCAGATGTTCCGCATCATCGAGTTCGCCCGCATGATGGTCGGCACGAAGGCGATCTCCACGCTGTCGACGGGCTACCTCAACGCGCTGGAGTACGCCAAGGAGCGCGTCCAGGGTCCGGACCTGGCGAACTTCATGGACAAGGCCGCGCCCAAGGTCACCATCACGCACCACCCCGACGTGCGCCGCTCGCTGATGACGCAGAAGGCGTACGCGGAGGGCATGCGCGCCCTCGTCCTCCACACCGCCTCCGTCCAGGACGCGATCGCGGTCAAGGAGGCGAACGGCGAGGACGCCTCGGCCGAGCACGCGCTGAACGACCTGCTCCTGCCCATCGTCAAGGGCTACGGCTCCGAGAAGGGCTACGAGCAGCTCGCCCAGTCGCTGCAGACCTTCGGCGGCTCCGGGTTCCTCCAGGAGTACCCGATCGAGCAGTACATCCGCGACGCCAAGATCGACACCCTCTACGAGGGCACCACGGCGATCCAGGGCCAGGACTTCTTCTTCCGGAAGATCGTCCGCAACCAGGGCGCGGCGCTCAACGGCATCGCCGAGGACATCAAGAAGTTCCTGGCGCTCGGCACCGGCGGCGAGGAGCTGGCGGGCGCCCGCGAGCACCTGGCCAAGGCGGCCGTGGAGCTGGAGGCCATCGTCGGTCTGATGCTGACCGACCTCGCGGCCACCGAGCAGGACGTCAAGAACATCTACAAGGTGGGCCTCAACACCACCCGCCTGCTGCTTGCCTCTGGTGACGTGATCGTCGGCTACCTGCTGCTGCGCGGTGCCGCCGTCGCCGCCGAGAAGCTGGAGACGGCCTCCGCCAAGGACAAGCCGTTCTACACCGGCAAGATCGCCGCGGCGAAGTTCTTCGCGGCCAACGTCCTGCCCGGCGTGACCCTGGCCCGCAAGGTCGCCGGCACCGTCGACCTGGACCTGATGGAGCTGGACGAGGCCGCCTTCTAAGTTCTGGCGTTCCGGCTCTTCCCCAACTGCCGCGGGCCCGCTCCCCTCTTGCCGGGAGCGGGCCCGCGCACGTCGTTAAGGTAAACGCCATGAGCGCACCGTCCCGCTTCGACCGCGGCCACACCGACGACCTGATGAGCTTCCTCGCGGCGAGTCCCACGCCGTACCACGCCGTGGCGAACGCCGCCGCGCGGCTGGAGAAGGCGGGCTTCCGGCAGGTCGCCGAGACCGACGCCTGGGACACCCCGGCGGGCACCGGCACCGGTGGCCGGTACGTGCTGCGCGGCGGCGCGATCATCGCCTGGTACGTCCCCGAGGGCGCCGAACCGCACACCCCGTTCCGGATCGTCGGGGCGCACACCGACTCCCCGAGCCTCAGGATCAAGCCGCAGCCGGACAGCGGCGCGCACGGCTTCCGGCAGGTCGCGGTGGAGATCTACGGCGGCCCGCTGATGAACTCCTGGCTCGACCGCGACCTCGGCCTCGCCGGGCGGCTGACCCTGCGTGGGGGCACCTCCCAGGCTTTCGGCACTGGGGGAGGTTCCACCGTCCTCGTCGACGTGGACCGGCCGCTGCTGCGGGTG
The DNA here is from genome assembly GCF_040638245.1 of Streptomyces sp. NPDC026659. NCBI lineage: Bacteria > Bacillati > Actinomycetota > Actinomycetes > Kitasatosporales > Streptomycetaceae > Streptomyces > Streptomyces sp. NPDC026659. The sequence continues at coordinate 338,579 of NZ_JBEZXY010000003.1, read as the reverse complement.
CCCCAGCTCGCCATCCACCTGGACCGCACGGTGAGCACCGACGGCCTCAAGCTCGACAAGCAGCGCCACCTCCAGCCCGTGTGGGGTCTCGGCGACGACGTCCGCGAGGGCGACCTGATCGCCTTCCTGGAGGAGGAGGCCGGTCTTGACGCCGGTTCGGTGACCGGCTGGGACCTGATGACGTACCCCGTGGAGCCGCCCGCCTACCTGGGCCGCGACCGCGAGCTGGTCGCCGGTCCCCGCATGGACAACCTGCTCTCCGTGCACGCCGGTACGGCCGCGCTGATCGCCGCCGCGACCTCGGGCGCCCCGCTCCCGCACATCCCGGTGCTGGCCGCCTTCGACCACGAGGAGACCGGCTCCCAGTCCGACACCGGCGCCGACGGCCCGCTGCTCGGCACCGTCCTGGAGCGTTCCGTACTCGCCCGGGGCGGCACCTTCGAGGACCGCGCCCGCGCCTTCGCCGGCACCGTCTGCCTCTCCTCCGACACCGGCCACGCCGTGCACCCCAACTACGCGGAGCGGCACGACCCGACGCACCACCCGCGCCTCAACGGCGGCCCGATCCTCAAGGTGAACGTCAACAACCGCTACGCCACGGACGGTTCGGGGCGCGCCCTGTTCGCCGCCGCCTGCGAGCGGGCCGGTGTGCCGTACCAGACCTTCGTCTCGCACAACTCGATGCCCTGCGGCACCACCATCGGACCGATCACCGCGGCCCGGCACGGGATCACCACGGTCGACATCGGCGTGGCGATCCTGTCCATGCACAGCGTGCGCGAACTGTGCGGCGCCGACGACCCGTTCCTCCTCGCGAACGCCCTCGCGGCTTTCCTGGAGGGCTAGTTGGGCTGATGCCGGGTACCCGAGCGGGACCGGAGATTCCGGAACCGTGAAGGGGAGGCGAGTCCTCATGGGTCTCGGAGGCTGCATCATCCTGATCGCCGTGGGCGCGATCCTCACGTTCGCCACCGACTGGCACATGAACGGGGTCGATCTCGACCTGGTCGGCGTCATCTTCATGGCCACGGGCCTGATCGGGCTGGCCACGTTCAGCGGGATCGCCCGCCGCAGGCGCGTGGTGGTGCCCCCGACGACCCCGGTCGTCGAGGAGGAACCCCACCGCCACGCGCACCGCGACGGGTACAGCGACGGCTACGGCGTCTGAGCGGGCCGGGACTTGAGGAGTCCCGGCCACAACTCGGCGAGTCCTAGCGCTCGTCCATCCCGGCAAGGACCAGCGGCAGCCGGTCCGCGCCCGCCTCGGTGAGGCGGACCGGGACGCCCCAGTCCTGCTGGTGGACATGGCAGGCCGGGTACTCGTTGGCCGGGTCGTCGTCGCAGGACGCGGCCATCGCCGAGACGTGCAGCACGCCCTCGGTGACGGCCGGGTTCAGCTCCAGCTCGCGGCTCAGGTCCGTGTCCGCGCCCTCGCCCTTGAGCAGCAGCTCGGGCGGGGTGGAGGAGACCAGGAGCCGGGTCGAGGGGCCGTAGCGCAGGTCCAGCTTCTGGCCCGCCGGGGCCTGGAAGATCACGTCCAGGAGCAGCCGGCCCGGAGCAACCTCGGTCGCGGCGCGCTGGGTGCGGTGGGCGACCGCCTCCACCCGGACCGCCTCCTCGGGCAGCCGCAGCCGGGTCAGCCGGTGCCGGGCCGACTCGACGACCACGATGTCCTCGCCGACCAGCACGGCGTCGCTCGGCTCGCGCAGATCGGTCGCCAGCGTGGTGACCTCGCCGGTCGCGGGGTCGAAGCGGCGCAGGGCGTGGTTGTAGGTGTCGGCGACGGCGACCGAGCCGTCCGGGAGCGCGGTGACGCCCAACGGGTGCTGGAACAGGGCCTGTTCGGCGGCGCCGTCGCGGTGTCCGAAGTCGAAGAGCCCGGTGCCGACGGCCGTGTGGACATGGCCGTCCAGGTCGACCCAGCGCAGCGCGGAGGTCTCGGAGTCCGCGAGCCAGAGCCGGTCCTCGGTCGCGGCGAGACCGGAGGGCTGCGCGAACCACGCCTCGGTGCCCGGGCCGTCGACCAGGCCCTCGTTGGTGGTTCCGGCCGCGACCTCGACGGTGCCCGCCGCCGGGTCGTACGTCCACAGCTGGTGGACGCCCGCCATGGCGATCCACACCTTGCCGCCGAAGACGGCGACGTCCCACGGGGAGGACAGCGCGGTCTCGCGGGCCGGGCCCGAGGTCGGGTTGCCCTGCATCCACTGCTTGCCGGTGCCCGCCAGCGTGGTCACCTCGCCGGTGGCGAGGTCGAGGCGGCGCAGGGCGTGGTTCACGGTGTCGGCGACGACCACCGCGCCGTCGTCGAGGAGCGCGAGGCCCTGCGGCTCGTTGAAGGACGCCCGCTCGGCGGCGCCGTCCGCCAGCCCCCGGTCGCCGGAGCCGATGCGGCGCACGACGCTCTCGCCGTCCGCCGACAGCTCGACCAGCTGGTGCCGGGTGGTGTCGCTGACCAGGAAGTTCCCCGAGGGCAGCAGCAGCGCCTTGCCGGGGAAGCGGAGCACGGTCGGCTCGGGCTCGGGCGCCACGTACGGGCCGTCGCCCCGGCGCAGGGTGCCCTTGGCCTCGTGCTCGGCCTCCAGCTCCTCGACCAGCTTCTCGATCGCGTGCGCGTGACCCTCACCGGCGTGCTGCGCGACGACGTACCCCTCGGGGTCGATCACCACGAGCGTCGGCCAGGCGCGCACCGCGTACTGCTTCCAGGTGGCCAGCTCCGGGTCGTCGAGCACCGGGTGCTCCACGCCGTACCGCTCCACCGCGTCCACCACGGCCTGGTGCTCGGCCTCGTGGACGAACTTCGGCGAGTGCACGCCGATGATCACCACGGTGTCCCGGTGCCGCTCCTCCAGCTCGCGCAGCTCGTCCAGGACGTGCAGGCAGTTGATGCAGCAGAAGGTCCAGAAGTCCAGGACGACGATGCGTCCACGCAGGTCGGCGAGGGTGTACTGCTGGTCGCCCGTGTTCAGCCAGCCACCCTTGCCGATCAGCTCGGGGGCGCGGACACGGGTACGACGAGGTGCGGAGTCGGTCATGTGTCAAGGGTGCCACTCGCGTGCGAACACCCCGTAACCGCCGTACGACGTCACGCTCGGCGCCCGGCCGGTCACCAGCGGGCGAGCAGGGTCTCCTCGCCGTCCCGGTAGCGGTACATCCACGTGCTCCCCGGTGCGGCCGCCCCGCTCAGGTACGCGACGACCGGGTCCCGCTGCACGGCGCTGTCCAGCGCGCCGAGCAGCTCCAGAGCCTCGGCCAGGGGGAAGAAGGCCGCGTGCTCGATGTCGCTGTCCTCCGGCGCGACCTCCCCCTCCCACCGGTCGATCTCGAAGGCGACGGCCAGTGCGGAGGGGTGGCTCTCGGAGTCGATGTGCAGGAGGAACGCGGTGCGCACCGGGTCGCCGACCAGGAGCCCGGTCTCCTCGCGCAGCTCGCGCCGGAGCGCCTCGTGCATCAGCTCGCCGTCCTCGACCCCGCCGCCGGGCAGCGACCAGAGCGCCTCGCCGTGGGCACCGAGGCTCTCCCGGACGAGCAGCACCTCCTCGCCCCGGCGGACGATGCCGATGGCGAGCTGCACCCGGGGCGCCGGGGCCTTCGACTCCGCTGTCATACAGCCGACCGTACGGGACGGGGTCAGTCCAGCGCGTGGCCCGTCGTCGCGTCCACGTGGTCCGGGATCTCCTCGTGCCGGTCGCCGACGCTGAGCGTGCCGGTGGGTTCGAGGACCAGGATCTCGGTGGGGACGGGGGCGTACGGCTTGTGCTCGGTGCCGCGCGGGACGGTGAAGACCGAGCCCTTGGGCAGTGTCACGGTGCGTTCACCGGCGGGCTCGCGCAGGGAGATGTGCAGCTCGCCGGAGAGCACGAGGAAGAACTCGTCGGTGTCGTCGTGCGCGTGCCAGAGGTGTTCGCCCTCCACCTTGGCGACCCGTACGTCGTAGTCGTTGACCGACGTGACGATGCGCGGGCTCCACCGGTCGGAGAAGGAGGCGAGGACCGTCTCCAGGGACAGGGGTTCACTGGTTGCCATGGCTCCATGCTGCGGGCGCGCGCTGGGACCGCACGAGTGCTAGAAATCGCACATGGCGCAAGAATCCTCTCAGCCTCCGGAGCCGGTGCGCCCGCACCGGGTACGCCCCCATCGGGTCGCCGTGATCGTGGACGAGGGCACCAACCCCTTCGAGATGGGCGTCGCCACCGAGCTGTTCGGCCTGCCCCGCCCGGAGCTGGGCCTGCCGGGGCCGCTGTACGAGGTCACGCTGTGCACGCCCACCCCCGAGGTGCGGATGAACCACGGCTTCTTCACGCTGACCGGGGTGCCGGGCCTGGAGGCGGCGGCCGAGGCGGACACCCTGATCGTGCCGGGGCGCCCGGACAACGTGGTCCCGCGCCGCCCCGCCGTCCTGGACGCCATCCGCGACGCGCACGCGCGCGGCACCCGCGTCGTCAGCTTCTGCACGGGCACCTTCGCCCTCGCCGAGGCGGGCCTCCTCGACGGCCGCCGGGCCACCACCCACTGGCGCTGGGTGGACACCTTCCGGGACCTGCACCCGAAGGTCCTGCTGGAGCCGGACGTGCTCTACGTGGACGACGGCGACGTGCTCACCGCGTCGGGCAGCGCCGCCGCGCTCGATCTCGGCCTGCACATCTGGCGCACCGACCACGGCGCCGAGATCGCCAACGCCGTCTCCCGCCGTCTGGTCTTCGCCGCCCACCGCGACGGCGGACAGCGGCAGTTCGTGGAACGCCCGCTGCCCGAGATCCCCGACGGCTCGCTCGGCCCGCTGCTGGCCTGGGCGCAGGAACGGCTCGGCGACCCCCTCACGGTGGCGGACCTGGCCGCCCGCGCGGCCCTCTCCCCGGCCACCCTGCACCGCCGCTTCCGTACCCAGCTGGGCACGACCCCGCTGGCCTGGCTCACCGGCGAGCGGGTGGCTCTGGCCTGCCGGCTGATCGAGCGCGGCGAACTGCGCCTGGACGTGGTGGCGGCGCGCAGCGGCCTGGGTACGGCGGCCAGTCTGCGGGCCCGGCTGCGGCGCGAGACGGGGCTGAGCCCCTCGGAGTACCGCAGGCGCTTCGGTCCGCCGGGCGGGGCGGCGAGGACGGACGGGGCGGCGAGGACGGGCCGGGCGGTGAGGAACGGTCCCCGCCGGGGAAGCGGTCCCTCATGAGATTCCTCGTACGCGACCGTATCTTCGGCATCGGTGACGACTACTGGATCGAGGACGACCAGGGCCGCAAGGTCTACCTCGTCGACGGCAAGGCCCTCCGGCTGCGCGACACCTTCGAGCTGAAGGACGCCCAGGGCCGCGTCCTGATCGACATCCACAAGAAGATGTTCGCCCTGCGCGACACCATGGTGATCGAACGGGACGGCGAGGGCCTGGCCACCGTCAAGCGCAAGCACTTCTCCCTGCTGCGCAACCACTACCGCGTCCGTCTGACCGACGGCACCGAACTCGACGTCAGCGGCAAGATCCTCGACCGCGAGTTCGCGATCGAGTACGACGGCGAACTCCTCGCCGTGATCTCCCGCCGTCTGCTGACGGTGCGGGAGACCTACGGCGTGGACGTCGTACGGGACGACGCGGACCCGGCGCTCCTGATCGCGGTGGCGGTGTGCGTGATCCACCTGGCGGAGAAGGAGCGGGAGGAGGGGTAACGCCGTTGCCGGTGCCGGGCTTCAGCGGCGCGGGGGCTCCAGGCCGAGCACCCGGTCCTTGAGGGCGGGGAACTGCTCGCGGGTCTCGGCCACCTTCGCGGGGTCGAACTCGACCGTGAGGACCTCCTCGCCCGCGCCCGCCTCGGCCAGCACCTCGCCCCACGGATCGACCACGATCGAGTGACCCGCCTGCGGAACTCCGGCGTGCGTACCGGCCGTTCCACAGGCGAGCACGAACGCCTGGTTCTCGACCGCCCGCGCCCGGGCGAGGAGCGTCCAGTGCGCGCGCCGCCGTTCGGGCCAGCCGGCCGGGAGCACCAGGGTCTCGGCACCGGCGGCGGTCAGCGAGCGGAAGAGCTCGGGGAAGCGGAGGTCGTAGCAGGTGCCGAGGCCGAGGGTGGTGTCCGGCAGCCGGACCGTGACCAGGTCGCTGCCCGCGCCCATCAGCACGGCCTCGCCCCGGTCGAAGCCGAAGCGGTGGATCTTGCGGTAGACGGCGGCCAGGTCGCCGGAGGGGGAGAAGACGAGCGAGGTGTTGTAGAGGGGGCCCTCGGGGTCGCGTTCCGGGATCGACCCGGCGTGCAGCCACACGCCCGCGTCCGCGGCGGCCTTGGCCATCGCCTCGTGGGTGGGGCCGTCCAGGGGCTCGGCCCCGGGCCCGAAGTCCTCGTAGGCGAAGGCGCCGGTGGTCCACAGTTCGGGCAGGACCACGAGGTCCGCACCGGCCTGCTCGCGCACCAGTGCGACCGCGCGTTGCCGCCGGTCAGCCACTGATTCACGCTCGTCCACGGCGATCTGGATCAGCGAGGCGCGCACACTACCACCGTCCTGGCATTCGAGTCGTTCCCACGGGCCTACGATCGTCACACGAAAGCACTGCCTGGGGGCCTCCGAGCAGCGTAACTTGGGGGTCTCCCCCGCTCACGCGAAGCCGAGAGCGGAGGAGTCTCCAGACACCGCCGAGTGCAGCCGCCGCCCGCCGGCAAGCCGTTCGATCCTGCCCGTGTACCGACCGCCGAGGGGTTCCCGTTCCGTGAGTCTGCATCCCACCCTCCAGCCCTACGCCGATGCCTGGACCCACTCCGTCGACGCGATATCCGAGCTGGTCAACCCGCTTGTCGAGGGGGAGTGGAACCGGCGCACGCCCTGCCCCGGCTGGTCGGTGCGGGACGTGGTCTCGCACGTCATCGGCCTGGACTGCGAGATGCTCGGCGACCCCCGGCCGATCCACGCGCTGCCCCGCGACCTCTTCCACGTCACCAACGAGCAGCAGCGGTACATGGAGATGCAGGTCGACGTCCGCCGCCACCACACGGCGCCCGAGATGACGTCCGAGCTGGAGTACACGATCATCCGGCGCAACCGCCAGCTGCGCAACGAGTCCCGCGAGCCGGGCACGCTGGTGCGCGGGCCGTTCGGCAAGGAGATCACCCTCGAAGAGGCCATGCGGCGGCGGGCGTTCGACGTCTGGGTGCACGAGCAGGACCTGCGCACCGCCCTCGGCCGTCCCGGCAACCTCGACTCCCCGGGCGCGCTCGTCACCCGCGACGTGCTCCTGCTCGCGCTGCCCAAGGTCGTCGCCAAGAACGCGGACGCGCCCCGCAGTTCGGCCATCGTCTTCGACGTCCACGGGCCCGTCGAGTTCCTCCGCACCATCCGCGTCGACATCCAGGGCCGGGGCACCCTCGAAACCGCCCCCGCCCTCGGCCCCGCCGCCTCCTTCACCCTCGATTGGGAGACCTACTTCAGGCTCGCCTGCGGCCGGGTGACCCCGGAGTCGGTCGCGGACCGGGTGAAGACGGAGGGCGACCCGGAGCTGGTGTCGGCGATCCTGCGGAACTTCACCATCACGCCGTAGCCTCCGGCGGTTCGGCGGGGGATCGGGAGCGGTGTCCTCGGTGTGGTGCGGTGGGTCGACCCCCAGCGGTTGCCCCCGCGCCATGGGCCGACCAGGCGGTCGAGGCCCCGGTTCGAGGCCCCAGGTCGAGGCCCCGGGCCAAGGCGCCGGGTCGAGGCGCCAGGTCGAGGCCCCGAGCGGGGCAGAGCGGGCACCCCGTACGAGCGTCCGCACCTGATCAGGGTGGCCCGGTACGAGCAGCCCGCGAGGCCGCCCGCCCCCGGCTGCGCCACCCGCACGCGCGACCGGCTCCGCCCCATCGGGGCGCCCCCCCATGCCCAGGCGCCCTTCACAGCACCCGGAGTCGACCCCGCTCCTCACGCTGCGGGCACATGCACCGTCTCCACCCGGCTCGCCACCAGCCGCTCCCGCTCACGGCGGGCCGCGCGGCCGCGCAGGCGGAGGATCTGGACGATGCCGACGGCCTGGAGGACGAAGACCGCGGAAAAGGCGATCGCGTAGTCGTCGCCGGTGGCGTCCAGGAGCACGCCGATCGCGAACAGCGTCGTCATGGAGGCGATGAAGCCGCCCATGTTGGTGATGCCGGAGGCGGTGCCCTGGCGCTCGGGCGGGTTGGCGGGGCGGGCGAAGTCGAAGCCGAGCATCGAGGCGGGGCCGCAGGCGCCGAGGACCACGCAGAGGACGAGGAGCAGCACCAGGGGGGCGTGGTCACCGGGCCAGGCGAGGGTGAGCGCCCAGAACAGGGCGGTCGCGGCGACCGTGCCGAGGGCCAGCGGCAGCCGGGCCGCGTGGTGCCGGGCGACGATCTGGCCGTAGACAAGGCCGACGACCATGTTGGACAGGACGACCAGCGTGAGGAGTTCACCGGCCACCGCCCGGCTGAGCCCCTGTGCCTCGACCAGGAACGGCAAGCCCCACAGCAGCAGGAACACCATCGCCGGGAACTGGGTGGTGAAGTGCACCCACATGCCGAGCCGGGTGCCGGGCTCCCGCCAGGACTCGGCGATCTGACGGCGTACGTACGCGGCACCGTGGTGCGGGGACGGCTCCGGCTCGTGCCCCTCGGGGTGGTCCTTGAGGAACAGCAGCGTCAGGACCAGCACGACCACACCCGCGAGCGCGCTGCCCGCGAACGCCGGGGTCCAGCCGAGCCCGTGCAGCAGCCGCGCGAGGACAAGGGTGGAGACGAGGTTGCCCGCCATGCCGGCCAGCGCCGCGAGCTGGGCGATCATCGGGCCGCGCCGCGCCGGGAACCACCGGGTGCCCAGCCGGAGCACGCTGATGAAGGTCATCGCGTCGCCGCAGCCGAGCAGCGCGCGGGAGGCGAGGGCGGTGCCGTACGAGGGGGAGAAGGCGAAGCCGAGCTGACCGGCGGTGAAGAGGACGGCGCCGATGCCCAGCACCTTCTTGGTGCCGAGGCGGTCGACCAGGAGGCCGACGGGTATCTGCATCCCCGCGTACACCAGCAGTTGGAGGATCGAGAACGTCGACAGCTGCGAGGCGCCGACGTGGAAGCGGTCGGCCGCGTCCAGGCCCGCGACGCCGAGCGAGGTGCGGAAGATGACGGCGACGAAGTAGACCGCGACGCCCGTGCACCACACGGCGACCGCGCGTCGGCCGCCCGGCGGGTCACCCGGCAGGACGCTGCCCCGGCCGATCGCGTCTCCGCGCGCGCTCATCGCACCTCCCCGCGCGCCAGGTGGGAGAACCAGCCCACGTGCCGGTGCACGACCTCGACCGCCGCCTCGGCGTCGCCGGAGCGCAGCGCGTCCAGGATCTCCGCGTGCTCGGCGAGGGTCTTGGCGATGCGGTCCGGGTGGGAGTGCATGACGGCGACGCCCATCCTCAACTGCCGGTCGCGCAGCTGGTCGTAGAGGCGGGAAAGGATCTCGTTCCCCCCGCTGCGGACGATCTCGGCGTGGAAGCGGCGGTCGGTGACGGCGGCCTCGGCAAAGTCACCGGCTGCGGCCTGCTCCCGCTGCCGCTCCAGCAGTTCGGTCAGCCGCTCCACCAGAGCGGGCGGGGCGGGTACGGCCTTGCGGGCGGAGTGTTCCTCCACGAGCAGCCGGGTCTCCACCACGTCCGCGATCTCCTGCGCGGAGACCGGCAGCACCAGGGCGCCCTTCTTCGGGTACAGCCGCAGCAGCCCCTCGGCCTCCAGGCGCAGCAGGGCCTCGCGGACGGGGGTGCGCGAAACGCCCACCGCCTCGGCCAGTTCACCCTCGGTGAGAAGGGTGCCGCCCTCGTAACTGCGGTCGAGGACACCTTGTTTGACGTGGGCGTAGACGCGTTCCGCGGCGGGTGGCTGCCTGGTGGCCGTTTGCATGGCCACAGGATAGATACAACAGGTGTCCGTCGGGGAGTGCCGTCCATGATGCGGACCGGGTCATGACGCCCCGTAAAGACGGCGGAAAAAATCTCTCCGCACCCCGCAACCATCCACCGCTCACGGGTGTCACACACGTGCGGCCACGCTTTTATGCCACCTCAACCAGGCCGCTATTCACAGGGCATTCAAGACAATCGAGGTATTTCGCTTTGATTACCGGCATCAAGGGCTCCCGCCTCCGCAAGGCCGCCGCCGTCGCCGTGACGTCCGGCGCCCTGCTCACCACCGGCGCCCTCACCGCGGCCCCCGCGCAGGCCGTCACCACGCCCTCGATCGTGGCCGCGGGCGGCTATGTGATGAACAACTCGACGGGCGCGTCGCTGTACACGAAGGCCGCGGACACCCGGCGTTCCACCGGCTCGACCACCAAGATCATGACCGCCAAGGTCGTGCTGGCGCAGCCGAACCTCAACCTGGACGCCAAGGTCGTGATCCCGAAGGGCGCCAGCGACTACATCGTCGCCAACAACGGCTCCTCCGCAGGCCTCATCGTCGGCGACAAGGTCACCGTCCGTCAGCTGCTGTACGGCCTGATGCTGCCGTCCGGCTGCGACGCGGCCTACGTCCTCGCGGACAAGTTCGGCGCGGGCACCACCCACACCGCCCGGGTGAACTCCTTCCTCGGCAAGATGAACTCCGCCGCGAAGAGCCTGGGTCTGAAGAACACGCACTTCGACTCCTTCGACGGCATCGGCCGGGGTTCCAACTACTCGACCCCGCGCGACCTGACGAAGATCGCCAGCAGCGCGATGAAGAACGCCACGTTCCGCACGATCGTCAAGACCAAGTCGTACACGGCCAAGACGGTCACCAAGACCGGCAGCACGCGCACGATGAAGGCGTGGACCAACACGAACACGCTGCTCAACAACTACAGCGGCACCATCGGCGTGAAGACCGGCTCCGGCCCCGAGGCCAAGTACTGCCTGGTCTTCGCCGCCACCCGTAACGGCAAGACGGTCATCGGCACGGTGCTCGCCTCGACGTCGGTCTCCCAGCGCGAGACGGACGCGAAGAAGCTCCTGAACTACGGCTTCGCCAAGTAACGCCACCCGCAGCCTGGGGAGAGGGGCCCGCCGCAGCCATTCCGGCCGCGGCGGGCCTCTGGCATATGCGGGCCATTTCTCACTAGCACGCCCGGCCAGGCCGAAACCCGGGAATCACGCCGCTTCCCTCGCAATCGTGAACATCCCGTCCCCCAACTGGCATATGCGAATTCCTCCGCCCTACGTTCCGGCTCGGAGGTGACGCACATGAACGAACCCAGCAACCGCCCCGACGCGTCCGCACACCACGAGGCCATCGACATCAGCGACTTCGTGTACGCGGCGACCGGAGCCCGCGTCCGTCGGCTGACGATGCCGGACGGGAGTCATTGGTTCCCGGCGGTGGATGTGTGCCGGCAACTGGGCCACACGAACGCCCGCAAAGCTCTCTCGGACCATGTCCCCGAGGCCCATCGAGAGACGATCGAGAGCGTAACTGGAGGTTACGCTCTCAGCATTCCCGCAGGTAGAGAGTGGCGCCGAGACATGAATCTGATCGACCTCCAGGGTCTGATCCTCTTGGTGAACGCCTGCACCAAACCCGCCTGCGCCCCCTTCAAGGAGTGGGTCGCGGAAGTGATCGAGACCGTACAGCGAGAGGGTTCGTACTCTCTCGAAGAGGCCGAGGTACAGCCGACCGCTCCCGGATCCCCCATCGCCTACGCGATGCCGGACCAGGTCGCGGAAGCGATCGTCCGTCTGGAGGCGCACAACCTCCAACTGGACGCGGAGTTGGCGAGCGCACAGCGCGAATCACTGGCGCTGCAAAGGGAGATGCTCGCCACGCAGCACGCCACGCTGACGGCGCAACAGGCCATCGCGGACGCGATGGGGCGGATCGCGGACCGGCTCGACGGCCTGACCCTCACCCGGGTCACCGCTCCCACCGGCCACGCCACCACCGCCTCCGTCCTGGCCGACTGGCGCGAACGGCTGTCCGTGACGGAAGACGTCTGGACCGTGGCGGTCGTCATCGCCCCGGTCCTCGTCGAAAAGGGAGAACTCCGCGAGCCCCTCGAATCCATCGCGGCCCGCACCGGGTTGACCGTCCGCCGGGTCAACGAATGCCTGCGCCTGCTCCGCAAACACGCCTGTATTCGCTCTCGCGGCGGAGCGGAGAACGGGGCGCCGGTGTACGTGCTCGGCCGGGACTGACCGGTGCCGAGAAAATGCCGAGACAGTGACTGGAGGTCACTGTCTCGGCATTTCCGCAGGTGAAAAGGGCACTCACTACGCCCAGGTCATCAACCGCTTCGGCTGTTCCAGAATCGCCGCCACGTCTGCCAGGAACTTGGAGCCCAGTTCGCCGTCGACCAGGCGGTGGTCGAAGCTCAGTGCCAGCGTGGTGACCTGGCGGGGCTTGATCTTGCCCTTGTGGACCCAGGGCTGGAGCTTGATCGCGCCGACCGCGAGGATCGCGGACTCACCCGGGTTGAGGATGGGCGTGCCGGTGTCGACGCCGAAGACGCCGACGTTGGTGATGGTGATCGTGCCGCCCTGCATGGCCGCCGGGGAGGTCTTGCCCTCGCGGGCCGTCGTCACCAGGTCGCCCAGCGCCTCGGAGAGCTGCGGGAGCGTCTTGGACTGCGCGTCCTTGATGTTCGGCACGATCAGACCGCGCGGGGTGGCCGCGGCGATGCCCAGGTTGACGTAGTGCTTCAGCACGATCTCCTGGGCGGCCTCGTCCCAGGACGCGTTGATGTCCGGGTTGCGCCGGATCGCCACCAGGATCGCCTTGGCGATCAGCAGCAGCGGGTTGACCCGCAGCCCCTGGAACTCCTTGTCCTGCTTGAGTTCCTCGACCAGCTTCATCGTCCGCGTCACGTCCACCGTCACGAACTCCGTGACGTGCGGCGCCGTGAACGCCGAGCCGATCATCGCCTGCGCGGTCGCCTTGCGGACGCCCTTGACCGGGATGCGGGTCTCGCGGGCCGTGTCGTACGCCGGCACCGGCACCACCGCGGGAGCGGGAGCCGTCGGCACCTCGGTCACGGGCTCCGCCGGGGCCACCGCCGCGTGCACGTCCTCGCGGGTGATGATCCCGTCCGGGCCGGACGGCGTCACCGTGGCGAGGTCGACGCCCAGGTCCTTGGCCAGCTTGCGCACCGGCGGCTTGGCCAGCGGGCGCTCCTTCACGGGCGCGGCCGTGGTCGCGCCCGTACCGTGGCCGTTCAGCTCGGACTGGACCGCCTGCGCGGCCGCGGACACCGTCACCTCGGGGCCCTTGCGCGGGCGCCGCTTGGTGGAGGACGCCGCCACGCCGTACCCGACGAGCACCGGCTGACGCTTCTGCGGCTCGGCCTCCTCCTCGGCAACCGGAGCAACAGCCTCCGGCTCCGCGACCACCGCCGGCGCCTCACCGCCCGACACGTCCACGGCGATGATCGACATGCCCACGTCGACCGTCGTCCCCTCGGGGAAGCGCAGCTCGCGCACCACCCCGTCGTAGGGGATGGGGAGTTCGACGGCCGCCTTGGCGGTCTCGACCTCGCACACCACCTGGCCGTCGGTGACCTTGTCGCCCACCTGCACGTACCACTTGAGGATCTCGGCCTCGGTGAGCCCCTCGCCCACGTCGGGCATCTTGAACTCGCGCACGGAAGCTTCCGTCATCGTCGTCACGAAACCTTCCTCAGTACGCCAGGGCGCGGTCGACGGCGTCGAGCACCCGGTCCAGGCTCGGCAGGTACTCCTCCTCCAGGCGGGCCGGCGGGTACGGGGCGTGGTAGCCGCCGACCCGGAGCACCGGGGCCTCCAGGTGGTAGAAGCAGCGCTCGGTGATGCGCGCGGCGATCTCCGCGCCGGAGCCGAAGAACACCGGCGCCTCGTGGACGACCACCAGGCGGCGGGTCTTCTCCACCGAGGTCTGGATCGCGTCGAAGTCCAGCGGGGAGACCGAGCGCAGGTCCAGGACCTCCAGGGACTTGCCCTCCTCGGCGGCCGCCGCGGCAACCTCCTGGCAGAGCTTGACCATGGGGCCGTAGGCGGCCAGCGTCAGGTCGGTGCCCTCGCGGACCACACGGGCCTTGTGCAGCGGGGCCGGGATCGCCTCGAAGTCGACCTCGCCCTTGTCCCAGTAGCGCCGCTTGGGCTCGAAGTAGATCACCGGGTCGTCGCTCTGGATGGCCTGCTGCATCATCCAGTAGGCGTCCGACGCGTTGGACGGGCTGACGATCTTCAGGCCGGCCACGTGCGCGAACAGCGCCTCGGGGGACTCCGAGTGGTGCTCGACCGCGCCGATGCCGCCGCCGTAGGGGATGCGCACGACGACGGGCATCTTGACCTTGCCCAGCGAGCGCGCGTGCATCTTCGCCAGCTGCGTGACGATCTGGTCGTACGCCGGGAAGACGAAGCCGTCGAACTGGATCTCCACCACCGGGCGGTAGCCGCGCAGGGCCAGGCCGATCGCGGTGCCGACGATGCCGGACTCGGCCAGCGGGGTGTCGATGACCCGGCTCTCGCCGAAGTCCTTCTGGAGCCCGTCGGTCACCCGGAACACGCCGCCGAGCTTGCCGACGTCCTCACCCATCACCAGGACCTTGGGGTCCTCGTCCAGGGCGCGCCGCAGCGACTCGTTGATCGCCTTGGCCAGAGCCATCTTCTCGGCCATCTCAGTTGCCCCCCTCTACGTCCGCGAACGACGCCTGGTAGGCGGCGAACTGGGCGCGCTCCTCGTCGACGAGCGCGTGCCCGTCCGCGTACACGTTCTCGAAAATGGCGAACCGGTCCGGGTCGGGCATGGCGCGGACCGCTTCGCGCACTCGTTTGCCCAACGCCTCGGACTCGGCCTCCAGTTCCGCGAAGAATCCCTCGTCCGTGTGGTTTCCGGCCTCCAGGTACCGGCGCAGGCGCAGGATCGGGTCCTTCGCCTCCCAGGCCTGGCGCTCCTCGTCGCCCCGGTAGCGGGTGGGGTCGTCGGAGGTGGTGTGGGCGCCCATCCGGTAGGTGAACGCCTCGACCAGGGTCGGGCCCTCGCCGTCGCGGGCGCGCTCCAGCGCCCAGCGGGTCACGGCGAGGCAGGCCAGCACGTCGTTGCCGTCGACGCGGATGCCGGGGAAGCCGTAGCCCTGCGCACGCTGGTAGAGCGGGACGCGGGTCTGCTTCTCGGTGGGCTCGGAGATCGCCCACTGGTTGTTCTGGCAGAAGAACACGACGGGAGCGTTGTAGACCGCGGAGAACGTGAAGGACTCCGCCACGTCGCCCTGGCTGGAGGCGCCGTCGCCGAAGTAGGCGATCACGGCCGAGTCCGCGCCGTCCTTGGCCACGCCCATCGCGTAGCCGGTGGCGTGCAGCGTCTGCGAGCCGATGACGATCGTGTACAGGTGGAAGTTGTTGCCGTTCGGGTCCCAGCCGCCGTTGTTCACGCCGCGGAACATGCCGAGCAGGTTGGCCGGGTCGACCCCGCGGCACCAGGCGACGCCGTGCTCGCGGTAGGTCGGGAAGACGTAGTCGTCCTCGCGGGTGGCGCGTCCCGAACCGATCTGGGCGGCCTCCTGGCCGAGCAGCGAGGCCCACAGGCCCAGCTCGCCCTGGCGCTGCAGGGCGGTGGCCTCGGCGTCGAAGCGGCGGGTGAGCACCATGTCGCGGTAGAGACCGCGCAGCTCCTCGGGGGTGATGCCGTCGACGTACGCGTCGAACTCGGCGTTCGCCACGCGCTCGCCCTCGGGCGTCAGCAACTGCACCAGCTCGGGCTCGGTGCTCTTCTTCGCGGTGCTGCGGGTGGCGCGGGTGGTGCGCCCGGTGCCGGTGGCTGCGGTGCTGCCGCCGGTCTTCCCGGTCTTGCCTGCGGCGCCGCGTCGCGGCTTGCGCGCGGCACTGCTGTCCACGGTCACGTGTGCTCCTCCGTCGTTCCGGCTCCCGGGGTTGCCGGTGAGCCTGAGGTCCCCCTTGCTCGGTCGGAGCCGGGGGGAGCGGCCACCTGTTCACGTCCACCGGGCACGGGGTGGGTGCCACTCGGCCGGGAACAGGCGTGACAGGTGCCCCGGCGAGCGCCCTGCGACATTTACGTTACCCAGTGCTCCACATTTCTGTGAAACCCCACCTGACCTGCGATTTTGCTTGGATATCCAAGTAAATCGACAGAGTCCGGAAGTTCCCTGGTCACAGCCTTGCAGGAGGCCGGAGCAACGGCACGTTATCCCGCGCACCCAGGTCACGGGAAGACTCCGGGCACGAGTGCGCACGGGCGTGGCGCGGGGTTTACCGCCGGGTTCGGCGCCGGGCGCGGCATGGGCGGCGCACGGGCGCGGCACCCCTTTTCCGGAATTCCCCGGACGCCCTTCGAAAACCGCCCCGGAGTTCACGGCGGTACATCGTGTGACCGAATGCGATCGGCGGCGACTGCCTGTGACAAGGCCCAGCTCACGGCTGCTTTTCGTGCCCTAGCATCTGCCGCGTGCAGCGCCTTTGTGTACCACCCCCCGTGCCCCACGCGCCCCCACTTGGCGCCTTGTTACGCCTTTACGGAGCCGGTACGGCCCTCGCCTGCGAACCGGTCGACCAGGGGCTGCTCAACCGGGGGTACCGGGTGCGCACCACCCGGGGCCACTACTTCCTCAAGCACCACTTCGACCCGGACACCGCCGACCCCGCCGCCATCGAGCGGCGCCACCGGGCCACCGGGCGGCTGGCCGCGGTCGGGGTGCCGGTCGCCCAGCCGCTGACCCACAGCGAGGGCCGCACGGTCGCCGTGATCGGCGGTCACGCCTACGCCCTGCACCCCTGGATCGACGGCGGCCACCGGCACGGCGGCCAGCTCACGCGCGCCCAGAGCGCACGCCTGGGCGCACTGCTTGGCGCCGTGCATGCCTGTCTGGAGCGCGTGATGCCGCCCAAGGGACGCACCCGCCCGGCCACGCACCCGCACCCCGTGGAGAGCGCCGACCCGGCCGACACCCACGCCCTCATCGACGACCTGCTCGGCCACGTCAGCCGCCACCGGCCCGCCGACGCCTTCGACGAACTGGCAAGACACCGGCTGCTGGAACGTCGTGACCTGCTGGAACAGCACGCGGGACGGCGTCCGCCGCGCGGCGGTCCGGTGGGCTGGGTGCACGGCGACTTCCACCCGTTCAACCTGCTCTACGTCGACGACGCCCCGGCCGCCATCGTCGACTGGGACCGGCTCGGGGTGCAGCCGCGCGCCGAGGAGGCGGTCCGCGCCGCCGCGATCTTCTTCCTGCGGCCCGCGGGCACGCTGGACCTGCCGAAGGTCAGGGCGTACGCCCGCACGTACCGGCGTGCGGCCCGCGCCACGCCCTCGGAGCTGGCGGCGGCCGTGCACCGGGTGTGGTGGGAGCGCCTGAACGACTTCTGGATGCTGCGCTGGCACTACGAGCGCGGTGACACCCGCGCCGACTGCCAGTTCCCGGCCGCCTCCGCCCTCGTGGCGTGGTGGACCCGTGAGTACGAGGCGGTCTGCGACGCCTTCACGGGCTGAGCGGGCGTCACGAGCCGGGTGGCCCTCATGGGCCGGGCGCCCGGCCCCGGCGGCCCGGCCCCGTCACGACGACGTCGTGGGGGCCGGGGCCGACGGCCTTCAAGTCCCGTCGCCGCCCGCGCTGCCCGCGGTCGCGGTGCCCTGGGTGGTGCCGCTGCCTGCCGTCGTGCCCTGGTCCGTGCCACTGCCGGCGGTGGTGCCTTGATCCGTGCCGCTGCCTGCCGTCGTGCCCTGGTCCGTGCCACTGCCGGCGGTGGTGCCCTGGTCCGTGCCACTGCCTGCCGTCGTGCCCTGGTCCGTGCCACTGCCAGTGGTGGTGCCCTGGTCGGAGGTGCCGCCGTCCGTGGTGTCCGTGGGGTCGTCCGTCGGGTCCGAGGTGGTGGGCTGGCTCTGGGGGTACGACGGCGTCCGGTAACCGCCGCCGCTGTAGCCGCCCGAACCGCCGCCCTGCGTGCCCGTGTTCTGCTCGGGCGTATCGGTGGTGTCGTTGTCGTCGGGCGTCTCGGTGGCCTTGTCGTCCTTGTCCTGGGTCTGGGAGTGACTCGGCGACGGCTTGTCCTTCGGGGTTTCCTTCCCGCCCGAGTTGTTCAGCGCGAGCGCGACACCGGCCACCACCGCGACCACCGCGAGCGCGGCGAGCAGCCACAGCTTGCCGCGGCCGCTGCCCCGGTTGCCGCTGCCCTCGAAGCCGCCGTCGTCGCCGTGGCCGTAACCGCCCGGCAGGATCGGCTGCGGGATCTGCGTGGTGCCGCCGCCGTAACCGCCGGCCTGGGGCATCACCGTGGTGCCCGCGAAGCCGCCGGGCGGGGTGTGCCGGGCCTCGGGGGCGTCGACCGGTCCGGTGTTCCAGGTGCCGGTGTGGCTGCCCTGGTCGTACAGCATCTGCAGGCCGTACTGGATCAGGCCGCGCATCTCCTCGGCCGTCTGGAACCGGTCGTC
This sequence comes from Streptomyces sp. NPDC026659, assembly GCF_040638245.1. Taxonomy (NCBI): domain Bacteria; kingdom Bacillati; phylum Actinomycetota; class Actinomycetes; order Kitasatosporales; family Streptomycetaceae; genus Streptomyces; species Streptomyces sp. NPDC026659. The sequence goes on along the minus strand of NZ_JBEZXY010000003.1, from coordinate 320,253 downwards.
GGGCTCCTTGGCGAGCGAGCGCATGACCAGGCCGTCCAGCTCCGGCGGGGCGCCGGCGGCGACCTGCGAGGGCGGCACCGGCATGTCCTGGACGTGCTGGTAGACCACCGAGAGCGGGGTCTCGCCGGTGAACGGGGGCCGCAGCGCGAGGAGTTCGTAGAGCAGGCAGCCGGTCGCGTACAGGTCGGAGCGGTGGTCGACGGCCTTGCCGAGCGCCTGCTCAGGGGAGAGGTACTGGGGGGTGCCCATGACCATGCCGGTCTGGGTCATCGTCGACTGCGCGCCGTGCAGGGCGCGCGCGATGCCGAAGTCCATCACCTTGACCGCGCCGTTGTCGGTGATGATGACGTTGGCGGGCTTGATGTCGCGGTGCACGATGCCGTGCTGGTGCGAGTAGGCGAGCGCGTCCAGCACCCCGGAGACGATGATCAGGGCCTGCTCGGGGCCCGGCGCATCGGCGTCGATCAGCAGATCGCGGATGGTGCGGCCCTCGACCAGCTCCATGACGATGTACGGCACGGCCTGGCCGTTCACCTCGTCCTCGCCGGAGTCGTACACGGCGACGATGGAGTGGTGGTTGAGCCCGGCGACCGACTGGGCCTCGCGCGTGAAGCGCGCCTTGGACACCGGGTCCTCGGCGAGGTCCGCGCGGAGCAGCTTGACCGCGACGGTGCGGCCCAGGCGGATGTCCTCGGCCGCGAACACCTCGGCCATGCCGCCCCGGCCGAGCCGGTGCGTCAGCCGGTAGCGGCCGTCGCCGACGAGTCCGGCGTTGCCCCACGCCTCCGGCGCGTCCGACATGCCGCCCGTGACCACCTCGGGGTCGTCGGACGGGCCCTGGGCGCCGTGCGTCTGTGCCATCGGTCCTCGCCGTCGTTTCTGCCCGCATTTCAAGCGGTGTTGTTACGGTCTCCGTCGGCCACGCTACAGCCTTCGAGGTGACCGCCGGTCCCGATCCTGGACCGGGGCCGATCCGAGACGGATCGGCCATGAAACCGGTACCCCACACCCTCGTGCAAATTCCGTGCGACCTCCGTACACCTGCTGTAACGCTTCCGCGACGCTTCCTTCGCGTACGGTCACGGAACGGGCACCGAGCTTGACGTGTCACCGCCCTGGGGCAGACTTGGCCGGGAATGACACATTCGATCAAGGCAGGTACGCGCACGGCGCGTTCGCTCCGCGGCGCACCGCGAAGGCCAGTGGGGGACACGGAGAGATGAGCCAGGACGGCGCACAGGGCCGGTACTCGGGACGGGCGCTCGCCAGTGGCCGCTACCAGTTGCGCGACCTGCTCGGCGAGGGCGGCATGGCCTCCGTGCACCTGGCCTACGACGCGGTGCTCGACCGTCAGGTCGCGGTCAAGACCCTGCACACCGAACTCGGCCGCGAACAGGCCTTCCGCGAACGGTTCCGCCGCGAGGCCCAGGCCGTGGCCAAGCTCACGCACACCAATATCGTCTCCGTCTTCGACACCGGCGAGGACGAAGCGGACGGTATGCCGTACATCGTCATGGAATACGTCGAGGGCCGCCCCCTCGGCTCCGTCCTGGCCGAGGACGTACGGCAGTTGGGCGCGATGCCCGCCGACAGGGCGCTGCGGATCACCGCCGACGTGCTCGCGGCGCTGGAGATCAGTCACGAGAAGGGCCTGGTCCACCGCGACATCAAGCCGGGCAACGTGATGGTGACCCCGCGCGGTGTGGTCAAGGTGATGGACTTCGGCATCGCGCGGGCCATGCAGTCCGGGGTCACCTCCATGACCCAGACCGGCATGGTCGTCGGCACCCCCCAGTACCTCTCCCCCGAACAGGCCCTCGGCCGGGGCGTGGACGCCCGCTCCGACCTCTACTCGGTCGGCATCATGCTGTTCCAACTGGTCACCGGGCGCCTGCCGTTCGACGCGGACTCCCCGCTGGCCATCGCGTACGCGCATGTCCAGGAGGAGCCGGTCGCGCCCTCCTCGATCAACCGCGCGCTGCCCCCGGCGGTGGACGCGCTGGTCGCCCGCGCGCTGAAGAAGAACCCCAACGAGCGCTTCCCGACCGCCGAGTCGATGCGCGAGGAGTGCCTGCGTGTGGCGGCCTCGCTCCAGCAGGCGGCGCCGAGCATCGTGCCGGGCGCCGGTCCCGTGCAGAGCGGCGCGGGCGTCGGCTCGACCGTGTTCCCGCCCGTCGACCAGACCCGCCCGGTCCCGCAGGGCGCCCCCGTCCAGCAGCCGTACCAGCCGGTCGCACCGGTCACGCCGGTCGCGCCGCAGAACCCGTACGGCAACCCCTCCTACGGGTATCCGCAGCAGGGCGGCTACCCGACCACGCCGGTGGGGTACGGACAGCCCGGGTACGGCACGGGTGCCCCGGTCCCGTCGGCTCCCCCGGCCTCCGGCAGGAGCAACAAGACCGTGGTCGTCGCCTCGGTCGCCGTGGCCCTTGTCGCGGTCGCCGGGCTGCTCGTCGCGCTGTCCCTGCGGGGCGGCGGCGACGAGAACCGGGCGAAGGGCGGCGGCAGCGCCTCCCCCTCCGCCCCCCGGCACGCGGCGGGCTACCGGGGGCCCGACACCAGCAAGACGATCGACAGGACCGAGTGCACCGAGCCGGACGAGTCGTACAACGACCCGGACAAGGTGCGGCTCCCGGACTTCCGCTACAAGTACGTGAAGTCCGTCAAGGAGTGCGCGCGGGCCGCGGGCTGGCGGGTGAAAGAGGTCCACGTCGACGAGAACACCTACGGCGAGGGGGCCGTCACCGACCAGTTCCCCAAGCCCGACACCGACGTCGACCCCAAGGACGTGGAGATCCAGATCAACGTGTCCACGGGCAACCCCTGACCGTGCGCCGTAAAGGGCCCGGCGGGGTGTCCGCCGGGCCCTTCTCCGTGTGGTCCTCGTGGGTCCTGCCGCCGGTTCGGTCCGGCCGCCGGTTTACAGGTACGGGCCGCCCGAGCGGCCGCCCGTGTGTTCGTCGTCGCCCTCCGGGGACATGCCCGGAGGCAGCGCGCGGCGCATCTGCTCCAGCTGGGCCCGGGCGGCCATCTGCTGGGCGAACAACGTGGTCTGGATGCCGTGGAACAGGCCCTCCAGCCAGCCCACCAGCTGGGCCTGCGCGATCCGCAGCTCCGCGTCGCTCGGGACGACCTCGTCCGTGAAGGGCAGCGAGAGCCGCTCCAGCTCCTCGACCAGCTCCGGCGCGAGACCGTCCTCCAGCTCCTTGACCGAGCTGGCGTGGATCTCCTTGAGCCGTACCCGGCTGGCCTCGTCGAGGGGAGCCGCGCGCACCTCCTCAAGGAGCTGCTTGATCATGCTGCCGATCCGCATGACCTTCGCGGGCTGCTCCACCTGCTCCGTCACGGGGATCTCGCGGGAGCCCTCGTCCCCGCCGCCTCCGAGCGCCGTGCCGTCCTGGCCCACGACGAGGATCTGGGGATTTTCCGGCGACCGTTCGTTCCTCGGCATCTCCATGCCGTCATTGTCGCGCACGGCCCCACCCCATCACCGCCGCGCCCCCTCGCGCCGCCGGTCTCGCGGTCCGGGCCGCCGTACTACGGGGTGACGGGCCGCCGTACGACGCGGTGACGGAGCGGTCGTACGTCGCCGTGACGGAGCGGCCGTAGACCTGACGGCCCATCCCGAAATGCCCGCGCGGGCGCCGAATGTGAGGCTGGATTCCGTCGGTTTTCCGCCGGTCACGGCATCGGGCACGCCGCCGGACACGGCACTGGGTTCCGGGAGGTCACCGACGTGACTCCAAGGCTGCGACTTCTGCTCCGCCTCGTGCGGCTGCTGCTCGTCCTCACGGCGGCGGCCGTGCCCGCGGGCGGCACGGTGATGGCGTTCGGCGCCCAATCCGCCCCGCCGGGCTCCCCCGCGCCACCCGGCGCCTCCGCCTCCGCCTCGCCGTCCGCCCGGGGCGTCACCGTGTCCCCCGCCGCGCGGACCCGGCCGTCCGGCTCCGCCTCGCCCACCGCCAGCCGCCCGGGTCCCTCGCGGGCCGGGAGCCTGGCCGGTGAGGGGCGGCTGCGGCCGGGCCGGCCGGACGGACCGGCGGCCGAGGAGGAGGACACCGACACGGCGGACACCGCCAGGCCCGCCACGAGCCGGGTCGCCTATCCGGAGGAACCGGAGACCGCCGACGCCCCGGCCCTCACGCCGACCGCGTCCGCCACGGCGAGCGCCCCGGCCTCCGCCCCCGCGGCCGTGAACCAGGGCCAGAGCCCGGCCGAACCGGCCAACATCCTGCCGCTGGGCAGCGGTCTGATGCTGATCGGTCTGGGCCTGGCGCTGGCGTTCGTGGGGCTGCGGGTGCGGCGGAGCTGAGCGGGCCCCCTCTTGCGGAGCTGAGCGGGCCCCCCTTTCAGGGCGCGACCAGCAGCACCTTGCCGATGTGGCCGCTGCCCTCCACCACCCGGTGTGCCCCGGCCGCGTCCGTCATCGGCAGCTCGCGGTCCACGACCGGGCGGACGACACCCGAGGCGAGCAGGGGCCACACGTGCTCGCGCACGGCGGCCACGATGGCGGCCTTCTCGCTCAGCGGCCGGGCCCGCAGCGAGGTCGCGCTGATCGCGCCCCGCTTCATGAGCAGCGCGCCGATGTTCAGCTCGGCCTTGACGCCGCCCTGCATGCCGATGATGACGAGGCGTCCGTTGACGGCCAGCGCCTGGACGTTGCGGTCCAGGTACTTCGCGCCCATGTTGTCGAGGATCACGTCGGCGCCCGCGCCGTCCGTGGCCCGCTCGATCTCGGTGACGAAGTCCTGCTCGCGGTAGTTGATCAGGATGTCGGCACCCAGCTCGGCGCAGAAGTCCAGCTTCTCCTTGGACCCGGCCGTCACCGCGACCCGGGCGCCGACGGCCTTGGCCAGCTGGATCGCCATGGTGCCGATGCCGCTGGAGCCGCCGTGCACGAGCAGCAGCTCGCCGGGACGCAGCTGGGCGATCATGAAGACGTTGGACCAGACGGTGCACGCCACCTCGGGCAGCGCGGCCGCCTGCGTCAGGCCGATGCCCTCGGGCACGGGCAGCAGCTGCCCCGCCGGGACGACGACCTTCTGGGCGTAGCCGCCGCCCGAGAGCAGCGCGCACACCTCGTCGCCGACGGACCAGCCGGAGACGCCGGGGCCGAGGGCGGCGATCCGCCCCGAGCACTCCAGACCGGGGTAGGGGGACGCACCGGGCGGCGGGTCGTAGAAGCCCTGCCGCTGCATGATGTCGGCGCGGTTGACGGCGGTGGCCACCACGTCGACCAGCACCTCGCCCTCGCCGGGCGCGGGATCGGGCACCTCCTCCCACACCAGCTTCTCGGGGCCGCCGGGTTCGGGAATGGTGATCGCATACATGCCTGCGACGCTACTCCCCGGTCCGGCGGCCCGGCACCGGACCCGCTCAGTCGCTGGGCAGCGGGCGCGGGTGCGGGGCGACCTGGGTCGCCGGAGTCGCGCGGGCGATGGTGATCAGGCGGTCCGTCAGCTGGAGAGTGCCGACGGCCGGGTCGTCGTAGCCGAGCACCCGGTGTCCGCGCAGGACGCTCACCACCAGGTCCTCGGCCTCGCGCGGGGTCTTGCCCGCCTCGGCGCGGACCACGGGGCGCTCCACGATGTCCATGCCGCTGCCCTGCTGGATCAGGTCCTCCATCACCATGCCGGCGGCGGGGCTGAGCACCGAGAGGCCGAGCAGGCGTCCCGCCGCCGCGGAGCTGGTGATCACCGCGTCGGCGCCGGACTGCTTGAGCAGCGGGGCGTTCTCCTCCTCGCGCACGGCGGCCACGATCTTGGCGCCCCGGTTGAGCTGCCGGGCCGTCAGGGTGACCAGGACGGAGGTGTCGTCGCGCTGCGGGGCGATGATGATCTGCCGCGCCTTGTGCACCTCGGCGCGGCGCAGGACATCGCTCCGGGTGGCGTCGCCGACCACGCCCGCGTAGCCCTCGGCGGTGGCCGCGTCGATGGCCTTGGAGCTGGGGTCGACCACGACGACCTGCTCGCTCTTCAGCCCGGTCGCGCACACGGTCTGGATCGCCGAGCGGCCCTTCGTGCCGAAGCCGATGACGACGGTGTGGTCGCGCAAGGTGGACCTCCAGCGGTTCAGGCGCCATTCCTCACGGGTGCGTTCGGTGAGGACTTCCAGCGTGGTGCCGACCAGGATGATCAGGAACAGCACGCGCAGGGGCGTGATGACGAGGATGTTGGTGAGCCGGGCGCTGTCGCTGACCGGTGTGATGTCGCCGTATCCGGTGGTGGAGAGGGTGACCGTGGCGTAGTAGAACGCGTCGAGCAGGTCCACCGGGCCGTCGGAGTTGTCGTTGTAGCCCGCGCGGTCGGCGTAGACGACGAAGGCAGTCGCGACCAGCACCAGCAGCGCCATGACCAGCCGTTTGGCCACCTGACGGATCGGACGCTCGACCTCTTTCCTGGGGAGCTTGATCCGATGGGTCACCAGATGGTCGCCGGTCTGGCGGGCTATAGCGTCATGGCCCGGAAGTTTCACGTGAAACACACCCCGATTCCGCCCGCCGCCCACGGCAGGTCGAGCAGTTCCGCCCCCGCACCCTGCGGAGAGCCGCCCGGCGGTACGACGGCCAGCGCATCGGCGGCGGCGATCCCGCGCAGCATGGCCGGGCCGTTGTAGCGCAGCGGTACGGCATGGTCGCCGCGCAACGTCACGGGGACCAGCCTCGTGTCGTGCGGGTGCCCCGCCACCGGCTCCCGCAGCGGCAGCGCGTACGGCTCGGGGGCCGGGCGGGCCGCCAGGGCGCGCAGCAGGGGCTCGGCGAGCGTGATCAGGCCGGAGACCGCCGCGAGGGGGTTGCCGGGCAGTCCGACGAGGTGCCGTCCGTCCTTGACCCGGGCCAGCAGCATGGGGTGGCCCGGGCGTACCGCGACCCCGTCCACGAGGAGTTCGGCGTTCAGGGCCGCGAGGGTGGGATGCACCTGGTCGACCGGGCCCCCGGCGGTGCCGCCGGTGGTGACGATCAGATCGGCGCGCGAGGAGGTGATCGCCCTGCGCAGTGCCTTGGCATCGTCGCCCAGCCGCCGTACGGCGATCACCTCGGCGCCGAGGGCGCGCAGCCAGGGCGCGAGCATCGGGCCGAGCGCGTCGCGGATCAGGCCGTCGTGCGGGAGCCCCTCGGTGAGCAGCTCGTCGCCGAGGACGAGGATCTCGGCGCGCGGGCGCGGGACGACGGCGAGGGTGTCGTACCCGGCCGCCGCCGCGAGACCGAGCACGGCCGGGGTGACCAGGGTGCCGGCCGGCAGCAGCTGGTCGCCGCTGCGGCACTCCTGACCGCGCGGCCGGATGTCCTGACCGTGGAGCGTGTCGCCTGTGGCGTGCAGCCTGCCCTGAGTGTCGGTGCGGCCGTGCTCGCTGCGCAGGACGGCGGTGACCCCGGCCGGGATGCGGGCGCCGGTCGCGATGGGCACGGCCTCGCCGTCGGTGAGTGTCTCCTGCGGGGCGTGTCCGGCGAGCACTCCGGACTCCCGCACCTGCCAGGGACCGGGCCCGGCGACCGCCCAGCCGTCCATGGCCGAGGTGTCGAAGGAGGGCAGGTCGCTGAGCGCGTCCAGCGGGACCGCCAGGACCTTGCCGAGGGCGTCGGCGAGGTGCACGGAGACCGGCTCGGGGCGGGGGGTGGAGCGGGCGCGGGCGGCCCGGGCGGCGATCTCACGGGCGCGGGGCCAGGGGGTGGCGGCCGCGTGTCCGCCGTGGGGGTGGTGTCCGGTCCCGGGAGCGGAGGAGGCGACCGGGGCGGACGCGGTGGGAGAATGGGCGGGGCTGGTCGGCGCGGGCCGTACGAGGGCCAGCGCCTCCTCCACGTCCAGGTCGTCGAGTTCGTCCCCGGCGGACGACCCGGCGCGGGTGCGTGGGGCGGTCATCCGGCGTCCGGAGCGGTGTCGCCCCCGCTGTGCTCGGCCTCCCAGCGCAGGGCCAGGGAGGCGACCTTCCCGGCGGCCTCGGCGATGGCCTCGGCGTCGCCCTTGCCCTGGGCGGCCGCGTATCCGACGAGGAAGGTGGTGAGCGGGGCGGCCGGGCGGGCCACGCCGTGCGCGACATCGCGGGCCACGTCGAGCAGGACCCGGGTGTCCACGTCCGGGTCGATGCCGAGTTCGTTCTTGACTGCGGTGATCCATTCGTTCAGCACGTGCCCATGCTCCCTGATGCGCGCCCGGGCGTGGGCGATGTCGTCCCAGGTGTCGCAGTCGAAGGACGCGAGCGCGTCCGGGACGCGGGTCAGCCGCAGTGCGGCGGTCAGCCTGCGCAGCGGGAGCCCGGTGAGACCGTCGTGCTCGGCGGCGAGGGCGTCGAGCGCTTCGCGCAGCGCGCCGGTGCGGTAGGCGGCCACGAGCGGCTGGTCACGGCCGTCGGCGTCGGTGAGCAGCGCGGCGTCGGCGCCGGTCTCGCGCAGCGCGGCCAGCAGCCGCAGCACCGTGGCCTCGTCGAGGAACGGCAGGTCGGCGGAGAGGACGACCGCGAACTCGGCGGACGTGAGCCGCAGCCCGGCGTCCAGGGCGGCCACCGGTCCCGCACCGGACGGCTCCTCGCGCGTCCAGCGCACCGGCCGCGCGGTGGGGCGCGGCTCGGCCACGACGACGGTCCCGGCCGCCCCGGCGCAGGACGCGAGCACCCGGTCGAGCAGCGGACGGCCGCCGACCCGGACGCCCGGCTTGTCGGCACCCCCGAGCCGCCGCGCGGCGCCCCCGGCCAGCACGACGGCGTCGTACGGCGTGTCGGTCCCGGGGGCGGGGGACGTGGCGGGACTCGGGTCGGCGGGGGCGTTGTCGGTCACCCTCCGAGTATGTCCCGTCCGGCACGGAGGGTGCGCAGGAGCACCGCCGGGCCCAGAGGGTGCGCGCGGTCCCGTCGGGTTCAGAGGGTGCGCAGGAGCACCGCCGGTTGTTCGACGCAGTCCGCGACGTACCGCAGGAAGCCGCCCGCCGTGCCGCCGTCGCACACCCGGTGGTCGAAGGTGAGCGAGAGCTGCACGACCTGACGCACGGCCAGTTCGCCCTCGTGCACCCACGGCTTGGGGACGATCCGGCCGACTCCGAGCATGGCCGCCTCGGGGTGGTTGATGATCGGGGTGGAGCCGTCGACCCCGAAGACGCCGTAGTTGTTCAGCGTGAAGGTGCCGCCGGTGAGGTCGGCCGGGGTGAGCCTCCCCTCGCGGGCCAGTTCGGTGAGCCGGGCGAACTCGCCGGTCAGCCCCTCGGCGTCCCGCGCGTGGGCGTCCCGGACGACCGGCACGACCAGTCCGCGCGGGGTCTGCGCGGCGAACCCGAGGTGCACCTGGTCGAGCTGGACGATCTCGCGGGCCTCGGTGTCCACGTACGAGTTCAGCTCGGGGTGCCGGGCGAGCGCGGCCGTGCAGATGCGGGCGAGCAGTGCGAGCAGGGAGATCTTCGGCGCCCCGGCCGCGTTCATGGCGGCCCGCGCCCGCATCAGTTCCGTCGCGTCGGCGTCCACCCAGCAGGTCGCGTCGGGGATCTCCCGGCGGCTGCGCGCGAGCTTGTCCGCGACGGCACCGCGCACGCCCTTGAGCGGGATGCGGTGCCCCGCGGGGCTCGCGGCCGGGGTGACCAGTGCGGCCGGGGCCGCCTCCGGGCGCTCCCGCACCGCCGCCTCGGCCCGCAGCACGTCCTCCACGTCCGCGCGCAGGATCAGCCCGTCCGGGCCCGAACCGCGCAGGGTGCGCAGATCGACCCCGTTGTCGCGGGCGATGCGGCGGACGAGGGGGGAGATGACGGCGACGGGGCCGTCGGCGTGGGCGGGGAGCGCGTCCACGCGGTCCGGGGTGCGGGCCGGGGTGGACGGCGCGGGCGGGCGCGACGCGGCGGGGAAGGCGGGCGGACGGGACGCGCCCGCGCGGGGCGGGTACGCGGGCGGGGTGCCCGGCGAGCCGTCCGCGACCGGTGTGCTCCCCGGGACCGCGCCGAGTCCCGTACGCACCCTGCGCCGACGCCCCGAGGACGCCCGTGTGCCGTAGCCGACCAGGACGTTGCCCGACTCCTCGCCGGCGGACCCGGCGGCCTCGGCGGACCCAGCGGGCTCGTCCGAGCCGACGGCGACCGTGATCAGGGGCGCGCCGACGGGCAGTTCGGTGCCCTCCTCGCCGAAGCGCGCGGTGACCACGCCGCCGTAGGGGCAGGGCACCTCGACCATGGCCTTGGCCGTCTCGACCTCGACCACCGGCTGGTCCACGGCGACCACGTCGCCCACGTCCACCAGCCAGCGCACGATCTCCGCCTCGGTGAGTCCCTCGCCGAGGTCGGGCAGCTTGAACTCCAGTACCTGTGCCATCAGCCCTCGGCCTCCCACTGGAGCCGGGCCACGGCGTCCAGCACGCGGTCGACGCCGGGCAGGTGGTGCCGCTCCAGCATCGGCGGCGGGTAGGGGAGGTCGAACCCGGCGACACGCAGCACCGGCGCCTCCAGGTGGTGGAAGCAGCGCTCGGTGATGCGGGCGGCGATCTCCCCGCCCGGCCCGCCGAAGCCGGTCGACTCGTGGACGACGACCGCGCGTCCGGTGCGGCGCACGGAGGCGCACACCGTCTCGTCGTCGAAGGGCACCAGCGAGCGCAGGTCGACGACCTCCAGGTCCCAGCCCTCGGCCTGGGCGGCCTCGGCGGCCTCCATGCAGACCGGGAGGGAGGGGCCGTAGGTGACGAGGGTGGCGCTGCGGCCGGTGCGGCGGACCACCGCGCGGCCTATGGGCGCGACCTCGTCCGGCTGCTCGGGGTTCCAGGTGTCCTTCGACCAGTACAGCCGCTTGGGCTCCAGGAAGACCACCGGGTCGTCGGAGGCGATGGCCTCGCGCAGCATGCCGTAGGCGTCGGCGACGGTGGCCGGGGTGAGGACGTGCAGGCCGGGGGTGGCCATGTAGTACGCCTCGGAGGAGTCGCTGTGGTGCTCGACGCCGCCGATGCCGCCGCCGTAGGGGACGCGCACGGTGATCGGCAGGGGCATCCGGCCCCGGGTGCGGTTGCGCATCTTCGAGACATGGCTGATCAGCTGCTCGAACGCCGGGTAGGCGAACGCGTCGAACTGCATCTCCACCACCGGCCTGAGGCCGTACATGGCCATGCCGACGGCGGTGCCGAGGATGCCCGCCTCGGCGAGCGGGGTGTCGGTGCAGCGGTCCTCGCCGAACTCCTTGGCGAGCCCGTCGGTGACCCGGAAGACACCGCCGAGGGTGCCCACGTCCTCGCCCATGACATGCACGTTCGGGTCGGCGGCCATCGCGTCGCGCATCGCGCGCGTGAGGGCCTGCGCCATGGTGGCGGGCTTGACGGCCACGGTGGTCATCGACGACCGCCTTCCGCGCCCGGGCCCTGCGGACCGTCCTGCTCGGCTTCCAGCTCGGCTCGCAGCATCTCGCGCTGCTCGCGCAGTTGCGCGGTGGGTTCGGCGTACACGTGGTCGAAGAGTTCCATGGGGTCGAGCGGGGCGTCCTGGTTCATGCGTTCGCGCAGGTCGGCGGCCATCGCCTCGGCGTCCTGGCGTACGGCTTCGATGGCGGCCCCGTCGAGCAGACCGCGCGCGGTGAGCTCGCTCTCCAGCAGCCGGACGGGGTCGTGGGCACGCCAGGCCTCCACCTCGGCCTCGCCCCGGTAGCGGGTGGCGTCGTCGGCGTTGGTGTGGGCGTCGACGCGGTAGGTCACCGCCTCGACCAGGGTGGGTCCGCCGCCCGCGCGGGCGTGCCGTACGGCGTCGCTCAGCACCTCGTGCACGGCGGCCGCGTCGTTGCCGTCCACCAGGCGGCCCGGCATCCCGTACCCGACGGCCTTGTGGGCCAGGGAGGGGGCGGCGGTCTGCTTGGCGAGCGGGACGGAGATGGCGAAGCCGTTGTTCTGCACGAGGAAGACGACCGGGGCCTGCCAGACGGCGGCGAAGTTCAGCGCCTCGTGGAAGTCGCCCTCGCTGGTGCCGCCGTCGCCGACCATGGCGAGCGCGACCACGTCGTCCCCCTTGAGCCGGGCGGCGTGCGCAAGGCCGACCGCGTGCGGGAGCTGGGTGGCGAGCGGGGTGCTGAGCGGGGCCACGCGGTGGGCGTGCGGGTCGTAGCCGCTGTGCCAGTCGCCGCGCAGCAGAGTGAGGGTCTCCACCGGGTCGACGCCCCGGGCGACTACGGCGAGCGTGTCCCGGTAGCTCGGGAAGAGCCAGTCGCGGTCCTCCAGGGCCAGGGCGGCGGCGACCTCGCACGCCTCCTGACCGGTGCTGGAGGGGTAGACGGCCAGGCGTCCCTGCTTGGTCAGCGCGGTCGCCTGCGTGTTGTAGCGGCGGCCGCGCACCAGCTGGGCGTAGAGCCGGAGCAGCAGGTCCGGGTCGGCCTTCGCGGCGGCCTCGGTGCCGAGGACGCGGTAGGGCTCGGCATCCGGCAGCAGCGGCGCGGGGTCCATGCGGGGCTGCCAGGCGGGCGGCGGCGATGGCCGGTACGCGCCCCGCTGCTCCATGACCGTCATGACGGCACCTCCTCGTGGGAGTGGCTACGGGAGACGTGTCGGCTGTGACCCGTCTCACCTACCGATTGTTCGGTCGCCGATGCATTTTGGCTACTGGCCCCTCCAGGCTGTGGACAAACGGTTCTCCACAGCCTGGAATGAACGCAGGACGTCCACGGCGATGAAGCGGGGGGACATGACACCTGAACAAATGGCCCAGGGACTGGACGCGGGAACGGCTCTGCCCCCGCCGCGCCCGCTGGACGCCATAGATCAGGACATCCTGAGAATCCTCCAGGCGGACGGCCGCGCCTCGATACGCTCCGTCGCCGACCGCGTCCACGTCTCCCGCGCCAACGCCTACGCGCGGATCAACCGCCTGGTCGAGGACGGGGTGATCCGGGGCTTCGGCGCCCGCGTGGACCACGAGCGCGCCGGGCACGGCACGTCGGCCTACATCACGCTCAACATCGTCCAGAACACCTGGCGCACGGTCCGCGAGGAACTGCGGCGGCTGCCCGGCGCCTCGCACATCGCCCTGGTCGGTGGCGCCTTCGACGTCCTCCTGCTGGTGCACACCCCCGACAACCGGGCCCTGCGCGAACTGGTGCTCACCCGTCTCCAGGCGATCCCGGAGGTGCTGAGCACCCGCACGCTGCTGGTCTTCGAGGAGGAGGACGTGGGGCCGGAGGAATGAGGGAGGAGGCGGTGCCGGGCGGGCTCAGTCCCCCCGCAGCCCCGCGAAGACCAGCAGCACCACCGCGTCGGCCACCTCGCGCCCGTTCGCCCCGCGGGCCTCGGGCCGGTACCACTCCACGATGGAGTTGATCATGCCGAAGACGAGCCGGGTCGCGAGCCGCACCTCGACGTCCGCGCGCACGTCCCCCTCCTCGGCGGCCGCCCGCAGCAGGTCCGCCACCCGGTGGTCGAACTCGCGGCGCCGCTCCAGCGCCCACCGCTCGGCCTCGGTGTTGCCGCGCACCCGCAGCAGCAGCGTCACATAGGGCAGCTCGGATATGAGCACCTCGACCATGCGCCGTACGACGTACTCGAGCCGGTCGACGGCGCGTCCCGCGCGCGCGTGCTCCTCGTCGAGGATGGCGAACAGGCCGTCCAGCGCCCGCGAGACCGCCCGGCGCAGCAGCTCCTCCTTGCCGCTGACGTGGTGGTAGATCGAGGACTTGGAGATGCCGGCAGCGCGGGAGAGGTGCTCCATGGACGTGCCGTCGTAGCCGCGCTCGTTGAAGACCCCCACGGCCACCGAGAGCAGCGTCTCGGGGGTGTACGTGTCGCGCTTGGCGGTGGTCATGAGGTGCCCTCCCGCTTGTCGGTGGCGTAGGCGTGCCGGTAGAGCGCGAGGGACGGCGCGTACCGCCCGGAGGGGTCGCACGCGTGCAGCTGGTCCAGCAGGTCGTAGGCCCAGCCCCGGCCGAGGGCCCGGCTCCACTCGAAGGGGCCGAGCGGGTAGTTGACGCCGAGCTTCATGGCGGTGTCGATGTCCTCCTCGGTGGCGACACCCTTGGCGACGGCATCGTGCGCGAGGTCGACGATCCGGGCCACCGTGCGGGCGACGATCATGCCGGGCACGTCCCCGATGACGCTCACGTCCTTGCCGAGCGCCTGGAAGAGGCCGATGGCCTCGGCGAGGGTGCGCGGCGAGGTGTCCTGGGAGGCGGAGAGGGCGATACGGGTGGCCGCGCGGTAGTCGAGGGCGAGGTCGAAGTGGACGACGTCGCGGAACTCCACGGAGGTCTGGCCGTCGGCGAGGATGAGCTGGCCGCCGCTCGGCAGGACGAGCAGGGTGCCGTTGTCCTCCTCCTGCTCGTGGACCGGGATGCCCGCCTCGCGGATCAGCGTGAGCAGGGGGGCCGCCGGTCCGAGGTCTCCCTCGACGGTGACATGGGCGGGCGGCTGCTCCTTCTCGGCGGTGTGCGGCTCGGGGCGCTCGGCGTCCTCCGCGTAGTCGTACCAGCCATGGCCGCTCTTGCGGCCCAGCCTGCCGGACTCGACCAGCCTGCGCTGGGCGAGCGAGGGCGTGAACCGCACGTCCTGGAAGAAGGACCGCCACACCGAGTGGGTGACGGACTCGTTGACGTCCTGGCCGATGAGGTCGGTCAGCTCGAAGGCGCCCATCCGGAAGCCGCCGCTCTCGCGCAGCACCGCGTCGATGGTGGCCGGGTCGGCGCCCTGCGCCTCGTACACCGCGAACGCCTCGGCGTAGAAGGGGCGGGCGATCCGGTTGACGATGAAACCGGGGGTGTCCGCGCAGGCCACCGGGGTCTTCCCCCAGGCGCGGGCGGTCTCGTACACGCGCGTGGCCGACGTGACGTCCGTGGCGAAGCCGGAGACGACCTCGACCAGCGGCAGCAGCGGCGCGGGGTTGAAGAAGTGCAGGCCCACCAGGCGGCCGGGGTCGCGCAGCGCGCCGCCGATGGCGGTCACCGACAGGGAGGAGGTGTTGGTGGCCAGCAGACAGTCGTCGTCGACGATCTCCTCCAGCTCGGCGAAGAGCCGCTGCTTGACGTCCAGCCGCTCCACGACGGCCTCCACGACCAGCGCGCTCCCGGCCAGGTCCTCGAGGGGCCCGGCGGCGGTGAGGCGGGCGCTCGCCGCGTCCCGGTCGGCGGCGGCGAGCCGGTCCTTGGCCACCAGCCGGTCGAGCCGGGCGCGGATCGCCCCGGCGGCCTCGTGGGCGCGCCCGGGAACGGCGTCGTAGAGCCGCACGGGGTGGCCGGCGACCAGCGCGACCTGGGCGATGCCCTGGCCCATGGTGCCGGTGCCGACCACGGCCACGGGGCTGCTGAGGTCCAGTGCTGTCATGTGCGCGATCCTCCCGCACGGGGTTGTCCACAGATGCGCCGGACCCCCTTGTCCCGACCGATCGTTCGGTTACTCTAGCTCTGACCACCCGTGGCCCACCACCGCCTTCGACGGGCGCGCACCGGGCCCGCATCCCACCCGCAGCCGCTTTCTCCGTTTCCGCCCAGGTAGGAGCTCGACGACGAGTTCCCGAGACGAGGAGTTGGTCCCGCATGGCCGCCCCACTGACCGCACACGAGCTGATCGCGAAGCACCGGCCCACACTCGACCAGACCCTGGAAGCGATCCGCACGCGCGCGTACTGGTCCCCGCACCCCGAGCACCCCAAGGCCTACGGCGAGCACGGCAGCCTGGACGCCGCCGCGGGCAAGGCCGCCTTCGACGCCGTCCTCGGCACCCGTCTCGACCTGGACCAGCCGGGCACGGACGACTGGGTGGGCGGCGAGGTCTCGCCGTACGGCGTCGAGCTGGGCGTGACCTACCCGCACGCGGACCTCGATGTGCTGCTGCCCGCCATGAAGGCCGGTCAGGCCGTCTGGCGGGACGCGGGCCCCGAGGCGCGCGCGGCGGTCTGCCTGGAGATCGTGAAGCGGATCGGCGACCGCACGCACGAGTTCGCGCACGCCGTCATGCACACCAGCGGACAGGCGTTCATGATGGCCTTCCAGGCGGGCGGCCCGCACGCGCAGGACCGCGGCCTGGAGGCGGTGGCGTACGCGTACGCGGAGCAGACCCGCACGCCCGGGACGGCCGAGTGGTCCAAGCCGCAGGGCAAGCGCGACCCGCTGAACCTGACCAAGACGTTCACTGCGGTCCCGCGCGGCATCGGCCTGGTCATCGGCTGCAACACCTTCCCGACGTGGAACGGCTACCCGGGCCTGTTCGCCTCCCTGGCGACCGGCAACGCGGTCCTGGTCAAGCCGCACCCGCGCGCGGTGCTGCCGCTCGCGCTCACCGTCCAGGTGGCCCGCGAGGTGCTGGCCGAGGCCGGTTTCGACCCCAACCTGGTCGCGCTGGCCGCCGAGCGCCCCGGCGAGGGCATCGCCAAGACCCTCGCGACCCGCCCCGAGATCCGCATCGTCGACTACACCGGCTCGACCGCCTTCGGCGACTGGCTGGAGACCAACGCCCGCCAGGCACAGGTCTACACGGAGAAGGCCGGCGTCAACACGGTGCTCGTCGAGTCCACCGACGACTACAAGGGGATGCTCTCCAACCTGGCCTTCTCGCTGTCCCTGTACAGCGGCCAGATGTGCACCACCCCGCAGAACCTGCTGATCCCGCGCGAGGGCATCAGCACCGACCAGGGCCACAAGTCCTACGACGAGGTGACGGCCGACCTCGCCCGCGCGGTCGACGGCCTGCTCGGCGACGACGCGCGCGCGAACGCCCTGCTCGGCGCGATCGTCAACCCGGACGTGAAGGCCCGCCTGGAGGCGGCCGCCGAGCTGGGTGAGGTAGCCCTCGCCTCCCGCGAGATCGTCAACCCGGAGTTCCCGGACGCGGTCGTGCGCACGCCGGTGATCGTCAAGCTGGACGCCACCAAGCCGGACGACGAGGCCGCGTACACGAGCGAGTGCTTCGGCCCGGTCTCCTTCGCCGTGGCCGTCGACTCGGCCGCCGCCGCGGTGGAGCTGCTGCGGCGCACGATCCGCGAGCACGGCGCGATGACGGTCGGCGCCTACACCACCGACCCCGAGGTGGCGCGAGCGATCGAGGAGGCCTGCCTGGAGGAGTCCGCGCAGCTGTCGCTCAACCTCACCGGCGGGGTGTACGTGAACCAGACCGCCGCCTTCTCCGACTTCCACGGCTCGGGCGGCAACCCGGCGGCGAACGCGGCCCTCACCGACGGCGCCTACGTGGCGAACCGCTTCCGCGTGGTGGAGGTCCGCCGGCAGGCGTGAGCGTCTCCGGCTCCGGGTGTGGTCCGCCTCCAGGCGGGAGCACACCCGGAGCAGGGCCGTCCGGAGGTTCAGCGCTCCATGGGCGCGGCGCCCATGGAGGCGCTCCAGTGGTACAGCGTCATGGCCACGCTGGTGGCGAGGTTGTAGCTGGAGACCTGGGGGCGCATCGGGAGCGCGAGCAGGTGGTCGGCACGCGCGCGCAGCGCCGCCGAGAGCCCGCTGCGCTCCGAGCCGAAGGCCAGCACGGCGTCGTCGGGCAGCACCGTCCCCCGGATGTCCTCGCCCTCGGGATCGAGGGCGAACAACGGCCCGGCGGGCAGCTCGTCGACACCGAGCCGCTCGACGGCGGTCGCGAAGTGCAGTCCGGCACCGCCGCGCACCACCGTGGGGTGCCACGGGTCCAGCGTGCCCGTGGTGACCACGCCGGTCGCGCCGAAACCGGCGGCCAGCCGGATCACGGCACCGGCGTTGCCGAGGTTGCGCGGCTCGTCCAGGACCACCACGGGGGCGGTCCTGGGTGTACGGGCCAGCGCCCGCAGATTGGCCTCCCGGGACGGCCGTACGGCGAGCGCGGCCACACCGGTTGGATGCGGGCGCGGCACCAGCGCGGCGTACGCCGTCCCGGGCACCTCCGTGAGCAGCGCGTCCAGCGTGTCCGCGAGATCACCGGCCAGCTCGTCGGCCAGGGCGAGCGTCGCCTTCCGGTCGGTGGTGACCGCCACCGGCACCTCGGCGCCGAAGCGCAGCGCGTGCTTGAGCGCGTGGAAGCCGTCGAGCAGCACGGCGTCCCCGGCGCGCTCGCGCCAGCGGATCAGGGGGTCGGTCATGCCGTGAACCCTACGCGGCCCGCCGAGTCCTCCTCGGGGGCGCGGGGTCCGGGCACCATGGGACGGCCGCCGCGCCGGAACAGCCGGGCACGCGCGCGTGCCACGCCCCCGCCGACCAGCAGCAGGAAGGCGGTGGGCAGGAAGACCGCGTCGGCCGTGATCATCGCCAGCGAGAAGAACGGCAGCCCGAGGAGGACGGCGATCGCGGCGTGCTCCGCCATCATCAGCACCAGGAGCACGTTCTTCACGCGCCGGTTGAACAGGGTGAAGGGGAAGGCGACCTGCATCATGACGGTGCCGTAGGCGGCGAGCATCATGAGCGTGCCGCTCGCGGCCATCAGACCGGCGAGTGCGGGCCAGGGCGAGAAGTAGTCCAGGTGGAGCGGGTAGTAGACGGCGGTGCCGTCCTGCCAGCGCGAGCCCTGGATCTTGTACCAGCCGGCCGTGGCGTAGATCAGGCACGCCTCCGCCATGATCACGACCAGGGCACCGTTGTGCAGCACGTTCGCGATCACGTCGAGCAGCATCCGGGGCTCCGGCGACCGCGCCCGGCGTCCCGCCGCCCACCACAGGCCGAGGCCCGCCCAGGTCGCCCACAGCAGCGTCGGCACCGGCCAGGTGGCCCCGAACCCGCCGGTCAGCGCCACGGCGACGAGCGCCGCGCCCGACACCGCCCACAGCACCGGGCCCACCCGGTCGGTGGGAACGCGGCCGTCACGCGCGCGTACCGCCATCGCGCGGGCGGCGCGCCGCGCGTCGAGCGACCAGACCTGGCCGCAGCGCGTGAACACGAGATAGATGGACATCAGGTGCAGCACGTTGTCGCCGCCGTCGCCCACGAAGACGCTGCGGTTCTGCAGGGACAGCACGCCCACCATGAACAGCGCGGAAGCGGTACGGGTGCGCCAGCCGAGCAGCAGCGCGACACTGGCCAGCACCGCGAGCGTGTAGAGGACCTCGAACCAGGCTGCGCTGTCGGACCACATCAGCGCCGTGAAGGCGTGGTTCTCCCCGATCAGCCGATGGGCGAGTTCCCAGCTCCAGGGGCCGTCGGGGCCGTACAGCTCGCGTCGGTGCGGGAACTCGCGCAGCAGGAACAGCAGCCAGGTCCCCGCGAACCCGATCCGGATCACGGCACTCTGGTAAGGCCCCTGGGCCGCGCCGGTGACCTGGGCGACGCCACGCGAGAGCAGCAGGGAGAGGCGGTTCACCGCGCACCTCCAGTGGCGTCGGCGGCGGTCACGGTCCACCAGGGCAGCGCCCGGTAGACGGGCTGGGTGGAGATCCGCTCACCGCTCCAGGCGGGCGGCGCCACGTTGACGGTCTTCGAACGGACCTGGACGCGCTGGACGACGCCCTGGTTCTTGATGTCCGCCTCCCGGGCCAGGCGCATCACCACGATGCGCCGCATGTACTCCTCGGAGAGCGTGCCACGCGTGCCCACCGGCCGGCTGTCCGCGTTGTGCGTGGAGACGAGGAAGTCCCAGGCCCGGCGCAGTTCGTTCTGCTGGGTGTGGCTCGGCACCGGATTGTGGTCGATCGCGGCGCCGTCCTCGGCCGACAGGTCGACCCAGCCGGTGGTGCGCACGTCACCGTCCTTCGCCGCCAGCTCCGCACGCGCCTCCACGGCGATGTTCTGCTGCAAGGGATTCGGTGCGAACAGCTTCCAGTTCTGCTCGAACTCCGGATACACCCACGCCTCGATCTCCTTCCCGTGCCGCTTGCTCACGGTGTTCGCGGGCGCGAGGCTCAGGAACACCACGGCGAGGTGCACACAGACGACGACCGCGACGGCACCGAGCACCGCGGCGGCGGTGATGCGGTAGGCGGGGGAGAGGGCGGCCACGCCGGAGGGTGCGGCGATGGGCGGGGAGGCGGGTGCGTACAGGCGGCCTGCGCTGTCGAGGGCAGGGGCACGGTCGGGGTCGGGGCCGGCGCAATCGCCGCTCGCGCCGCCGGAAGCGGCATCCCCACCGCTCGCGGCCCGGGGCTCGGCGCTCCCGGGGCGGGCGCTCGCGGAACCGGCGGCCTCACCGGCCGCGGTCTCGTCGCCCCCGCTCCGGCTGCCGTCCCCCTGACCGTCCGCCCGTTCGCCGGCCGCTCCATCGACCGCTCCGCCGTCCCGGTCCAGGGCTCCCGCGCGACGCGCCCCGGTCGGCCCGTCCGGCCCGCGTGGGGCTCCCGAGTCCTCGTCGTACGCGTCCATTCCGCCCCGTTCCCCGCTCAGCCGCTTCGTCGGAGCACCCGGCACGGACGCCCCATGGTCAACGGGCGCCCCGTCCCGGCGCCCGCACGGAACGGTACTCAGCCCCGCCCGCCCGGCGCAGCCCCGGGTACGGCCGCACACCCGGCCCACGGCCCGCGACCGACCGCACCCGCCCCGCCCGGAGACCTGCCCCACCCCTTCCCCCGCCGCCCCCACCTCGCCTTCCCCGGGTCACGAGGTCCCCGCCCGCACCCCGCCCGACCCGTTGTCCACAGACACCCCCGCAGGTTTTCCACAGCGGTTGACACCCGACGACGGCCCGGCCCACCATTGACGCGCACGGACCGAACGATCGGTCGGGACACGTCCCGGCGGAGTCCGAGGTCACTTCCAGGCAGAGCCCGAGGTCAGGGGGACCGCATGGCCACAGCAGCCGAGCACCGCACGGCCGGCCCACCGGCGGACGGCACACCCGGCACCGCCGACGACACGGCGGACCGGCAGCGCGCCTTCGACGCGGCCGTGGCGGCGGACGAGCGCATCGAGCCGCGCGACTGGATGCCGGACGCGTACCGCGCCACGCTGGTCCGGCAGATCGCCCAGCACGCGCACTCCGAGATCATCGGCATGCAGCCGGAGGCCAACTGGATCACCCGCGCGCCCAGCCTGCGCCGCAAGGCGATCCTCATGGCCAAGGTGCAGGACGAGGCGGGCCACGGCCTCTATCTGTACAGCGCGGCCGAAACCCTCGGCACCAGCCGGGACGAACTGCTCGACAAGCTGCACACCGGCCGCCAGAAGTACTCCTCGATCTTCAACTACCCGACGCTGACCTGGGCCGACGTGGGCGCGATCGGCTGGCTGGTGGACGGCGCCGCGATCACCAACCAGGTCCCCCTGTGCCGCTGCTCCTACGGCCCGTACGCCCGCGCGATGATCCGCGTCTGCAAGGAGGAGTCCTTCCACCAGCGCCAGGGGTACGAGCTGCTCCTCGCCCTGAGCAAGGGCACCGCCGGGCAGCACGCCATGGCCCAGGACGCCGTGGACCGCTGGTGGTGGCCCTCACTGATGATGTTCGGCCCGCCCGACGCCGACTCACCGCACTCGGCGCAGTCCATGGCCTGGAAGATCAAGCGCCACTCGAACGACGAGCTGCGTCAGCGCTTCGTGGACATCTGCGTCCCCCAGGCCGAGTCCCTCGGCCTCACCCTCCCCGACCCGGACCTGCGGTGGAACGAGGAGCGGGGGCACTACGACTTCGGCGTGATCGACTGGACCGAGTTCCAGCAGGTCCTCAAGGGCAACGGCCCGTGCAACGAACAGCGGATCACCCAGCGCAGGCGCGCCCACGACGAGGGCGCCTGGGTGCGGGAGGCGGCCGCCGCCTACGCGGCCAAGCACACCGGGACCTCCGGTGGGACAGGAGCGACGCAGGCATGACGAACACCGAATGGCCCCTGTGGGAGGTCTTCGTGCGCTCCCGCCGCGGTCTCTCCCACACCCACGCCGGCAGCCTGCACGCACCGGACGCGGAGCTGGCCCTGCGCAACGCCCGCGATCTGTACACCCGGCGCGGCGAGGGCGTCTCGATCTGGGTCGTCCCGGCGACCGCGATCACCGCGTCCTCCCCGGACGAGAAGGACCCGTTCTTCGAGCCGTCCGCCGACAAGCCCTACCGCCACCCGACGTTCTACGAGATCCCCGAGGGGGTGCGGCACCTGTGACCGTCACCGTGCCCGTGACCGCCGCGCTCGCCCTCGGCGACGACGCCCTGGTGCTCTCCCACCGCCTCGGCGAGTGGGCGGGACACGCCCCCGTCCTTGAAGAGGAGGTCGCGCTCGCCAACATCGCCCTGGACCTCCTCGGCCAGGCCCGCGTCCTGCTCTCCATGGCGGGCGACGAGGACGAGTTGGCCTACCTCCGCGAGGAACGCGCCTTCCGCAACCTCCAGTTGGTGGAACAGCCCAACGGCGACTTCGCCGACACCATCGCCCGCCAGCTCTGCTTCTCCACCTACCAGCACCTGCTGTACGCCGAACTCGCCGCCGGGGACGGCCCGTTCGCCCCGCTGGCCGCCAAGGCGGTCAAGGAGACCGCCTACCACCGCGACCACGCCGAGCTGTGGACCCTGCGCCTCGGCGACGGCACGGAGGTCAGCCGGGAGCGGATGAGGCAGGCCGTCGAGGCGCTGTGGCGGTTCACCGGGGAGATGTTCCAGCCGGTCGAGGGCGTGGACGTCGACTGGGCCGGCCTGGACCGGCGCTGGCTGGAATCGGTGACGGACGTGCTCGGCCGCGCCACCCTGTCCGTCCCGGAGGGCCCGCGCACCGGGGCCTGGTCGGCGGGCGCGGGACGCCAGGGCCTGCACACCGAGCCGTTCGGGCGGATGCTCGCGGAGATGCAGCATCTGCACCGCAGCCACCCGGGGGCGACATGGTGACGGCCACCGCCCTGGAGGCGGAGCTGCTGGAGCTGGCGGGCTCGGTGCCCGACCCGGAGCTGCCGGTGCTCACGCTGCACGAGCTGGGCGTGGTGCGCGCGGTGCGCGTCGGCGACTCCGGCTCGGTCGAGGTCGACCTGACCCCCACCTACACCGGCTGCCCGGCCGTCGAGGCGATGAGCGCCGACATCGAGCGGCTGCTGCACGAACACGGCGTCCACGAGGTCAGGGTCCATACGGTCCTCAGTCCCGCCTGGTCGACCGACGACATCACCGCCGAGGGCCGCCGCAAGCTCGAGAGCTTCGGCATAGCTCCCCCGCGCCCGCACCGCGCCTCCGGCCCGGTCGCGCTCCCCCTGGGCCCCACCCGCACGGGCGGCCACGGCACGGACGCGGCCGGTGCCGCCGACCCCGTGCGCTGCCCGCACTGCCACTCCGCGGAGACGGAGCTGCTGAGCAGGTTCTCCTCCACCGCCTGCAAGGCGCTGCGCCGCTGTCTGTCCTGCCGTGAACCCTTCGACCACTTCAAGGAGTTGTGATGGCGCGCTTCCACCCGCTCCCGGTGGCCGAGGTCGAGCGGCTCACCGACGACTCGGTCTCCCTGACCTTCGCCGTGCCGCCCGAGCTGCGCGAGGAGTACCGGCACACGGCAGGGCAGCACCTCACGCTGCGCCGCCGCGCCGACGGCGTGGACGTCCGCCGCACCTACTCGATCTGCTCCCCGGCCCCCGACCCGGCCGGTGAGGGCCCGGGCACGCTGCGGGTGGGGGTGCGCCTGGTCGACGGCGGCGCGTTCTCCACGTACGCGCTGAAGGAGATCGGCGTCGGTGACGTGCTGGAGGTCATGACCCCGGCCGGCCGCTTCACGCTGGAACCGGCGCCGGGCCTGTTCGCGGCGGTGGTGGGCGGCAGCGGCATCACACCGGTGCTGTCCATCGCCGCCACGCTGCTGGCGCGCGAGCCGTCGGCCCGCTTCTGCCTGATACGCAGCGACCGCACAGCCGCCTCGACGATGTTCCTGGAGGAGGTCGCGGACCTGAAGGACCGCTACCCGGAGCGGTTCCAGCTGGTCACCGTGCTCTCCCGGGAGGAGCAGCAGGCGGGCCTGCCGTCCGGCCGCCTCGACCGGCCCCGGCTCGCGGAGCTGCTTCCCGCGCTCCTGCCGGTGGACCGGGTGGCGGGCTGGTTCCTGTGCGGCCCGTACGGCCTGGTGGAGGGCGCCGAGCGGGCCCTGCGCGGACTGGGGGTGGACCGCTCCCGCATCCACCAGGAGATCTTCCACGTGGACGAGGGACCCGCCCCGGCGGCGGTCGTACCGGCGCCCGCGCACAGCACCGTCACCGCCCGCCTGGACGGCCGTGCCGGGACCTGGCCGGTCGCGGAGGGGGAGTCCCTGCTGGACACGGTCCTGCGCAACCGCTCGGACGCGCCGTACGCCTGCAAGGGCGGCGTCTGCGGCACCTGCCGGGCCCTGCTGGTGACCGGCGAGGTCCGCATGGACCGCAACTTCGCCCTGGAACCGGAGGAGACCGGGGCGGGCTATGTGCTGGCCTGCCAGTCCCACCCGCTGACGGAGCAGGTGGAACTGGACTTCGACCGGTAGGGAGAAAGTCGTAGGGCAACGGCGGCGGCGGCTAGATGACGAATCCGTCCTTGCCGTCGTCGGTCACCACGGGGCGGCCGGTGGCCTGCCAGACCTGCATGCCGCCGTCGACGTTCACGGCGTCGATGCCCTGCTGGACCAGGTACATGGTGACCTGGGCCGAGCGGCCGCCGGATCGGCACACGACGTGGACGCGGCCGTCCTGCGGGGCCGCCTCGGTCAGCTCGCCGTAGCGGGCCACGAACTCGCTGATCGGGATGTGCAGGGCGCCCTTGGCGTGGCCCGCACGCCACTCGTCGTCCTCACGGACGTCCAGCAGGAAGTCGCCGTCCTTGAGGTCCGTGACCGCGACGGTGGGCACACCAGCTCCGAAATTCATGTCCCCGACGCTACCCGAAGCGTGCTCCGGCGCACTCCCGCGCCGGAGCTCGGCTCCTACTCCTGGGTCAGCAGGGCCGCGAGGTCGTTCTCGCGCTGCTGGACGTCGCTCTTGAGACGCTCGGCGATCTCCTCCAGCAGGCTGTCCGGGTCGTCCGGGGCCAGGCGCAGCATGCCGGCGATCGCGCCGTCCTCCAGCTCACGGGCGACCAGGGTGAGCAGCTCCTTGCGCTGGCTCAGCCACTCCAGGCGCGCGTACAGCTCCTCGGCGGGGCTGGGCTCGCGCTCGGGCAGCACCGGGCCCGCGGCCCATTCGTCGGCCAGTTCCTGGAGCAGCTTCTCGTCGCCACGGGCGTAGGCGGCGTTGACGCGGGTGATGAACTCCTCGCGCCGCTTGCGCTCGTTCTCCTCCTGCGCGAGGTCCGGGTGGGCCTTGCGGGCCAGCTCGCGGTAGAGCTTGCGGGCCTCCTCGCTGGGGCGCACCCGCTCGGGCGGCCGGACCGCCTGGTCGGTGAGCATCGCGGCCGCCTCGGGGAACAGGCCGTGGCCGTCCATCCAGCCGTGCAGCAGCTCCTCGACGCCCGGTATCTGCTGGAGGGCGGCGCGGGCCTCCTCGGCGCGGCGGATGTCCTCGGGGTCCTGCGTCTGAGCGGCACGCGCCTCCGCGATGCGGGCGTCCAGCTCCTCGATGCGGGCATAGAGGGGACCGAGCCGCTGCTCGTGCAGCCGGGCGAAGTTCTCGACCTCGACGCGGAAGGTCTCCACCGCGATCTCGTACTCGATCAACGCCTGTTCGGCGGCGAGCACGGCCTTTTCCAGCCGTTCCTCGGGCCGCGGTGCCTTGGACTGCTCAGCTTCCGGGGTCGTCACCCGACCAGCCTAGGCCACGGCCGGTCCGGCACACCCCCGATGCCCGCACTCGGCAGCCCGGCCCGGCCGCCCGGCCGCCCGCCCGCCCGCACCCGCTCTCAGCCCTCCGGGCAGGCCGCGGGCACCCACTCGGCCTCCAGGTCCTGGCAGGCGACCACCAGGGTGCCGGGGCGGCAGGCCAGTTCATGGGTGCAGCCGCCGGGGCGCGGCAGGATCTCGTCGAGGATCACATCGCCGAGTGAGGCCGGGTCGCAGACGCCGAGGACGTCCGACTGGAAGCGGGAGACGCCCTTGTAGCGGACGACCAGGTCCTCGTCGTGACGGAAGCAGTTGTGCCGGAAGCGGATCTCCACGTCCCCGTCGCCGGTGCGGCGCACCCGCGCGGGCAGGAGGTCGCGCACACAGCGTCTGTCCCCCGGGTCGTAGTGCGCGGGGTCGGTCGCGAACGCGCGGGCGCCCGGCGGCAGTCCGGCCGCGATGCCCGGCAGCCTGGCCAGATAGGGCCGCGGGTCGGCGGACACCGGCTCCTCGCCCGCGCCACCGCTCAGTTCGACGTACTTCACGTCATCACCCCGGCCCCCGGCTGTCCGGCATCGGCGATCACACTCCCGCTTCGGCCGCGATCCGCCCGGACCGCACGGCGGCGAGCAGTCGCGCGTGGTCGGCCTCGGTGAGGTCGGCGTAGGCCACGGAGAAGGCGGCGACGGCCTCGTCCAGCTCCTCGTTCTTGCCGCAGTAGCCCGCGATCACGCGCGGATCGGCGCTGTGCGAATGGGCGCGGGCCAGCAGGGCGCCGGTCATGCGGCCGTAGTCGTCGAGCTGGTCGGCGGCGAGCGCGGCCGGGTCGACGCTGCCCTTGCGGTTGCGGAACTGCCGTACCTGGAAGGGGCGTCCGTCCACCGTCGTCCAGCCCAGCAGACTGTCGCTGACGACCTGCATCCGCTTCTGGCCGAGCACCACGCGCCGCCCCTCGTGCTCCACCGCCGCCACCGGGAAACCGGCCTCGGGCAGATGCGGGAGCAGCGCGGAGGGGCGGGCCTCCTTGACCTGGAGGACGAGCGGTTCGCCGCGATGGTCGAGGAGCAGGACGACATAGGAGCGGGTGCCCACGCTGCCCGTGCCGACCACGCGGAAGGCGACGTCGTGCACGGCGTGCCGGGCCAGCAGCGGGAGCCGGTCCTCGGAGAGCGTCGTCAGATAGGACTCCAGCGAGCCGGCCACGGCGGCCGCCTCGGCGTCCGGGACGCGGCGCAGCACCGGGGGAGCGTCCACGAAGCGGCGGCCGCCCTCCGGTGTCCGCTCGGTCGACTTGGCGGCGAACCGGCCGCTGGTGTTGGCCCGCGCCTTCTCCGCGACCCGCTCCAGGGTGCCGAGCAGGTCGTGGGCGTCGGTGTGGGAGACCAGTTCCTCGTCCGCGATGGCGTTCCAGGCGTCCAGCGCGGGCAGCCGGGCCAGCAGGCGCATGGTGCGCCGGTAGGCGCCCACGGTGTCCCGTGCGGCGGCGCGGCAGGTGTCCTCGTCGGCACCGGCCTCGCGCCCGGCCAGCACCAGGGAGGTGGCGAGCCGCTTCAGGTCCCACTCCCAGGGGCCGTGCACCGTCTCGTCGAAGTCGTTGAGGTCGATGACCAGGCCGCCCCTGGCGTCGCCGTACAGACCGAAGTTGGCCGCGTGGGCGTCGCCGCAGATCTGCGCGCCGACCCCGGTCACGGGGGTGCGCGCCAGGTCGTACGCCATGAGCCCGGCCGAGCCGCGCAGGAAGGCGAACGGCGTCGCGGCCATCCGGCCCACCCGGATCGGCGTCAGCCCGGGAATCCGCCCGGCGTTGGACTCGGCCACGGCGTCGACGGCGTCCGGACGCGCCGCGTCCGCCTCCAGCGTGCGGTGGGCCTCGCGCGGCACCCGCTCCCGCAGCGACTTCCCCTCGTCCTTGGCCGAACAGCGCGGCGGCCACTCGGCGAACCCGCGTATCCGGGGCAGCCGGGCCACGGTCTCCTCGCCGCCCGGCCCGGACACCGCGTCCGCACCCGATCCGGTCACCGCGACCGCCTCCCGCACACCGATCCAGCGCGCCCCGCACGAGCGCTTCGAACATCAACTCGTGCAGACCGTACATGCGGCGACGTGATCGCGTCAGACCCTGTGGACAACTCGTCGGTTGTGGACACGGACCTGCCCCGACCGGAACGAACCCACCGACCCGCCAACGGACTTCGCGTCCCGCCACCCGGCCGGACCACGTCGTCGCCGCCGTCACCCCCGTCCACCCCGCGTCACACCGTTCCGTCCCGCCCCACCCACCTCCGGAACATCATCGCCGTCATCCCCCACTGCGCCCCGGTGCCGAGGCTCATCGACAGCCACACGCCCCGCACCCCCAGTCCGCCCACCGAACCCAGCCAGTGGGCCAGCGGCAGCTGCACACACGCGCCGACCGCCGTCACCCACAGCGGCCCGCGAGCGCGCCCGCCGCCCATGAACACCCCGCCCGGCCCGACGACCCCGGCGAGCGCCACCAGGTACGGCAACAGGAACCAGAGCAGGACGGAACCCGAGTCGACGACCCCGGAAGCGCTCGTGAAGCACCCCATGACCACGCGCCCGCAGAGCGCGAGCACCAGCCCCGCACCCGCCCCCACCAGCACGGCGAGCAGCCCGCTCTGCACCCCGATCACATGGTCGGCCCGCTGCCCCGCGCCCCGCGCCCGGGCCGTGAGGATGCCGCCCGCCTGACGCAGGGCGTAGAACGCCATGGTGACGAAGAGGATCACTTTGGTGCCGATGGCGTAGGCCGCGAGCGGTTCCTCGCCGAACCGCGCGACCATGCCCAGCAGAGCCGCGCCGATGCCCATGCGCAGCACGAAGTCCCCGGACGCGGGCAGCCCGACGCCCAGGATGCGCCGCAGAGCCACGATCCAGTCCGACCCCGACCCCGACGCCGACCCCGCGACCGACCCGGCCCCCAGCACCGCATCCCGCCTGCGCCGCAGCAGCACCAGGCTCGCACCGAGCGCCACCGACCGCCCCAGCACCGTCCCGAGAGCGGCCCCTCGCACCCCCAGCGCGGGCAGTACCCCCACCCCGTGAATGAGCACCGGGTCCAGGACGAGAACGCACCCGTTGGCGACGAACGCGGCCCGCATCGGCGTCCTCGTGTCCCCTAGCCCCTTGAAGATCCCGTCCACGACGTTCTGCGCGAAGAAGACGGCCAGCCCCGGAAGGGAAACGGCGAGGAACTCGGCCACCAGTTGCCGCACTTCCCCCGAGCCACCGCCCACCAGCAGCCCCGCCACCTCACGCCGGAAGACGAATCCACTCCCGGCCACCACGCACGTGATGACGAGCCACAGCACACCAACCGCCTTGATCACGGGTGGAATTTCGGCCATTTTTCGAGCCCCGAGCGTGTCCGAGAGCACCATGGTCACGCCGGTACCGGCCATGAGGACGACCCCGAGCAGCAGGTTCTCCAGCGTTCCGGCGGCCGCCACCGCACCGACCGCCGCCCGGCCCAGGCGCGCCACCCAGAGGGTGTCCACGACCCCGACGACCACACCGGACAGCAACTCGCAGTAGACCGGCAGCCCCAGCCCGAGCAGCGCCCGCCGGGCGTCCGCCGGACCGAGCCCGTCCGCCCCGCCGGGCCCCACCGCCGTACCGCCGCCGCGCACGACAGCCGGCCTCAATAACCCGAACCCCACCAGAAATCCCCCAACCCGGCCAGACAGAGGCCCAGTTGACCTCCGACCGCCCGGGAGACTACCTCGATTAGTGACACTCGAATAGAGGTAGCCCACACTGAAGGCGCCCGAACAACCCGCGAAGGAACCCCGTGCTGACCCTCTCGATCCTCGGCTTTCTGGCGGAACGACCGCTGCACGCCTACGAGTTGCGCCGCCGCATCTCCGATCTGATCGGCCACAACCGCCCGGTCAGCGACGGCGCGCTCTACCCGGCCGTCAACCGCCTCCGCCAGGCCGGGCACATCGAACGCCGGGCCGAACCCGGAGAGAGCGCGCCCACCCGTCAGGTGCTGCGGATCACGCCCTCCGGCCGGGCCGAGCTACGGCGCAGACTGACCGAGCCGAAGGAGACCGAAATCACGGACGGCGGCGCCTTCTTCACCCTGCTCGCCTTCCTCGGCCAGGTCCCCGACCCCGCCCACCGGGCCGCCGTCCTGCGCCGCCGGCTCGACTTCCTGACCGCCCCCGCGGGCTTCTTCGCCCACTCCGGCCGGCCGGTACGGATCAAGGACGAACCGGACCCCTACCGCAGAGGAATGCTGATCATGGCCCGCGCGGCCCAGCAGGCGGAACGGGCATGGCTGGAGGAAACGCTCCACGAACTGGAGGTGAAGCCCTCCTGAGAACGGACCGGGGAAAAGGCCCGCCCACCTGAGACGTTACTCACAGAGGCCGGGCCCGACGGCAGCCGTCGGCGGCGAGCCGAGGCGGCGTCACCATCGGGGCCGGACACGACAATGGGCGGCATCGTTTTCACGATGCCGCCCATTGGATGGTGCGCGAGGGGGGAGTTGAACCCCCACGCCCTTGCGGGCACTGGAACCTGAATCCAGCGCGTCTGCCTATTCCGCCACCCGCGCATTGGGTGTGTCTTCCGTTTCCGGCCCTTTCGGGGCGGCCCCTTCCGACATCGAGAACATTAGCACGCCGTCCGGGGTGGATTCACATCCCTTTCCCCGGCCCCCTCCACCACCCCTCACCAGCACACCTGTCCCTCCTGGGGGCACAGGCGTTCCCCGCCGCACCGCCCGGCACGAGCGGACGCCCCGCCACCCGCACGCCCTTCACCGCCCACGCGCCCCACCCGGCCCGGCCTCCGAGCGCGAGGACGCCCTGTTCGGGTATCAACCTCGTAGTTCAGGTATCAACCTCGTACCGGTCGGGCTCGTCTCATCCACAGAGGGACCAGGCTCGTCGCCGGGTGCGGGACACTGGAGCTGAGCCGCCTCTACGATCCTTGCCTCAAGGAGTTCGAAGGGGGCGGCTGGGGGAACCGGCTGATTGCCGGGCGCGTAGATACGATCAGTAAGCGGTACGGGCCACGCGGCCGTACCGAGCACGGCAAGCAGTACGGCAGCGACGGAGGAGGTGCCCCGTGGGAGTCCTGAAGAAGTTCGAGCAGCGTCTCGAAGGTCTGGTCAACGGCACCTTCGCCAAGGTGTTCAAGTCCGAGGTCCAGCCGGTGGAGATCGCCGGCGCGCTCCAGCGCGAGTGCGACAACAACGCCACGATCTGGAACCGCGACCGCACGGTCGTGCCCAACGACTTCATCGTGGAACTGAGCACGCCCGACTACGAGCGGCTCAGCCCCTACTCCGGGCAGCTCGGCGACGAGCTGGCCGGCATGGTGCGCGACTACGCCAAGCAGCAGCGCTACACCTTCATGGGGCCGATCAAGGTAAACCTGGAGAAGGCCGAAGACCTCGACACCGGTCTGTACCGGGTGCGCAGCCGCACCCTCGCCTCCTCCAGCGACCAGCAGGCCCCCGCGGGCCCGCGGCCCGGCGGCCCGGCCCCGGCCGGCCCCCAGGGCGGCTACGGCTACCCGCCCGCCGCCGCCCCGCCGATGCCGTCCGCGCCGCCCCCCGGCGCCCGGCCCGGCGGTTACGGTTACCCGCAGCCCGCCACCCAGCGACCGGCGGCCGCCCCCATGGGCGGCGGCCAGACCCGCTACTGGATCGAGATCAACGGCACCCGCCACCAGATCTCCCGCGCGACCCTCGTGCTCGGCCGCAGCACCGAGGCCGACGTGCGGATCGACGACCCCGGCGTCTCCCGCCGGCACTGCGAGATCCGGACCGGAACACCCTCGACGATCCAGGACCTCGGCTCCACCAACGGGATCGTGGTGGACGGGCAGCACACCACCCGCGCTACGCTCCGCGACGGCTCGCGGATCGTCGTGGGCAGCACCACCGTTATCTATAGGCAAGCCGAAGGGTGAAGCGGGGGCAATGTCAGAGCTGACCCTCACGGTCATGCGGCTGGGTTTCCTGGCCGTACTGTGGCTGTTCGTGATCGTGGCCGTGCAGGTCATCCGCAGCGATCTGTTCGGTACGCGCGTCACACAGCGCGGCGCGCGCCGGGAAGCGGCCCGTCCGCAGCAGGCCGCCCGCCAGCAGGCCGCGCCCCCGCAGCAGCGCGCCCAGCAGGGCCGCCGCGGCCAGCAGGGAGGCGGCGGCCGCCAGCGGCGCAACGCCCCCAGCAAGCTCGTCGTGACCGAGGGCACACTGACCGGCACCACCGTCGCCCTCCAGGGCCAGACGATCACCCTGGGCCGCGCCCACGACTCCACGATCGTGCTGGACGACGACTACGCCTCCAGCCGGCATGCCAGGATCTACCCGGACCGCGACGGCCAGTGGATCGTCGAGGACCTCGGCTCCACCAACGGCACATACCTGGACCGGTCCCGGCTGACGACCCCCACGCCGATTTCGCTGGGAGCGCCGATCCGCATCGGCAAGACCGTCATCGAGCTGCGGAAGTAGTACGACAATGAGCGAGCGGAGCGAGCACGCAACGGCGGACCTCACCCCGGTCCCCGGCGCGCTCCCGACCGGAGGGTGGGCAGTGTGGCTCGACACGACCGGCTGTACCCGGAGCCGACGGGCGAGGTGCGCATGAGTCTGTCACTGCGCTTCGCCGCCGGATCGCACAAGGGCATGATCCGGGAAGGCAACGAGGACTCCGGTTACGCCGGTCCGCGCCTGCTCGCCATCGCCGACGGCATGGGCGGCCAGGCGGCCGGCGAGGTCGCCTCCTCCGAGGTCATCTCCACGCTGGTCACGCTCGACGACGACGTGCCCGGCTCCGACCTCCTCACCACCCTCGGCCAGGCCGTCCAGTACGCCAACGACCAGCTGCGCGGCATGGTCGAGGAGGACCCCCAGCTCGAGGGCATGGGGACCACGCTGACCGCCCTGCTGTGGACCGGCCAGCGCCTCGGCCTCGTGCACGTCGGCGACTCGCGCGCGTACCTGCTGCGCGACGGGATGCTGACCCAGATCACCCAGGACCACACCTGGGTGCAGCGCCTGGTCGACGAGGGCCGGATCACCGAGGAAGAGGCCACCACCCACCCGCAGCGCTCCCTGCTGATGCGCGCGCTGGGCAGCGGCGACCACGTGGAGCCCGACCTCTCGGTCCGCGAGGTCCGCGCCGGTGACCGCTATCTGATCTGCTCCGACGGCCTCTCCGGCGTCGTCTCCCACCAGACGATGGAGGAGACCCTCGCCAGCTACCAGGGCCCGCAGGAGACCGTGCAGGAGCTGATCCAGCTCGCGCTGCGCGGCGGCGGCCCCGACAACATCACCGTCATCGTCGCCGACGTCCTCGACCTGGACACCGGGGACACCCTCGCCGGTCAGCTGTCCGACACCCCCGTGGTGGTCGGCGCCGTCGCCGAGAACCAGCTCCACCCGCACGACAACGGCATCATGCAGACCCCGGCAGGCCGTGCCTCCCACCTCGGCCGCCAGGGCCGCGGCCAGGGCGGCGGGGACGAGTACGGCGGCACCGGCGCGGACTACGAGGGCGACGGCTACACCGACGACGACTTCGTCAAGCCCCGCAAGGGCCGCAAGTGGCTCAAGCGCACGTTCTACAGCGCCCTCGCCCTCGCGGTGATCGGCGGCGGTGTCTACGGCGGCTACCGCTGGACCCAGACGCAGTACTACGTCGGCATCAACGGCGGGCACGTCGCGCTCTACCGGGGCATCAGCCAGAACCTGGCCTGGGTCTCCCTCTCGAAGGTCGAGAAGGACCACCCCGAGATCGAACTCAAGTACCTGCCGGCCTATCAGCAGAAGCAGGTCAAGAACACGATCGCGGCGGGCGGCATCGAACAGGCCCGCACCAAGATCGACGCGCTCGCGCTCCAGGCGTCCGCCTGCCGCAAGCAGGCCGAACGCACGACCGCCGGGAGCGAGAACACGACGGGCCAGAACGCGGCGACCGGTGGCACCGCCACCGCCACCCGCACCTCCCTCACGGCCACGGCGTCCCCGACCCCGAACGCGTCGGGATCGGCGAAGCCGTCCACCACGTCGCCCTCGAAGTCCCCGACCGCAACCGCCACGCCCCGGCCCGGCCCGAGCCTCTCCAAGGATGAGCAGAAGGTCGTCGATCAGTGCGGCAAGCAGTAGGCAAGCCGTGAGAGGCCCCGTCACACGATGAGCAGTACTACCAACACGCCGACGCACCAGACGTCCACGATCGGCTCCATCGGCGCACCGAGCCGTCGCAACACCGAGCTGGCCCTGCTGATCTTCGCCGTGGTCATCCCGGTCTTCGCCTACGCCAACGTGGGCCTGGCCCTCGACAACCAGGTCCCCACGGGCCTGCTCGGCTACGGCCTGGGCCTCGGCCTGCTGGCCGGCGTCGCCCACCTCGTCGTGCGGAAGTTCGCCCCGTACGCCGACCCGCTGCTGCTGCCGCTGGCCACCCTGCTCAACGGGCTCGGCCTGGTGTGCATCTGGCGACTGGACCAGTCGAAGCTGCTGCAGTCGATCCACGTCGCGGGCGGCAAGGCGACCAACCAGCTGATCTACACCGCCATGGGCATCACCCTGTTCGTGGTCGTCCTGATCTTCCTCAAGGAACACCGCACGCTGCAGCGGTACACCTACATCTCCATGGCGGCCGCGCTGTTCCTGCTGCTGCTTCCCCTGGTGCCGGGCCTCGGAGCCGACGTCTACGGCGCCAAGATCTGGATCCAGATCGGCAGCTTCACCATCCAGCCCGGCGAGTTCGCCAAGATCGTGCTCGCGGTCTTCTTCGCCGGATACCTGATGGTCAAGCGGGACGCGCTCGCGCTCGCCAGCCGCCGCTTCATGGGCCTCTATCTGCCGCGCGGCCGCGACCTCGGCCCGATCCTCGTCGTCTGGGCGATCTCGATCCTCATCCTGGTCTTCGAGACCGACCTCGGTACCTCGCTGCTGTTCTTCGGCATGTTCGTGATCATGCTGTACGTGGCCACCGAGCGGACCAGCTGGATCGTCTTCGGTCTGCTGATGTCGGCGGCGGGCGCGGTCGGTGTGGCGAGCTTCGAGCCGCACATCCAGGTGCGTGTCCAGGCGTGGCTCAACCCGATGCACGAGTACCTGCTCAGCCGTGACCCCAAGGCCACCGGCATCCACTCCGACCAGCTCCAGCAGGCCCTGTGGGCGTTCGGCTCCGGCGGCACCCTCGGCACCGGCTGGGGACAGGGCCACTCCGAGCTGATCCGCTTCGCGGCCAACTCCGACTTCATCCTCGCCACCTTCGGCGAGGAGCTGGGCCTGGCCGGCCTGATGGCGATCCTGCTGATCTACGGTCTGATCGTCGAGCGCGGTGTGCGCACCGCCCTCGCCGCCCGCGACCCCTTCGGCAAGATGCTCGCGGTCGGCCTGTCCGGCGCCTTCGCCCTCCAGGTCTTCGTCGTCGCCGGCGGTGTGATGGGCCTCATCCCGCTGACCGGTATGACGATGCCGTTCCTCGCCTACGGCGGTTCGTCCGTCATCGCCAACTGGGCCCTCATCGCCATCCTGATCCGCATCAGCGACACGGCCCGCCGTCCCGCGCCCGCCCCCGCCGCCAGCCCCGACGCCGAGATGACCCAGATCGTCCGGCCCGGCGGCAGCGGACCCGTCGCCGAAGCGTGAGCGCCCGCGAGCACGGCGGTACGGCGGCCCTCCGGGACCCGCTGTGCCGCCGTACGGCCACCGCGGGCCCGGCGGGGCACACAGCGTGTGCCCCTAGACTGTGGGCGGCCGAGGACGAGCGCCAGCAACACCGACAGACTGAAGCAACAGGCGCCCCTGTTAGCTTGTGGAAAGGCCGGACGTGAACAAGCCCCTGCGCCGCATCGCGATCTTCTGCGGACTCCTCGTCCTGGCACTGCTGATCCGCGACAACTGGCTCCAGTACGCCCAGGCCGACAAGCTGCGCACCGACCCCGACAACCGCCGCGTCGCCATCGAGCGCTACGCCTCCCCGCGCGGCGACATCATCGTGGACGGCAACCCGATAACCGGCTCCGTCGAGACCAAGGCCGGCGACTACAAGTACAAGCGCACGTACAAGAACGGGCCCATGTGGGCGCCGGTCACCGGCTACTCCTCCCAGGCGTTCGGCGGCACCCAGCTCGAGAAGATCAACGACGGCATCCTCACCGGCAACGACGACCGGCTCTTCTTCCGCAACACCCTCGACATGATCACGGGCAAGCCCAAGCAGGGCGGCAACGTCGTCACCACCCTCAACGCGGCCGCGCAGAAGGCCGCGTACAACGGCCTGAAGGCCCAGGGCGGCAAGGGCGCCGCGGTCGCGATCGAGCCCTCCACGGGCAAGATCCTGGCGCTGGCCTCCTACCCGTCGTACGACCCGTCCGCCTTCTCCGGCGACCGCAACAGCGACTCGGCTGCCTGGCAGAAGCTGCAGAAGACGAACGACCCCACGGACCCGACGCTCAACCGGGCGCTGCGCGAGACCTACCCGCCGGGCTCCACCTTCAAGGTGGTCACCGCGGCGGCGGCGCTGGAGAACGGCCTGTACTCCTCCGCCGACCAGAAGACGGACTCGCCGCTGCCCTGGGTCATGCCCGGCACGCAGACCGAGCTGAAGAACGAGGGCAACCTGCCCTGCCAGAACGCGACCATGCGCGAGGCGCTGCGCGTGTCCTGCAACACCGTCTTCGGCAAGATCGGTGCCGATCTCGGCAAGGACAAGATGCTCGACGAGGCCAAGAAGTTCGGCTTCGACGCGCAGCAGTTCGTCCCGGTCCGCTCCAACGCCTCGGTCTTCTCCAAGGAGATGAACCAGTCGCAGACGGCGCTGTCCTCCATCGGCCAGTTCAACACCGCCGCGACCCCGCTGCAGATGGCCATGGTCGCCTCGGCGGTCGCCAACGACGGCAAGCTGATGAAGCCGTACATGGTGGACGAGCTCCAGTCCTCGAACCTCGACCCGATCGAGAAGACCGAGCCGCAGGAACTGAGCCGCCCGCTGTCGGCGCAGAACGCGCAGATCCTCCAGTCGATGATGGAGACCGTCGTCAAGTCGGGCACGGGCACCAGGGCGCTGATCGACGGGGTCACCGTCGGCGGCAAGACCGGTACCGCGCAGCACGGCGTGGACAACAGCGAGAACCCGTACGCGTGGTTCATCTCCTACGCCAAGCTCCCCGACAACAGCTCCCCCGTCGCGGTCGCGGTGGTCGTCGAGGACGACAACGCCGTCCGTGACGACATCTCCGGCGGCGGCCTGGCCGCCCCGATCGCGAAGAGTGTCATGCAGGCGGTCATCAACTCCAAGAAGTGAGCCCGATCACGTCGTCTCCACAACGGTGCACGTTGCCATACCGGTCCGGTATCGGGTTACCGGCTCGGCCAGGTCACACGGAGCGGGACGGGTACGGTAGGGCCCGGACGACAGCCTCCGGTCGCACACACGTGCAACCGGGACCGACGGAGAGGGCTGGTAGGTAGCTATGGAAGAGCCGCGTCGCCTAGGCGGCCGGTACGAACTGGGCCATGTGCTTGGCCGTGGTGGCATGGCCGAGGTCTACCTCGCGCATGACACCCGCCTCGGCCGCACCGTGGCAGTGAAGACGCTCCGCGCGGATCTCGCGCGCGACCCGTCCTTCCAGGCCCGGTTCCGCCGGGAGGCCCAGTCGGCCGCCTCGCTCAACCATCCCGCGATCGTCGCGGTCTACGACACGGGCGAGGACTACATCGACGGGGTCTCGATCCCGTACATCGTCATGGAGTACGTCGACGGCTCCACGCTCCGTGAACTGCTGCACTCCGGCCGCAAACTGCTGCCCGAGCGCTCCATGGAGATGACGATCGGCATCCTCCAGGGTCTGGAGTACGCCCACCGCAGCGGCATCGTCCACCGTGACATCAAGCCGGCCAACGTCATGCTGACGCGCAACGGCCAGGTCAAGGTCATGGACTTCGGCATCGCGCGCGCCATGGGCGACTCCGGTATGACGATGACCCAGACCTCGGCCGTCATCGGCACCGCGCAGTACCTCTCGCCGGAGCAGGCCAAGGGCGAGCAGGTCGACGCCCGCTCGGACCTCTACTCCACCGGCTGTCTGCTCTACGAACTGCTGACCGTCCGTCCTCCCTTCGTCGGCGACTCGCCCGTGGCCGTGGCCTACCAGCACGTGCGCGAGGAACCGCAGTCGCCCAGCGTGTTCGACCCCGAGATCACCCCCGAGATGGACGCGATCGTCCTCAAGGCACTGGTCAAGGACCCGGACTACCGCTACCAGTCCGCCGACGAGATGCGCCAGGACATCGAGGCCTGCCTCGACGGCCGTCCCGTCGGCGCCACCGCCGCCATGGGCTCGGTCGGCTACGGCAACTACGGGGGCTACCCCGACTCCCAGGCCACCACGGCCATGCGCGCCGAACCGGCCGGGGCGACGACGATGATCCCGCCGATGGGCCCCGACGACGGCGGCTACGGCTACGACGACCGCCCGGACCGGCGGCGCCAGCCGAAGAAGAGCAACAACACCTCGACGATCCTGCTCGTGGTCGCCGGTGTGCTGGTGCTGGCCGGCGCCATCCTGCTCGGCATGTACGCGTTCGGCGGCGGTCCCGGGAACAAGGCCTTCAAGTCCCCGAACCTCGTCGGCATCAGCTACGCCGACGCCAAGCAACAGGCCGACAACGTCGGTCTGAAGCTGACCCAGGAACGCAAGCCCTGCGAGGACCAGCCCAAGGGCAACGTCTGCTCGCAGGACCCCGCGGCCGGCACGGACGTCAAGAAGGGCGACACCCTCAAGCTGGTCGTCTCCAC
The DNA here is from genome assembly GCF_040638245.1 of Streptomyces sp. NPDC026659. Classification (NCBI taxonomy): domain Bacteria; kingdom Bacillati; phylum Actinomycetota; class Actinomycetes; order Kitasatosporales; family Streptomycetaceae; genus Streptomyces; species Streptomyces sp. NPDC026659. The sequence goes on along the minus strand of NZ_JBEZXY010000003.1, from coordinate 281,969 downwards.
GGGCGCGCCCAAGGTCACCGTCCCGAGCGTGATCGGCCTCTCCTTCGACGACGCCCGGAGCAAGCTCGAGGGCGACGACTACAAGTTCACGGTCAAGAAGGAGCTCCGGGTCAGCGACGACACCCCCGACAAGGTGCTCGACCAGAACCCGGTGGACGGCAGGCAGGTCCAGAAGGGCTCCACGATCACGCTGACCGTGGCCAAGGCCGAGGAGAAGGTCCAGGTCCCGGACGTCGCCGGCCTGAGCTGTGACGACGCCAGGGCCAAGCTGCAGCAGGCGGAACTCGCCCCGGCGGCCACCTGCACCCCCGACACGTCGGTGACGGACCCGGCCCAGAACGGCAAGGTCACGGGCACCAACCCGAAGGCGGGCGACTCGGTCAAGAAGAACACGCCGGTCGCGGTCAACGTCGCTCAGGTGCAGGACCAACAGCAGCAGTTCCAACTGCCCGATGTCCGCAACCAGCCGCTCAAGCAGGCCCGCGAAGCGCTCCAGGGCATGGGCCTCAACGTCGCGACCCCGAACAGCGGGGACGACGACGCCACGGTGTTCAACACCGTCCCGGCCCCGGGCTCCGTGGTCAAGAAGGGCGACACGATCGTCGTGCAGGCGGCGAAACAGGGAGACGGCAACAACGGCGGCTTCCCAAACATCTTCGGCGGCACTGACGGCTGACCCGTCCCGCCCACACCGGTCCCCCGGCACCGCACGGTGCCGGGGGACCGTGCTTTTCCGGGGTTCGTGCCCTCGTCCGCGCGTCGGTCGTTGACAGGGCATGATTGATCAGACCGCACTCCTGGAGTCCCGGGCACTACGCAGCTCCGTGCTGGAGCGCACGGATGTGCTGGACCGGGTGAAGACACTCGCCCTGCTGCCGGACGGGCTGCATGTGACGACGGCGATGGTGGCGGCGTATTTCGGGGTGAGTGTCGAGGCCATCCGACAGATCAAGGCGCGGCACCGTGAGGAGCTGTCCGAGAACGGGATGGTGACGCTTCAGGGCCGTGACCTGCGGGAATTTAAGCGTGACATCTTGTCACGCTATTCCGGAAGTTATCCACAGCCCCGGTCCGGCCTCACCGTCTACTCCCGCCGAGCCGTCCTCAACATCGCCATGCTGCTCCGCGACAGCGAGGTCGCCCGGCGGGTGCGCACCTATCTGCTCGACATGGAGCACCTGGCCCGCACCGGTCCCGTGGCCGAACCCGCCGGGCACACGGAAGCGGCCGGACCCGAGATCCTCTCCCTCGCCGCCCTCGACGCCCGCATCGACCAGCGCATCCACCACGTTCTCGGCCGAACCGTCGTCCCGATGTTCAACGCCCTGATCGAGACCTCGGGCGAACACCGCCGCGAGCTGACCGCGCTGCACGGTGACGTCCGCCGGGCCGAGCACCGGCTCAGGCAGCACTCCGCCCGGCTGCGGCGGCTGGAGGGGAGGCGCTGAGGGTCAGCGGAGTTCCTTCGGCGGCGTGCGCTTGCTGTCGACCTTCTGGACGCGCTCCAGCTCGCCCCAGACCACGTAGCGGTAGCGGCTCGTGTAGACCGGGGTGCAGGTCGTCAGGGTGATGTAGTGGCCCGGCTTCTTCCTGCCGGACTCCTCGGGGACCTGGTCGATGACCTCGACGTTGTACTTCGAGGTCTCGGGGAGGATCGCGTAAACCTTGTAGACGTACCAGTCGTCCTTGGTCTCGAAGACGACCGGGTCGCCCTCGCGCACCTTGTCGATGTTGTGGAACTTGGCGCCGTGGCCGTCGCGGTGGGCGGCGAGGGTGAAGTTGCCCTTCTTGCCCGTCGTCGGGAGGACGGCCTCGTCCGGTTCGGTGTAGTAGCCCGCCACGCCCTCGTCGAGGACGTCGGTCGAGGTGCCCTTCTCCACCAGCACGGCGCCGTTGCGCATCGAGGGGACGTGCAGGAAGCCGATGCCGTCCTTGGTGTCGAGCGCGCCGGGGCCGGTGTCGGTCGAACGGGACCAGTGGTCACGGACCTTGTCCGCCTGCTGGTCGGCGTGCCGGTCCGCGACGACGTTCGTCCACCACAGGGAGTAGACGACGAACAGTCCGAGGACCACGCCCACCGTCATGAGGACTTCGCCGAGGAAACTCACCACCAGGGCGACCGGCCCGGGCCGGGGAGGGCGCGAGGCGCTCCCCGCGCCCGACGCGTCCGTGTGTTCTGCGGTGTCGTCGGCGGTGGCTGCCACTCGTCCTGTGCCCCTGTTCGACTCGGCTCGACTACTCGATGAGCGCGTCCGGCTTGCCCTTGGTGCGCGGGCGTTCCTCGACCATCTTGCCCCAGACGATCAGCCGGTACTTGCTGGTGAACTCCGGAGTGCACGTGGTGAGGGTGATGTACCGGCCCGGCGCCGTGAAGCCCGACTGCCGGGGGACCGCGTCCAGCACACTGGTGTTGGACGGCGGTGTCACCGGAAGCATCGAAGTGACCTTGTACACGAAGTACTTGTCCTGTGTCTCGACGACGACCGCGTCACCCGCGACGAGCTTGTTGATGTACCGGAACGGCTCACCGTGCGTGTTGCGGTGCGCGGCCAGACCGAAGTTGCCCGACGTGGCGTCCGGCATGGCCGTCTTCAGCGGCGCCTCGCCGTAGTGCCCGACCATTCCCTTGTCGAGCACCCGCTTGTTGCTGACGCCCTCGGCGATCGGCACCACCACGTCCAGCTTGGGTATGTGCAGGATCGCGAAGCCCTGTCCGGGCTCGAAGACGCCGGGCGCCCGTTTGCCGCTCGCCCAGTCGTCCTGGAGCTGATGGGTCTCGCTGCCCGCCTGCGCGTGCGCGCGCACGTTCGTCCACCACAGCTGGTAGGTGACGAACAGCAGCATCAGCACGCCGGTGGTGATGAAGACCTCGCCGACCGCCCGGCTCACCATGACGGCCGCGCCGGGCTTGTTCGCCCGCGCCTGCCGACGGGCCTCGACCCGGGACAGCGGCCGCCCGAAGTCCGCGGAAGCCGAACTCGCCGTGTCCGCCGCGTCCTTGGCACCGCCGTGCCGTCCGGCACCCCGGCCGCCGCCGCGCTTGGCGGCCTTCCTGCGGGCCGCGCGGCCACCGGTGGCCCCCGGGGAGCCCGACCGGCCCGAACGCCCCCCAGAGGCGCCCCCAGAGCCGCTCCCGGGCTCCGGTGGCGGCTCGGGCAGCCGCAGCGCCATCGTCTGCTCGTCGGGCCGCGGCTCCGGTACGCCCCCGGGCACGCCGCCCTGCCCGTCCACGGCCGGCATCCGTGCCGTCGGCGGGTCGCCCGCGCCCGTGAACGCCGGGTCGTAGGACCCGTACGGCGCGTCGCCGTACACGTCCTCGCGCTCGGGGCGCAGCGCGGTCACGCCGTGGACCTGCCCACCACCGGGGCGAGCCCCGCCGACCTCGCCACGGCACCCTGGTCGCCGCACTCGACAAGCCAGTTGGCCAGCATCCGGTGCCCGTGCTCGGTCAGCACCGACTCGGGGTGGAACTGCACGCCCTCCACCGGGAGTTCGCGGTGCCGCAGCCCCATGATGATCCCGTCCTCGGTGCGGGCGGTGACCTCCAGCTCGGCCGGGACGGTGGCCGGCTCGGCCGCCAGCGAGTGGTAGCGGGTCGCGGTGAAGGGCGAGGGCAGCCCGGCGAAGACGCCCTTGCCGCCGTGGATCACCGGGGAGGTCTTGCCGTGCAGCAGCTCGGGCGCGCGGTCGACCACGCCGCCGTACGCCACCTGCATCGACTGCATCCCCAGGCACACCCCGAACACAGGTACGCCGGTCGCGGCGCAGTGCCGGACCATGTCCACGCACACCCCCGCCTCCTCGGGCGTGCCCGGTCCCGGCGAGAGCAGGACCCCGTCGAAGCCGTCCTGGGCGTGGGCGGTGGTCACCTCGTCGTTGCGCAGGACCTCGCACTCGGCGCCCAGTTGGTACAGGTACTGGACGAGGTTGAAGACGAAGCTGTCGTAGTTGTCGACAACGAGAATCCGTGCACTGCTCACTGGTGGTCCACCGTCACATCGTTGAAGGGCAGCAGTGGCTCGGCCCACGGGAACACGTACTGGAACAGGACGTAGACCACGGCCAGGACCAGCACGAGTGAGAGCAGGGCCTTCACCCACGTGTTGCCCGGCAGAAGCCGCCAGATCAAGCCGTACATGCCGTCCCTTCCGTTCCTCACGGCACAGACTCACGCCGTACCGCACCAGACTAACGGCGCCGGACGGGCTCCCGGCCGTTGTCCACAGGCCGGGTCGACACCCGGACATACGTGGCCCGGCGGCGATCGCCTCAACGGGTGAGGGAACGGGTGACGGACCGGGTTGTGCGGCGCCCCCCGCCGGTCTCCCGCGGAGTGCTCGCCGGACGCCCGCGAGGCTCCTACTCGACCGGTCGCGCGTAGTGCAGGTCCACGGTGCCCGTGTAGCCGGGCAGCGTCACGGTGCCGTTGTCGGCGACCTGCCAGCCGAGGCCGTAGACGTTGACGTACACCATGTACGTCTGGATCGCCTTGCTGTCCGCGAGGGCCTGCTGGAGCCGGTCCGGGTCGCCGACCGCCGTGATCCTGTACGGGGGCGAGTAGACGCGGCCCTGGAGGATCAGGGTGTTGCCGACACAGCGCACCGCGCTGGTGGAGATCAGCCGCTGGTCCATGACCTTGATGCCCTTCGCACCGCCGTGCCACAGGGCGTTGACCACGGCCTGGAGGTCCTGCTGGTGGATCACCAGGTAGTCGGGCTGCGGCTCGGGGTAGCCGGGGAGCTTGGCGGTGGCGTTCGGCGGGGCGTCGTTCAGGGTGACGGTGATCGCCCTGCCCGTCAGCGCGTGCGTGCCCGCGCCGCGCTCCAGACCGCCGAGCTTCTCGTCCTCGGTGCGGCTGCTGCCGTCGTCGCTCTCGGCCAGCGACTCCACCCGCTCGCGCAGGGTCGCGTTGGACTCGTCCAGCCCCTTGTTCTTGCGGCTGCGCTCCTGGATGAGGTCGGACAGCTTGAGCAACGAGGTGTCGGTGCGGATGTCCGTGCCCTTGGCGGTGTCGAAACTGGTGAAGAAGATCAGGCCGGCCAGGGCGAAAACGCCCGCCGTGAGGATCCGCACCGGCTTCAGGCGCGCACGGGAACGGGTCGGACCCATTGATCCCGTACCGGGGGAGTCGGCAGAATTGCTCAACGTACCCTTATCTCCTTCGGCGCCGTAGAAGCACTACGCTAACGGACGCCCGGGGGAGCACTCAGTGTGCCCTTACTGTCCCCTTGTACGCTGCCCCGAGCCCGACCCGTTACCTGCGCGGCCACGCAGCGCATCGACAGGAGAGACCCTCGTGCCGAAGTCACGTATCCGCAAGAAGGCCGACTACACGCCGCCGCCCGTGAAGGCGCAGGCCGTCAAGCTCGGCAACAGCGCCTGGGTCGCGCCCGTCATGCTGGCCATGTTCCTCATCGGCCTGGCGTGGATCGTGGTCTTCTACGTGACCGACGGCTCGCTGCCGATCGACAGCCTGGACAACTGGAACATCGTCGTGGGCTTCGGCTTCATCGCAGCCGGGTTCGGCGTCTCCACGCAGTGGAAGTAGCGGGGCCGCACGGTGGGGCCCGGGCACCTCTGCCCACGGCCCTTCACTGAGTTATCCACAGCCTTGGGCAGAGTTTCCACATGTGCCTGGGGAAAAGAAACTACGATCTGTGGATAACTCACCGCTCGTTGACGCCGATGTGACTGCCCCACCAGCTGAAGATCAACCATTGCCCCCTGCCTGACCTGCGGAAACTCATCCGAGCGACGGGGGGCACAGCTGTTCCCGCACACTGTGCACAAGATCGCGCACGCGCTGTGGACAACGGTTCGGGTCAGGTCAGCTGAGCGGTTCTGACCAGGGTGAGAATCGCCACCACGACGAGGACCAGCGCACAGGCGCCGTACTGGATCAGCTGCCGTCGGTCGCGCGGGGCGTGGATCATGGCGTAGCCGACGCCGAGACCGGCGACCAGGCCGCCGATGTGGGCCTGCCACGCGATGCCGGGGACCTGGAACGTGATGATCAGGTTGATCACCAGCAGGGCGATGACCGGCCGCATGTCGTAGTTGAGCCGCCGTACCAGGACGACGGTGGCGCCGAAGAGGCCGTAGATCGCGCCGGAGGCACCCACGGAGGGCTCGTTGGGCGCGACCATCAGATAGCTGAGCGCGCTGCCCGCCAGCCCGGAGACCAGATAGAGGGACAGATAGCGGGCGCGGCCGAGGGCCGCTTCGAGCGGGCCGCCGATCCACCACAGGCTGAGCATGTTGAACGCGATGTGCAGAAAGCCGCCGTGCAGGAACATCGCGGTGAGCAGCCGGTAGTACTGACCGTCCGCCACACCCTGCACACCGAGCTGCGGGACGATCGCGTGGCCGATCAGCTCGAAGCGGTTGGTGAAGGCGTCGCCGACGATCTGCTGGATCGCGAAGAAGGCGATGTTGAGCCCGATGAGGACCTTGGTGACGAGCCGGGGGTCGGCGGTGTGCCGCCCTCCGGCCAGGGTGCGGGGCGCGGCAGCGGCCGGGGCCGGGGTGGCGCCGCCGGGACGGGGGACGTGCGCGGTGCCGCGCACGCAGTCGGGGCACTGGAAGCCGACCGAGGCGTCGACCATGCACTCCGGGCAGATCGGGCGGTCGCAACGGGTGCAGCGCACACCGGTCTCGCGGTCCGGGTGCCGGTAACACGCGGGCAGGCTCCGGGCGTCCCGGGCGCCGGCTGCGGCCTGGTCCATGAGATCCCCTTGTCCGTCACGGGACATCGCCGGGCGATACCCCGCCCTGCCCATCCTTACGGACGAGCGGGGCATTTGGTTCCCCTCCGGCCTTTCCGTCCCCGAGCGTCTGCGGTGCCCCCGTCTCCGAGGACTATCCGGTCGTCTCCATGTCCTTCCCCGCCTGGCCCTTTCCCTGCTCCTGTCCGGTCCGCTCCACGAGGACGGTCTCGATCACCACGTCCTCGACCGGGCGGTGATCACGCCCGGTGGGGACGGCGGCGATGGCGTCGACCACCTTCCGGCTCTCCGGGTCGGCGACCTCTCCGAAGATCGTGTGCTTGCGGTTGAGCCACACGGTCGGGGAGACGGTGATGAAGAACTGCGAGCCGTTGGTGCCCGGACCGGCGTTGGCCATGGCGACCAGATAGGGCCGGTTGAAGGACAGATCGGGGTGGAACTCGTCGGCGAACTGGTAGCCGGGTCCGCCGATGCCGGTGCCGAGCGGGTCACCGCCCTGGATCATGAAGCCGCCGATGACCCGGTGGAAGACCGTTCCGTCGTAGAGCGGTTCGGTGCTTTCCGCGCCGGTCTCGGGGTTCTTCCAGGCGCGCTCGCCCCGGGCGAGTCCGACGAAGTTCCTGACGGTGGCCGGGGTGTGGTTCGGGAACAGCCGGATCCTGATGTCGCCGCGATCGGTCTTGAGAGTGGCGTAGAGCTGCTCGGCCACGGGGTGCCTTCCCTGTTGTTTCCGTCGTTCGTTTCCGTCGTCATTCCCGGAAAGGCTTCGATCGTCGCACGCCGCAGGACAGCGGGCCCCGGACGACCACGAGTTCCGCGCCGTACTGCCACCGGTTCGCCGCGGAGAGCGGCGCGCGGCGGGGATTCGTGGCAGGGTCGGCGGTGGACCCGTTGCCCGGAATTCCGTACATGTGAAGCGATCGGCACCCGTATGCCCGCTCACACATGCCGTACGGGCCCCGGACAGGCATGATCCGTAACAGGGTGGACAGTCGACATACCGTACCGCCACCGAGGAGGAGGTTCCCGTGACCCGCATCGAGAGCGTGCGCGCCGCGACCGGCTCGGCGAAGGACAGCGTGCTGCACGCCGCGGACGTGGTGGCGCCCTACGCCGACACGGCCAAGGAGCGTGCCGCGTACTACGCGCAGGAGGCACGCGTACGGCTCGCGCCCGTGATGTCCCAGGCCGCCGACCAGGCCCGTGTGCAGTACGACGCGCTGCTCGCCCCCCGTCTTGAGCAGGCACTCGCCCATGTCCCGCCGAAGGTGGACCAGGCCGCGCAGGAGGCCGCGGAGCTCACCCGCAAGGCCGCCAAGCAGGCGGCGGAGTACTCGCGCCCCCGGATCGAGCAGGCCGTGGCCGCCGCCGGGCCGGTCTACGACGAGGCCGCGACGCGCGGTGCCGCCGCCCTGGTCGCGCTGCGCGGCAACGTCTCCGCCAAGCAGATCAAGAAGCTGGCCCGTCGCAACGAACGCCGCTGCACGGCCCGCCGCACCCTGAAGTACGCGGCCGTGGCCGCCCTCGTCGCCGGCACCGCGCTCGCCGTCTGGAAGTGGTGGGACAAGCAGGCCAACCCCGACTGGCTGGTCGAACCCCCCGCCGCCACGGAGATGCCCGACGCCGCCCGCCTCCACTCGGTGGACCGCACCGGCTCCCCCCTGGACCCGGAGGTCCGCGCCAAGGAGAACGAGGAGGACTCGTCCAACGACGACGAGAACACGTGACGGCGGACCGGCGCCGCCATCGGGCCGCAGGGGCAGGCGAGTTGTGAACCGCCTGCCCCGCGCCCTGTGCGCGAACCGCGGCGAAAACGGCACAAAGAAACCCCTCTGACCTGTGTTTCCGCAGGTCAGAGGGGTTTTTTGTGGAGCCTAGGGGAGTCGAACCCCTGACATCCGCCATGCAAAGACGGCGCTCTACCAACTGAGCTAAGGCCCCGTGCGGCAGCGTCCGGCCGGAGAAGGTTCTCCCGACGGGCGCCGCAGACCAGAGTACCGGGTCACCCCCGGTATCCGGCAAAAACTTTGGGGCTCCCCGCGTCTGACCACGCTCCGTAGGATGCTCGGCATGGTTCGCGTGAGCGAACCTCGGTTCAATGGGGAAGCGATGGGGAGACGCAATGGACGCCGCACAGCAGGAAGCGACCGCGAGAGCGCGGGAGCTGCAGCGGAACTGGTACGGGGAGCCGTTGGGGGCGCTCTTCCGTAAGCTCATCGAGGATCTCGGGCTCAACCAGGCCCGGCTGGCGGCGGTCCTGGGTCTGTCCGCTCCGATGCTGTCGCAGCTGATGAGCGGCCAGCGCGCGAAGATCGGCAATCCCGCGGTGGTCCAGCGGGTGCAGCTGTTGCAGGAGCTGGCCGCCCAGGTCGCGGACGGCAGCGTCAGCGCCGCCGAGGCGACCGAGCGGATGGACGAGATCAAGAAGTCCCAGGGCGGCTCCGTGCTCAGCAACACCGCGCAGACGACGAACAGTTCGGGCGCGCCGACCGTCAAGCGCGTCGTCCGCGAGATCCAGTCGCTGCTGCGCTCCGTCGCCGCCGCGGGCGACATCATCGAGGCCGCCGAAAGCATCGCCCCGGCCCACCCCGAGCTGGCAGAGTTCCTCCGGGTCTACGGGGCGGGCCGCACCTCCGACGCGGTCGCGCACTACCAGTCCCACCAGAGCTGACCGCCGTCCGGCGCGCGTCCCGTGGGGGTCGGGACGCGGACCGGACGACGCACCGGACCAGGGGGAGGAGCCGCACGCATGGGTGAGGTGTTCGGCGGCCGGTACGAGCTGGCCGACCCGATCGGGCGCGGCGGCGTGGGCGCCGTATGGCGCGCCTGGGACCACCGGCGGCGGCGTTACGTGGCCGCGAAGGTGCTCCAGCAGCGCGACGCCCACGCCCTGCTGCGCTTCGTCCGCGAACAGGCCCTGCGCATCGATCACCCGCACGTCCTCGCCCCGGCGAGCTGGGCCGCCGACGACGACCAGGTGCTCTTCACCATGGACCTGGTCTCCGGCGGCTCACTGGTGCACCTGGTCAACGACTACGGCCCGCTGCCGCCCCGCTTCGTGTGCGAGCTGCTCGACCAGCTCCTGGCCGGGCTCGCCGCCGTCCATGCCGAGGGCGTGGTGCACCGGGACGTCAAGCCCGCCAACATCCTCCTGGAAGCAACCGGCACCGCCCGCCCCCGGCTGCGGCTGTCCGACTTCGGCATCGCCATGCGCCTGGGCGAGCCCCGGCTGACCGAGACCGACCTCGTGGTGGGCACCCCCGGCTATCTGGCGCCCGAGCAGATGCTGGGCGGCGACCCGGACTTCCCGGCCGACCTGTTCGCGGTGGGGCTCGTCGCCCTGTACCTGCTGGAGGGGGCGAAACCGGACGCCAAGGCGATCGTGCGGTACTTCCTGGAGCACGGCACACCGAGCGCGCCCGCACGCATCCCCGAGCCGTTGTGGCAGGTCGTCGCGGGTCTCCTCCAGCCCGATCCGGGGGCCAGGTTCCGCTCGGCGACGGGGGTGCGCAAGGCGCTCGCCTCCGCCGTGGAGCTTCTGCCCGCCCCCGGTCCCGACGACGAACCGGTCGAGGTCTTCGACCAACTCGGCCCGCTGCCGGACGGGTTCGGACCGGAGGGTCCGGCGAAACGGGCCTCCGGTGTACGCCCCGACGCCGTACGACCGGACACGCCCCCGGCCCCGGTGCCCGACCCGCGCACCGCCCACCCCGCCATGTCCGACACCGGAAGCTTCCACCTGCCTCCCCCCGCACCCCGGGAAGCACCCGGCACCCCCGCCTCCCAGGGGGTACCCGAAACCCCGGCTGTCCCCGTCGAAGCCCCGATCGCCGCTCCTCCCACCGAGCCTCCGACCGTCCCGTACACCGCGCAAAGTCACCGCGCCCCCGCGCACCACCACCGCCGCCGTCCGGGGCCCCCGGCCCGGGTCGCCGTCCCCGTCGTGCTCCTGGCCCTGGCCTGCTACGCCGTCGGCTTCTGGGCGCTGGTACGGGTCTGAGGCCGCCGGGCCGCGAGGGTCCAGACGCCGAGGCCGAGCAGCAGCGCGGTCCCGGTGCCGATGCCCCCGGCCGCGAGGACCCGCATCGCGGTTCTGTCGTCCCCGCTCTCGTCGATCAGGGCGTCCTGCCAGTCCTGGGAACTGACGGTGAAGAGGCCGTCCGGCACGGACTTCCCGGCGTACCGGGGACCGTCGTGCGGCCGCCCGTCGACCCGCACGGTCAGCGTCACCTCGAAGGGACCCGGCCCGAAGCTGTCGGCCAGGCGCGAGCTGACGTGGACGACCAGGTAGTACCGGCCGGCGAAGCGCACGGTGTTCTCGTCGTCGGTGACCGCGTAGCGGTTGGCGTACTCCACCGGGGGCACCGGCGGCAGGACGGCGGTGCGCGGTGTGCCGGTGAAGCCGAGGGAGGCGTTCTCCACGCGGCCACGCACGGGGTTGTGCAGCGTGAGGTCCAGGGCGCCGCCGACGTAGCCGCTGCCGCTGGGGGCGGCGCCGAGTTCGGCGGTGGCGTGGAGCTGCTGCCCCCAGCCGACGGGCACGGCGTAGAAGAGGGTCGTGCCGGGGGCGGCGCGGGTGCGCCAGATGCCCTCGCCCAGCGGACGCGCGGTGGCGAATCCGGCGCCGCCGGTCCGGGTGCGCGGGGTGCCGACGGGCGGCCGGGGTGTGGCGGAGTCCCAGGTGGCGGGCGGGGTGGTGGGTCCGGCCGTGGCCGGGCGGGACTCGGTGACGGGCGCGATCTCCAGGTCCCAGGTCCGGTCCGACCCGGAATCCCCGCTGTCCAGGCGCTCGATGAGCAGGTAGTACGTCCCCGCGCCCCCGCACAGGGTCCGGCCGGTGTCGCGCTGGGCGAGTGCGGTCACGGGCCGCGGGCTCAGCGCGGCGCCGATGGTGGCGGAGGCGTAGGAGCAGGCGCTGCCGTCGATGTCGCGGAGCGAGACACGGATGCCGTCGGTGGAGGCGACGGGGGTGCCCGTCGGGGGTACGGCGGTGACGGGGACGTAGGCCGTGTCCTTCGCGGCGAGGTCGAGGCGGTAGTAGAGCTTGCCGCGGGCGGGGAGTGAGCTGCGGTAGGTGTGGCCCGCCTTCAGCGGCCGCGCCGCGGAGGTGCCGGGCACACCGGACACGGACTCGGCTCCGATGGCGAAGGCGTACGGCTGGGGTCCGGCCTCGGCGGCCATGGCGGGGGTGGCGGCGAGGGCGTGCAGGAGGAGCGCCGCGACGAGGGCGGCGGTGCGGCGGGGGCGGTGTCGCCGGGGGCGGCTGTCCGGTGCGGTGGCGTACGTCCGCCGTGCTCGCGCCGTGATGAACCTCCGCCGTCGCCACCCCGTGCGTCCTCGCCCCCGCATGGACACCCCTGGTCCCTCCCCCATCGTCCGCACCACGTCTGGGGCCCATCCTGCACCGGGGGCCCTTGCTCCATCCGGGCATTCCGCGCGGCTGTCCGAAACGTCCGGGCCGTTCCCACGGGCGTACACCGGCCCCGGGAGTCCGGCAACCGGAACCGGCGGGGCCGGACAACACGGAACCCCGGTCGCTCGGGGCGGCCGGGGTTCGGTTCAGATCGTGGTGCCGGGGTCAGGAACCCGTGGGCACGGAGTCGGTGGCCTCCGTCCACAGATCCTGCTCGGCGCGATCCGCCTGGATCTGGCGGTACACGAGGAGACCGCCGATGGCGGCCAGTGCGACCAGGAGCAGCTTCTTCACCGCGCGACCTCGTCTTTCGTTGGCGTTGGGGACCTCTGGCGCCCGACTATACACACCGGCCGATACCGATCGGTGACCTGCGTCGGGGCCCGTCGTCCGCCCCAACTCCCGCTTCCACGCCCGCGATAGCCGAGCGGAGCGAGGTTCGTCCGGAGGGTGATCGCAAGGCTGGTCACACCCGCACGCACGGTCATCTTTCTCCCACTTCATCCTCATCACCTGGTTTTGCGGGGTTTTCCGGGCTCTTACGGCCATCCGTGTGGTGTTCATCTGAACATCGACGCGCCACGGCGCGCGGTCCACCACATCGGGACGCTCATACACATCATGAGGAAAGTACGCAAATCGCCCAACCCGAAAGTGAGGGGACATGGCCCGCACCAAGGTCATGAAGCTGTGGACCGCCTTCGTCACCGCCTTCCTGGCGCTGTGCACGGCACTCGGACTCGTCACCGTGACCGCCCCGGCGGCCACCGCCCGGACCGGCAGCCCGACCGAGAGCCCGAACCGGAGCACCGAGCACCACACGGCCCCGGCGACCGCCACGGCGGCACAGCACAGGATCTGGCCCCAGGCGAGGTCCCTGCCCCCCACGATGAAGCAGCGCATCCGGGCCGAGGCCCACGGGAAGTCCCCCCACTCCCGGAACCGCGCCCGCTCCGCCCTCGACACCGCCACGAAGATCCCGCACCGGCTGTACGTCCCGGAACAGGCCGAACACAGCGACCGGCTCACCCAGCAGCTCGACTGCTGAGGGCCTCCCCGGCACACAGACCCGCTGACGTCTCGACACCCGGCGACTTGCGTACGCGACCGTCGATGCGAACCCCTGGCCGACCCGGCCGGGGGTCAGCGCTGCATATCCGCCAGCCTCATGGCCGCCGCTCCTCTATCACCACAGCCCGGGACGGACACTTCTCGGCCGCCTCCCGTACCGCCGGATCGTCCCCGGCATCCTCCCGGCCGGGCCGGACCACGCCGTACCCGTCCACGAAGTCGAACACCGCCGGCACCCGGAACGCGCAGTCGGACGAGCCGTAGCACGCGTCCCGGTCCACGGAGACCTTCATGGGTCCTCCCCTCTTCGGGCGGCGGGCCCGGGTCACGGGAACCGGCTCCCATGCGGGCCACCCCCGCACCCAGCACGACCCTGCCCCCTCGACGCCCGCCTGAACCGGAGGCCCACGAACCCGGACACCCACACGCCGCCGCTCGTCCGGCACCGGTCCCTCCCCTCGTGGGGACCGGTACCGAACCGAGCGGGGGTCCGGGAGCCCCGCGCCGCATCGGCATGCCCGGCGCGAGGTCGTGCGGAGCGGATACGGACGCCGCCCGGGCCCTGAGGCGGGCGGCGCGGGGCCGCCGGGCGTGTTCCGGCGAAGTTGACCGAGAACCTTCGACGCCCTGGACGGCTGTCCCGGCGGCCGAGCCCTTGGCCTGTCCGAACGGTGTGTGACAGCTCCGCTACCACGTCGTGATCCTGCCATCCGGAGCCCTCCCAGAGGAGATCCCGGCACCCCGGAACCGGGCTTTCGCGCAGGTCAGCCGTATAAGGTGAGTTTTCCGGTCCGGACATCCAGAAGCGGGGGAAGTAAGGGGTGGGACCTTGGGTTCCGACTCAGGGGCACGCACAGCCTTCGCCGAGCGCCTCGCCCTGCTCTACCGGGAAGCAGGAAACCCTCCCCTCAAGAGCGTGTCCGAGGCCGTCATACGGCTCCAGCGCGTGGACGAGCGCGGGCGGCCGGTACGGGTCTCCGCGCAGCGCATCAGCGACTGGCGTCGGGCCAGGAACGTCCCCGCCCAGTTCACCGCCCTCGCCGCCGTCCTGCACATCCTGATCCCCGAGGCCCGGCGCGCGCGGCCCACGCCGGTCTCCGGCGGGCTGTACGACCTGACCCAGTGGCAGCGGCTGTGGGAGACGGCGCTGGCCGATCCGGTGGGCGAGAAGCCGCAGTCGCGGGCGGGGCAGGAGAACCGGCAGCCGCCGCCCCAGGTACCGCCCGTACCCGGCAGCGTCTGCCCGTACCGGGGGCTCGCGCCCTATCGGCGGGAGGACGCGCAGTGGTTCTTCGGCCGCGAGCGCGGCACGGACGCCCTGGTCGATCAGCTCCGTGCCACCGAGCGGACGGGCGGCCTGGTCATGCTGGTCGGCGCCTCGGGCGCCGGAAAGTCCTCCCTCCTCAACGCCGGTCTCGTACCGGCCGTACGGAACGGCGCCCTGGGTGACGGCAGCAGCCCAGTGCTCCAACTCGTCCCCGGTGCCGATCCGCTCGGCGAGCTGATCCGTCTCGTCCCTGCCCTCGCACCGCTCGCCGCCGAAGCGCGCGTGGCCGAGCGGAAGACGGCGCGCGACCCGTCGGCGCCCAGTACGGACACGCTCCGGCTGGCACGCGCGGTGCGGGGGGCCGTGGGGGCGTGGGGCGCGACGGATGGCGTTGTTTCACGTGAAACGGCGGCCACCGCTTCCTCTGTTTCACGTGAAACAGGGACCGCCCCCTCCGCTGTTTCACGTGAAACACCGCACGAGGTTTCACGTGAAACACCCGTCCCGCTCCCTGCCCCACGCACCGAACGGCGCCCCCGCCCCGTCCTGATCGTCGACCAGTTCGAGGAGACCTTCACCCTCTGCCCGGACGAGACCGAGCGCCGCGTCTTCCTGCGCTTCCTGCACGCCGCCTGCACGCCCGACCCGTCCACGCCGGGCGCGACCGCCCCCGTCCTCGCCGTCCTCGGCATACGCGCCGACTTCTACGAGGAGTGCCTCGGCTATCCGGAACTGGCCGACGCCCTCCAGCACCGGCACATGGTGCTCGGCCCGCTGACCACCGCCGAGCTGCGTGAGGCGGTGACCGGTCCCGCCAGGGCGGTGGGGCTGGAGCTGGAGGCAGGGCTGACCGAACTGATCGTGCGCGAGGTGACCTCCGACGGCCCGCGCGGAGCACACGACGCGGGCGTGCTGCCCCTGCTGTCCCACGCCCTGCTCGCCACCTGGCAGCGCCGCAAGGGCGGCCGTCTGACCCTCGCCGGATATCGCGCGGCCGGCGGCATCCAGGGCGCGGTCGCGGCCACCGCCGAGCGCGCCTGGTCCGGTCTCGACCCGGCCGCCCGCACCGCCGCCCGACTGCTCCTGCTGCGCCTGGTCCGGCTCGGCGAGGACACCCACGCCACCCGCAGGCGCGGCACCCGGCGCCAGCTGGCCGAGGAGTCCACCGACCCGGGCAAGACCGAGGAGTCGCTGGAGGCGCTGGTGCGCGCCCGGCTGGTCACTCTGGACGCGGACACCGTCGAAATCACCCACGAAGCACTGCTGCATGCCTGGCCCCGGCTGCGGCACTGGATCGACGACAACCGCACCGAGCATCTGCGGCGCCAGCGGCTGGAGGAGGACGGCCGGGCCTGGGAGTCCTCGAGCCGGGACAGTTCGCTGCTGTACCGGGGCTCTCGTCTCGAGCAGGCCCGCGACTGGGCCGAGTCGGCGGGGGACACGTATCTGACCCGGGGCGCGAAGGAGTTCCTGGCCGCCTCGGTACGGCTGCGCAGGCGCACGGTGCTGATCAGCCGGGCCGCGGTGGCGGCACTGGTCGTACTGGCCGTGCTCGCGGCGGGCTCGGCGGTGATCGCCTCGCGGCAGCGGGACGACGCGGTGTTCGAACAGGTGCTGGCCGAGGCGGACCGGGTGCAGCACACCGACCCGTCGCTGGCCGCACGCCTGGACCTGGTGGCCCACCGGCTCCGCCCCGACGACGACGGCGCCTACAGCCGGCTGATCTCCATCGTGAACGCCCCGCTCGCCACCCCCCTGTCCGGCCACACCGGGGCCGTCTACCTCACCACCTTCAGCCCCGACGGACGCACCGTCGCCACCGCGAGCTACGACCGCACCGTCCGCCTGTGGGACGTCACCGACCGGAAGAACCCGGCACCGCTCGGCAAACCACTGACCGGCCACACCGGCTGGGTGAGCAGCGCGGTCTTCAGCCCGGACGGGCACACCCTCGCCAGCGCGGGCGACGACGGCACGGTCCGGCTGTGGGACACGACCGACCGGAGGCACCCCACCCCGCTCGGCGCTCCCCTCACCGGCCACGAGGGCACCATCTATCTGGTCGCCTTCAGCCCCGACGGACGCACCCTCGCCAGCGCGGGCGAGGACCGCACCGTACGGCTGTGGAACGTGGCCGACCCGCGCCGGCCGCGAGCCCTCGGCACGCTGCGCGGCTCCGCCGCGGCCGTGCGCTCCGTGGCGTTCAGCCCGGACGGACGCACGCTCGCCTCGGGCGGCGACGACGACACGGTCCACCTGTGGAACGTGGCCGATCCCCGGCGGCCGCGAGCGATCCGCCGGGTGCTCACCGGACACACGGACCTGGTGCACTCGGTCGCCTTCAGCCCCGACGGGCACACCCTGGCCAGCGGCAGCGCGGACGACACGATCCGGCTGTGGAACGTCACCGACCCGGACCGCCCGGCGCCGCTGGGCGATCCGCTGACCGGCCACACCGGGCCGATCTGGTCGGTGGCGTTCAGCCCGGACGGCCGTACCCTCGCCGCCGCCAGCGCGGACAGCACCGCCAGCCTGTGGAACGTCGGCGATCCGACGTCGCCCTCACAGGTGGGCGAGCCACTGGCGGGCGGCAGCGGCGAGATGTACGCCCTCGGGTTCAGCCCGGACGGCCGTACGCTCGCCACCGGCAGCGGCGACGGAAAGGTCCGGCTGTGGTCGGTGCCGGTCTCGGACATGATCGGCCGGGTGGGCGCGTTCCGGCCGGACGGCAAGGTGCTCGCCACGGCCGCGCGGGACGGCCGCATCCGGCTGTGGAAGGTGACGGCACCCGGGCGGCCGGTTCCGCTGTCCGCCCCGTTCATGCCCGCCGACGGCGGCGAGCGCTCGCTGATGTACTCCCCCGACGGCCGGACCCTCGCCGTCCTGACCGGCAGCGGCGCGGTCCGCCTGTGGAACGTCGCGGACCCGGCCCACCCCGTCCCCGCCGGGCCTCCGCTGCGGCTGCTGACCCGGTTCATGGGCTCCGACGCGCTGGCCTTCAGCCCCGACAGCCGCGTCCTGGCCACGGCCTACGACGAGCACCGGCTGCGCCTGTGGAACGTCACCGACCCGGCGCACGCGACCCCGCTCGGCGAGCCGCTCTCCGGCCACCGGGGGTACATCAACGGTCTGGAATTCGCCCCGCACGGGCACGTCCTGGCCAGCGGCAGCGCGGACGGCACGATCCGGCTGTGGGACGTGACCCGTCCGGCACGTCCGACTCTCCTCGGCCGTCCGCTCACGGGCCACGCGGGCCCGGTGAACGCCCTGGCGTACAGCCCCGACGGGCACACGCTCGCCTCGGGCGGCGACGACGACACGGTCCGGCTCTGGAACGTCACCGACCCGGCCTCCGCCGCATCCGTCGGCCGGACCCTCACCGGTCACACCGAAGCGGTCACGTCCCTCACCTTCAGCGCGGACGGCCACACCCTGGCCAGCGGGGGAGACGACAACACGGTCCGCCTGTGGGACGTCGCCGACCCGGCGTCGGCCGCGCCCATCGGCCAGTCCATGAGCCCGTACGCCAAGACGGGCAACTTCCTGTCCTTCAGCCCCGGCCGCCACGTCCTCGGGGTGTCCAGCGGCGCCGACACGGTCCGCCTGTGGAGCCTGGACGCCGACGCCGCGATCCGGCACATCTGCGGCCTCACCGAGAACGTCCTCACCCCGGCGAGGTGGCACGAGTACCTTCCCCGCCTCTCCTACGACCCACCGTGCCGGGACTGACCCCCAGGATCAGCCAACTCCCCCCATCTTCAAGCCTGTTGTCCACCCCCCTGGCTCGCCCCACCCTCTCCGACCTTGTACCCTTGGCCATAGCCCGGCCGCTGACGCATCCCCCGTCGTCAGCGGCCGGGTCTTTTCGTCTGCGCACCCAAGTGACCTGATCCGCTCAGGTGTTGACCCCCGCGGGGGTAGGGTCCGCCGAATGGATCTCCGCGCATCCCTGTCCGTGCTGGGCAACCGGTCGTTCCGGCTCCTGCTCGCGGCCCGGCTGATCTCCGCGAGCGGGTCGGCCATGGCTCCCGTGGCGC
Organism: Streptomyces sp. NPDC026659; assembly: GCF_040638245.1. Lineage (NCBI taxonomy): Bacteria > Bacillati > Actinomycetota > Actinomycetes > Kitasatosporales > Streptomycetaceae > Streptomyces > Streptomyces sp. NPDC026659. The sequence goes on along the minus strand of NZ_JBEZXY010000003.1, from coordinate 263,456 downwards.
TCGCCTTCGCCGTGCTCGGGTTCGACGACCGGCCGACGGCGCTGGCGACCGTCCTCGCGGGCAACACCCTTCCGCAGCTGGTGCTCCTGCTGGTCGGGGGCATCGCCGCGGACCGGTTCTCCCGTCGCGGGATCATCATCGCCGGCAACCTGGCGGCCGCCCTGTCCCAGGCCGGTGTCGCCCTCCTGGTCGCCACGGGCACGGCCGACGTCGCGCGGGTGGCCCTGCTGGCGTGCGTCACGGGCGCCGCCAACGCGCTGATGACCCCGGCCATGAACAGCCTGCTGCCCCAGCTCGTGGACGCCCGGCACCTCCAGGAGGCCAACGTCCTCGTACGGCTCCCCACCAACGTCCTCAGGGTCGCCGCCCCGGCGCTGGGCGGCGCGGTGGTCGCCCTGGCCGGCCCGCAGTGGGTCCTGGGCTGGGACGCGGCGAGCTTCACCCTGGCGGCCGTGCTGTGCGCCTTCCTGACCCTCTCCGGCACGACGAGAACCGCCCCCAGCGCCTCCGTACTGCACGACTTCCGCACCGGCTGGCGGGAGTTCGCCCGGCGCCCCTGGATCTGGTCGTACACGCTGTCCGGCACGGTCGTCGTGGCCCTGTGGCTCGGCGGCTACCAGCTCCTCGGCCCCGTCGTCCTGGACCACGAGGGCCTGGGCGCGGCGGGCTGGGGCATCGTGCAGGGCAGCTTCGCCGTGGGTCTCGTCCTGGGCGGTCTCGTCGCCCTGCGCTGGAAACCCGAGCGGCTGATGATCGCGTGCGTGGCCACGGGGCTCCCCATGGCCCTCCCCCTGGCGGTACTGGCGACCGGCCCCCACCTCGTCGCCCTGGCGGCCTCCGCGGCGCTCGCCGGCATCGGCCTCGACCTGTCCATCGTCTACTGGAACACCGCGCTCCAGCAGGAACTCCCCGTGGACGTCCTCGGCCGGGTGACGTCCTTCAACTCCCTCGGCGAACTCCTGGCCGTCCCCCTCGGCTACGTCCTCGTCGGCCTGACCGCCACCACCACCGGCACGACCCCCGTCCTTCTCACCGCCGCCGCCCTCATCCTCCTGTCCTCCGCCGCCCTCTTCGCCGTCCCCGGCCAGTGGACGATCCACCGCCTGCCCGGCAAGCCGGCGCCCGAGCCCGCGACGGCCTGAACGCCGCCGCTGGTCAGTGCCGGCTCACTGAGCCGAGAAGGCCACGGCAAGGACCGGAACCCACGGACACATCAGTTCGACGTCGCGCCCTTGCAGGTCTCCGCCACCTTCACCACGTAGAAGACCACCGGAGACTCCGTGATCTGCTGGTTCGGTCCCGGCCGGGAGTCACAGATCTTCCACGCGGACCGATCCTCCACCGAACGACCCTGTCCACTCGCGTCCTTGAAGACCATGTCGATCTTGGAGCTCATCTGCTCGTACGCGCCCCCGGCGTTGCCACCGATGACATCGGGCATGGTGGCGGCGACCGGCTCGGGGTTGGCCGAACGATGCGTCTTGGCGGGCCCCGAACCGCTCGTGGCGCTTGCCGAGGCAACGGGCTCGGACGACGCGCTACAGGCCGTGGCCGAGGCCAGAAGCACAGCGACGAGGGCAGGTGTCACAAGCCTGGCGGCAGTCATTTTCCCCCCAACGGGACGGCAGTTCCGGAACAATATCCACTCAGGTGGTCAGCGGCTACGCTGCCGGGGAACCGGCGCCAGTTCCATGACCACGGTTGATGTCAGCCATGGATGCAGAAGACCCCCGGCCCAAGTGGACCGGGGGTCTTCCAAGATGTGGGGCTAACAGGATTTGAACCTGTGGCCTCATCCTTATCAGGGATGCGCTCTAACCAACTGAGCTATAGCCCCGCCGCGCCTTGCGGTGTATGTCCCGCGCGCTGACTCCTGAAGATTAGCGCACGACCGGGGCAGTCCCAAAATCGGTTGTCGGGGGACGGTCACTCGTCCTCGGCGAGGGTCAGCTCGACGCCGCCCACGAAGCCCGCGGAGAGGTTGTAGATGAAGGCGGCGAGGGTGGCGAGCGCCGTCGCGAGGACGACGTCGATCACGGAGATGATCGTCGCGAACATCAGGACGTGCGGCAGCGAGAGGTACGACTGCAGGTCGAAACCATTCGCCTCGCTGGACCCGGTCGCCTCGGAGATCGTGCCGCCCACCGTGGAGAACACGCCCATCGCGTCCATGACCATCCACAGCACCGCCGAGGCGACGATCGTGCAGATGCCCAGGGCGATGGAGAGCAGGAAGCTGACCTTCATCACCGACCACGGGTCGGCCTTGGCCACCCGCAGCCGCGCCTTGCGGGTGCGCGGCGCCGTACGCGCGCCGGTGCGGGCGACACGCATCGCGTCGGCGGGCGGCTGAGCCGGGTAGGCCTGCGGCGGGTGGTAGGGCCCGGCGGGCTGCTCCGGACCGCGCTCACCGGGCAGCGGCGAGCCCCCGGACCCGGCCCCGGAAGCACCGGCCTTGGACTGGCCGCCGCGCGTGTCCGTCACAGTGCCCCCCTGGGATGCGGCATCGTCCGCCTCGGTGGGCGGGACCGGCTTGAGGTTCGTCGTGGGCGGGTCGGCCGGAGCGCCCCCCGAACCCGCCTTCCCCTTCTTGCCCGCAGTGTTCGCTGCGTTCCCTGCGTTCGCGGCGGAGCCACGGCCGCCGCCGTCCGTCTCCGTACCCGTTGAGGTACCGGCCGATCCGGCGCCCGTGGCTCCGCTCACGTCTCACTCCTCGCGCTACTCGGCCGAGGGCGCCTCACCCTCGTCCGTCACCTCGGCCTCGATCACGACGACGGTCTCGTCGACGACGACATCCTCACCGTCGACCTCCTCCGCCTCCCGACCGGCCTCGGCGTTACGTGCGATGCCGACCACGGCATCGCGCTTGCCCAGGTTGATCAGTTGGACGCCCATGGTGTCACGGCCCGTCTCCCTGACCTCGTTGACTCGCGTGCGAATCACACCGCCGGACAGGGTGATGGCGAGGATCTCGTCGGTCTCCTCGACAACCAGCGCGCCGACGAGCGATCCACGGTCCTCGACGATCTTGGCAGCCTTGATGCCGAGACCGCCACGCCCCTGGACGCGATACTCGTCGACGGCCGTGCGCTTGGCATATCCACCGTCCGTCGCGGTGAACACGAACGTACCGGTTCGCACGACATTCATCGAGAGCAGTTCGTCCCCCTCGCGGAAGCTCATGCCCTTCACACCCGAGGTGGCACGGCCCATCGGCCGCAGCGTCTCGTCCGACGCGGTGAACCGGATCGACTGCGCCTTCCGGCTGACGAGGAGCAGGTCGTCGTCCGCCGAGACCAGCTCGGCGCCGATCAGCTCGTCGTCCGTGCCGTTCTCCTGCGCGCGCAGGTTGATCGCGATGACACCGCCGGAACGCGGCGAGTCGTAGTCCTTCAGCGGGGTCTTCTTCACGAGGCCCGCCTTGGTGGCCAGGACCAGGTACGGCGCCGCCGAGTAGTCGCGGATCGCGAGAATCTCCGCGATCGCCTCGTCCGGCTGGAAGGCCAGCAGGTTCGCCACGTGCTGACCGCGCGCGTCCCGGCCGGCGTCCGGCAGCTCGTACGCCTTCGCGCGGTAGACCCGGCCCTTGTTGGTGAAGAACAGCAGCCAGTGGTGCGTGGTGGAGACGAAGAAGTGGTCGACGATGTCGTCTTCCTTCAGCTTCGCGCCCCGCACACCCTTGCCACCGCGCTTCTGCGCCCGGTAGTCGTCCGTCTTGGTCCGCTTGATGTAACCACCCCGCGTGACCGTGACGACGATGTCCTCCTCGGCGATCAGGTCCTCGATGGACATGTCACCGTCGTAGGGGATCAGCTTGCTGCGGCGGTCGTCGCCGAACTTCTCGACGATCGCGGCCAGCTCGTCGTGGATGATCTGGCGCTGGAGGGACTCGGAGGCGAGGATCGCGTTGTACTCGTTGATCTTCGCCTGGAGCTCGTCGTGCTCCTGGACCAGCTTCTGGCGCTCCAGGGCGGCCAGCCGGCGCAGCTGCATCTCGAGGATGGCGTTGGCCTGGATCTCGTCGATCTCCAGGAGCTCCATCAGGCCGCCGCGCGCGATCTCGACGGTGTCACTGGCGCGGATGAGCGCGATGACCTCGTCGATGGCGTCCAGGGCCTTCAGCAGACCGCGCAGGATGTGCGCGCGCTCCTCGGCCTTGCGCAGCCGGAAACGCGTCCGGCGGACGATGACCTCGATCTGGTGCGTCACCCAGTGGCGGATGAACGCGTCCAGGGACAGCGTGCGCGGCACCCCGTCCACCAGCGCCAGCATGTTGGCGCCGAAGTTCGTCTGCAGGTCGGTGTGCTTGTACAGGTTGTTCAGCACGACCTTGGCGACCGCGTCCCGCTTGAGGACGATCACCAGACGCTGACCGGTGCGCGAGGAGGTCTCGTCGCGCACGTCGGCGATGCCGCCGATCTTGCCGTCCTTCACCAGGTCGGCGATCTTCTGCGCCAGGTTGTCCGGGTTGGTCTGGTACGGCAGCTCGGTGACGACCAGGCACTGGCGGCCCTGGATCTCCTCGACCTCGACCACCGCGCGCATCGTGATGGAGCCGCGCCCGGTGCGGTACGCCTCCTCGATGCCCCTGCGGCCCACGACCAGCGCGCCGGTCGGGAAGTCCGGGCCCTTGATCCGCTCGATCAGGGCGTCGAGCAGCTCCTCCTGGGAGGCGTCCGGGTTCTCCAGGTGCCACTGGGCACCGGCCGCGACCTCGCGCAGGTTGTGCGGCGGGATGTTGGTCGCCATGCCGACCGCGATACCGGCCGAGCCGTTGATCAGCAGGTTCGGGAAGCGGGCGGGCAGGACAGTCGGCTCCTGGGAGCGGCCGTCGTAGTTGTCCTTGAAATCGACGGTGTCCTCGTCGATGTCGCGGACCATCTCCATGGACAGCGGCGCCAGCTTGCACTCGGTGTAGCGCATGGCGGCGGCCGGGTCGTTGCCCGGGGAGCCGAAGTTGCCGTTGGAGTCGACGAGCGGCATCCGCATCGCCCAGGGCTGGGCGAGACGGACCAGGGCGTCGTAGATCGAGCTGTCGCCGTGCGGGTGGTAGTTACCCATGACGTCACCGACGACACGGGCGCACTTGTAGAAGCCGCGCTCGGGGCGGTAGCCGCCGTCGTACATGGCGTACAGCACGCGGCGGTGGACCGGCTTGAGGCCGTCCCGGACGTCGGGCAGCGCCCGGGACACGATGACGGACATCGCGTAGTCCAGGTACGAGCGCTGCATCTCCGCGTCGAGTCCGACCGGCTCGATGCGCATCGTCGCCGGAGTCGCCTCGGTCTCGGGCGTCACTGGCTCAGGGGTGAAGTTCGGGGTCTCGTCGGCCATTGCTGGTGAAGATCCTTCCTGGTGCGGTCAGCGGAGACCGACTCAGATGTCGAGGAAGCGGACGTCCTTGGCGTTGCGCTGGATGAACTGGCGCCGTGCCTCGACGTCCTCGCCCATCAGCACCGAGAAGAGGTCGTCGGCCTGGGCGGCGTCGTCCAGGGTGACCTGGCCGAGGACGCGGTGCTCGGGGTCCATGGTGGTCACGCGCAGCTCCTCGGCGTTCATCTCGCCGAGACCCTTGAAGCGCTGGATGGAGTCCTCGCGGATGCGCTTGCCCCGCTGGCGGCCCATCTCGATCAGCGCGTCGCGCTCACGGTCGGAGTACGCGTACTCGACGTCGTCCCGGCCCCACTTGATCTTGTACAGCGGGGGACGCGACAGGTACACGTAACCGGCCTCGACCAGCGGCCGCATGAAGCGGAACAGGAAGGTCAGCAGCAGGGTGTTGATGTGCTGACCGTCGACGTCGGCGTCCGCCATCAGGATGATCTTGTGATAGCGGAGCTTCTCGATGTCGAAGTCCTCGTGCACACCCGTGCCGAAGGCGGAGATCAGCGCCTGGATCTCCTGGTTCTGCAGGATCTTGTCGATCCGCGCCTTCTCGACGTTGAGGATCTTGCCGCGGATCGGGAGGATCGCCTGGAACTCCGGGTTGCGGCCGGACTTGGCCGAACCGCCGGCGGAGTCGCCCTCGACGATGAAGATCTCGCACTTGGCCGGGTCGTTGGACTGGCAGTCCGACAGCTTGCCCGGCAGGGACGCCGACTCCAGCAGTCCCTTGCGCCGGGTGAGGTCGCGCGCCTTGCGGGCCGCGACACGCGCGGTGGCCGCCTGGATGCCCTTGCGGATGATGTCCGCGGCCTCGACCGGGTTGCGGTCCAGCCAGTCGTTCAGGTGCTCGTAGACCGCCTTCTGCACGAAGGTCTTGGCCTCCGTGTTGCCCAGCTTGGTCTTCGTCTGGCCCTCGAACTGCGGCTCGCTCAGCTTGACCGAGATGATCGCGGTCAGGCCCTCGCGGATGTCGTCACCGGTGAGGTTGTCGTCCTTCTCGCGAAGGAGCTTCTTGTCGCGCGCGTACTTGTTGATCAGCGACGTCAGCGCGGCGCGGAAGCCCTCCTCGTGCGTACCGCCCTCATGCGTGTGGATGATGTTCGCGAAGGAGTACACACCCTCGCTGTAACCGCTGTTCCACTGCATGGCGACCTCGAGGGACAGGCTCTTGTCCTTGTCCTCGGCCTCCAGGTCGATGATCGTGGGGTGCACCACCTCTCCCTTGCGGGAGTTGAGGTACTTCACGTAGTCGACGATGCCGCCCTCGTAGTGGTACGTGACGGACTTGACCTCGTCCTTCTCGTCCGCACCCGCCTCGTCGGCACCGCTGGTCGCCTTGGCCACCGCGCGCTCGTCCGTGAGCCTGATCGTCAGGCCCTTGTTGAGGAACGCCATCTCCTGGAAACGCCGCGACAGCGTCTCGAAGGAGTACTCCGTGGTCTCGAAGATCTCCGGGTCCGCCCAGAAGGTGACCGACGTGCCGGTCTCCTCCACCGCCTCGTTCCGCTGCAGCGGGGCCGTGGGGACGCCCATCTTGTAGTCCTGCGTCCAGCGGTGGCCGTCCGTCTTCACCTCGACGGCGACCTTCGTGGACAACGCGTTCACGACGGACACGCCCACGCCGTGCAGACCACCGGAGACGGCGTAGCCGCCGCCGCCGAACTTGCCGCCCGCGTGCAGCACGGTCAGCACGACCTCGACGGCCGGCTTGCCCTCGGAGGGCACGATGCCGACCGGGATGCCCCGGCCGTTGTCCACCACACGGACCCCGCCGTCCGGCAGGATCGTCACGTCGATGGTGTCCGCGTAACCGGCCAGCGCCTCGTCGACCGAGTTGTCGACCACCTCCTGCACCAGGTGGTGCAGGCCCCGCTCACCGGTCGAGCCGATGTACATACCGGGTCGCTTGCGGACCGCGTCCAGCCCTTCGAGCACGGTGATGGCGCTGGCGTCGTACGAGGTGGAGGCGACGGGAGCCTCGCCGTTGACGCCGGCGTCGGTGGACGGGATGTTCTCGTTGGGGTTGCCGGAATCGGCCACGAAGCGCCCTTTCTGGCACAGCACGAGCCGGGCTCCCGGGGGAACCCCCTCTGGGGGAGGGTCGCCGGAGCGGCTGCGGCATGTTGCGTTTGGTAAGCCTGGATCAGCGTTGCTCAGCTTTTCCCGGACGGTCCCCACGAGTGGGGCGGGATTCGCCTTCCAGTCTACCGGTAGCGCCGACAGTGATGGGGGTTTGCGGGCACCTGAGTCCCCATGTGCCGCCCTGAACCGGCCTCGATGGCATCCCGATATACGGAAGGGGGCTCCAAGGGGCTCACAGCGGCGCTCAGAGCTTTCGGCCGTCATCCCTTGTCCAGAGGGGGGTGCACGCCGGATCGGCGCAGGTGCGCAGCGGTGTGAACACGCTCCGCACAGGACTCAGGACGTGAGGTACGTCACCCGTAGGTGTCGCCGGGACCCCGGCTTCCAGGGGCCCGGAGAGGCCCGTAACGGCGCGGGGGACCCCCCGGACCGTGCACCTTGATCATGCGCACCGTGCCGTGCCCGAGGTCCTCGTTCAGCCGCGCCACCAGAGCGGGGGCCAGGAGCCGCAGCTGCGTCGCCCACGCCGTCGAGTCGCACAGCACCGACAGCACCCGCTCGTCCTCGTCGTACCGCTGCGGCACACAGTGCTTCGCGAGATCGTCGCCTACGATCTGCGGCCAGCGGCCCATCACACCGCCCACCGCCGCAGGGGCCTCCCAGCCCCGCTCGTTGATCAGCCGGTTGATCGCCGCGCCCAGCGCCAGAGGGTCGCGCCCGTCCGCGCGCGCGCCGGAGCGCAGTCCGCCGCCGCGCGCCTGCTTCTTCTGTCGCGCCGCGTCACCCCGCGCGCGTGCCTGCTCCTTCGCCGCGCGCAACGCCACGCGCGCGAGGTCGACGCCGGTCGGCTCGGGGGCCCGCTTCTCGCCGTCCCCGCCGGGCTGCTCCGTACTCATACGCGCTCCAGGCTCATACGCGCTCCACCGTCCCACCGGAGACCGCGTAGCGCGCGCCGGCCAGCACATGCGGCACGTCGTCGTCCACGGCCGCGGTCACCAGCACCTGCTCGCCCGGCGCGACCAGCTCCGCGAGCCGCTCGCGGCGGCGCGCGTCCAGCTCCGCGAAGACGTCGTCCAGGACCAGCACCGGCTCGTTGCCCTCCGAGCGCAGCAGGTCGTACGAGGCCAGGCGCAGCGCGAGGGCGTACGACCAGGACTCGCCGTGCGAGGCGTACCCCTTCGCGGGCAGCCGGCCGAGCTTGAGCACCAGGTCGTCGCGGTGCGGGCCCACCAGGGTCACCCCGCGCTCGATCTCCTGCTTGCGGGACTCGCCGAGCGCGGCCGTCAGCTGTTCGTACAGCTCCTCGCGCGTCTGCGCCTCGCCCGGGGCCGACGGCTTGTACTCCAGCGCGAGCGGGCCGCCGCCGGGGGCCAGCTGCTCGTACGCCTTGTCGGCGAGCGGCTGGAGCGCGGCGATCAGGTCCAGGCGCCGGGCCAGCAGCTCGGCACCCGCGCGCGCGAGGTGCTGGTCCCACACGTCGAGCGTGGAGAGGTCCATGGAGCGCCCGCCGTGCCTGCGCGCGAGCGCGGCCGTCTTCAGCAGGGTGTTGCGCTGCTTGAGCACCCGCTCGTAGTCCGAGCGCACGCCCGCCATGCGCGGCGACCGGGCGGTGATCAGCTCGTCCAGGAACCGGCGCCGCTCGCCGGGATCGCCCTTGATCAGCGCCAGGTCCTCGGGCGCGAACAGCACGGTCCGTACGATCCCGAGCACGTCCCTCGGCCTGACCTGCGAGGAACGGTTGATGCGGGCCCGGTTGGCGCGGCCCGGGTTCAGCTCCAGCTCGACCAGCTGCTGCCGGTCGCCCTGCCGCACCTGCGCCCGGACGACCGCCCGCTCGGCGCCCATGCGGACCAGCGGCGCGTCGGAGGAGACGCGATGGCTGCCCAGGGTGGCCAGATAGCCGACCGCCTCGACCAGATTGGTCTTGCCCTGGCCGTTGGGGCCGACGAAGGCGGTGACGCCCGGGTCGAGCGGAACCTCGGCCCGGGCGTACGAGCGGAAGTCGGCCAGCGAAAGATGCGTGACGTGCATGGTCGTTCGCCGACCTCCCTCAAGGTGTGGATCGCGGACGCGTCCCCGCGTCCCGTGTCCTGTGGACTACTTCTTCTCTACGGCGTGGCCGCCGAACTGGTTGCGCAGCGCGGCGATCATCTTCATCTGCGGCGAGTCGTCCTGACGGGACGCGAACCGCGCGAACAGCGAGGCGGTGATCGCGGGCAGCGGCACCGCGTTGTCGATCGCGGCCTCCACCGTCCAGCGTCCCTCACCGGAGTCCTGGGCGTAGCCGCGCAGGCCCTCCAGGTGCTCGTCGTCGTCCAGGGCGTTGACCGCCAGGTCGAGCAGCCAGGAGCGGATGACGGTGCCCTCCTGCCAGGAGCGGAAGATCTCGCGGACGTTCTCCACGGAGTCGACCTTCTCCAGCAGCTCCCAGCCCTCGGCGTACGCCTGCATCATGGCGTACTCGATGCCGTTGTGGACCATCTTCGCGAAGTGGCCCGCACCGACCTTGCCGGCGTGCACGGAGCCGAGGTCGCCCTCGGGCTTCAGCGCGTCGAAGACCGGCTGCACCTTCGCCACGTTCTCGGCATCGCCGCCGTACATCAGCGCGTAGCCGTTCGCCAGGCCGTGGACACCGCCGGAGACGCCGCAGTCGACGAAACCTATGCCCTTGGCGGCCAGCTGCTCGGCGTGCTTCTCGTCGTCCGTCCAGCGCGAGTTGCCGCCGTCCACGACCACGTCACCGGGCTCCAGCAGCTCGGCCAGCGTGTCGACCGTGCTCTGGGTGGCCTCGCCCGCCGGGACCATCACCCACACCACGCGCGGTGCGCTGAGCTTGCCCACCAGCTCTTCCAGGCTGTGGACATCCGCGATGTCGGCGTTGCGGTCGTATCCGATGACGGTGTGGCCGGCGCGGCGGATGCGCTCGCGCATGTTGCCGCCCATCTTGCCGAGACCGACGAGACCGAGCTCCATCAGTTGGTTCCTTAATTCGCTGTGTGGCAGGGGGGACACCGACGTGCCCGACCCCAGAGCCTAGCCCCGCCCTGACCTGCACAGCTGTGGGCATACCCGCTCAAACGTTCCCCCGCAGTCGTCGCTGCGGGCAGTCGCCAATCCCGCCGCCGCTGCGGGCAGCTGTGCCGCTGGGGCGGCACGGGTGGGCGCAGCGGCACCGCGCCAGCGCCGCAAGCGTCCCCACCCCCGCCCAGCGACAGTGCCGGGCACCACAAGAGGCACCCGGCACTGTCCACACCTGTGGAGAACGTCAGCCGCTCAACCGCACCGGCATGATGAGGTACTTGTACGCCCCGTCGGCCTCGGCATCCACCGCAGGCTTACCGCTCAGCAGCGCAGGCTTGGTCGACGTGGTGAACGACAACTGCGCCACCGGAGAGTCGATCGCGCTCAACCCGTCCAGCAGGAACGTCGGGTTGAAGGCGATCGAGATGTCGTCGCCCTCCAGCGCCGCCTCGACCCGCTCCACAGCCTGTGCGTCGTCACTGGACCCCGCCTCGAGCGTCAGCACACCCTGCTCGAAGCTCAGCCGCACCGGCGTGTTCCGCTCGGCCACCAGCGCCACACGCTTGACGGCCTCGACGAACGGCGCGGTCTCGATCACGGCGACGGAGTTGAACTCGGTCGGGAAGAGCGTCCGGTACTTCGGCAGGTCGCCCTCGAGCAGACGCGTGGTCGTACGACGGCCCGCGCCCTCGAAGCCGATCAGGCCCTCGCCCGCACCGGAGCCCGACAGCGCCAGCGTGACGCTGTCACCGGCGCCGAGGGACTTGGCGGTGTCCAGCAGCGTCTTGGCCGGGACCAGGGCGACCGCGGAGGCGTCCGGGTTCTCCGGCTTCCACAGGAACTCGCGGACGGCGAAGCGGTAGCGGTCGGTGGAGGCGAGGGTGACGGTGTCGCCCTCGATCTCGATCCGTACACCGGTGAGGACGGGCAGCGTGTCGTCACGCCCGGCGGCGATGGCCACCTGGGACGCGGCGGCCGCGAAGACCTCACCGGGGACGGTGCCGGTGGCGGTCGGCATCTGCGGCAGCGCCGGGTACTCCTCCACGGGCAGGGTATGGAGGGTGAAGCGCGAGGAGCCGCAGACCACGGTCGCCCGCACTCCGTCGGTGGAGATCTCCACGGGGCGGTTGGGCAGCGCGCGGCAGATGTCGGCCAGCAGGCGGCCGGAGACGAGGACGGTGCCCTCCTCGTCGACCTCGGCCTCGACGCCGACACGGGCGGAGACCTCGTAGTCGAAGCTCGACAGGCTCAGCTGGCCGTCCTCGGCCTTGAGCAGCAGGCCGGCGAGGACAGGCGCCGGCGGACGGGCCGGGAGGCTGCGTGCCGCCCACGCCACTGCCTCCGCGAGTACGTCGCGTTCCACCCGGATCTTCACCGTAAGCCGCCTCCTGCTGTTGCTTCTGAGTCCTCCGACTCGGCGTCGCCGCCCATCACGAGGGGAAGGACACCGGGGACCAGTCTGACGTACCGCGCTGACATCAGGTGCCGGTCGGGGTCAAGTCGGACCGAGGGGCGGTCGGGCCATCGAGGGCGAGTTGTGCACAGCCCCCGCTTCAAAACGGTTTCCAGGCTCTCTCTAGTTGGGAGTAGTAGTAGGGCCTGTGGATACCGTGGATAACCTCGTTTGCCCAGCTCAGAGCCACAATTTTATCCACCGGGCCTGTGGGTGAAGCCCGTGGATAACTCGGGGTTTCTGTGGAGAACAGAAAGTTCTGCACACACCGTCCCCAGGGAGGGCCGAGTTCTCCCCAGCTGCGTCCCCAGGTTTACCCACGTTTCCCACAGCCCAACCCGGCAGCTTCGTGTGACGGCTTTCACTCGATGCGGCGATCGGGGCCGAGGGGTTGCCGAACAGTGGACAGCCATGTGGAGAAGGGCCCGATCGCTGGGGAAAACGGCCCCCAGCCTGTGGGTTCTCGGTGGACAACCTTTTCCACACCCTGGGGGCCGGGGCGTTTTCCACAGCCTGTGGAGATCGTTCGTCCACGAATCCACAGGCCTCTGAGCTGCATGGACGTCCCCTCCCTTGCTGCCCTGTGGACACAGCTTGGGACAACTTCCCAGTCCCCAGGGTGTGGACGGAAGAAAGTCGCCGAATCTGTGGACGAAGGCCGTAACCCGGGGGCCAATCGAACACCCGGGGGCGGTGGGGTGCCTGAGCGGGGTGGGGGCGGAGGGGTCGCGGGAGGGGCGAACGAGGCTCGGCCGGGGGTCTGAAGGGGTTTCGGAGACCCCGGATCGTGCCCCTGGAGCTCGCAACGGGGGCGCTTCCACAGGGTTGTGGGCGGCGCGGTCGAGCCCCTGGTCCTGGATGCGGCGGGGGGCTCGTAGGCGCTTGGGCGGGCTGGACGGGCTGAGCGGCCGGGGCCGGTCCGGCGGGTCCGGCGGCACAGGAAAGCGCCCCCGGGATCCCCCAGGGGCGCTCACGCGGCCGGTGCGGTACGACCGACAGGCGGGTGGCCTCAGCCGGCCTTGATGCGGTTCGTCAGCTCGGTCACCTGGTTGTAGATCGAGCGCCGTTCGGCCATCAGCGCGCGGATCTTGCGGTCTGCGTGCATGACGGTCGTGTGGTCGCGGCCGCCGAACTGCGCGCCGATCTTCGGCAGGGACAGGTCGGTCAGCTCGCGGCACAGGTACATGGCGATCTGCCGTGCGGTGACCAGCGCGCGGCCGCGCGAGGTGCCGCACAGGTCGTCCACGGTCAGCCCGAAGTAGGTGGCGGTGGCCGCCATGATGTCCGTGGCCGTGATCTCGGGCGCCGAGTCCTCGCCGCCGGGGATCAGGTCCTTGAGGACGATCTCCGTCAGCCCGAGGTCGACCGGCTGCCGGTTGAGGGAGGCGAACGCCGTCACCCGGATCAGCGCGCCCTCCAGCTCACGGATGTTCCGCGAGATCCGGGAGGCGATGAACTCCAGCACCTCCGGCGGGGCGTTGAGCTGCTCCTGGACCGCCTTCTTGCGCAGGATCGCGATGCGGGTCTCCAGCTCGGGCGGCTGGACGTCGGTGATCAGGCCCCACTCGAAGCGGTTGCGCAGCCGGTCCTCCAGCGTCACCAGCTGCTTGGGCGGCCGGTCGGAGGACAGCACGATCTGCTTGTTGGCGTTGTGGAGCGTGTTGAAGGTGTGGAAGAACTCCTCCTGCGTCGACTCCTTGTCCGCGAGGAACTGGATGTCGTCCACGAGCAGGATGTCCATCTCGCGGTAGCGCTTGCGGAAGCTGTCGCCCTTGCCGTCGCGGATGGAGTTGATGAACTCGTTGGTGAACTCCTCGGAGCTCACGTACCGCACGCGGGTGCCCGGGTAGAGGCTGCGGGCGTAGTGCCCGATGGCGTGCAGCAGATGGGTCTTGCCGAGGCCCGACTCCCCATAGATGAAGAGGGGGTTGTAGGCCTTGGCCGGCGCCTCGGCGACGGCCACCGCGGCCGCGTGCGCGAAGCGGTTGGAGGCGCCGATGACGAACGTGTCGAAGAGGTACTTGGGGTTGAGCCGCGCGGTCGGCTCGCCCGGGCCGCCGGCCGACGGCGTCGAGGAGCCGCCGGACGAGCCGCTCCGGCCGGTTCCGGCGGCGGGCAGCGCGGGTCCGCCCCGGTGCGCGCCGCCGCCTGACGGGGTCTCGGGGAGCTCGCGGCGGACCGGGTCGCGCTGGTCGTACTCGGTGCGGGAGGTCTCGTAGTCGGGGCGCTGCTCGTAACCGGGGCGCTCGCGGCCCGCGCGGTATTCGGGCGAGGTCCCGTAGGTGTCGCGTCCGGAGCCGCCGTAGGAGTCCTGCGAGGACGGCGAGGCGTACGGGTCGCGCTCGGGGAAGCCGAGGCGGGGCTGCTGCCAGCCGTAGTCGTCCTGTCCGGAGCGCGGCCAGGCGCCCGGCTGCGGGCGCTGGTACTCGGCCGGGTAGGCGGGGCGGACCGTGGGGAGCTGGTCGGCCGCCGGGCGCTCCGCGCGGGAGGCCGGGCCGTCGTCGGGGAGCTGCTGGTCGTCGGCGCGGTGGCGGCCGTAGCCCTCGTACGGGGCGGAGGGCAGCTCCGGCTCCTCGTAGCGGGGCCGGTCCGCGCTCTCGTGCGGGGGCTGCGGCTTGGGGGCGGCGGGCGCGGGGCGGCTGCCCGCGGAGTCGTCCACGGTGATCGCGGTACGGATGGGGCGGCCGCACTCCCGGCTGAGCGTCTCGCTGACGACGGGGGCGAGCCGGTCCTCGAAGGCGCGCTTGGCGAATTCGTTCGGCACGGCGAGCAGGGCGGTGTCCGCGACCAGGGCGAGCGGCTGGCAGCGCCGGAGCCAGTGCTCGTCCTTGGCGTCCACACGCTGTCCCGGACCTTCGCCGAGGAGCTGCTCCAGTACGCGTGGCCACACTGCGGCAAGATCGGCAGGTACGTCAGCCACAGGGCACGCTCTCTCGCAGATCCCACGAACGTGTGGTTGTGGGATGGGTCGGGATGAAAATCGGGTGGATGGGCCGGGCAATCCCGCTCGGGCGGGGATAAGGGAACGAATCGGAGTCCAGCCACGGTAGTCAGCGTGGCGGGTAGGGTTCAAGTTGTTGTCCCCAGCCTGTGGACAGTGTCCCTCGGTGGGCGTCGGTTTGACCGGATGGCGTAGCCGCGCGTACCGTAACCAGGTCGAGTTGTCGATGGCTGCTGCCGCCTGCCTCCGATGGGCACAGATCGCTACAGGTGATCGGGAAGCGGTGCACACGGGCGTGACGCGAGCTACTCGTGGGCGCACGGTGACAGCCAGGACGGCACCCCGCCAACTACCGATTCTTTCTGGAGCCCCCGAGTGAGCAAGCGCACCTTCCAGCCGAACAACCGTCGTCGCGCGAAGACCCACGGCTTCCGCCTGCGGATGCGCACCCGTGCCGGCCGCGCGATTCTGGCGAACCGCCGCAGCAAGGGTCGCGCCGCCCTGTCCGCCTGATCCTGACCAGGTCGTGACGTCGTGCTGCCCACCGACCACCGGCTGAGGCGGCGCGAGGACTTCGCGACCGCGGTACGGCGAGGACGCCGGGCAGGCCGCCCGACTCTCGTCGTCCACTTTCGTAGCGGTGCCACGGACCCGCACGCGCCTGGGGAGAGCGCTCCCCCGACGCGTGCGGGTTTCGTCGTGAGCAAGGCTGTGGGTGGCGCGGTCGTGCGCAACAAAGTGAAGCGCAGACTGCGTCACCTGATGCGTGACCGAGTTGCCCTGTTTCCCCCCGGTAGCCTGGTAGTCGTACGAGCGCTGCCCGGATCGGGCGACGTGGAACACGCACAGCTGGCCCGAGACCTGGATGCCGCCCTTCAGCGGCTGCTGGGAGGGGGCGCGCGATGAAGTACCCACTGCTGGCCCTGATCAAGTTGTACCAGTGGACGATCAGTCCACTTCTGGGGCCGGTGTGCAAGTACTACCCGTCGTGCTCTCATTACGGCTACACGGCCATCGACCGGCATGGTGCGATCAAGGGAACGGCCCTGACCGCCTGGCGCATCCTCCGGTGCAATCCGTGGTCGCTGGGTGGTGTGGACCATGTTCCGCAGCGCAAGCGTCCGCGGTGGCACGAAATGCTGCGCGACGCCTGGCGCACACGCAGGGGCGGAACCTCCGCCGCCGAACCGGCCACCGAGGCGAAGCTATCCGAGCCTCCTTCGAGCCCGGCCGCAGAGACCTCGTCCCATGCCCAAGGAGCATGATTAGTGGACACGATTGCCAGCTTCTTCAGCTTCATCACGACACCCGTCTCCTGGGTCATCGTCCAGTTCCACACGGTGTACGGGGCGATCTTCGGCCCTGACACGGGCTGGGCCTGGGGCCTGTCCATCGTGTCCCTGGTGATTCTCATCCGCATCTGCCTGATCCCGCTCTTCGTGAAGCAGATCAAGGCGACGCGCGCGATGCAGACGCTCCAGCCTGAGATGAAGAAGATCCAGGAGCGCTACAAGAACGACAAGCAGCGTCAGTCCGAAGAGATGATGAAGCTGTACAAGGAGTCGGGCACCAACCCGCTCTCCTCGTGCCTTCCCATCCTGGCGCAGTCTCCCTTCTTCTTCGCCTTGTACCACGTGCTCAACGGCATCGCGTCGGGCAAGACCATCGGTGTCATCAACACCTCGCTGCTGGAGAGCGCCCGTAAGGCGCACATCTTCGGCGCCCCGCTCGCGGCGAAGTTCAAGGACAGCGCCGACACCATCGCGGCGATGCACGCCTCCGTCACCGATGTGCGGGTCGTCACGGCGATCATGATCATCCTGATGTCGGCGTCGCAGTTCTACACGCAGCGCCAGCTGATGACCAAGAACGTCGACACGACGGTGAAGACGCCGTTCATGCAGCAGCAGAAGATGCTGATGTACGTCTTCCCGATCATGTTCGCCGTCTTCGGTATCAACTTCCCGGTCGGTGTTCTCGTCTACTGGCTGACCACCAACGTGTGGACCATGGGCCAGCAGATGTACGTCATCCGCAACAACCCGAACCCGGGCTCCAAGGCTCAGGCCTCGTACCTGGAGCGTCTGACCAAGCACGTCACGCACCACGGCAAGGTCCGCCGTCGCAGCGAGCGCACGATCGTCAAGGCGATCGTCGCCAAGGGCCGCGACCGCAACGAGGCCGAGCGGAAGTTCATCAACGCGCTGAGCAAGGCCGGTCTGGCCGCCCAGGCCGACGGCTCCGTGGTCAAGAGCGAGGCCCAGGCCGTGGCCGAGACCGAGGACGGTACGGCGGCCACCACCGCCCCCGCCCGGCGCCAGCAGCCCAAGCGGCAGAGCAAGGCGCAGCGCCACCAGTCCGGCACCAAGCCGTCGGACGACGCCACCGCGACCACTTCGCTCGAGAAGTCCGACGAGCCTCAGGACGCCAAGCCCGCCGCTGCCAAGCAGCCCCAGAAGTCCGGTTCCGGCACCCGCAGCAAGGCCCAGTCCGGGCAGAGCAAGGGTGGTCCGCAGCGGCCCAAGTCCCCGTCCAAGAAGTAAGAAGGAGCCCATCCCGTGACGGAAGGCACCACCACCTCTGCCGCTGCCGAGGGTGCGGACACCCTGACCCGCCTGGAGCAGGAGGGTGAGATCGCCGCGGACTACCTGGAGGGTCTGCTCGACATCGCGGACCTCGACGGCGACATCGACATGGACGTCGAGGCCGATCGCGCCTCCGTTTCGATCATCAGCGACGCCAGTGGCCGCGACCTCCAGAAGCTGGTCGGCCGGGACGGCGAGGTGCTGGAGGCGCTGCAGGAGCTGACGCGTCTGGCCGTGCACCGGGAGACCGGTGACCGTAGCCGGCTGATGCTCGACATCGGGGGCTACCGGGCCAAGAAGCGCGCCGAGCTGGCCGAGCTGGGCGCGAAGGCGGCCGCCGAGGTCAAG
This sequence comes from Streptomyces sp. NPDC026659, assembly GCF_040638245.1. Taxonomy (NCBI): domain Bacteria; kingdom Bacillati; phylum Actinomycetota; class Actinomycetes; order Kitasatosporales; family Streptomycetaceae; genus Streptomyces; species Streptomyces sp. NPDC026659. Next base: position 245,641 of record NZ_JBEZXY010000003.1, on the reverse strand, counting down.
AGCTCGGGCGAGCCCGTGAAGCTCAAGCCGATGACCCCCTTCGAGCGCAAGGTCGTGCACGACGCGATCAAGGGCGCGGGACTGCGCAGCGAGTCCGAGGGCGAGGAGCCGCAGCGGTTCGTCGTCGTGCTGCCCGCCTGATCGGCCCCTGTTCCACCGGCCCCGTCTGTTGCGTCTGAGGCGCAGACGGGGCCGAACTTTGTCAGCCTGTAGTTCTGGTGGCCGGTGCGGGATGTGCCGGCGCTGTACGGAAGGACGGTCCCCGTGACGGAGGCAGCGGAGCTTCCCCCCGCGCCCGAACAGGCGCGGGAAGTATTTGGCGATCGTTTCGACGACGCGGTGCGCTATGCGGAGCTGCTGGCCGAGGCAGGTGTGCAGCGCGGTCTGATCGGTCCCCGGGAGGTGCCCCGGCTGTGGGAGCGCCATCTGCTGAACTGCGCGGTGCTCTCCGAGGCCGTTCCCGAGGGGGTGACGGTCTGCGACGTCGGCTCGGGCGCGGGTCTGCCGGGTATCCCGCTGGCCCTGGTGCGGGACGACCTCAACATCACGTTGCTGGAGCCGCTGCTGCGGCGCACCACCTTCCTCACCGAGGTCGTGGAGCTGCTGGGCCTCGACCATGTGACGGTGGTGCGCGGGCGGGCCGAGGAGATGCTGGGCAAGGTGCAGCCGGTGCACGTGGTGACGGCGCGTGCCGTGGCCCCGCTCGATCGCCTGGCCGCCTGGGGCATCCCGCTGCTGCGGCCGTACGGCGAGATGCTGGCGCTGAAGGGGGACACCGCTGAGGAGGAGCTGAAGGCGGCGTCCACCGCGCTCGCCAAGCTCGGCGCGGTCTCGACCTCTGTTCTCCAGGTGGGCGAGGGCGTGGTGGACCCGCTGTCCACCGTGGTGCGGGTGGAGGTCGGTGAGAGCCCCGGCGGCGTACGGTTCGCGGCCAAGCGGGCCAAGGCGGCGCGGGCGCGCAGGCGCCGCTGAGCCAGGATGCGGTGGATGGGGTGTGCCCCGGGCTTGGACCCGGAGTGCACCCCATCTGTCGTTTGCGGGCGGCGTACGACCGGCGTACTCCACACAAGCTGCCGAACCCGGGCGGGCCGGAGTGTCGCGAGGACCCGGTCGCCGTGGCGGAGCATCGTGTTTCACGTGAAACGTCGCTCACTGCTGCACGGCATCATCGGCCGCAGCCACGCTGCGGCCGAACCCCGGGACCGGAAGCCGCTCGGTTCACTCGGAGAGGTACCGCAGGTGTCCACAGAGGTGGATTTCTCCACAGAAGACCAGGGCTCACTGGTTCGCGGTACCGAAGGCATGGGAGGCTCTGTTCATTGCGAGCCTGAAGTCGAGGAGAGTGAATCCGTGCGGTCCGACGCCAATATCGCGGGACCGATGACCGATCCGGTCCCCGGTCCCCGAACCGAGTCGATGGGGGCAGATGTTTCACGTGAAACACCGCCCCCGATGGACGACACTCCCATCGGTCGCGCTGCCCAACTAGCGGCGGAGGCCATCAGCCGCGCCGGAGAGGGCCTCCCGAGGCCGGAGCAGACCCGCCTCATCGTGGTGGCCAACCAGAAGGGAGGCGTGGGAAAGACGACGACCACCGTCAACCTCGCTGCTTCCCTGGCACTGCACGGTGCCCGCGTCCTGGTGGTCGACCTCGACCCGCAGGGCAACGCGTCCACGGCACTGGGGATCGACCACCACGCGGAAGTGCCGTCCATCTACGACGTCTTGGTGGAGAGCAGGCCGCTCTCCGAGGTCGTCCAGCCCGTTCCGGACGTCGAGGGTCTGTTCTGTGCCCCGGCCACCATCGATCTCGCCGGTGCGGAGATCGAGTTGGTGTCCCTGGTGGCGCGGGAGAGCCGACTCCAGCGGGCGATCCAGGCGTACGAACAGCCGTTGGACTACGTCCTCATCGACTGCCCGCCCTCGCTGGGCCTGCTGACGGTCAATGCGCTCGTCGCCGGCCAGGAGGTCCTCATCCCCATCCAGTGCGAGTACTACGCGCTGGAGGGCCTGGGACAGCTGCTGCGCAACGTCGATCTGGTGCGGGGTCACCTCAACCCGACGCTGCATGTGTCGACCATCCTGCTGACGATGTACGACGGCCGGACGCGTCTCGCCTCGCAGGTCGCGGAAGAGGTCCGCACCCACTTCGGCGACGAGGTACTGCGGACGAGTATTCCGCGCTCGGTCCGTATCTCCGAGGCCCCCAGCTACGGGCAGACGGTACTGACCTACGATCCAGGTTCGAGCGGGGCGCTCTCCTATCTTGAGGCGGCCCGGGAAATCGCGCTGAGGGGTGCGGGAGTCGGCTACGACCCGACCCAGGCCCATGTCGGCGCCCAGAACGACCGGAACATGGTGGAGGGGACGCAGTGAACGAACGACGGAGGGGGCTGGGCCGCGGTCTCGCCGCGCTGATCCCCGCTGCCCCGACCGAGAAGACCCTGGCCTCCAGCGCACTGGGCAGCGGGGCGCCCGCGTCCGCCGCTGCGGCTCCGCTGCTGACGGCCGACCGTGGAACCGCCGCCGAGACGCCCACCGTCCCGGGGCCCGCCCAGGAACTCGAGGACTCCTCGGCGAGCCCGGTGGCGGAGCTGCCCGTGCCGCCGATGGGCGCGTACTTCGCGGAGATCCCGCTCGACTCCATCACGCCCAACCCGCGTCAGCCCCGCGAGATCTTCGACGAGGACGCGCTGCGCGAGCTGGTGACCTCCATCCAGGAGGTCGGCCTTCTCCAGCCCGTCGTCGTGCGGGAGCTGGGCGCGGACCGCTATGAGCTGATCATGGGCGAGCGCCGCTGGCGGGCCAGCCGCAAGGCGGGCCTGGAGGCGATCCCGGCGATCGTCCGCGCCACGGACGACGAGAAGCTCCTCCTGGACGCCCTGCTGGAGAACCTGCACCGCGCGCAGCTCAATCCGATCGAAGAGGCGCACGCCTACGATCAGCTGCTCAAGGACTTCAACTGCACCCACGACCAGCTGGCCGACCGGATCGGGCGCTCCCGCCCCCAGATCTCCAACACGCTCCGGCTGCTGCGTCTCTCGCCGACCGTGCAGAAGCGGGTCGCGGCCGGGGTGCTCTCGGCCGGTCACGCGCGGGCGCTGCTGTCCGTCGAGGACTCCGAGGAGCAGGACCGGCTGGCGCACCGGATCGTGGCCGAGGGGCTGTCGGTGCGAGCGGTGGAAGAGATCGTGACCCTGATGGGCTCGCGGCCGCAGAAGACCGCGCGTTCCAAGGGACCGCGTGCCGGGGCCCTGGTGTCCCCCGCGCTGAGCGATCTGGCCACACGGCTGTCGGACCGCTTCGAGACCCGGGTGAAGGTGGACCTCGGGCAGAAGAAGGGGAAGATCACCGTCGAGTTCGCCTCGGTCGAGGACCTGGAGCGGATCCTCGGCACGCTCGCCCCGGGTGAAGGGCCCCTGTTGTCCACGGGTCTCCAGGACGAAGACGGTCAGGACGACGAGGGCCAGGACGCCTGATCCACGCCGTTCCGACCGACGGCACCGCGAGAGCGGATCGTGTCCGGTGTGTACCGGAACACGGTCCGCTCTTTGCTTTGAGCCGGTATCGAGGGAATCGCATCGTGGATACGATGCGAACGGGTAGGGCGCAGCGGTCGGTGGATTCGCCGATGGGCTGCTCGGGAGACGGAGCCCTCTGACAGCCGCTCGCGATGCACGGCCGTAGGAAGCGAGGAACAGCCTTCATGGGGCGTCGGCTCGTACCGCTCACGCTGGACAACCTCAAGGACCTTCCCCAGCGCTGCCGCTCATGCGTGTTCTGGGAGCTGGACCCCGTGAGCGGAGAGGCCGCGGTGAGGGCGGGCACGGCAGCGGGCGAGAAGGAGTCGTGGATCTCCGCCGTCCTGCTCGACTGGGGCTCGTGCGGCCGGACGGTCTACGTGGACGACGTGCCGGTGGGCTTCGTGCTCTACGCGCCGCCCGCCTATGTGCCGCGCTCGGCGGCCTTCCCCACCAGCCCGGTCTCTCCCGACGCCGTACAGCTCATCACCGCGTTCGTGCTGCCCGGCTATCAGGGGCAGGGGCTCGGCAGGACGCTGGTCCAGGCGGTCGCCAAGGATCTGCTGAGGCGCGGCTTCAAAGCGATCGAGGCCTTCGGCGACACCCGCTGGAAGGAGCCCGCCTGTCTGCTCCCCGTGGATCATCTCCTCGCGGTCGGCTTCAAGACGGTACGGCAGCATCCGCAGCACCCTCGGCTGCGACTGGAGCTGCGCTCGACGCTGTCCTGGAGGGAAGACGTGGAGATGGCCATCGACCGGCTGCTGGGTGCCGTGCAGAAGGAGCCCGCGCTGCGGCCGCTGTAGCGGAATGGACGAAGGGGCCGGCCCTCGGGAGGACCGGCCCCTTCATGTTTCACGTGAAACGTCACTCGGAGATGAACTCTTCGAGGTCGCGGACGAGCATGGCCTTCGGCTTGGCGCCGACGATCGTCTTGACGACGTCGCCACCCTGGTAGACGTTCAGGGTCGGGATGGACATGACGCCGTACTTGGCGGCCGTGTTCGGGTTCTGGTCGATGTTGAGCTTGACGACCTCGATCTTGTCACCGTACTCGGCGGCGATGGCCTCGAGGGACGGAGCGATCTGGCGGCAGGGGCCGCACCACTCGGCCCAGAAGTCCACCAGGACGGGCTTGTCGCTCTTCAGCACGTCCTGCTCGAAGTTGTCATCAGTCACGGTCTTCAGGTTGCCGGCCACAGCGGGCTCCTTATTTCTGCTCGTACGGTGGGGGGAGGTCAGACGGCTGCGGTCTTCTCGGGCTCGGCCTGGTCGGTGTCCAGCAGCGCGGCCAGGTAGCGCTCAGCGTCCAGCGCGGAGGCACAGCCGGTGCCGGCCGCGGTGATCGCCTGACGGTAGGTGTGGTCGACCACGTCACCCGCGGCGAAAACGCCGGGCACATTGGTCCGCGTGGAGGGAGCGGCGACCTTCAGGTAGCCCTCGGCGTCCAGGTCCAGCTGGCCCTTGAAGAGCTCGGTACGCGGGTCGTGACCGATGGCGATGAACAGACCCGTGACGGGCAGATCCGAGATCTCGCCCGTCTTGACGTTACGGAGCTTGAGACCGGTGAGCTTCTGCTCGCCGAGGACCTCCACGACCTCGCTGTCCCAGGCGAACTTGATCTTCGGGTCGTTGAAGGCGCGCTCCTGCATCGCCTTGGAGGCACGCAGGGTGTCACGGCGGTGGACGACCGTCACGGACTTGGCGAACCGCGAGAGGAAGGTGGCCTCCTCCATCGCGGTGTCGCCGCCGCCGATCACGGCGATGTCCTGGTCCCGGAAGAAGAAGCCGTCACAGGTGGCGCACCAGGAGACGCCACGGCCGGAGAGCGCGTCCTCGTTCGGCAGCGCGAGCTTGCGGTGCTGCGAGCCGGTGGCGACGATGACCGCCTTCGCACGGTGGACCGTGCCCGAGGTGTCGGTGACGGTCTTGATCTCACCGGTCAGGTCGACGGACACGATGTCGTCCGGGATCAGCTCGGCGCCGAATCGCTCGGCCTGCGCCCGCATGTTGTCCATCAGGTCGGGGCCCATGATGCCGCTGGGGAAGCCCGGGTAGTTCTCCACCTCCGTGGTGTTCATCAGCGCACCACCGGCGGTGACGGCGCCTTCGAACACCAGAGGCTTCAGGGACGCGCGCGCGGTGTAGAGCGCCGCCGTGTAGCCTGCGGGCCCGGAGCCGATGATGATCACGTTACGGACGTCGCTCACGGCTTGTTTCCTCGTCTCTGGTCTGTGTCAGTCGACCGGTGAAAGTCCCTTTCGGGGCTCTCACCCCACCCAACCGATCCTAAGGGCCGCGCATTCCCCCGCTGTCTGGGCACACGGAAGCAGCGCCGGGAGACCGCAGCTCTCCGGATGACCGCAGGGGGCCGAATGACCTCTGGCGTGGCTCAGTTGCGTGCGAGGGACTGCTTCAGCAGCACGTCGCCGGAAGAGGCGGGCCGGTGCACGATGCAGGAGGCGTCCACGACGTAGACCAGGACGCGCGTGCTGTCCATGGTGTCGGGAAGCACGACCAGATAGGCCTTCTTCCCGGCGTAGGTGCCCGTTTTGGCGGCGAGGACATCGTTGCGGGAGTCCACCGCCTGCCGGATGCAGTAGGGCACCGGGACGGCGGTCTGGATCAGGGTGTTCGCGCTCTGTGTCGGGCCGCCCGGGGACGCCGTCGCGCTCTCCTCACGCGGACGCTGTGTGCCCCGCTGAAGCCCCTTCTGTGCGGTGAGGAGACCTTTCACCTGGCTCTGCACGCTGGTCCCGGAAAACGTGGTGACGGCCGGGGCAGGCTTGGTCTGAGCGGTGGTGTCGGGGGAGTCGCTGCCGAGTGACTGAAGGAGCAGTGAACCGGCTCCGACCACAGCGGCGGTGAGTACCGCACCGAGCGCGACGGACCTGCGTCGGCTACGGCCACGCTCCTTGCGTCCGGGCCCGGTGGCGGCGGACGGACGTCCGGTGGGACGGTCCGGCACCGATGTTTCACGTGAAACCTGCTTCTCGGTTTCACGTGAAACATGCTGCGGGTCTTCCGAGGCGGGCTGCGCCGTGCCCGCATGAACGGCCGTCAGTGCCCCTGTCGTCGCTTGCGAGAGGGCTTCGATGGCCAGGGCGGCGTCGATGCGGTCCGCCACGTCCTGCGGCATCGGAGAGGGCTCCGGCATGTTTCCCAGCAGCGCCCGGATCTCCTCCAGGGACGCCTGGACGTCGGCGCACGGCTCGCACCCCTCCAGGTGTCGGCGGAGGTCCGCGCTGCGGGTCGGCGGCAGGATGCCCTCGGTGAGGTCGGAGAGCTCGGTGACGTCCGGATGCCCGGCCGTGTCTGTCGAGGACGTCATGCCCGTCCACCTCCGCCCTTCACGACGGCCGAATCGCTCGGTCCTGTGTCCTGTGAGCCGTCACCCGGAGAATCCGTCGCAGGTGGGACGGATGCCCCGTGCACCCGGTTCCGTCCTGGCGCGGGTTCTTTCCCCTCACCCGGGGCATCGGGACGCAGATGGGTGAGCAGCGGAAGAAGTCTGGCGCGCCCCCGGGCGCAACGGCTCTTCACCGTCCCCGTGGGAACGTCGAGGATGCGCGCGGCCTCGGCCACCGGATAGCCCTGCATGTCCACCAGGACCAGCGCGGCGCGCTGCTCCCGGGGGAGGGTCCCGAGCGCCTGGACGAGCTGCCGGTGCAGGTCGTTCCGTTCGGCCGGGGCGGAGGCGGACTCGTGCGGCTCCAGCAGTTGCTCCAGCCGCTCGGTGTCGTCCACCGGAGCCGTCTTCCGCGAGGCGGTCTTGCGGGCGCGGTCCAGGCAGGCGTTCACCGTGATGCGGTGCAGCCAGGTCGTGACGGCCGACTGCCCCCGGAAGGTGTGTGCGGCCCGGTAGGCGGAGACCAGGGCGTCCTGGACCGCGTCGGCGGCCTCCTCACGGTCCCCCAGCGTCCGCAGGGCGACGGCCCAGAGCCGGTCCCGATGCCTCCGGACGAGCTCGCCGAAGGCATCGGGGTCGCCGTCCACGTGCCGGGCGATCAGGTCCTGGTCGTCCACTTCCTCGTATCCGGCGCCCTGCGCCATCTGCCCCCTCCGGCTCGGACGAGACGTCAGCCCGTGAATCCGACTTCGGTGATGGCCTGCTTGTAGCCCGCCTTCGAGTAGGCGGCCGCGTCGTAACCGGACTGCGGCATGGCGGTCAGCCACACGAGCACATAACGAGTCTTCACCGGCTTGCCGGGCTTGACCGTAGCGGTCGTGCCCGAGGTGGTGACTTGTCCGATTCGCTTCATCGAATCAAGCGACGGGGGTGTCAGCGAGTCGGCCGCGTACAGCTCGACCGTGGTGTGGTCGCCTCCGTAGCGGAGCCCGATGGTGGCCGTGTCGAGTTTCTGGGCCGATCCGAGGTCGTACATGATGCCCACGCCGATCTTGTAGGACGCGATCGAGGGGCCTTCGTTGAAGGACCTGGTCCGCCAGAACGTCGACGTGGTGCCGTCGTAGGTCGTGCCGACGTCGCCGGGGTGCTGGGCGTCGCCCTTGGCGACGAACTCCTGGGCGCCCTGGATCTTTATCGGCTTCGGAGCCGCCTTGTTCGTGTTCTTGTCGCCGCTGTCCTGCGTCTGGGTGTTGTCGGTGTCCTTCGGCTTCTCGCCCCGGCCCATCAACGCCTCCGCCAACTGCCAGCTGCCGAGACCGAGCGCGGCGATGAGGAGGGCGGAGACCGCCCACTTCAGTGCCTTGCCGGTGCGGCTCTGCAGCGGAGGGGGCGGCGGCGCGAGCGGCTGGGTGACGCCGGGACCGGCCGGAGGACGCCCGTACGTGCCCTGCTGGTACGTGGTGCGCTGATACTCCGGCGGGGCCGTGAACGCGGGCTCCGGCGGGCGGATGCGGGGCATCTCGCCGATGGCCTTGACCAGTTCCTCCGGCGTGGTGCACGGAGACTCGTGCCGGGAGGCGGTGGCACCGTCGTTGACGAGGGCTCGCATCGCGAGCTCGGAGAGCCCCCGGTGGACGCCCGCGCGCACCTGGTCGGGTGCGACGAGGCCCACGTCCTTGGGCAGGCCGGTGAGGCCGTAGGCGTCGCTCTCGTAGGGCCAGCGCTGCGTCAGCGCGGCGTACAGCAGTGCGCCGATCGCCTCGGTGTCCGTGCGCTGTGGGGTGTCGGAGGTGATGCCGCGCAGCGCGGCGTTCACGGCCAGCCCGCGGATGCGCCACTGTCCGGTGGAGGTGCGCAGCACGGCGTTGGGGTTCAGCCGCAGATGGGCGAGGCCGTCACGGTGCGCCGCGGCCATGGCGGACGCGATCTGACTGACCATCTGGTAGGCGTCGTGCGGCTCCAGCGGTCCCGTGGCGAGCAGCGCGGTCAGTTCGGTGGCGTCGGGCAGCCATTCGTGCACGACATAGACGAAGTCGTTCTCCTCGACCGCGTCGAGGACCTGGACGAACCGGGGGTCGCCCAGCAGGGCCGCGGCCCGGGCGGCGGCCAGGACGGCACGGGCCCGAGGGTGTTTGGCCGGGAGGATGTGCACGCCGACGGCGCGACGGAGTTTCTCGTCGACCGCGCGCCAGCTGCTGAATCCGTCCAGACGGGTGACACACTCCTCGAGACGGTAGCGTCTGGCGAGCTTGTGACCGCTGTGCAGTTCCAGGGGTGCGGAAATCGTTTCGGTGGCCTCCGTTCCGCTGTTCCCCTGTGCCTCGGCGCTGTCCGTGTCCAGCTCCGGGTTCTTGACCACCCCGTCGGACGTGGACTGGCCCGCCTTCGCGGTCAGCGGCTGCTTGCCGCTGTTGTCTGCCACGTCGACGGCAGCTGTGCTCCGTTCCGCCACCGTCGTCCCTGCCTCCCCATCCGTTGCACGCTGTGCGACGCCGAAAACAATTGTGCCCACAGTCCGCCGCTATGCACGACACGCGGCGACGGACGATGGTTGTGCGCCTACCCCGCCTCAGCGTCCCAGACGCCCGCGGACCATTCCCACGAGCGAGTTGAGTTCTTCGATCCGCATCCTCCTCGCGGCGACGAAGAAGATCCCAAGCAATACCGCACCACCCACCACGAGCGCCACGAAGGAACCGAACACGCCCTGGCCCAGAGTGTGCCCGATGCCGTAGCAGGCCGCACCGCTGAGCAGGGCCGCCGGCACCGAGGCGATGCCCAGCCGCGCGTAGGTCCGCAGCACCCGGGAGCCGTCCAGATCACCGCCGAGGCGCTTGCGCAGCCGCCGCCAGGCGACGCCGACACCGATGGCGTAGGCGAGACCGTACGCGGCCGCCATGCCCGCGACCGCCCAGCGGGACGGCAGCAGAACGAAGCAGAGGACCGAGGCGCCCGCGTTGACCACCGCGACGATGACGGTGTTGTAGAAGGGCGTACGGGTGTCCTCGTACGCGTAGAAGGCGCGCAGAACCACGTACTGCACCGAGTACGGGATCAGGCCGAGGCCGAAGGCCATCAGCATGTAGCCCATGTTGGTGGCCGCGCCGGTGCCCGAGGAGCCGAAGATCAGCGTGCACATCGGGATACCGAGCGCCAGGAAGCCGAAGGCGATGGGCACGATGGCCACGGCCGTCGTCCGCAGGCCCTGCGAGATGTCGTCGCGGACCGCGCCGGCGTCGCCCTCGGCGGCCGAGCGGGAGAGGCGCGGAAGCAGCGCGGCCATCAGGGACACGGTGATGATGGCCTGCGGCAGGCCCCAGATCAGCTGGGCGTTGGCGTAGGCGGCGAAGCCGGTGCCCTTGGCGTCCGAGTCCTCGCCCGCGGCGGTGGACAGCTGGGTCACGATCATCGCGCCGGCCTGGTTGGCGAGCACGAAGAGGACCGTCCACTTGGCGAGCATCGCGGCCTTGCCCAGGCCGTGGCCCTTCCAGTCGAAGCGCGGACGGATCCGGAAGCCCGTCTCCCGCAGGTAGGGGATCATCGCCAGTGCCTGCACGACGAGACCGAGCAGCACACCGATGCCGAGCAGCCGCTGGCCCTCCGGCGGGATGTTGGCGACGGTCATGTGGGAGTTGGCCGAGCTGCCGTAGACCCAGATGAACGTACCGAGCGTCACGATGATGACGATGTTGTTCAGCACCGGGGTCCACATCATCGCGCCGAACTTTCCGCGCGCGTTGAGGATCTGACCCATCACCACGTGGATGCCCATGAAGAAGATCGAGGGCAGGAAGTAGCGGGTGAAGGTGACCGCCACGTCGTTGGCCGCCGGGTTGGTCGCGACCGAGTCCGACAGCAGGCGCACCAGGAACGGAGCGGCGAACAGCGCGGCGCCCGTGAGCACGGCGAGTGCCACCATCACAAGGGTCAGCAGCCGGTTGGCGAACGCCTCGCCGCCGTCCTCGTCCTCCTTCATGGCCCGCACCAGCTGGGGCACGAACACGGAGTTCAGACCGCCGCCGACGGTGAGGATGTAGATCATCGTGGGCAGCTGATAGGCGACCTGGAAGGAGTCGCCGAGGAAGCCCAGGCCCAGCGCGGAGACGATCAGCGCGGAGCGGACGAAGCCGGTGAGGCGGGAGACCATCGTGCCGGCCGCCATGACGGCGCTGGAGCTGAGCAGGCCGCCCTTCTTGGCCGGGGCCGGGGCGGGGGCCGGGGAAGTCTCCACGGGTCCCGAGGGCCCGGGTACCGGGGCGGGCGGCTGGAGGCGGTTCCCGGGCGCGGGCGGCTGCGGAGCGCCCGGTCCGGCGGGGCTCGGCGCCGAGGGCCCGGAGGCGGTCCGCGCACCCTTCGCCGCGGAGGCGCCGCCGTGCTGCTGGTCCTTCAGCAGATGCGCGAAGGCGTCCGGCTCGTGGTACTCCTCGCCCGAGTGCGAGACCAGGTCGTCCACGCCCACGAACTGGGTCGTGCGCGGGTTGTCGCCGTACGGCAGATGCTGGGTGGCGTCGCCGTCCGGCTCGGGCGCCGGGGTGTTGGCCCACACCCGGGGGTCGGGCGCGTACGGCGACTGCGAGGGCTGGGCGTACAGCGGCTGCTGCCGCTCGTAGCTGCCCGGCGGGGGCGGCGGGTGCGCGGCGCGGTCGTAGAGCGCCTCGGCGACCGGGTCCTGGGCGGACAGCTCGCGCTCCCGGTAGGGGTCGCGGTCGTAGGCGTCCTGGAGGTACATGTCGGTCGCGGGCTGCGGCGGCACCTGGCCCGGCTCGGGCGACGTCTCGGGGTGGCCCGAGCCGGCGGCGCCCTGGCCACGGTCACCGTCGTACGGCGCGTTCATGGTTACCCCACCTCATCGTCCCGGGCCACACCGGCCACGACATCGCTCAACGGTCCACTCTCTCACCCGTGCCGGACGGGTCGGCGCTTTCCGGTGCGGTGTCCGGTGCAGGGTCACTCGGCTGGTCCGGCGCGTCCGCCCCGGAAGGGGAGGCGGACTCCGTCGCGGGGCGGTCATCGGGGATGCCGGGCTGCTCCGGCTCGTCTTCCGTGCCGTCCTCGGCCGCGTCCTCCTGCTCGGCCCGGCGGGCCGCCGCGCGCTTGCGCTGGGTGTACATCCGGAACCCGGCGAGCACCAGCAGGAGCACACCGCCGCCGATGACCAGCATCACCGTGGGCGTGACCTCGGTGACCTTCACGTCGAAGCTGACGGGGTCGCCGTATTCCGTGCCGTCCTCGGTGTACAGCTGCGCGATCACTCCGACGCGGCCGTTGGCGTTGGCCGAGGTGGTGAACTTGACGGACTGGCTGTGGCCGCCGGAGACGTCGACGGGCTGCTCGTAGTACGCCTTGCCGCCGATCTTCAGACGGGTCGGCATGGTCGAGGTGAGCCGCAGATACAGGTGGCCGACGGGCTGCACGAGGTTGTTCTGCACGGTGACCGGGATGGTCGCGCTGCGCCCGGAGAGCTTGGTCTCCGACTTGTCGATCAGTTTGACCTGGTCCGCCAGGTCGTCGAGCCAGTTCTCCACGCCGCCCCGGAAGGCGTCACCGTTGGCGCGGTGCCCCCGCCACGACGTGGACATCCCGCGGTTTATGGCCCGCCCGAACGGCGTGACCACACGGGACTGGTCCGTGAGGACCACCTGGAAGTTGTCCAGCTTGTCCTGCGTGCGCGCGATCTGCTCGAAGGCCGACTTCGGCAGCTCCTGCCTGCGCAGCGAGGCGGGGTAGGCGGACGTGGAGGGAATGCGCGTGGTGGCGTTGGGGTCGGGCTTGGCCTTGGCCGCCGCGCTCAGCCCCTGTGCCTCGGACCAGGTGCCGCCCTGGAGCGCCGTCAGCGCCGTCGCCATGGCCTGGGCCTGGCTCGCGGTCGGCATCCGCTGAGGAGCGATCACGATGCTGCGCTGCTTGTCCGTCTGCGCGTTCACCTCGAGGCTCTGGGCCAGGAACTCCTGCACGGCGAGCGTGGAGGTGTCGGCCCTGGTCAGATCGCCCTCGAAGGCCGTGGACAGCCGGGCGTCGGCGACCACGGCCGTGGTGCCGCCGCCGACCGGGCGGGTGGCGGACGGCGTGTAGGACAGTCCCGAGCTCTCTCGGAGGCTGTCACTGCGGGCGATCACCCGGTCGGCGCCCGCGGAGGTGGCGACCTTCATGATCGACGGGTCCACGGCGCCCTCGACGGGCCAGGCGAAGTCGGTGCTCGGCGTGACATGGAGCACGGTCTTCACGGTCGTGGCGGCGACATCGGTCGCGTCCTTCAGATGGCTGAGCGAGCCGGTGACGCTGGTGCCGGTGTGGGCGAGCGAGGCCAGGTCCGGGTCGCCGAAGGGCAGCGCGACGACTTCCTTGCCCGTGACGGCCTTCTGAAGGTTGGCCAGCCACTGCCGGGCGATGTCCTGGTGCTCACGGGGGCCGGGCGTGGTGGTGCCGCCGGGTGCGTTGATCCGGTAGCCCTTCGCCATGGCCTCCACGGAGGCCAGCAGGTCGGGGTCGATCACCCAGGTGATGTCGAGGCCCTTGCCCAGCTCCACCATCTGCGCGAGCCGGCCGCCCGGCGCGATCTCCTTGGCCAGCTCGTCGTCGCGGAAGACCGGGGTCTGCGACTCGCCCGCGCCGGTTCGCGCGGTCATGCGGACGGAGGAGATCAGCGGCCAAAGGAACGTGGTCCTGGTCGTGGTGTCGGCGTCCGACGGCTGCCAGGGCAGGAAGGTCCGCTCGACACCGAGCATCTGGTCCCAGGGCCGTGCGGGGGTCTGGCCGGACACGGCGACCCCGAACGTGTAGACGCCGTCGCCCTTGAGGTCGAGCTTGTCCACCGGGACGGAGATGCTGAAGTGCTCGGCGATACCGGGGATGAGCTTGGGGAACTTCTCCGCGTACTTGCCGTCGACCTCGGTTCCGGTACCGCCCTGGAGGGAGTGCGGATGCCGGGCGATCGCGTCGACCGCCGAGCGCGTGTTCAACAGCGGGCCCACCCGCAGACCGACGTGGGCGCCGGTCACGGTCTGCTTGCCGTTGTTGGTGACGGTGCCGGTCACGGTCACCGTGTCGCCGTCCGTCGGCGCGCTGGGGCTGAGCGAGTCCAGCTCGACCGAGACCGAGCCCGATGACGCGGCCTGTGCGGGCGACGCGGCGGAAAGCTGGAGCAGCCCGGCCACCAGCGGCGCGCCCGCGAGCAGCGCCCCGGTGCGCCGCAGCCACCGGCGGGCAGGTGAGGCACTGGTCCCCTGGAAGTCTGCCGCCTCGGCCACGCGCTAACCCGTCTCTCGTCGTCAGTGGTCGTCGGAATGTGCGTCCCCGCATGGTAACGATGACGGCTGAGGGGAAGTGCCGCGGACCGCTTCCCAAGATCGGGTACGGCTCCGGCCTGTCCCCTATATCCACTATCAAGCGGAGCAGTGGCGTACGCCGCAAGAAATGCTCCTTGTGCGGTATGCCGGACGGCGTCGGCGCCGGTTAAGGAGGCGCGCCCGGTCGGGCGGGCCACGTACCCTTTTCTGTTGTGCCGAACCCCAACGAAGACAATCCCGCTGCCCTGAGCCAGGTGCAGCAGCGCGCGGTGAGCGAGCTGCTGCGGGTGGCTCCCGTCGCCGACGACCTGGCCCGCCGTTTCAAGGAGGCCGGGTTCTCGCTCGCCCTGGTGGGCGGCTCGGTCCGTGACGCGCTGCTCGGCCGGCTCGGGAACGACCTGGACTTCACCACCGACGCGCGCCCCGAGGACGTCCTGCGGATCGTCCGGCCCTGGGCGGACGCCGTATGGGAGGTCGGGATCGCGTTCGGCACGGTCGGCGCGCAGAAGGACGCCCGGGTCGGCGACACCGACCGTCGCTTCCAGATCGAGATCACCACCTACCGGTCGGAGGCGTACGACCGCACCTCGCGCAAGCCCGAGGTGTCGTACGGCGACTCCATCGAGGAGGACCTGGTCCGCCGCGACTTCACGGTCAACGCGATGGCCGTCGCGCTGCCGGAGAAGGAGTTCATCGACCCGCACGGCGGCCTGGAGGACCTCGCGGCTCGGGTGCTGCGCACTCCCGGCACGCCCGAGGAGTCGTTCTCGGACGACCCGCTGCGCATGATGCGGGCGGCCAGGTTCGCCGCGCAGCTGGACTTCGAGGTGGACCCCGGGGTGATCGCCGCGATGACGGAGATGGCCGGACGCATCGAGATCGTCTCGGCCGAACGCGTCCGGGACGAGCTGAACAAGCTGATCCTCTCCGCCCACCCCCGCAAGGGGCTGACCCTCCTGGTCGACACCGGTCTCGCCGGGCACGTGCTGCCCGAGCTGCCGGCGCTGCGCCTGGAGCGTGACGAGCACCACCGGCACAAGGACGTCTACGACCACACGCTGATCGTGCTGGAGCAGGCGATCGACCTGGAGGAGAACGGCCCCGACCTCGCGCTGCGGCTGGCCGCCCTGCTGCACGACATCGGCAAGCCGCGCACGCGCCGCTTCGAGAAGGACGGCAGGGTCTCCTTCCACCACCACGAGGTGGTCGGCGCGAAGATGACCAAGAAGCGCATGACGGCTCTGAAGTACTCGAACGAGCTGGTCAAGGACGTCTCGCAGCTCGTCGAGCTGCATCTGCGCTTCCACGGCTACGGCACCGGCGAGTGGACGGACTCGGCCGTGCGCCGCTACGTCCGTGACGCGGGCCCCCTGCTGGAGCGCCTGCACAAGCTGACCCGCTCCGACTGCACCACGCGGAACAAGCGCAGGGCCGCCGCGCTGTCCCGGGCCTACGACGGCCTGGAGGAGCGCATCGCCCAGCTTCAGGAGCAGGAGGAGCTGGACGCGATCCGCCCGGACCTCGACGGCAACCAGATCATGGAGATCCTGGGTGTCGGTCCCGGCCCGGTCATCGGTCAGGCGTACAAGTTCCTGCTGGAGCTGCGGCTGGAGAACGGCCCGATGGAGCACGAGGCAGCGGTGGCGTCGCTCAAGGAGTGGTGGGCCGGACAGAGCTGAGGGCGGCCGAGGCTCCGTGTTTCACGTGAAACACGGACCAGGGTTCAGCGGAGGGGCGGTGTTTCACGTGAAACACCGCCCCTCACGCCGTCCGGGCGCCAGGGAGCGCGGTACATCGTCACGGCGACCGTGCCGTAGAGGCAGGCGACGATGACCACGAGCGCCGGTGAGCGGCCGTCCGCCGGGAGTATCAGGGCCGCGACTGCGGCGGCCCCGACGAAGGCGATGTTGAAGAGGACGTCGTAGACGGAGAAGACCCGGCCCCGGAAGCCGTCCTCGACGGACTCCTGCACGATCGTGTCCGTGGCGATCTTGGCGCCCTGAGTGGTCAGGCCCAGCACGAAGGCCGCGATCATCAGGGGGACCGCGGCGAAGGGGAGACCCAGGGACGGCTCCAGCACCGCAGCACCGCCCGCGCACACCGCGATCCAGCGTCCCGGGCCGAGCCGCCCCGCCGCCCAGGGAGTGATCACGGCCGCCGCGAAGAAACCCGCTCCCGACAGTGCCAGGGCCAGTCCGAGCAGGCCGAGGCCCTCCCGCGGGGTCGTGGCGAGGCCGTACCGGCACAGCATGAGCAGCAGGACGAGCAGCGCTCCGTAGCAGAAGCGCATCAGGGCCATCGACGTGAGCGCCCAGGCCGCTTCCCGGCGGGCGGGGGCCGCGAGGTACCGGACGGCCGCGAACAGATCGCGCGCGGTGTCCGCGAGTGCTGCGCGCAGGTGGGGGTGAGCGGGCGCCCGGTCGGGGCCGAGCCGGTCGGGCGCCAGGCTCAGGGCGGTGAGTCCGGCGCACAGATAGAGGACCGCGCCCGTCAGCACCACCGGGGCGTCGGAGTCCGGGCCCGCCATGCGGATGAGGAAGGCGAGCCCGCCGCCCGCGGTCGCGGCGAGTGTCCCGGCGGTCGGGGACAGCGAATTGGCCAGCACCAGACGCTCGGCGTCCACCACACGCGGCAGCGCGGCGGACAGGCCCGCGAGGACGAAACGGTTGACGGCCGTGACGCACAGCGCGGAGGCGTAGAAGAGCCAGCCGGGTGCCCGGGTGACCATCAGTACAGCGGTGGCCGCTGCCAGCAGGGCGCGCAGCGCGTTGCCGTACACGAACACCTGGCGGCGCCGCCAGCGGTCCAGCAGGACCCCGGCGAAGGGGCCGACCAGGGAGTACGGGAGCAGCAGGACCGCCATCGCCGAGGCGATCGCCGCGGCCGAGGTCTGCCGCTCGGGGGAGAAGACGACGTACGTGGCGAGGGCGACCTGGTAGACACCGTCGGCGCCCTGGGAGAGCAGGCGGACACCGAGCAGGCGCCGGAAGTCCCGGACTCGCAGCAACCGGCGCAGATCCTGGGCGACGGGCATGGGAGACAGCCTCACACATGCCGAAGGTCCCCGGGAGATGATCCCGGGGACCTTCCGCGCCCTGGCAGGAGCGTTCTCGTGCGAGCGGGACCGCTTTAGCGCTCGACGTCGCCGCGGATGAACTTCTCGACGTTCTCGCGGGCCTCGTCGTCGAAGTACTGGACCGGCGGGGACTTCATGAAGTACGAGGACGCGGAGAGGATCGGGCCGCCGATGCCGCGGTCCTTGGCGATCTTCGCGGCGCGCAGGGCGTCGATGATGACGCCGGCCGAGTTCGGGGAGTCCCAGACCTCGAGCTTGTACTCCAGGTTCAGCGGGACGTCACCGAAGGCACGGCCCTCGAGGCGGACGTAGGCCCACTTGCGGTCGTCCAGCCAGGCCACGTAGTCGGACGGGCCGATGTGGACGTTCTTCTCGCCGAGGTCCCGGTCGGGGATCTGGGAGGTGACGGCCTGCGTCTTGGAGATCTTCTTGGACTCCAGGCGCTCGCGCTCGAGCATGTTCTTGAAGTCCATGTTGCCGCCGACGTTCAGCTGCATCGTGCGGTCGAGGATCACACCGCGGTCCTCGAACAGCTTCGCCATGACGCGGTGCGTGATGGTGGCGCCGACCTGCGACTTGATGTCGTCACCGACGATCGGGACGCCCGCCTCGGTGAACTTGTCCGCCCACTCCTTGGTGCCCGCGATGAAGACGGGGAGGGCGTTGACGAAGGCGACCTTGGCGTCGATGGCGCACTGGGCGTAGAACTTCGCGGCGGCCTCGGAGCCCACCGGGAGGTAGCAGACCAGCACGTCGACCTGCTTGTCCTTCAGGACCTGGACGACGTCGACCGGCTCGGCGTCCGACTCCTCGATGGTCTCGCGGTAGTACTTGCCGAGGCCGTCGAGGGTGTGGCCGCGCTGCACGGTGACACCGGTGGTGGGCACGTCGCAGATCTTGATGGTGTTGTTCTCGGAGGCGCCGATGGCGTCCGACAGGTCGAGGCCGACCTTCTTGGCGTCGACGTCGAAGGCGGCCACGAACTCGATGTCCCGCACGTGGTAGTCACCGAACTGCACGTGCATCAGGCCGGGGGCCTTGGACGCCGGGTCGGCGTCCTTGTAGTACTCGACGCCCTGCACCAGCGACGCGGCGCAGTTGCCCACGCCGACGACGGCTACGCGAACCGAACCCATTCCGGTTGCTCCCTGTGTGTACGAGTGACGCCCCGAGTGGGTCGTCACGTGGCGGTGTCGCCGGGCGTATCCGTCCCCGGGAGGTCCCTGGGACGGGGCAGGCCGCCCGCCGATCCAGATGTGGTGTCCTGCTGAGCGGACTCCCCGGACTCCGACCCCTTCAGGTCGCGCCCGGCCCGCTCGCTTTCGATGAGCTCGTTCAGCCAGCGCACCTCACGCTCCACGGACTCCATTCCGTGGCGCTGGAGCTCGAGCGTGTAGTCGTCCAGCCGCTCCCGCGTGCGGGCCAGGGAGGAGCGCATCTTCTCCAGACGCTCCTCCAGGCGGCTGCGCCGGCCCTCCAGCACGCGCATCCGTACATCGCGCGAGGTCTGCCCGAAGAAGGCGAACCGCGCGGCGAAGTGCTCGTCCTCGTACGCGTCCGGGCCGGTCTGCGAGAGCAGCTCCTCGAAGTGCTCCTTACCTTCGGCCGTCAGCCGGTAGACGATCTTCGCGCGGCGTCCGGTGAGGGGAGCCGCCAGAGCGTCTTCGCGGGTGTTGCCGGGTTCCTCGATCAACCAGCCGTTCGCGACCAGCGTCTTGAGGCAGGGGTACAGCGTTCCGTAGCTGAAGGCCCGGAACACACCCAGGGATGTATTGAGTCGTTTGCGCAGTTCGTAGCCGTGCATCGGAGACTCGCGCAACAGCCCGAGTACGGCGAACTCAAGGATGCCGGAACGCCGGCTCATGAGCGCCTCCTCTCGGCACACAGCGTCTTTGTCTCGCGCTGATGTATCGACTCGATACATCCCGACGATAGAACGACCTCCGGCATGCGACAAGGGGGCGGATGGTGAACGGGATCACATCACTGATTCGTACGCGGCAAGTTGCCTGATTTGGGGTGAACTTCAAGGATCGCAAGGTTTTGACGGTGCGTAGTCTGTGCGGCATGCACACCACCGGGAACCAAGGGGCGCTTGGGGGGCGTCGTGGTCCCCGGTGCAGTACGGGTGAATGCAGCAACGACCGCATCCGTACTTCGGGGGGACCGGAAACCAGCCGCTGTTTCCAGGCGCGCACGGGTGCGCCTGCCCGAGGAGTAATCGTTCGATGAGCGAGCACCGTCGTAAACCGCCGCCGCCGCAGGGAGGCGGACGTGCCGCGGCCCGACGCGGCCAGCCCGGCCCGTCCTCCGGCCGCCGAGCGGCCCCGAGAGGCGCCACCGAGGCCTCCGCCGACTCCTATGGTGACGAGCCTGCCTACGGCAGTCGCGCCGAAGCGCGCCGCGCGACCCAGAGAGGCGGCGGCCGCCGCCGAGGACCCGACAACACCGGCCCGGGGCGCGGCCGTGGCCGTGCCGCCGCGGCTCCCGCCAGTCCGAGGTTCATCGACTACCCGCGCGCGGGCAAGGACGGCTGGCAGCGCTGGCTGCCGTCGTGGAAGCTCGTGGCCACGGTCTGCGTCGCCTTCTTCGGAAGCCTGGTGGCCGTTACGGGCATCGGGTACGCGATGGTCGCCGTACCGGACATCGCGAAGACCGCCAACGCGCAGAACAACGTCTATGAGTGGTCCGACGGTTCCGTGATGGTCGCGACCGGCGGTGAGATCAACCGGCAGAACCTCAACTACGCCCAGATCCCCGCGGAGATGCGGTACGCCGTGATCTCTCAGGAGAACAAGACCTTCGAGACCGACAGCGGCGTCGACCCCAAGGGCATCGCGCGCGCCTTCGTCAACATGGCCCGGGGCGGTCAGACGCAGGGTGGCTCCACCATCACCCAGCAGTTCGTCAAGAACGCCATGCTGAACGACCAGTCACAGACGATCTCCCGCAAGTTCAAGGAGATCCTCGTCGCCGTCAAGGTCGGCGCCACGATGCGCAAAGAAGACGTGATGGCCGGCTACCTGAACTCCGCGTACTACGGCCGCGGTGCCTACGGAATCCAGGCCGCCGCGCGGGCGTACTTCGACAAGGACGCCAAAAATCTCAACGCGGGTGAGTGCGCGTTCCTCGCGGCGATGCTCAAGGGCGCCACGTACTACGACCCGGCGGGCGCGGTCTCGATCGACCCGGCCGCAACGTCCGCTGCCAACACCGCGAGGGCGACGCGGCAGATGCAGGACACGCTCAGCAAGATGGTCGAGTACAACCATCTGAGCGCGGCCGAGCGGAGCAAGTACACGAAGCTCCCCACGGTGCAGAGCCCGCACGCGAACGGTCAGCTGAGTGGGCAGATCGGCTACCTGGTCGATCTGGCCAAGGGCTACCTGATCTCCCACAAGGAGACCGGGGTCACCGCGGACAAGCTCCAGCAGGGCGGCTACACGATCCGGACGACCTTCGACAAGAAGAAGGTCGGTCAGCTCGAGAAGGCTGTCGAGACCGTCCGGAAGGCGAACATCAAGCCCGAGCTGCGTAAGGACACCGACAAGTACGTCCAGTTCGGTGGGGCGTCCGTCGATCCGAAGTCGGGTGCCATCAAGGCCATTTACGGTGGCGAGGACTGGACCAAGCACTTCACGGACAACGCGGACGCCACCGGCGCCCAGGTGGGTTCGACGTTCAAGCCCTTCGTGCTGGCGGCGGCGATGAAGTGGGGTGTGCGGAACCCGGACGGCGCTGAGGAACAGCCGCAGGACGAGCGCACCAAGGCTTCCTGGAAGAGCCTGTACAGCGGCAAGAACAAGCTCAAGATCAAGGAGTACAACGGCAGGGTCTGGACCGACAAGGAGGGCAAGGAGTGGCTCCAGGCCAACGACGGTGACGAGTCGAAGGGCGATGCTCCCGACTACAAGATCGATCTGCGGTACGCCATGCGGTTCTCGGTCAACTCCGCCTTCGTCCAGCTGGGCATGGACGTGGGACTGGACAAGGTGAAGCAGAGCGCCCTGGACGCGGGTGTCCTGGAGAACAGCCTGGCCAGCTCCAACTTCCCGTCGTTCTCCATCGGCACCTCGGACCCCAGCGCGATCCGCATGGCCGGCGCGTACGCGACCTTCGCGGCCAGCGGCACGCAGCGGGACCCGTACTCCGTGTCCCAGGTCAGTGGCAAGGACGGGGTCATCTACACCCACAAGACCAAGTCCAAGGACGCCTTCACGTCGGACGTGGCCGACAACGTCACCGACGTGCTGAAGACCGTGGTCGACAAGGGCACGGGTACCGCTGCTCGGCTGCCCGGCCGTGACGTGGCCGGCAAGACCGGTACCACCGACGGCAACAAGTCGGCCTGGTTCGTCGGGTACACCCCCCAGCTGTCCACCGCGATCAGCATGTTCCGGATGGACGACCAGGCGAAGCCCAAGGACCGCAAGTTCCTGGAAATGTACGGGACCGGTGGGCAGAAAGAGATCCACGGCGCCTCGTTCCCCGCCCAGATCTGGCACGACTACATGATCGAGGCGCTGCAGAACGAGCCGAAGGTGAAGTTCCCGACCCCGGTTCCCTACGGCAAGGCGCTCAACGTCGCACCGAGCCCCGCGCCCGTCCCGTCGGCCACGCAGACCCCGACCACGAGCCCGTCGCCGAGCCCGTCGCCGAGCGAGTCCGAGCTGGAGCCGTCGCCGTCGGCCACCATCACCTGTGGCTTCTTCGGCTGCCGTGACGGTGGCAATGGCAACGGCGGCAATGGCAATAACAACGGTGGCAATGGCAACGGCGGTAACGACACCGGCGGCCTCAACGGTGGCACCGACACCGGCGGAGCCGGTGACCCCAGCCCGAGTACCTCAGCCACGGAAACCACAGGTACGGGTACCACCAGAGGCTTCTTCGGAGGTCAGGACGGCTAGCTCGTCCGAATGACCGGTTGTACCCCTGATAGCCGGTACGCCTGTTTCACGTGAAACATGGGCCGCCGCACCTGCGAGGTGCGGCGGCCCTCGGCGTTTACCGGGGTACGTACGGCAGGATGTGCCCCATGCCCAGTGCTGAAACGACGCCCGTGCGCGTGGCCGAGCCGGAGACGGTACGACCGACCCGGGAGGACGAGATCGCCGCGGCCGGCAGTGAGCTGATCGGCGGCCCGGTCGGGCGGCGTGCCCTGCTCGGAACGTCCTGGTGGACACCGGTCAGGGTCGTCGCCCTCGTGGCGATCGGCATGTTCGCCCTCGGCCTCGTCCAGAAGGCGCCCTGCTACAACGGTGCCTGGTTCTTCGGGGCCAGCTCGCAGTACACGCACGCCTGCTACTCGGACATCCCGCACCTCTACCAGGGGCGCGGCTTCGCCGACGGGCTCGTGCCGTACTTCGACAAACTCCCGGGGGACATGGATTACCTCGAATACCCGGTCCTGACCGGCGTGTTCATGGAAGTCGCCGCCTGGCTCACCCCGGGCAGCGGCGGCATCCAGCAGCAGGAGCAGTGGTACTGGTTCGTCAACGCCGCGATGCTGATGATCTGCGCCGCGGTCATCGCCGTGTGTGTGGCCCGTACGCACCGGCGACGCCCCTGGGACGGTCTGCTGGTCGCCCTGGCGCCCGCCTTCGCTTTGACCGCCACCATCAACTGGGACCTGCTGGCGGTGGCCCTGACCGCCGCCGCGATGCTCATGTGGTCGCGAAGCCGTCCGGTCGCCTTCGGTGTGCTGCTCGGGCTCGCCACGGCCGCCAAGCTCTACCCCGTCTTCCTGCTCGGACCACTGCTCGTGCTGTGCTGGCGGGCCGGTAAATGGCGGGCGTTCTTCCAGGCGGCGGGCGGCGCGGTGGTCGCCTGGCTCGTGGTGAACCTGCCGGTGATGTTGTTCGCCTTCCCCGGCTGGTCGAAGTTCTACACGTTCAGCCACGACCGGTCCGTCGACTTCGGCTCGTTCTGGCTGATCTGGGCGCAGAACTCCAGCAACCCGCCCAGCATCGACTTCGTCAACACGACGGCCAGCGCACTGGTCGTGCTGTCCTTCGTCGGGATCGCGGCGCTGGCGTTCTTCGCCCCGCGCCGTCCGCGTTTCGCGCAGCTGGCCTTCCTGATGGTGGCCGCCTTCATCCTCACCAACAAGGTCTACTCCCCGCAGTACGTCCTGTGGCTGGTGCCGCTGGCCGTGCTGGCCCGGCCCAAGTGGCGGGACTTCCTCGTGTGGCAGGCGTGCGAGGTGGCGTACTTCCTCGGCATCTGGATGTACCTCGCGTACACGACCAGTGGAGACGCCCACAAGGGGCTGCCCACGAACGGCTACCACTGGGCGATCGCCCTGCACCTGCTGGGCACGCTGTACCTGTGCGCCGTGGTCGTCCGGGACATCCTCATGCCGGAGCGGGACGTGGTGCGCAGGGCCGGGGACGACGATCCCTCGGGCGGGGTCCTCGACGGCGCGCCGGACGTGTTCGTCCTGGGCGGCGCCGCGCAGGACCGGCGGGCCGCCGAACCCGCCGAGGCGCTCCGGCTGGAATGGGGAGTGCCGGGCGAGCCCACGTCCTGAGCGGGCTCACCGCGGGCGCACACCCGTCCCGGCCCGGCCCGGGAGGCCGGACATGAGAAAGGCCGTGTACGAGCTGCTCGTACACGGCCTTTTCCGCTTGCGCGGCGTGCTCTAGCGGTCGACGATCCGGTCGAACTGCGTGGTGGTGTGCCGCAGGTGGGCCACCAGTTCGTCACCGACCTGCGGCTCGGGGGCGTCCGACGGCACGAACAGGATCGACACCTGCATGTGCGGCGGCTCGGCGAACCACCGCTGCTTGCCGCCCCAGACGAACGGGGCCAGGTTCCGGTTCACCGTGGCGAGGCCGGCCCGTGCGACGCCCTTGGCGCGCGGCATGACGCCGTGCAGCGCCTTCGGGGCCTCCAGGCCCACTCCGTGCGACGTACCGCCCGCCACGACCACCAGATAGCCGTCGGAGGCCGCCTTCTGCTGCCGGTAGCCGAAGCGGTCGCCCTTGGCCACGCGCGTGACGTCCAGGACGGCGCCGCGGTACTCGGTGGCGTCGTGGTCCCCCAGCCACAGCCGCGTGCCGATCCGCGCGCGGAACCGGGTCTGCGGGAACTGCTGCTGGAGCCGGGCGAGTTCCTCGGCCTTGAGGTGGCTGACGAACATGGTGTGCAGCGGCAGCCGGGCCGCGCGCAGCCGGTCCAGCCAGCCGATGACCTCGTCGACCGCGTCGGTGCCGTCGGTGCGGTCCAGCGGGAGGTGGATGGCGAAGCCCTCCAGGCGGACGTTCTCGATGGCCTGGTGCAGCTGCGGCAGGTCCTGCTCGCTGATGCCGTGCCGCTTCATCGAGGACATCACCTCGATGACGACACGGGCGCCCACGAGGCCGTACACGCCGTCGACGGACGACACCGACCGCACCACGCGGTCCGGCAGCGGCACCGGCTCCTCGCCGCGCCGGTACGGCGTCAGGACGAGCAGGTCGCCGCTGAACCAGTCCTTGATGCGCGCGGCCTCGTACGTGGTGCCGACGGCGAGGATGTCGGAGCCCAGCCGGGTGGCCTCCTCCGCCAGCCGGTCGTGCCCGAAGCCGTAGCCGTTGCCCTTGCAGACCGGGACGAGTCCCGGGAACTGCTCCTGCACGTGCTTGTGGTGCGCCCGCCAGCGCGCGGTGTCGACGTAGAGCGTGAGCGCCATGGCCGGACCGGAACCTTTCTCGTGGCTGGGGTGGATCAGGGGGTGGGAGCCGTGCGGCCGGTGAAGGCCGCTCGCTCGAAGGCTATGGAATCAAAGGTCCGCTGCTCAGCGGCGCGACATGTAGATGTCGAGAGCCTTGTGGAGCAGCTTGTTCAGCGGGAAGTCCCACTCGCCCAGGTACTCGGCCGCCTGGCCGCCCGTGCCGACCTTGAACTGGATCAGGCCGAACAGGTGGTCCGTCTCGTCCAGCGAGTCGGAGATGCCGCGCAGGTCGTAGACGGTGCCGCCGAGCGCGTAGGCGTCGCGCAGCATGCGCCACTGCATGGCGTTGGAGGGTCGGACCTCACGGCCGATGTTGTCGGAGGCGCCGTAGGAGTACCAGACGTGGCCGCCGACGATCAGCATGGTCGCCGCCGACAGGTTCACGCCGTTGTGGCGGGCGAAGTACAGCCGCATCCGGTTGGGGTCCTCGGTGTTGAGGGCCGTCCACATGCGCTGGAAGTACGACAGCGGGCGCGGCCGGAAGTGGTCGCGCACCGCGGTGATCTCGTACAGCCGCTGCCACTCCGCCAGGTCCTGGTAGCCGCCCTGGACGACCTCGACACCGGCCTTCTCGGCCTTCTTGATGTTGCGGCGCCACAGCTGGTTGAAGTTCTTGTGGACCTCTTCCAGGGAGCGGTTGGCGAGCGGCACCTGGAAGACGTAGCGGGGCTGCACGTCGCCGAAGCCGGCGCCGCCGTCCTCGCCCTGCTGCCAGCCCATGCGGCGCAGCTTGTCGGACACCTCGAAGGCGCGCGGCTCGATGAAGTCGGCCTCCATGTCGCGCAGGCGCTTCACGTCCGGGCTCTGGATGCCCTTCTTGATGGTCTCCGAGTTCCAGCGGCGGATGATCACCGGCGGGCCCATCTTCACGGAGAACGCGCCCTGGTGCTTGAGATGGGCCAGCATCGGCTGGAGCCACTCCTCCAGGTTCGGCGCGAACCAGTTGATGACCGGTCCCTCGGGGAGGTAGGCGAGGTAGCGCTTGATCTTGGGCAGCTGGCGGTAGAGGACCAGGCCGGCGCCGACCATCTCGCCGGTGCGCTCGTCGAACCAGCCGAGGCTCTCCGAGCGCCACTCGGCCTTCACATCTGCCCATGCCGGGACCTGCATGTGGCTAGCCGCCGGCAGGCTCTGGATATAGGCCAGATGCTGCTCGCGGCTGATGGTCCTCAGGGTCAGGCTCATGTCGGGGCGCTCCTCGGGCTGGTGTGTCCCCATGGGTACAGGGGCTCCGGCTCTCGCGCCGAAGCCTACTGCCCGGTGCGAGCGCCCCGACTGGGGCGTACGGCACCACCTTCCCGGCCTGTGGCCGGGAAGGTGCCCCCGGGTGTCTTCGTGGATGTGGTGCGGGGGTGCTGTGCGCGGGGTGGCGGGTGGGTCAGCTGCCGATCAAGCCGCCGAACAGGCCGCCGTTCGCCATGCCGATCAGGAAGCCGATGCCGGAGGCGCCGAGCCCCACGACCAGGCCGAAGCGCTCGCGCGTGGTCACCGAGATCCACTGTCCGTACGCGCCGCCGACGATCCCCACCAGGCCGGCCCATGAGGCGAGCAGGTGGAGGCCGGTGAAGAAGGACGTGATGAAGGAGAGCAGTCCGAGGACCAGCGTCGCCACCGTCAGGGTGTCCTGAAGCGGATGGGGCTTTCCGTCGGTGGCGAAGAGGGAGCCGGCGATGTTCGGGAACGATGCCTGTGCCATGTGGGCACCTCCTGCGGATAGCGGCGGCGCACTGTAGCGCCTTACACACCCGATGTGTACAGATTGGCTGCCCCCACGGCCTGATTTCAACCGGAAGCCGGTGTGCGGGTACTCTGTAACGTCTGCACCGGTGTCTGCCCGCACCTTTCCAGGTCACTGCGCGGAACTTCCTTCGAAGCCTCCGACTGTCAGTGGCGGCCGATACCGTTGCGCACGCATCACGACCCTCCTGCCACGGAACGACCGTGGCCGCTGAGTCCAAAGGAGGTGGGTTCCACATGCGTCACTACGAGGTGATGGTCATCCTCGACCCCGATCTCGAGGAGCGTTCGGTCTCCCCGCTGATCGAGAACTTCCTCTCTGTCGTCCGCGATGGCGGCGGCAAGGTGGAGAAGGTCGACACCTGGGGCCGTCGTCGTCTGTCGTACGAGATCAAGAAGAAGCCCGAGGGCATCTACTCGGTCATCGACCTGCAGGCCGAGCCTGCGGTCGTCAAGGAGCTCGACCGCCAGATGAACCTGAACGAGTCGGTCCTCCGGACCAAGGTCCTCCGCCCCGAGATGCACTGAGCCCTCGGCTCAGCTGATCTCGGGATTCGAGTAGCAACCAAGCAGCCAGAGCAGCAATCCCGCCGAGAGGTTCCCCCATGGCAGGCGAGACCGTCATCACGGTCGTCGGCAATCTTGTCGACGACCCCGAGCTGCGCTTCACCCAGTCCGGTGCGGCGGTCGCGAAGTTCCGCGTCGCGTCCACTCCCCGCACCTTCGACCGGCAGACCAACGAGTGGAAGGACGGCGAGAGCCTGTTCCTGACCTGCTCGGTCTGGCGTCAGGCGGCGGAGAACGTCGCGGAGTCCCTCCAGCGCGGTATGCGCGTCATCGTGCAGGGCCGACTGAAGCAGCGGTCCTACGACGACCGTGAGGGCGTCAAGCGCACGGTCTTCGAGCTGGACGTCGAGGAGGTCGGCCCCAGCCTGCGCAGCGCGACGGCCAAGGTCACCAAGACCTCCGGTGGCGGTGGCGGCGGCGGCGCACGCGGCGGCCAGGGCGGATACGGCGGCGGCGGTGGCGGCGGCTGGGGCGGTGGCTCCGGCGGCAACCAGGGCGGCGCTCCTGCCGACGACCCGTGGGCTTCCGGCGCTCCTGCCGGTGGCAACCAGGGTGGCGGCGGCTGGGGCGGTGGCTCCGGTGGCTCCGGCGGCGGCGGTGGCTACTCGGACGAGCCCCCCTTCTAGGGGCTCGCATCCCCACTTCTTGATCACACAGGAGAAACACCATGGCGAAGCCGCCTGTGCGCAAGCCTAAGAAGAAGGTCTGCGCTTTCTGCAAGGACAAGGTCACGTACGTGGACTACAAGGACACGAACATGCTGCGGAAGTTCATTTCCGACCGCGGCAAGATCCGTGCCCGCCGCGTGACCGGCAACTGCACGCAGCACCAGCGTGACGTCGCCACGGCCGTGAAGAACAGCCGTGAGATGGCGCTGCTGCCCTACACGTCCACCGCGCGATAAGGGAAGGGTGACCGAAACATGAAGATCATCCTCACCCACGAGGTCTCTGGCCTCGGTGCCGCCGGCGATGTCGTCGACGTCAAGGACGGTTACGCCCGCAACTACCTGATCCCGCGGAAGTTCGCTATCCGCTGGACCAAGGGTGGCGAGCAGGACGTGGCGCAGATCCGCCGCGCCCGCAAGATCCACGAGATCCAGACCATCGAGCAGGCCAACCAGATCAAGGCCCAGCTCGAGGGTGTGAAGGTCCGTCTGGCCGTTCGCTCCGGCGACGCCGGTCGTCTCTTCGGTTCCGTCACCCCGGCCGACGTCGCTTCCGCGATCAAGGCTTCCGGTGGCCCCGAGGTCGACAAGCGCCGCGTCGAGCTGTCCGCCCCGATCAAGACCCTGGGCTCCCACGAGACCTCGGTGCGTCTGCACCCCGAGGTTTCCGCCAAGGTCAGCGTCGAGGTTGTCGCGGCCTGACGCCGTGCGCAGCTGAACAGCTGAGAGAGGGGCCGTCCCACTGGGGCGGCCCCTCTTCGCGTTCGTCCCGGGAGCGAGGAAGCGTCGGTCGCCGACTGCCGAGTGCCGACGCGGCATGTTTCACGTGAAACCGGGACAACGGCGGCTTGCCCGCGTCAGCGGCTCGCGCCCGTCACGATCCACTTGCCCGAGCGCGCCCGCAGCCACAGGGTGAGCAGGCGGACCGTCATCATCAGGGTCATGGCTGCCCACAGCGCGGTCAGCCCGCCGCCCATGACGGGCACGAGTAGCGCCACCGGCGTGAACACGGCCAGCGTGATCACCATCGCCCAGGCCAGGTAGGGTCCGTCCCCCGCGCCCATCAGGACGCCGTCCAGGACGAAGACGATCCCGCAGATCGGCTCGGAGAGCGCCACCATCAGCAGGGCGGGGAGCGCGACGTCCCGTACGACGGAATCGCCGGTGAACAGCGGCAGGAACAGCGGCCGGGCGGCCACGACGAGCACACCGAGGACGACACCGGCCGCGATGCCCCACTGGACCATGCGGCGGCAGGCCTCACGCGCGCCCCGGGCGTCGGCGGCACCGAGATACCGGCCGATGATCGCCTGCCCGGCGATCGCGATCGCGTCCAGCGCGAAGGCCAGCAGGCTCCACAGGGACAGGACGATCTGGTGGGCGGCGATGTCGGCGTCGCCGAGGCGGGCCGCCATCGCTGTGACGATCATGAGGATCGCCCGCAGGGACAGCGTGCGGACCAGGAGCGGAACGCCCGCCTGGGCCGACGCCCTGATGCCGGCGAGGTCCGGCCACAGCGACGCCTTGTGCTGCCGCGCTCCGCGCACGACCACGAGGAGATAGACAGCCGCCATGCCCCACTGGGCGATGACCGTGCCCCAGGCCGAGCCTGCGATCCCGAGCCCGGCCGGGTAGACGAGCAGCGCGTTGAGGACGGCGTTGGCGACGAAGCCCCCGACGGCGACATACAGCGGGGTCCTGGTGTTCTGCAGACCGCGCAGTACGCCCGTGGCGGCCAGGACCGTGAGCATGGCCGGGATGCCCAGTGTCGAGATGCGCAGATAGGTGGTGGCGTAGGGCGCCGCCGTGGCGGAGGCACCGAAGAGGTGCACGATGTCGGGTGCCAGCGGCAGGACCACGGCGATGACCGCTACGCCGATGAGCAGGGCCAGCCAGATCCCGTCCATGCCCTGGCGCAGGGCCGCCGGTAGATCGCCGGCGCCGACGCGCCGGGACACCGCTGCCGTGGTGGCGTAGGCGAGGAAGACGAACACGCTCACGGCGGTCGTGAGGAGCGCGGTCGCGACGCCGAGACCGGCGAGCTGAGCCGTGCCCAGGTGGCCGACGATCGCGCTGTCGGCCATGACGAACAGCGGCTCGGCGACGAGCGCGCCGAAGGCCGGAACCGCCAGGGCGACGATCTCTCGGTCGTGCCGCCGACGGGTGGCCCGGGGGATCGCTGGAGCCTGTGTCATGGGCGCCAATGTATCCGTCCACAGGTAAGCGATGCAATTGGCGTGTGGCCCTTACATTGGGTCGTGGATCGCGTACGTTCGCGCGTTGTTCGAGGTGATCTTGGTCCGGCTGGGGAGTTTTTTGTTCTGCACAGCCAGCGGGCAGCAAAGGTGCAGGTCAGAGTCGTCATGCTGGAGGAATCGAGGTCTTGTTCACAGGACTGTCCACCGGGTCGTGCACAGGTTTCGGGGAGTTCTCCACAGCATCTGGGCCGTCGTCCACATGGCCTGTGGATAACCAGATTGGCTGAAGGTGCCGGGGGGCCTACCGTGGTCCGGCGCCCCCTCCCCGTCCCGGCCCTGGAAAACGTCGTACACCGACGCGCCGGACCCGGAGCCGGGCCTCTCATTTTGTCAGTGCCGTGCCGTACAAAGAGGCGTGGCGAGGTCCGCTGTGCGGACGGGAGGAGGTGGCTCGGTTGAGCATTTCCGAGCCCTTGGACGATCCGTGGGCCGACAGCGGACCCAGCGATCGTCTGCCCGCCTCCCGCCGTCGCGGCGAGGCCGTCCGCAGCCGTGGTGAGCAGCACGACCGCGGCCGCGACAGCGGCGACTGGGACGGCGGCGGCTCCTCCTTCGAGCGGGTGCCGCCCCAGGACCTGGACGCCGAGCAGTCCGTCCTCGGCGGCATGCTGCTGTCCAAGGAAGCCATCGCCGACGTGGTCGAGATCCTCAAGGGCCACGACTTCTACAAGCCCGCGCACGAGACGATCTATCAGGCGATCCTCGACATCTACGCGAAGGGCGAGCCGGCCGACCCCATCACGATCGCGGCCGAACTCACCAAGCGCGGCGAGATCAACAAGGTCGGCGGCGCGGCGTATCTGCACACCCTCGTCCAGACGGTGCCGACGGCGGCGAACGCCGAGTACTACGCCGAGATCGTCCACGAGCGCGCGGTGCTGCGCCGCCTGGTGGAGGCGGGCACGCGCATCACGCAGATGGGATACGCGGCCGACGGCGACGTCGACGAGATCGTCAACAGTGCCCAGGCCGAGATCTACGCGGTCACCGAGCAGCGCACCAGCGAGGACTATCTGCCGCTCGGCGACATCATGGAGGGCGCCCTCGACGAGATCGAGGCGATCGGCTCGCGCAGTGGCGAGATGACCGGCGTGCCCACCGGGTTCACGGACTTCGACTCGCTGACCAACGGCCTGCACCCCGGCCAGATGATCGTCATCGCCGCGCGTCCCGCCATGGGTAAGTCCACCCTCGCGCTGGACTTCGCGAGGGCGGCCTCGATCAAGCACAACCTGCCGAGCGTGGTCTTCTCGCTCGAGATGGGCCGCAACGAGATCGCGATGCGTCTGCTGTCCGCCGAGGCGCGGGTCGCCCTGCACCACATGCGCTCCGGCACGATGACCGACGAGGACTGGACCCGGCTCGCCCGCCGGATGCCGGACGTCTCCGCTGCCCCGCTCTACATCGACGACTCCCCGAACCTGTCGATGATGGAGATCCGCGCCAAGTGCCGCCGCCTGAAGCAGCGCAACGACCTGAAGCTGGTCGTCATCGACTACCTCCAGCTGATGCAGTCCGGCGGCTCCAAGCGCGCCGAGAGCCGTCAGCAGGAGGTCTCGGACATGTCCCGAAACCTCAAGCTCCTCGCGAAGGAACTGGAGATCCCGGTGATCGCGCTGTCCCAGCTGAACCGTGGTCCCGAGCAGCGCACCGACAAGAAGCCGGCGGTCTCCGACCTGCGTGAGTCGGGCTCCATCGAGCAGGACGCGGACATGGTCATCCTGCTGCACCGCGAGGACGCCTACGACAAGGAGTCCCCGCGCGCGGGCGAGGCCGACCTGATCGTCGCCAAGCACCGTAACGGCCCCACGGCCACGATCACGGTCGCCTTCCAGGGCCACTACTCCCGCTTCGTGGACATGGCCCAGACCTGACCGGCCGGGCGGCTCCCCGCGCCGGGTGCGGCGGTGGCCTGGTCAGCCCGGCTGGAAGAACGCGAGCATCCGCTGAGCCGCGTCGGGCGCCATCAGCATGTCGTGGATGCGCTCGCACTGCCGTCCGATGGCGCCGGTGCGTTCGAACATCTCGCGTTCGTACTCCTTGACGGCGGCGGGGACGTCGTCCGGGTGCGCGGCGAGCGCGAGACCGAGCAGGGCGCCGTCGAGCAGCGCCATGTTGGCGCCCTCTCCCGTCGGCGGCATCAGATGCGCGGCATCCCCGACCAGCGTGACGTCCGGCGCCGACGGCCAGGTCAGGCCCACCGGAAGCATGGTGATCGACCGCGGTACGACCGTGTCGTCGCAGGCCGCGATCAGCGCGGTGAACCGTGAGTCCCAGCCGGGAAGCAGCTCGATCAGCCGCGCCCGGACGGCGGCCGGGTCGTCGAACGGGATCCCGCTGGTGGCGAACCAGTCCTCGCCGGTGTTGTAGAAACTGACGCCGATACGGACGCGGCCGTCGCCGTTGCGCTGCGCCGCCAGGGACAGCCCGTTGCCGAGCACCCAGTAGTTGCCGCGTCCGACCATCGCCGCGAGGTCGGGGTGCGTGCGGTCGATGTCGGGGATGCCGACCTCGACGACGTTCTGGCCGATGTGGACCGGGCGGGCGTCGGTGAGCAGCGGGCGGACTCGGGAGCGTGCGCCGTCCGCGCCGACCAGCAGGTCGTACGGAGCGCTGGCGCCGTCGGCGAAGCGCAGCAGGCCGTTGTCGGCGGACGTGAACGCGTGTCCCCAGCGCACCGTGCCTGCGGGGAGGGAGTCCAGCAGCAGGTCGCGCAGATCGGCGCGGTCGACCTCGGGCCGGGCGAGCGGGGCGTCGTCGGGCGTGTCCTCCTGGAGCAACAGGGTGCCGTCCGGCTGGAGAAGACGCATGTCCTGGCCCTCGCCACGGGCGATCGCGTGGAACCCGTCGATCAGACCGGCCTCGCGCAGCGCTCGCTGGCCGGAGTGGATGTCGAGCATCCCGCCCTGACCGCGCGCGGCACGTGACGATTCCCGTTCGTACACGACCGAATCCATGCCGTTCACGTGCAGCACGCGGGCGAGAGCCAGGCCGCCGAGTCCGGCTCCGACGATGGCGATGGTCATGGTTGCCTCCCCTTCGATACGCCGTATTGATCGATACACTGTATCGCTCGATGCCTTGTACTGTAGGCGGCATGTTGGTGTGGGAGAGGCCAGAGCCGCCGAATCGACCCGTTCCGACCCCGCTGAGCCGGGAGCGGATCGTGGGAGCGGCGATCCGGCTGGCCGACGCGGACGGCCTGGAGGCGGTGTCGCTGCGCAAGGTCGCCGCCGCGCTGGGTGTCGGCCCGATGCGGTTGTACGGCTACATCGACAGCAAGGAAGAGCTGCTCGACCTGATGGTCGACGCGATGTACGCCGAGATCCGGCCGGCCGGAGACGGCTGGCGGGACATGCTGCGCTCCCTCGCCGAAACCACCAGGCAGGCCGCTCACGAGCACGAATGGCTCGCCGATCTGCTCGGCGGGCGGCCGCAGCTCGGGCCGCACGCGCTGGCCAACGGGGAGACCGTGGTGGCCGCGCTGGGCGACCTCGATGTGGACGCCGTCATGCCGGTGGTCGCCGCGGTCAACGCGTACGTCATCGGCGCCGTGCGCCGTGAGATCGCCGAGCGGCGGGCCGAGCGGGCCACCGGTATGGACGAGAAGCACTGGCAGGCCGCGCTCGGGCCCTATCTGATGCGGACCTTCGCCACCGGCCGGTTTCCCGCCCTGTCCACGGTCGTGCGCGACGCCGCCCACCTGGACGCCGACCACGCCTTCCGGCTCGGCCTCGACTGCCTGCTCGACGGTATCGAGGCCCGCACCGCCAGGTGACGCGCGGCCCTCAGGGCCGCATCAAAGAACTCGACGTCTCGCCCTTCAGCGGATGGACTGGGCGCATGACGACATCTCATGAAGAGCTGCTGCCGGGGACACGGCGCGCGCTGTCGCACCGGGTCGCCGTCGCGCAGGCCGAGGGGCGGGCGCCGTCGTTGGTGGCCGCGGTGGTGCGAGGCGGGCGGGTCGTGTGGCAGGGGGCGCGGTCCTCGGTGGAGGGGCACGACCCGGACGGGGACGTGCAGTACCGGATCGGCTCCATCACCAAGACGTTCACCGCCGTCCTGGTGCTGCGGCTGCGGGACGAGGGACTGCTGGACCTCGGTGATCCGTTGGAGAAGCATCTGCCGGGCACCGGTGCCGGTGAGGCGACCGTCGCCGAACTGCTCGCCCACACCGCGGGGTTGGCGGCCGAGTCGCCCGCGCCCTGGTGGGAGCGGACCCCGGGCTCGCTGCGCCCCGAACTGAGCGACGTGCTCGGTGAACACCCCCTGCCGCACCCGGTCGGACGGCGCTTCCACTACTCCAACCCCGGCTACACCCTGCTCGGCGCCCTGGTGGAGGAGTTGCGCGGCGCCCCCTGGGAGCAGGTGCTGCGCGAGGAGATCCTCGAACCGCTCGGCCTCCACCGCACGAGCACCCGGCCCCGGGCACCGCACGCGGGCGGCTGGGCGGTGCATCCCTGGGCGGACGCGCTGCTTCCCGAGCCGTTGGAGGACCTCGGCCGCATGGCGCCGGCCGGACAACTCTGGTCGACCACCGGGGACCTCGCCCGGTTCGCCGTCTTCCTGGCCGAGGGGGACGACCGGGTGCTGAGCGCGGAGTCGGTCCGGGAGATGCGGACGCCCGCCGCTCCCGCCGAGGCCACGGATGTGGCGGACGGGGTCGCCTACGGCCTCGGGATGCAGATCCAGCACCGCGGCGGCAGGCTCCTCGTCGGTCACTCCGGCTCGCTCCCCGGCTTCCTGGCGAACCTCACCATCAGCGTGGCCGATGACGTCGCGGCGGTCGTGCTGGCCAACTGCACGAGCGGCCCGCTGCTCGGGGCGGTGGGCGCCGATCTCGTCCGTATCGTCGCGGAGGCGGAACCGCGCATCCCGGACCCGTGGCGGCCGATGCCCGAAGTGGAGCCGGACGTGCTCGAGTTGGCGGGGCCGTGGTATTGGGGAACACAGGCCTTCGGGCTGCGGGTGTCCGCCGACGGGCTTGCGCTCGGCCCGCTCTCGGGGGCCGGTCGGCGTGCGCGGTTCCGCCCGAACGGCGACGGCACCTGGACCGGCCTGGAGGGTTACTACGCCGGTGAGTTGCTGCGTCCCGTGCGGCGCCAGGACG
Organism: Streptomyces sp. NPDC026659; assembly: GCF_040638245.1. Lineage (NCBI taxonomy): Bacteria > Bacillati > Actinomycetota > Actinomycetes > Kitasatosporales > Streptomycetaceae > Streptomyces > Streptomyces sp. NPDC026659. Next base: position 210,353 of record NZ_JBEZXY010000003.1, on the reverse strand, counting down.
GGACGCTGAGCCATCTCGACCTCGGCTCGTTCGTGTTCACCCGGCAGCCGTACGACCCGGAGGCGTCGGTGCCAGGCGGTGTGGACGCGGAGGGCTGGCGGGGGAGCGAGCAGGCTTAAACGCGGCGGCAGTTGAGAGGATTCGGCCTTGTTTCACGTGAAACAAGGCCGAATCGTCGTATGCGGGGCTCGGCTGTGTGCGGGTGCTCAGAGGTTCAGCTTGAAGCCCTCATGCGAGGCGGTGAACCCGAGGCGCTCGTAGAAGCGGTGCGCGTCGGTGCGGGCCTTGTCCGAGGTCAGCTGTACCAGGGTGCAGCCGAGGTCCCGTGCCCGGTCGACGGCCCAGCGGATGAGTTCGCTGCCCAGTCCGCTGCCGCGCTGGTCCGCGTGGACGCGGACGGCCTCGATGAGCGCCCGTGTCGCACCCTTGCGGGAGAGCCCGGGGATCACCGTGAGGTGCAGGGTGCCGATCACGCGCCCCTCCAGGACGGCGACCACCAGGTGCTGGTTCGGATCGGCGTCCAGGCGCTCGAACGCGGCGAAGTAGGGCCTCAGGTCGTCGGGTGATTCGCGCTGGGCGCCGAGGGGGTCGTCGGCCAGCATGGCGACGATCGCCGGGATGTCGTCCGCTCCGGCCCGCCGTATGTCCGTCTGTTCCATGATCCCTGACCCTAGGGCCTGGGCCGGCCGGAAAAGCTCGCTTGGCTGGAGCGGGCTGATCCGAAAGGCAGACCCTAGGCGGGTGCGTGCAGGGACTCCACTGCCTTGACCAGGGGCGCCAGTTCGGGCTTCAGGGCGGCTGCGTCCAGTGCCTCGCGCAGGGCGGCGTCGTTGGTGGGGCGCGCCTGCTCCAGCAGCGTCAGTCCCGCTTCGGTGACGTTCGTGTAGATGCCCCGGCGGTCGGTCGGGCACAGGTAGCGCTCCAGCAGGCCCCGGTCCTCCAGGCGGGTCACCAGGCGCGTGGTGGCGCTCTGGCTGAGCACGACCGCGTCGGCCACCTGCTTCATCTGGAGATGGCCGCCCTCGCCGTCGTGCTGGCGGCTGAGCACGTCGAGCAGGGAGTACTCGCGCACGCTCAGCTCGTGCCGCGCCTGGAGCGCGCGCTCGATGTGCGCCTCGATCCTGCCGTGCAGCAGAGACAGCGCGCACCAGCTCTGCGCGAGGGCGGTGAGCGCGGGGTCAGTCGCGGTCATGGGCGTTCTCCTCCGTCCCGAGCGGCCGGGTTCCAGGGTAGAGCATCACTCGCAATATCCAGCGATTGCATTTAACCCGCGTCTGCAACTATTGTCGAGGCGTGCAAAGCGCTCCTGCAATCATCTGGGAAGGTGTACCCCCTCATGCCTCTCGCGCTTCTGGCCCTCGCGATCGGGGCCTTCGGAATCGGAACGACCGAGTTCGTGATCATGGGCTTGCTGCCCGAGGTCGCGGGTGACTTCGGGGTCTCCATCCCCATGGCGGGTCTGCTCGTGACCGGCTACGCCCTCGGCGTGGTGATCGGCGCCCCGCTGATGACCGTCCTCGGCACCAAGGTCTCGCGCAAGCGGATGCTGATGATCCTGATGGGGCTGTTCATCGCCGGGAACCTGCTCTCCGCCGTGGCCCCGGTGTTCGGGCTCATGCTCGCCGGGCGCGTGGTCGCGTCCCTCGCCCACGGCGCCTTCTTCGGCATCGGCTCGGTCGTCGCCGCCGACCTGGTGGCCCCGGACAAGAAGGCCGGCGCCATCTCGATGATGTTCACCGGCCTCACCGTCGCGAACGTGGTCGGGGTGCCGCTGGGCACGCTCGTCGGCCAGCAGGTCGGCTGGCGGGTGACCTTCGCCCTCGTGGCCGCGCTGGGCGTGGTCGGCCTCCTCGGTGTCGCCAAGCTGGTGCCCGAGATGCCGCGCCCCGAGGGCGTACGGCTGCGCCACGAGCTGGCCGCCTTCAAGAACGCCCAGGTCCTGCTCGCCATGGCGATGACCGTCCTCGGCTTCGGCGGAGTCTTCGCGGCCGTCACCTACATCGCCCCGATGATGACCCACGTCGCCGGTTTCGCCGACGGCTCGGTGACCTGGCTGCTCGTCCTGTTCGGTCTCGGCATGGTCGGCGGCAACCTGGTCGGCGGCAAGTTCGCCGACCGCGCCCTGATGCCGATGCTGTACGTCTCCCTGGGTGCCCTGGCCGTCGTCCTCGCGCTGTTCACGCTGACCGCGCACAACAAGATCGCGGCCGCCGTGACCATCGCCCTGATCGGCGCCCTGGGCTTCGCGACCGTCCCGCCCCTGCAGAAGCGCGTGCTCGACCAGGCGCACGGCGCCCCGACCCTGGCCTCGGCCGTGAACATCGGCGCCTTCAACCTGGGCAACGCCCTCTCCGCGTGGCTCGGCGGCGTCGTCATCGCGGCGGGCTTCGGCTACACCGCCCCGAACTGGGTGGGCGCCGCCCTCGCGGCCGCCGCACTGGTCCTCGCCTTCCTGTCGGCCGCCCTGGAGCGCCGCGACGGTACGGCCGGCACCACGGACGCCCCCGAAGCGGCCACCTCCGACACGGCCGTCACGCGGCGGGCGGCCGTCCACCACTGAGTCCGCCCCTTCCCGACCACCCGACGGCCGTCGATACCGGAGGCATCACACCTGCCTCGGTCCGCTCGGCAGTACCTCAGAAAGATCCAAGGAGAACCCCCACCATGAGCACCACCACCGTCACCCCGCTCACCACCGACGACGCCGAACTGCTCATCGCGACGGCGCGGCGCGCCGCCGAGGACGCCGGAGTCACCGTCAGCGTCACCGTGCTGGACGCGGGCGGCCACCTGCTCGCCTTCCGCCGGGACGACCGGGCGGTGCTGATCTCCGGCGAGACCAGCACCCGCAAGGCCTACACGGCGCTCCAGCTGAACGCGCCCACCGCCGACCTGGTCGACGCAGTGCAGCCCGGCGGCCTCTTCCACACGCTGCCCACCGCGCTCGACCGGCCCCTGCTGTTCATCGCCGGTGGCATCCCGGTCCACCGTGACGGTCGGCTCATCGGCGCCATCGGCGTCGGCGGCGGCGCTCCCGACCAGGACCACGGCTTCGCGACCGAGGCCGTGCGCGCTCTCGGCGTCTGACCGAGCCGCCACGACGTGACGCATGCGGGCCCCCGGCTGGAGACAGCCGGGGGCCCGCATGCGTCGTGTGATCAGCCTGCGGCCACCGTCAGCGGCGCGAACCGTCGCGTCCAGTCCCCCGGCAGATCGGCGATCCCACGGGTCATGACGGCGTTGACGGCCACGGGCTCCAGACCCCGCTCCCTGAGCCAGGAGCGCAGTTCCTCGTGGCGCATGTCGATGTCGGTGCGCAACGGGCGATCGGTACGGGCCGCGAGCGAGGTGACGAGTGCCTTCGCCGTCCCCGTGTCGCGGGCGATCAGCGGCCCCACCACATGCGTGTCCATGTTGGGCCAGGCGGCGGCGTAGCCCGTGATCCGTCCCGCCTCCTCCGCCACGCGCAACTGGTCGGCGAACGCGGGCAGGCGGGTGATGAGCGGGGTGCGGTCGGTGCCGAACACCTCCGCGTCGAGCCGGAGGATCGCGGGAAGGTCCTCGGCGGTCGCGGCGCGGGTCGGGGTCGGCTCCGGCGCCCCGGACGGGACGAAGTCGCCCATGAGCATGTCGGCGTGGCCCACGACCTTGAAGCCCAGCTCCTCGTAGAGCGGCCGGCCCATGGGTGTGGCGTGCAGCGTCAGCGGTGTGGTGCCCGCGGCTGCCATGACGTGCCGCAGCAGGCGCCGCCCCACGCCTCGGCGGGCATGGCGCTCGGCGACCAGGACCATCCCTATGGCACCGAGGTCCGGGTTCCCTTCCGGGCCGTACTCAGTGACGACACAGGCGGCCACGAGGCCGCCCTCGGGGTCGTCGATGCCGTATCCCTGCCCGGCGGTGAGGAGCAGGCCCCACTTGTGTTCCTCGCGCTGCCACTGCCGGTTCTCGGAGAGGTCGGCGCAGTAGGTCACGTCGCGCGGCCCCAGACGGCGGATAGGAAGGGTGGTGAGAGAAGGCGTCGGCACGTGGGTCAGGGTGTCGGATCGGTGGCGTGGCGTCCACCGGTTTGGGGAAAGCCCGACCCGGCTCTCATACGTCCGAGCGACCGGGGCGTATGACTGTTTCACGTGAAACACGAGCCCTTGAGTGGTAGCAGCTCAAATCCTCTGCTCTGTCCGTCACTTGAGGAACGAACAGCGTAACCGGACGAAGGTCCCGAAGAACCGCTTTTTCGGGTACATCGTCGTGGCACCCGAGCGCGGTGGAAGGCTGCGGAACGAGTGCTGTGGGTCGGTCCGCCCCGCCGGGGACACGCGCGCTTCCCGCCGGGAGAGCGTCCGCCGACCGTGGATGTTCGAGGCGAGGGCACACCATGGACGCTCCGGCCGTCATGTCGGGGGAGAACGGGACACCGGGCGACGAGCGGGGGCGCCGACCAGCGGAATCCGTCGAGGCGGCATCCCCGGACGCGCTCCTCGTCCGCCGCACGCTGGCCGAGATCGCGCCCGTCGCCGACAAGGTCACCTCGTATTTCTACGCGCTCCTCTTCGTCCGCCATCCCGAGCTGCGTTCGCTGTTCCCGCCCGCGATGGACACCCAGCGGGACCGCCTGCTGCGGGCGCTCCTCACCGCCGCCGAGCACATCGACAACACGCCCGTCCTCGTCGACTACGTGCGCAACCTGGGCCGCGGACACCGCAAGTACGGGACGCTGGACGCTCATTACCCCGCCGTGGGCGCATGTCTGATCGGCGCCCTGAGCGTGCATGCCGTCCGGACCTGGACCCCGCAGGCCGAGGCAGCCTGGTCCCGCGTCTACGCCGCCCTCTCCCAGGTGATGATCTCCGCCGCTGCGGAGGACGCGGTCGATGCCCCGCCCTGGTGGGGAGCCGAGATCGTCGCGCACGACCTGAGGACCCCGGACATCGCGGTCCTCACCCTGCGCCCGGACCAGCCCTACCCCTTCCGCGCGGGTCAGTACACGAGCGTGGAGACGCCTTGGTGGCCTCGCGTCTGGCGGCACTTCTCCTTCGCCTCCGCGCCACGTGCCGACGGACTGCTGACCTTTCATGTGCGGGCCGTTCCGGCCGGTTGGGTGTCCAACGCGCTGGTGCATCGGGCCCGCCCCGGAGACGCCGTACGCCTCGGGCCGCCGGTCGGCTCGATGACCGTCGACCACACCGGCGACGGCGGCCTGCTCTGCCTGGGCGGCGGCACCGGCATCGCACCCATCAAGGCCCTGGTCGAGGAGATCGCCGGACATGGCGCGCGCCGCCCGGTCGAGGTGTTCTACGGTGCCCGCGCCAACCGCGACCTGTACGACATCGACACGCTGCTGGGGCTTCGGGCGCGCCACCCATGGATCTCGGTGCGGCCCGTCATCGACTGGCAGGACCGCCGCCGACTCCCCGACGTCCTCCGGGCGGGCGGCCCCTGGCACGGGTACGGCGCCTACCTCGCGGGGCCGCCCGGCATGATCCGCAGCGGAGTCGCCACCCTGCGCGCCCTCGGTGTCCCGGACGCCCGCATACGGCACGACCCGGTGGAGGACATGGTCGGCATCGGCTCCTGACCGGCTATCCGAGGTCGGGCGCGTGCATGGCGCGTACGCCCTCGATGTTGCCGTCCAGGTAGTGGCGCAGGGACAACGGGACCAGGTGCACGGAGGCGATGCCGACCCGGGTGAACGGGATACGGACGATCTCGTACTCACCGGCCGGTGCCTCGACTTCGGGGCCGTGGCGCAGTGAGGTGTCCATGGACTCCAGGCGGCAGACGAAGAAGTGCTGCACCTTCACCCCGGTCGCACCACCGTCCTCGCCGATGTGTTCCACGGTGTCCACGAAGCAGGGGACCACGTCGGTGATCTTGGCGCCGAGTTCCTCGTACACCTCGCGGTGCAGGGCGTCCACGACGGTCGGGTCGGCGGGCTCGACCCCGCCGCCGGGAGTGACCCAGTAGGGATCGACTCCTGGCTTGGTGCGCTTGATCAGGATCAGGTCGTCACCGTCCAGGAGAACGGCTCGGGCGGTGCGCTTGACCACGGGTCGGACGGTCATGGGAGAAATGTGGCCCGGCTTGTTCCACGTGAAACATCGCGAGGAGCCACTACCGGGGCGCACAGTGTGACCTGTGTCGCACGGGGGCTCAACACCACCGCGCTGCCGCCCGCTGAAGCCACTCGTGCGCCCGCGCCACATGCGGCAGGGCGAGCGAGCCGGTGCGCACCACGAGGAAGTAGGTGCGCAGGGGCGGGACCAGCGGATCGTGCAGCAGGACGATCTCCTCGCGCTCCAGCGCCGGTCCGCACAGATAGCGGGGCAGCACGGCCAGCCCGGCCCCGGCGCTCGCGCAGGCCAGCACCGCCCGTAGATCGGGGACGATCACCGTGCCCGCGGCGGCCGGACACGAGTCGAAGACGGAGGCCCAGTAGCGCGAGACGAAGGGCAGCGACTCGTGCACCTCCACGACGGGCAGGTTCCCCAGGGCGGGCGCCCCGTCGAGCGGCAGCGCTCCGATCCGCTCCGCCCAGTGCGGTGAGGCGACCAGCACATGCTCCTCGTCGCACAACGGGCTCGCGGTCAGCAGGGCGCCGCGCGGCCGGGCCGTGCTGATGGCAAGGTCGTGATGGCCCGCGGCCAGGCCCTCCAGGGTGTCCTCCGCCGTGCCGAAGGAGGCGCGGAGCGCGAAGCCCTGGCCGTCACGTGCCGCGAGCTCGGTGAGGGCGGGCAGCGCGCGTTCTGCGGTGAACTCCGGAGGCCCGGCCAGGTGCAGGGTTCGCAGCGCGGACTCCTCGTCCAGGCCGCTCTCGGCGATCTCCACCAGGGCGTCGAGGTGCGGTGCCGCCTTGTGTGCGAGTTCGTCGCCGATGGTCGTGGGCGTCACCCCGCGCGCCTGCCGCAGGAAGAGCGGCCGTCCCAGCTGGCGCTCCAGCGTGCGGATCTGGGAGGTCACGGCCGGCTGGGACAGGCCGAGCAGCGCGGCGGCACGGGTGAAGGAGCCGGCCCGGTGCACGGTGACGAAGGTACGCAGCAAGGCCAGATCCATGGCGGGTCCTTCCCTTCCCTGCCGTCTCCGGCCCCCGGGCAGGACCCAACTATAAATAAGTCGATAGGTCTCTGTCGTTACCGTGATTGGACACTGACGCAGAGTCAACTAGCCTTGTCCGCACGGTTCTTCGCGCGCAGAACCGACGCGGTCCGAGCCACGAGGGGGGAGGCTCGGACCGCGACCATTCCGTCTCAGTCCGCGGACTCGTCCAGCGCCCGCAGCACGTCAGCCACCAGGTCCTCGGGGTCCTCGGCGCCGACGGACATCCGGACGAAGCCCTCCGGTACCGCGTCCCCGCCCCAGCGTCCGCGCCGCTCGGCGGTGGAGCGCACCCCGCCGAAGCTCGTCGCGTCCTCGACCAGACGGAGCGCCGCGAGGAAACGCTCGGCACGCGCGCGCGTCGGCAGCGTGAAGGAGACCACGCAGCCGTAACGGCGCATCTGCCGGGAGGCGATCGGGTGCGCCGGGTCGTCCGGCAGGCCCGGATAGCGCAGGCCGGAGACGTCCGGATGTTTCCGCAGCGCCTCGGCCAGCAGGAGCGCGGTGGCGTTCTGGCGGTCGGCGCGCAGCGCCAGCGTGGCGATCGAGCGGTGCGCGAGCCACGCCTCCATGGGCCCCGCGATCGCCCCGACGATCTTGCGCCAGCGGCGCACGGCGGCCATGGCCTCGCCGTCCCGCCCGGCCACGTAGCCCAGCAGGACGTCCCCGTGGCCGGTCAGCTGCTTGGTGCCGCTGGCCACCGAGAAGTCGGCGCCCAGCTCCAGCGGACGCTGTCCGACGGGCGTGGCGAGGGTGTTGTCGACGGCCACCAGGGTGCCGCGCGCGTGGGCCGCTTCCACGAGCCGCCGGATGTCGCAGACGTCGAGGCCCGGGTTGGACGGCGACTCGATCCACAGCAGCCGCGCGCCGTCCAGGACCTCCAGCTGGGCGTCCCCGCCGGTGGGCGCGGTGCGTACCTCGATGCCGTACGCCTCCAACTGCTCGCGGACCAGGGGGAAGACCTGGTAGCCGTCGGAGGGCAGCACGACCGCGTCGCCGGAGCGCAGCTGGGAGAAGAGCACCGCGGAGATCGCGGCCATGCCGGAGGCGAAGACCAGCGTCTCCACGCCGTCCTGGCCGGGCGCCTCCAGCTCGCCGATGGCGCGCTCAAGGAGCGTCCAGGTCGGATTGTCGTCGCGGCCGTACGCGTACGGTCCCGTGACCTCGCCCGGCAGATGGAAGTGCGCGGCGAACACCGGTCCGGGCAGGGTGGGTTCGTGCTTGACCGGCTCGGGCAGTCCGGCCCGTACCGCGCGCGTGCCGTCGCCGGTGCGGTCCGGGTGTGCGGTGGCGTCGCTCATGCGGGGCGTTCCTCCAGGTGTGCGCGTACGGCGGCGAGCAGTCCGTCGCTCGCCCGTTCCACCATCTCAAGGCACTCCTCGAAGCCGTCCCGGCCCCCGTAGTACGGGTCGGGCACGTCGAGGTCGTCGCCCGCCGCGGGGTCGTAGGAGCGCAGCAGGCGGACCTTGCGCGCGTCCTCCCCGGTCGGCGCGAGACGGCGCAGGGCCTTGAGGTGGCCGGTGTCGAGGGCGATCACGAGGTCGAGCGGGGCGAACCACGACGGCTGGAACTGCCGGGCGGTGTGCACGGTGCCGTAGCCGTGCTCGTCGAGGACCGACACGGCGCGCGGGTCGGCGTCGTCGCCCTCGTGCCAGCCGCCGGTGCCGGCGCTGTCCACCTCGATCAGGTCCTCGAGCCCGGCCTCCGCGACGCGCGCGCGGAGGACCGAGGCGGCCATCGGGGAGCGGCAGATGTTGCCGGTGCAGACGAAACAGACGCGGTAGGTCATGGCGTGCTCAGTCCTCGTCGGGCAGGACGAGGTTCAGCGCCCAGGAGACGACGGAGATGATCAGACCGCCGAGCACCGCGGTCCAGAAGCCGTCCACGTGGAAGCTCAGGTCGAGCTGTCCGCACACCCAGGAGGTGAGCAGCAGCATCAACGCGTTGACGATCAGGGTGATCAGGCCGAGCGTCAGGACGAACAGCGGGAAGGTGAGGACCTTCACGATCGGCTTCACCAGGAAGTTGACCAGGCCGAAGATCAGTGCGACCACGATCAGGGTGCCGATCTTCTTGCCCGTGTTGTCACCGGTGAGGGTGATCTTGTCGAGCAGCCACACGGCGACCGCGAGGGCGGCCGCGTTGGCGAGCGTCTTGACTACGAAATTCTTCATGTGTCTGATCGTGGCAGACGGGGTCGACGGTGAGCAGTGGGGCGAGGACGGCGGAGATGAAGGCATTCCGGCTGGACGAACTGGAGGCGGAGCGCGCCGCGAACGACGGCGCCTACCTCCAGTTCCTGCGGGAGCGGAACATGTCGGTGGGGCTGTACGCCCTCGACGCGGGCTCCCACGACCCTCAGCAACCGCACGGCCAGGACGAGGTGTACTTCGTCGTCAGCGGGCGGGCGTCGATCACGGTGGGCCTGGAGACCACCGAGGTCGCGCGGGGCAGCGTGGTCTACGTACCCGCCGGGGTGGCCCACAAGTTCCACCACATCAGCGAGGATCTGAGGGTCCTGGTGGTGTTTTCTCCGCCTGAGGCGTGAGGGTCGGTCTCAGGGTTCCCTAGGGGGCGGTTCAGGGGAGGACAAGGGGTGCGCGGCCCCCGCCGGAGCCTCTCGCGGCCCTAGCATCGAGGGCGGGACATCGATTACTGCGAACGTAAAGGACGAGGGCAATGCGAGAGATCTTCGCGGGGCTGCCGTGGTGGGTGAAGTGGGTCGCGGTGCCGGTCATCGCGCTGGTCGTCTTCGGCGGCCTGATAGCGACCGTGATCGGCTTCCTGATCGGTCTGCTGTTCAAGGTCCTGCTCTTCGTCGCCCTGGTCGGCGGACTGATCTACATCGTGCGGAAGTTCATGTCCAACTCCTCGTCGCGCAGCGACTGGTGACGGACGCGGGAGCCGGTGGGCGGTAACACGGAACACCGGTTCCCTCGGGGGAGGGAAGTTTCCCGGCGTACCGTCCGCGCGCGGTGGTGGACGGTTAAAGTCCGGAACTCTCGTGGGGCCCGGCCCCACGGGTGGCACGCCTCCTCGCCCGTGCCCACCGAGCACGGGCCGCCCCCATCCTCGCGCTTCGGGAGTCACCCCTTGGCCACGGTCGACACCGCCCCGGCAGGACCCCACGCACCGCCCGCATCGCGCCGCTCCTGCGCTCCCCCGATGCAGCGGCCGAACGGCCCGGCAGCCCGGGACAAGCACTCCGCGACCCTCATCGGGTCCGTCCAGCGCGCGATGCGGCTGCTGGAGACCGTCGCGGCCCACGAGTACGGCGCCCCGGCCAAGCAACTCGCCCGCGAGACCGGCATCGCCCTGCCCACGGCGTACCACCTGCTGCGAACCCTCGTCCACGAGGGCTATCTGCGCCGGGAGAAGGGCCTGTTCTTCCTCGGGGAGGCCGCCGACAGGCTGAGCGCCAATGCCGCCGAGCAGAAACGTCGCAGCACTGTGGCGGGCACCCTCGAGCAATGGCGCGATTCCATCGGTGTGCCGGTGTACTACGCGATGTACCGGGACGGCGAGATCGAGGTGCAGTGCGTCGCCGAGTCGCGGGAGGCACCGGCGGTCGAGGAGTGGGCCGACTTCCGCGAGACGGCGCACGCGCACGCGATCGGACAGTGCCTGCTCTCGCAGCTGGACGAGGAGTCCCGCCGCGACCACCTGGCCCGCTACCCGGTGCGGTCGATCACGCCCTACACCGTGCGGGACAACGGCGCCCTGCTGCGGCGGCTGGCCCGGGTCGAACGCATGGAACCGGTGGTGGAGCGTCAGGAATACGCCCTGGGGGCGGTTTGCGCGGCGATTCCCCTCACGATGGGCACCACGGCGGCTACGATCGCGATCTCACTGCCCGCCCACCAGGCCGACCGGCTGATGCCCGCGACACAGCGGCTGCAGGCCGAGATCGGACGTCATCTCGGGGCGTTCGCGCTTTCTATCAGCATCTGAAAACTCACTCCTTGTGATCTGTTGTGTACTTTCAGCTAGATTTGGGCATGGTCCGGGGATTAATCCCAGCCAGTCGATGTCATACGACGGGGTAGGCGATGCGCGAGTCCGTACAGGCAGAGGTCATGATGAGCTTTCTCGTCTCGGAGGAGCTCTCCTTCCGCATTCCGGTGGAGTTGCGCTACGAGACGAGCGATCCCTACGCGGTGCGGCTCACCTTCCATCTGCCCGGCGATGCCCCGGTGACCTGGGCCTTCGGGCGCGAGCTGATGATTGACGGGGTCGGCCGGCCGTGCGGTGAGGGAGACGTGCACATCGCGCCCGTCGACTCCGAGGTGCTGGGCGAGGTGCTGATCCGGCTTCAGGTCGGCAGTGACCAGGCACTGTTCCGCTCCTCCGCGCCGCCGCTCGTGGCCTTCCTGGACCGTACGGACAAGCTGGTCCCGCTCGGTCAGGAGGGAGCGCTGGCCGATTTCGACGCCCACCTCGACGAGGCGTTGGACCGCATCCTGGCCGAGGAGCAGAGCGCCGGCTGAAACCACGGGGGGCGGTGGGCCGTTCGCACACAAAGGGCCGCACGAACCTTGCAGAAACGCTTCTGCGGGGCTCGTGCGGCCCTTTGCCGGTTCCCCGGCGTCCATCCCCCGATGACCGTCCCCCAGTGCGTGACCCGCTCTCTCACCGCCTCCGGCGCCGCCCTCGCCCGCCGCGTGCCGCTGCCGCCACGGCCGCCGGGGCAGGGTTGCCCGGTTCGGGCCGGTCGGCCGAGACCACCAGGGCGGCGAGGGCCGTGGTGACCGGCACCGAGGCGACCAGGCCGATGGAGCCGACCAGCGTGCGCACGATCTCCTCCGCCACCAGTTCGCTGGTGGCCACGGTGCTCACGCTGCTCTGCGCGATCGAGAACAGCAGCAGCAGGGGGAGCGCGGCGCCCGCGTAGGCGAGGACGAGGGTGTTGACCACGGAGGCGATGTGGTCGCGGCCGATGCGGATGCCCGCCCGGTACAGCCCCCGCCAGCCCATCGAGGGGTTGGCCTCGTGCAGCTCCCAGACGGCCGAGGTCTGGGTCACCGTCACGTCGTCCAGCACACCGAGCGAACCGATGATGACGCCGGCCAGCAGAAGGCCGCTCATGTCGATCGAGGGGTAGAGCCCGTGGATCAGCCCCGTGCTGTCGTCCGTGTTGCCGGTGAGCGCGGCCCAGCCGATGAACTGCGAGCCGAGGAAGCCGATCAGCATCAGCGAGACGAGCGTGCCGAGCACCGCGACCGATGTCCGGGCGGACAGCCCATGGCACATGTAGAGCGCGATCAGCATGATCGCGCTCGATCCGACCACGGCCACCAGCAGGGGATTCGACCCCTGGAGTATCGCGGGGAGGATGAACATGGTCAGCACCAGGAAGCTGACGGCCAGCGCGACCAGCGCCATGACGCCGCGCAGCCGGCCCACCACCACGACGGCGACCGCGAAGATCCCGGCGAGCAGCGCCATGGGGAACTGCCGGTTCACGTCGGTGACCGCGTACTGCAGATCCTTGGGTGCCGAGGGCTCGTAGGCGACCACGACCTGCTCGCCCTGGTGCAACTGCCGTGTCTGGTCGGGCTGGACGATCTCGGTGAAGGTGCGGCCCCGGTCCTTCCCGGTGTCGACCCGGACCGTCGCCTTCTTGCAGTCCCGCTTCCCCTCCTGGGCCGCCGAGCCCGCTCCGGAGGAGGCGTTGTCGCCGAGGGACGAACCGCCCGAGGCGTTCACGGACTTGCAGCTCACCGACAGGACCCGGGTGACCGTGGCCTGCTGGGTCTGGCGGTCGAAGCCGACCCCGGAGCGCTCGTGCGGCGGGGCGCCGCCGGGCCAGAGCACCACGAGTCCGACCACGACGGCGGCCGTGAACGGGATGAGGATCGCCGCGATGACCTTGCGCAGATGCCGGGACACCGGGGCCGCGGGGCCATGGCTGTGCGAGTGGCCGTGACCGTGATGGCCGTGACCGTGGTCCGGTTCCTGGCCGTCGCCGGAGCCGGAGTGGTGCCCGTGCGCGTCTCCGGGGCCACCGCCGGAGCCCTGTCCGCCCCCTCGGCCGGGGCCGTCGCCCTGTCCGGGGCCGTGCCGATGGGGCGGCCCGGGCGGTGGGTAGGGAGGCTGATGTGTCGTGGTCACCGTCCGATCATTGCAAGAACGACCGAGGCCCACTGTCCTTCACGTCACAAGGGGCGCTAGCGTGGAGGCACCTTTGCACACGCGGGAGCTCGGAGCACCGGGCTGAGAGGGCGCTGACCTCCGTCTTCGCGATGTTTCACGTGGAACGTGGTTCCACCGGACCATCTGCGGACGGAAATCGCTGCGTCGACCGCCGAACCTGTTACCGGGTAATGCCGGCGTAGGGAGTAGGTCTCATGACCAACAAGGACGCACGCACGCCTGCCTCCACGCAGAACGCGACGAACGGGTCGCCGGACGCGGAGGCCGGGAAGTCCAACGGCTGGCACAAGGCGTACATCGCGGGCTCGCGCCCCGATGTGCATGTGCCGGTCCGTCAGGTGCACCTGACCAACGGGCGGTCGGTCACGCTCTACGACACGTCGGGTCCGTACACCGACCCCGCCGTCCCCACCGATGTCCGACGGGGTCTGACCCCGCTGCGGGAGAACTGGATCGTCGCCCGGGGCGACACCGAGGAGTACGCCGGTCGTCCCGTCCGGCCCGAGGACGACGGAATCAAGCACACCTCGCCGCGCGGCGGGCTGCGGAACCTGGACGCGGTCTTCCCCGGACGCCCGCGGCTGCCGCGCCGGAGCCGTGACGGTGGCGCGGTCACCCAGCTCGCGTACGCGGTGCGGGGCGAGATCACGCCCGAGATGGAGTTCGTGGCCCTCCGCGAGAACGTTTCTCCGGAGGTGGTCCGCGAGGAGATCGCCGCCGGTCGCGCGGTGCTGCCGGCCAACGTCAACCACCCCGAGATCGAGCCGATGATCATCGGCAAGCGGTTCCTGGTGAAGGTCAACGCCAACATCGGCAACTCCGCCGTCACGTCCTCCATCGAGGAGGAGGTGGAGAAGATGACCTGGGCGACCCGCTGGGGCGCCGACACGGTCATGGATCTCTCCACCGGCCGCAACATCCACACCACGCGCGAGTGGGTGCTGCGCAACTCCCCCGTGCCGATCGGCACGGTGCCGCTCTACCAGGCCCTGGAGAAGGTGGACGGCAGGGCCGAGGAACTGACCTGGGAGATCTACAAGGACACCGTGATCGAGCAGGCCGAGCAGGGTGTGGACTACATGACGGTCCACGCGGGCGTGCGGCTGCCGTACGTCCCGCTGACGGCGAACCGCAAGACCGGCATCGTCTCGCGCGGCGGCTCGATCATGGCGGCCTGGTGCCTGGCGCACCACAAGGAGTCGTTCCTGTACGAGAACTTCGAGGAGCTCTGCGAGATCCTCGCCGCCTACGACGTCACCTACTCGCTGGGCGACGGTCTGCGGCCCGGTTCCATCGCGGACGCCAACGACGAGGCGCAGTTCGCGGAATTGCGCACGCTCGGGGAACTCAACCGCATCGCCAGGCGTTTCCACGTACAGACGATGATCGAGGGCCCCGGTCACGTCCCGATGCACAAGATCAAAGAGAACATCGACCTTCAGCAGGAGATCTGCGATGAAGCCCCGTTCTATACGCTCGGCCCGCTGACCACCGACATCGCCCCGGCGTACGACCACATCACCTCCGGTATCGGCGCGGCGATGATCGCCTGGTGGGGGACGGCGATGCTCTGCTACGTCACGCCCAAGGAGCACCTGGGCCTGCCCAACCGGGACGACGTGAAGACCGGCGTCATCACCTACAAGATCGCCGCCCACGCGGCGGACCTCGCCAAGGGGCATCCCGGCGCGCAGGAGTGGGACGACGCGCTGTCCGACGCCCGCTTCGAGTTCCGGTGGGAGGACCAGTTCAACCTCGCCCTGGACCCGGACACGGCACGGGAGTTCCACGACGAGACGCTGCCCGCCGAGCCCGCCAAGACGGCTCACTTCTGCTCCATGTGCGGGCCGAAGTTCTGCAGCATGAAGATCTCGCAGGACATCCGGCGCGAACACGGCGGCAGCAAGGCCGAGATCGAGGAGGGCATGGCGCGCAAGGCCGAGGAGTTCGCGGCCACGGGCAACCGGGTCTATCTGCCCATCGCCGAGTGACAGCCGGGTGACGCCGGGGACGGCCGGCGTCTACTCCGGCTGATGCTCGGGTCCGCCGAAGTCGGGGCTCGTGTAGTCCGGGCTGGAGAAGCGCGGCCGGTCGGAGACCGGTCCGTCGTGCGGGCTGCTGAAGCCGGGGCGGTCGTAGCCCAGGCGCGGCATCCTTCCGGTCGGGGCGGCGGGCTGGGCCGGGTACGGGGTCACCGCGCCCGGCCGGTCCAGGGCCTCCCTGAGGAAGGGCAGGATGCCGCGCTCCAGCAGGGCGTCCCGCCAGGCGGCTCTGGCCTCGGCCACCGCCCGGTCGGCCTCGTCGTAGGCACCCGCCTCGGCGGTCGCCTTGTTGCGCAGGGCGGTGAGCAGCAGCCCCACGGCGGCGACCAGGATCGCGGCGGCGGTCACGGCGCCGAAGACCCAGCCCGCCGCTATCAGGGTCCGGGCGAAGGCCTGACCGGGGACCAGCACCTTCAGGAGGTAACCGACGAGCAGGAATATGGCGGCCGCGGTCCCGGCGAGGACGGGTGCGAGCACGGCTATCACCGCGATCGCGCCCGCACCGGCGGTCTCGGCTGCCTCCCCGAGCGTCGTCGCGGCGAGGCCCAGCGTGCCCGGGCCCGGGTCGGCGGAACCGGCCTCGGCCTGGGATTCGGGGGACGGCGCCGGGTGGCGCAGTTCCTCGCGGACCTTCACGTAGTGCTGGTACTCGGTGGCCGCGGCGGCCGTGATGAGCACGATGGCGCCCAGCGCCATGGTGCGCAGTTGTTCGGGGTTGAGCCGCTGACCCATGGCGGACAGTTCCGGGCGTTGTGGCGCGGAGCGCAGCGCCTCATCGAGGAGCCGCTCGAATTCCTGGCGGTCCTCGTTCAGCAGGTGCTGCGGAACGCTGTTCATGTGCATCCCCCGATGCTCCGTAGGGCTGGGGGCTCGCATGGCGGCGAGCCGTCGGGCAGAAACGGAGGGGAGCCTGCTACGGATAAACCGATGGTAGAGCCGTCAAGGCTCAAGGTGACAGGGGGTTGTCGGAAATTGAGGCCCGGTCCGGTGTCCGGCCGACCCGGACCGGTTTAGTCGGCCCAACCCTCAGGCGTCCAGGGGGAGTTGCCGGACCAGCAGCTTTCCGGCCATGGTCACGCCGCCGTCCATGGCGATGGCGAGTCCCTCGGCGTAGACGTGCGGTCCCTCGACGTGCGGGCGGCTGTCCTCCTCGTCCTCCTCGGAGCCGACATGGCCGAGCAGATAAGGAATGGGGCTGTGGCCGTGAACGACCCGGGTGCCGCCGTACGTATCGAGAAGGGAGCGCACGGCGTCCGCGCCGCCCTCGTCGCGGAACGAGAAGCGCTTGGTGAACTTGCGGAACAGGTCCCAGACCTCGTCCACGCTGTTGCGCGTCAGGGTCTCGCGGACCGTGTCGTTGACGGCCTCGATCGAGTCGCCGTAGTCGAGATAGGCGGTGGTGTCCGAGTGGAGCAGCAGATAGCCGTCGGCCGACTCGACGGCGTCGAGGCGTGCCATCCACTGGAGATGGTGGTCCTGGAGGCGGTCCATGTCGGTCTTCTGGCCGCCGTTGAGCAGCCAGGCGGCCTGGAAGGTGGCCGTGCCCGCGCTGGAGTGGACCGGGGTGTCGCCGAACCGCTTGGCGCCCAGGAGCAGCAGTTCGTGGTTGCCCATGAGGGCCTTGCAGTAGCCGCCGGCGGCGGCCGCCTCGGCGGACAGCCGCATCACCAGGTCGATCACGCCGATGCCGTCCGGACCCCGGTCGGTGAAGTCGCCGAGGAACCAGAGCCGGGCGGTGCCCGCGCACCACTGGCCCGCGTCGTCGATCAGTCCCTGCTCGCGCAGGGCGGCGAGCAGCTCGTCCAGATAGCCGTGGACGTCGCCGACGACGTACAGCGGGCCGGGGCCCGCGTTCTCCCGGGGCGCGTGCGCGGCGTCCGGGTCGACGGGGAGCTGGATGGTGTCGCCGCGCTGGATGACGGGCAGGTCGCGCTGGGTGGGCGTGTAGCCGTCGGGGAAGTCCTCGTCGGCCGGGACCACGTTGCCGGGATGCGGATACGGACCGGTCTCATGGACGTACGCGGGCACCCGGAAGTCGCGCACCGTCTCCGTGCGCTCCACCTCGGTCCCCTGACCGGCCCCCTGAGTCATCAGACCCCTCCACCATCGCGCCGCAGCTGCACCGCTTCGGACTGCCTGGTCGCAGCGGCCCGCGGTGTCGTGGGCCCATCATAGGAATGAGCGTCGCGCCATGTGACGACCCAGGGGTGGTGAATCCGAACAAGACGCCAGTTCATCGTGGCTTTCACGCCGATTGGGCATGAGTTCGACCGGTTGTCGGCGTGGGCCCGCCGGGCGGGTCGGCCGGGCCACGCCGAGGACCGGCTACCCCTTCTCCGGCGTTCGGGGCGGGCTCACCGTCGTCCGCGGGGGGCGCCGCTGCGACGAGGTGCGCACGATCAGTTCCGTCGGTATGACCTGTTCGACCGGGTGGTCGGAGTCGACTCCCTCGATGGCGTCGATGAGGAGCTGGACCACGGCCGTGCCGATGCGGCGGGGCTTGAGGGAGAGGGTGGTGATGGGCGGCTCGGTGGTCGCGTACACCGTGGACTCGCTGCAGCACACCAGCAGCAGGTCGTCGGGGACGCGCAGGCCGTAGCGGCGGGCGGCGGCCAGGAGGTCGGTGCCGTTGGGGTCGAAGAGGCCGTAGACGGCGTCCGGCCGGTCGGGGCGGGCGAGGAGCCGGTCGGCGGCGACGGCGCCCGCGCACGGGTCGTGTGCCGGGTACGCCTCGTACACCGGGTCCTGGCCGACGCGCTCGCACCAGCGCAGATAGGCGGTGGTCGACAGATGGGTGTACGTGTCCGTCGTGGTGCCGGTGAGCAGGCCGATCCGGCGGGCGCCCGCGGCGGCGAGATGGTCGAGGATGCCGAGGACGGCGGCCTCGTGGTCGTTGTCGACCCAGGCGGTGACGGGGAGCGATCCCGCCGGGCGGCCGTCGGAGACGACCGGTAAGCCCTGCCGGACCAGTTCGCTGACGACCGGGTCCTGGTCGGAGGGGTCGATGACGACCGTGCCGTCGAGGGCCACGTTGGACCACACGTCGTGGCGCGAGGTGGCCGGGAGGATGACGAGCGCGTAGCCACGGGCGAGCGCGGCGGAGGTGGCCGCCCGGGCCATCTCGGCGAAGTACGCGAACTCGGTGAAGGTGAAAGGTTCATCCCCGTACGTGGTCACGGTCAGGCCGATGAGGCCGGACTTGCCCGTACGGAGGGTGCGGGCGGCGGCCGACGGGCGATAGCCCAGCCGGTCGGCCACCTCGCGGACATGGCGCCGGGTGGCATCCGGGAGCCGACCCTTGCCGTTGAGGGCGTCGGAGACGGTCGTGATGGAGACCCCGGCGGCGGCGGCCACGTCTCTGATGCCCGCCCGGCTCGGTCGGCTGCCTCGTCGTGAGGTTTCCGCGCGGCTCACCTGGTGCTTCCCTGCTGCTGTCATGGCGTGCCGATAGTAGGGCTCAGGCGGTGGGGTAGTGCGGACGCATATGCACGCGTTGACAGGCACGTTTCTGCATGGTCGTCAGTACATAACTGCATAGGAAAACAAGGTAGTTGATCGATTCGATGGCGAGACGTGACTTATCCACGCGTGTGGACCTGCCGACTGCCCGATGTTTCGAAGAGGTCTCAACTCACCTGCACGAGGGATGCGCGCCACGGCGCGAGCCACCGGCGCACGGCCAGACGTACGGTGCGCCCCCCAGGGAGAGCCCCGGTCCGGACGCCCCGCGCGGCCGACGGAGCCCGCGTCGCGAAGGTACGCAACCGCGCCGAATCCTCTTAAGGTGAGGAGTATTGGAAGCCGGCGGCATCGACGGTCCGCCGGTGGTCGCGAGGAGGACTGCGGTGAGCGAGACGAGCCCCAAGCTGCGCGCCGAGCTGGAGGGTATCCCCACCTACAAGCCGGGCAGGCCCGCCGCGGTCGGCGGTCAGGCCGCCTACAAGCTCTCCTCCAACGAGAACCCCTATCCCCCGCTGCCCGGCGTCATGGAGCGGGTCACCGCCGCCGTCGCCGAGTTCAACCGCTACCCGGACATGGCCTGCACCGCGCTCATGAGCGAGCTGGCCGAGCGCTTCGGTGTCCCGGTGTCCCACATCGCCACGGGCACCGGCTCGGTGGGCGTGGCCCAGCAGTTGGTCCAGGCGACCAGCGGGCCCGGCGACGAGGTGATCTACGCCTGGCGCTCCTTCGAGGCGTACCCGATCATCACGCAGATCAGCGGTGCCCGGTCGGTCCGGGTGCCGCTGACGGACGGCGATGTGCACGACCTGGACGCGATGGCCGACGCGATCACCGACCGGACGCGGCTGATCTTCGTGTGCAACCCCAACAACCCGACCGGCACGGTGGTCCGGCGCGCCGAGCTGGAACGGTTCCTCGACCGGGTGCCCGCCAATGTGCTGGTGGTGCTGGACGAGGCGTACCGGGAGTTCATCCGCGACCCGGAGGTGCCCGACGGGGTCGAGCTGTACCGGGAGCGGCCGAACGTCTGCGTGCTGCGCACCTTCTCCAAGGCGTACGGCCTCGCCGGGCTGCGGGTCGGCTTCGCGATCGCCCACGAGCCGGTGGCGGCGGCGCTGCGCAAGACGGCGGTGCCGTTCGGGGTCAGCCAGATCGCGCAGGAGGCGGCGATCGCCTCGCTGCAGGCGGAGGACGAACTGCTGGGCCGGGTGGGCTCGCTGGTGTGCGAGCGCCAGCGCGTGTCGGAGGCGCTGCGCGCCCAGGGCTGGACCGTGCCGGAGAGCCAGGCGAACTTCGTGTGGCTGCGGCTGGGGGAGCGCACCGCGGAGTTCGCCGAGGCGTGCGAGCGGCACGGTGTGGTGGTCCGGCCGTTCGCGGGCGAGGGAGTCCGGGTGACGATCGGGGAGACCGAGGCGAACGACATCTTCCTGAAGGTGGCGGAGGCGTTCCGCGAGAAGGACTGAGCGGATCGCCGTAAGCGGTACCGAAGCGTTCCTGTGGGCCCCGCCGTGTGCGGGGCCCCAGCCGTTGGCGCGTCCGGTGCCAGGAGGGGCTGTCGTATTGGTGGCTGACCCCCTATCGGATATCGAAGGCGCGTACGTCATAATGGCTTGTGAATGTGAACGCTTTCACAAGCGCGGTCCCAATAGCCCCATATGCACTAGACAAAAAGGGCAAACCCCACCGTGTGTCACGGTGGAGTTAGGAGAGTGACGACGTGGAACTGGCTCTGGCGCCGGAGACCCTGGCGCGCTGGCAGTTCGGCATCACCACCGTCTACCACTTTCTCTTCGTTCCGCTCACGATCTCCCTGGCCGCCCTCACCGCGGGGCTCCAGACGGCATGGGTGCGCACGGGGAAGGAGGTGTACCTCAGGGCGACGAAGTTCTGGGGCAAGCTCTTCCTGATCAACATAGCCATGGGTGTCGTCACCGGCATCGTGCAGGAGTTCCAGTTCGGCATGAACTGGTCGGCCTACTCGCGCTTCGTCGGTGACATCTTCGGCGCCCCGCTCGCCTTCGAGGCCCTGATCGCCTTCTTCTTCGAGTCCACCTTCATCGGACTGTGGATCTTCGGCTGGGACAAGCTCCCCAAGAAGATCCACCTGGCCTGCATATGGATGGTCTCGCTCGGCACGATCCTGTCGGCGTACTTCATCCTCGCGGCCAACTCCTGGATGCAGCACCCCGTCGGCTACCGGATCGACAAGGCCAAGGGCCGTGCGGAGCTGACCGACTTCGGGGCCGTGCTCTTCCAGAACACCGCGCTCAGCCAGGCGTTCCACACCCTGGCCGCGGCCTTCCTGACCGGTGGCGCCTTCATGGTGGGCATCGCCGCCTACCATCTGGCCCGCCGCAGGCACATCCGCGTGATGAAGACCTCGCTGCGCCTCGGTCTGGTCACCGTGGTCGTCGCTGGACTGCTCACCGCGGTCAGCGGAGACGTGCTCGGCAAGGTCATGTTCAAGCAGCAGCCGATGAAGATGGCCGCCGCCGAGGCCCTGTGGGACGGTCAGAAGCCCGCCCCCTTCTCGATCTTCGCCTACGGCGACGTGCAGAAGGGCCACAACACCGTCGCCATCGAGATCCCCGGCCTGCTGTCCTTCCTCGCCAACGACGACTTCTCGTCCTACGTGCCCGGCATCAACGACGTGAACAAGGCCGAGCAGCAGCGGTTCGGGCCCGGTGACTACCGGCCCAACATCCCGGTCGCCTTCTGGGGCTTCCGCTGGATGATCGGCTTCGGCATGTTCTCCTTCACCCTCGGGATCGCCGGACTCTGGCTGACCCGCAAGAAGTTCCTGCTCCCCCAGCATCTCCGGGTCGGCGAGGACGAGGTGCCGCACCTGGTCCTCCTCCCCCACAAGGCGCTCGGCCCGAAGCTCGGCACCTGGTTCTGGCGCATCGCCGTCTGGACACTGGCCTTCCCGCTGATCGCCAACTCCTGGGGTTGGATCTTCACCGAGACCGGCCGCCAGCCCTGGGCCGTCTACGGCGTCCTGCAGACCCGCCACTCGGTCTCCCCCGGCGTCTCCCAGGCCGAGGTCGTCATCTCGATGGCCGTCTTCACCGCGCTCTACGCGATCCTCGCCGTCATCGAGGTCCGGCTGCTCGCCAAGTACGCCAAGGCCGGTCCGCCCGAGCTGACCGAGGCCGACCTCAACCCGCCCACCAGGATTGGCGGCGATCTCCGTGACGCCGACAAGCCGATGGCCTTCTCGTACTAGGCCGGGGGAACAGTCATGCATCTTCACGACATCTGGTTCGTCCTGATCGCCGTCCTGTGGACCGGCTACTTCTTCCTGGAGGGGTTCGACTTCGGGATCGGCATCCTCACCCGGCTCCTCGCCCACGACCGGGCCGAGCGCCGGGTGCTGATCAACACCATCGGTCCCGTCTGGGACGGCAACGAGGTGTGGCTGCTCACGGCGGGCGGTGCGACCTTCGCCGCCTTCCCGGAGTGGTACGCCACCCTCTTCTCCGGCTTCTATCTGCCCCTGCTGGTGATCCTGGTCTGTCTGATCGTCCGGGGCGTCGCCTTCGAGTACCGGGCCAAGCGACCCGAGGAGAACTGGCAGCGCAACTGGGAGTGGGCGATCTTCTGGACCTCGCTGCTCCCGGCCTTCCTCTGGGGCGTGACCTTCGGCAACATCGCGTACGGGGTGAAGATCGACCGGCACTTCGAGTACGTCGGCGGCCTCGGGGATCTCTTCCACCCCTACGCACTGCTCGGCGGTGTGGTGACGCTCACGCTGTTCATCTTCCACGGCGCGGTCTTCGCGGCGCTCAAGACGGTCGGGGACATCCGGGTACGGGCGCGTCGGCTGGCCCTGCGGGCCGGTCTCGTCACCGCTGTGCCTGCGCTCGGCTTCCTGCTGTGGACGCAGGCCCACAGCGGTGACGTCTCCAGCCTCGCGGCGCTGATCGTCACGGTCGCCGCGCTGACGGCAGCCCTCGTGGCCACCGGTGCGGGACGGGAGGGATGGGCGTTCGCGCTGTCCGGGGTGACCATCGTGGCGGTCGTCGCGATGCTCTTCCTGTCGCTCTTCCCGAACGTCATGCCGTCCACGCTCGACGGAGACTGGAGCCTGACCGTCACCAACGCCTCTTCGAGCCCGTACACCCTGCGGATCATGACCTGGTGCGCCGTGATCGCCACGCCGCTCGTGCTGCTCTACCAGGGCTGGACCTACTGGGTGTTCCGTAAGCGCATCGGTACGCAACACATCGCCGACACCGCACACTGAGCGTCCCAAGGGTATGTTTCACGTGAAACACACTCTCGGGACTGAAGGACACGTTTCACGTGAAACCGATCGATCCCCGCCTCCTGCGCTATGCGGGCGCCACGCGTCTCTTCCTGGTGGCGGTCGTTGTCCTGGGCGCACTCGGCGCCGGGCTGGTCATCGCCCAGGCGATGCTCATCGCCGAAGTCGTGGTGGGCGCCTTCCAGCAGGGCAAGACCGCTTCCGAGCTGGTCACACCCCTCGGGTTGCTGGTCGCCGTCGCCTGTGGGCGGGCGCTGGTCTCCTGGCTCACCGAGCTGGCGGCCCACCGGGCCAGCGCGGCGGTGAAGTCGGAGCTGCGGGAGCGGCTGGTCGAGCGGGCCGCCACGCTCGGCCCCGGGTGGCTGAGCGGCCAGCGCACCGGTTCGCTGGTCACGCTGGCCACGCGCGGGGTCGACGCCCTCGACGACTACTTCTCGCGCTACCTTCCGCAGCTGGGGCTCGCGGTGGTCGTGCCCGTGGCCGTCCTGGCGCGGATCGTCACCGAGGACTGGGTGTCGGCGGCGATCATCGTCATCACCCTGCCGCTCATCCCGATCTTCATGATGCTGATCGGCTGGGCCACCCAGTACCGGATGGACCGGCAGTGGGGGCTGCTGTCCCGGCTCTCCGGCCACTTCCTGGACGTGGTGGCGGGGCTGCCCACGCTGAAGGTCTTCAACCGGGCCAAGGCGCAGGCCGAGTCCATCCGCCGGATCACCGGCGAATACCGCCAGGCCACCATGCGGACCCTACGGATCGCCTTCATCTCGTCCTTCGCCCTGGAACTGCTGGCCACGCTCTCGGTCGCCCTGGTCGCCGTGACCATCGGTATGCGCCTGGTGCACGGCAGCATGGACCTGTACATCGGCCTGGTCATTCTGGTGCTGGCGCCCGAGGCGTACCTCCCGCTGCGCCAGGTCGGAGCCCAGTACCACGCGGCGGCCGAGGGCCTGGCAGCGGCGGAGGAGATCTTCGCCGTGCTGGAGACCCCCGTCCCGGCGTCCGGCACCGGCCGGGTGCCCGAGGGCGCGCTCTCCTTCGACTCCGTGACCGTCCGCTACCCGGGCCGCTCGACGGACGCCGTGGCCGACGTGTCCTTCGCCGTCGAACCCGGGGAGACCGTCGCGCTGGTCGGCCCCAGCGGCGCCGGCAAGACCACCCTGCTCAACGTCCTGCTCGGCTTCGTACGCCCCACCGCGGGGCAGGTCCGGATCGGCGGGGCGGATCTCGCGGACCTCGACCTCGAGCAGTGGCGCTCACGGATCGCCTGGGTGCCGCAGCGGCCGCACGTCTACGCGGGCACCATCACCGAGAACGTCCGGCTGGCCCGCCCCGACGCCGACGACGCGGCCGTGCGCCAGGCCCTCGCGGACGCGGGTGCCCTGGACTTCGTCGACGCGCTGCCCGCAGGTGCCGAGACGGTGCTGGGCGAGGACGGGGCGGGGCTGTCCGCCGGTCAGCGCCAGCGGCTCGCGCTCGCCCGCGCCTTCCTCGCGGACCGGCCCGTACTGCTCCTGGACGAGCCCACGGCCGCCCTGGACGGCGCCACGGAGGCGGACGTCGTGGCGGCGGTCCGGCGGCTCGCCGTGGGCCGCACGGTCCTCCTGGTCGTGCACCGGCCCGCGCTCCTCGAAGTGGCCGACCGGGTGGTCCGGCTGGCGGCCCCGGCCCCCTCCGAGGCCGCTCCCGTCATGGCCGAGGTGATCCCTCCGGAACTGGCCGCCACCGCGCTCGACGCCCATGTGCCCGAGCCCGCCGCGGCCGCCACCACCCTCGCGGACCTGCCGGACAGCGGGCCGCTCGACGCGGACGGCATGCCGGTCCCGCCCGCGACGGCGAACGGCAGCCGCCCGAGGCACGTCCTGGCCCGGGTCCGGGCACTGGCCGCGCCCCGCTACGGTCGCCTCGCCTTCGCCCTGGTCCTCGGCAGCCTGGCGCTCGGCTGCGCGGTCGGCCTGATGGCGACCTCCGGCTGGCTGATCTCGCGGGCCTCGCAGGAACCGCCGGTGCTCTATCTGCTGGTGGCCGTGACCGCGACGCGGTTCTTCGGCATCGGGCGGGCCGTCTTCCGGTACACCGAGCGGCTGGTCTCGCACGACGCGGTGCTGCGGATGCTCGCCGACACCCGGGTCGCCGTCTACCGGCGCCTGGAGCGGCTGGCGCCCGCCGGGCTGCGGACCACCCGGCGCGGCGACCTGCTCAGCCGACTGGTCAGCGACGTGGACGCCTTCCAGGACTACTGGCTGCGCTGGCTGATGCCCACCGGTGTCGCGGTCGTCGTCTCCGCCGCCTCGGTCGGCTTCACAGCGTGGCTGCTGCCCGAGGCCGGGGCCGTCCTGGCGGCGGGCCTGCTCCTCGCGGGCGTGGGCGTGCCCCTGCTCACCGCGTCGGTCGCCCGGCGCACCGAGCGCCGCCTCGCCCCGGCGCGGGGCGAGCTGTCGACCCGCGTGACCGACGTGCTCACCGGCACCGCCGAGCTGACCGTGGCCGGTGCGCTGCCCGCCCGTACGGACGCGGCCCGGCGCGCGGACGGCACGCTCACGAAGATCGCTTCGCGCGCGGCCGGGATCACCGCCCTCGGTGACGGACTGACCGCGCTGATCTGCGGACTCACCGTCGCCGCCGCCGCGCTGGTCGGCGCCACCGGGGTCGCCTCGGGCCGCCTGCACGGCGTCGCGATGGCCGTCATCGTCCTCACCCCCCTGGCCGCCTTCGAGGCCGTTCTCGGGCTGCCGCTCGCCGCGCGCTACCGGCAGCGGGTGCGGCGCAGCGCGGAGCGCGTGTACGAGGTCCTGGACGCCCCGGTGCCCGTGCGCGAGCCGGAGGAGCCCCGGCAGGCCCCCGCCTCGCCGTTCCCGGTCGTGGTGCGCGACCTCAGCGCCCGGTACGAGGGACAGCACGGCGACGCGTTCGCCGGACTCGACCTCACGCTGGAGCAGGGCCGCCGGATCGCCGTGGTCGGACCGTCGGGCTCGGGCAAGACCACCCTCGCCCAGGTGCTGCTGCGCTTCCTCGACCCGCGCGCGGGCAGCTACACGCTGGCCGGTGTCGCGGCGGACGAGCTGGACGGCGACGACGTGCGCAGGCTGGTCGGGCTGTGTGCCCAGGACGCCCACCTCTTCGACAGCACCGTGCGGGAGAACCTGCTGCTGGCGCGGAAGGACGCGACCGAGGCCGAACTGCGCGACGTCCTGCTGCGGGCCCGCCTCCTCGACTGGGTGGACGAGCTGCCCGAGGGCCTGGACACGCTGGTCGGAGAGCACGGCGCCCGGCTCTCCGGGGGCCAGCGGCAGCGGCTCGCGCTGGCGCGGGCCCTGCTCGCGGACTTCCCGGTGCTGGTGCTGGACGAGCCCGCCGAGCACCTGGACCTGCCGACTGCCGACGCGCTCACGGCGGACCTGCTGGCCGCCACCGAGGGCCGGACCACCCTGCTGATCACGCACCGGCTCGCCGGTCTCGACGCGGTGGACGAGGTCCTCGTGCTGGACGCGGGCCGGGTCGTGCAGCGCGGCCCGTACGCGGAGCTGGTCTCCGCCGACGGCCCGCTGCGCGCGATGGCGCGGCGCGAGGCCGAGGCGGAGACGCTGGTGGTGGCCGGCTAGGGGGTGTCTCCTCGATCTTCGTGGATCAGCCCGCGGCGTCTGGTGCGGTGCCTCGGCGTGCGGTCGAGTCGGCCTCGTACTGGACGTACTTGGGCGATTCGGCCGTGCGGCGAGGTGCCGTGCCAGGCACCGCGGGCCCGCGAAGATCGAGGAGACACCCCCTAGGGGATGGTCAGAGGCGGTCGGCGAGCAGCCGCTCGATCACGACCGCCACCCCGTCCTCGGTGTTGGCGACCGTACGGCCGGTGGCCGCGGCGAGGACGTCGGGGTGGGCGTTGCCCATCGCGTAGGAGCGCCCGGCCCAGGTCAGCATCTCCAGGTCGTTGGGCATGTCGCCGAAGGCGACGACCTCCTCGGGCGAGATGCCCCGCTCGGCGCAGCACAGCGCCAGGGTGCTGGCCTTGGAGACCCCGGCGCCGCTCAGTTCGAGGAGCGCGCTGGGGCTGGAGCGGGTGACGTTGGCGTGGCCGCCGATCGCGATACGGGCCGTGGTGAGGAACGCGTCCGGGTCCAGCTCCGGGTGGTAGGCGAGGATCTTGAGGACGGGCTGGTCGGCGTCCGGGCCGTCCGGCGCGAGCAGCTCCTCGGCGGGCAGCAGGTTGTCCGGGATCTCCATGTGCAGCTTGGGATACGCGGGCTCCTGGTGGAAGCCGTAGGTCTGCTCGACGGCGAACACCGTGCCCGGTGCCGCCTCGCGCAGCAGCCCCACCGCGTCGAGCGCGCTCTGCCGGGTCAGCTCGCGCACCGAGACGAACCGATGGGCGCCGGGGCCGCCGTGCAGGTCGACCACGGCGGCGCCGTTGCCGCAGATCGCGAGGCCGTGGCCGTGGACGTGATCGGCGACCACGTCCATCCAGCGGGCCGGGCGGCCGGTGACGAAGAAGACCTCCACCCCCGCCTCCTCGGCCGCGGCGAGCGCGGCGACGGTCCGCGCGGAGACCGTCTTGTCGTCGCGCAGCAGGGTGCCGTCGAGGTCGGTGGCGATCAGCCGGGGCGGCGGGCCTACGGTGCCTCCTTGTCCGAGCGGGGCCGGGAACGCGGGTGATACCGGGGGCGTCCCCGGCTGTCTGGTCGCTGAGGTCACCCGGCCATTCTCGCGCATATGCGCGCACGGTCGTGCGGGACTCCGCACATATGAGGCGCGGTTGGGGTCAGATCGGGTCACATCCGGCCACGGCTGATGCCTGTCGGGCCGACTCTCCCGTCCGCTTCGTCGGCCCGTCCTTGCCGGTCCAGCCCCGCTGCCCCGCCCGCCACTCCGGTTCTGCCCCGCCGGCCCAGCCCAGCCTCGCCGGCCCACCCCGCCGGACCACTCCCGTCAGCCCAGCTGCGCGGCCGCCTCCATCGCGATCCGCTCGAAGACCTTCTGGTCGGCGGCGAAGTCGGAGTCCGGGACGGGCCAGTGGACGACGATCTCGGAGAAGCCCAGCTCCCGGTGGCGGCCCGCGAAGTCCACGAACGCGTCCAGCGACTGGAGCGGCCCACTGCGGTCGGGGGTGAAGCCGGTGAGCAGGATCTTGTCCAGCTCGGCCACGTCCCGGCCGGCCTCCGCGCACGCCTCGCCCAGCCTGGCCAGCTGGCCGCGCAGCGCCTCGACCGACTGCTCGGGGGTGCCGTTCTCGTACAGCTTCGGGTCGCCCGTGGTCACCCACGCCTGCCCGTACCGCGCCGCCAGGCGCAGGCCGCGCGGGCCGGTGGCCGCCACCGCGAAGGGCAGCCGGGGCCGCTGCACACAGCCGGGGATGTTGCGGGCCTCGACGGCCGAGTAGAACCGGCCCTCCTCGGTGACCGCGTCCTCGCTGAGCAGCCGGTCGAGCAGGGCCACGAACTCCGCGAACCGGTCGGCGCGCTCACGCGGCGTCCACGGCTCCTGGCCGAGCGCGGTCGCGTCGAACCCGATGCCGCCCGCGCCGATGCCGAGGGTGATCCGGCCGTCGGAGACGTCGTCCAGGGAGATCAGGTCCTTGGCGAGGGTCACCGGGTGCCGGAAGTTGGGGGAGGTGACGAGCGTGCCCAGCCGCAGCCGCGAGGTCGTGGCCGCCGCCGCGGTCAGCGTGGGCACCGCACCGAACCAGGGGCCGTCGCGGAAGGCGCGCCACGACAGGTGGTCGTAGGTGTACGCGGCGTGGAAGCCCAGGTCCTCCGCGCGCTGCCACTTGGCACGGCCGCCCTCGTTCCAGCGGTCGACGGGAAGGATCACGGTGCTCAGACGCAGACTCATGGCGTCGAGCCTACGTGGCCCGTGAACAGGGCCCGGACGCCCGTGAAAGCGCCCCGGGCCCGGTCAGCGCGCCTCGGTGAACCGCAGATACCGCGCCGGGACCGCCTCCGTCAGCCAGACCCCGTTCGCGCTGACGCGGAAGACATGGCCGTCGCGGTGCATGGCGGCGGCGTCCACCGGGAGGACGACCGGGCGGCCGCGCCGGGAGCCGACCCGGGTGGCCGTCTCGCGGTCGGCCGAGAGATGGACGTCGTGGCGGCTCATGGGCCGCAGCCCCTCCGTGCGGATCGCGTCCAGGGCGCGGGCGACGGTGCCGTGGTACAGGTACGGCGGCGGGGTGGCCGGGGGAAGCCCCAGGTCGACGTCCACGGTGTGGCCCTGGCTGGCGCGGATGCGGGTGCCGTCGACCGCGTAGCGCTTCTTGTCGTTGACGGCCACGACATGGTCGAGTTCCTCGCGCGTGAACCGGAAGCCGTGCGCGGCGGCCGCCGTCATGAGGGCGTCGATCTCGACCCAGCCGCCCGCGTCCAGCGTGAGTCCGATGCGCTCGGGCTGATGGCGCAGGTGCTTCGCGAGGTACTTCGACAGCTTTACAGTGCGTCTGTCATCCATATTTCCTTACATTCCCCCTTTCCTGTTTGGTCTGGTTACCTTCTTTCCCGATTCCCTGATTTACATGAAGAGACGTAGGTCACGCACTCGATTTTCATTCTGAGGTTTGATCCACAGTTAAGTTCACTTATCCACAAGGAAGTTGGTGATCCTGTGGACAACTGACGCCCTTTTCGCGACAGTTGGCTTGTTCTGTGCCACGGCGTCGAGGATCGAGCTCGCGGCCTTCTCCGACGGCCAGTTGACGCCGGGAGCTGTAGGGGCGGCCGTAACTCCAATGTCGTGCACGGACAGTTCGGCGCGCAGGCGATCCGAAAGATCCGTCACGGTCGAACCGACATTGACGACGTGGCCGCCCTGCCCGCGCTCCACCATGTGCGCCCCGAAGAGACGGCAACTGTGCAGTGTGCCGAACAAGTTGGCCTTCAGCGCCGCCCGCCAGTCGTCGGTGGAGGCGGTGAGAAGGGAGTCCGGGAGGTCGACGCCCGCGCTGTTCACCAGCACGTCCACCACACCGTGTTCGCTGTGCACTCTCCCGGCCAGCTTCTCCACGGCCTGTTCGTCGGAGACGTCCACCGACTCCGCCCATGCCCCCGACGCCCCCAGTGACAGGGCGAGTTCGGCCGTGCGGGCGGCCGCTTCCGGGTCGCGGTCCACGGCCACCACGCGCGCGCCGGCCGCCGCGAAGGCGAACGCCGTGGCCCGGCCGATGCCGTCGCCCGCACCGGTGATCAGCGCCAACTGCCCGGCGAAACGGTCACCATGGCGGCCGTCGGGCACGGCAGCCGGGCCGCCCTCCTCGACCGATTCCACGAATTCGGTGATCCACAGGGAGAGTTGATCGGGGCGGGTGCGCGGAATCCAGTGCTTGGCCGGGAGTACGCGCCGGACCAGCCGGGGCACCCACTGCTCCAAGTCGTCGTAGAGCTGCGGGGAGAGGAACGCGTCGCCCTCGGGCGTGATCAGCTGCACCGGCACATGCGCGTGGGCGTCCGGGCGCGGTTTGCGCAGCCGGGCACGGACGTTGTCCCGGTAGAGCCAGGCGCCGTTGGCCGCGTCCGAGGGCAGGGAGCCGGTCGGGTAGCCGTCGGCCGGGACCTTCTCCGCCCGCTGGAGGATCCCCGGCCAGCGCCTGCCGAGCGGGCCGCGCCAGGCGAGTTCGGGCAGCACGGGGGTGTGCAGCAGGTACACGTACCAGGACTTGGCGCCCTGGCCGAGGAGTTGGCCGATCCTGCGAGGCGTCGGGCGCTTCACGCGCGCGTTGATCCAGTGCCCGAAGTGATCCAGGGACGGCCCCGACATGGAGGTGAAGGAGGCGATACGGCCCCGGGTGCGGGCGACCGTCACGAACTCCCAGGACTGCACCGATCCCCAGTCGTGGCCCACGAGATGGACCGGCCGGTCCGGGCTCACCGCGTCCGCGACGGCCAGGAAGTCGTCGGTCAGCTTGGCCAGCGTGAAGCCGCCGCGCAGCGGCTTCGGCGCGGTCGAGCGGCCGTGGCCCCGGACGTCGTACAGCACCACGTGGAAACCGCGGGAGAGCCGGGCGGCGACCTCCGACCAGACCTCCTTGCTGTCCGGGTAGCCGTGCACCAGCACCACCGTCGGCCGTGCGGGATCGCCGAGCTCGGCCACGCACAGCTCGATCCCGCCGGTCCTGATCCGGCGCTCGCGCACACCCTCCAGCATCTCGCGCGCACCTTCCAGCATCACGTCTCCTCCGCCCGGCGCCGCACTCCCGACCCCGCTGAATCTCGCAGTTGTTAGAGGCGGCGTCAATAGGGGAGATCACCGGGGCAACCCCTAGGGATCCCGGCCCACCGGCCCCCGGGACCCGTCTCCCGCACGGTCCCCTAGGGCCCCGTACTACCCGAGACTGACTCCAAGACGGCTCTGAGGTCTGACGACCGGCGTGGCCCGCGTCACTACCGTCGGGGACGTGACTGTGATCGCGACCGAGAGCCTGAGCAAGCGGTACCCACGGGTGACCGCTCTCGACCGGCTGTCCGTGGACATCGGACCCGGTGTGACCGGACTCGTCGGTGCCAACGGCGCCGGCAAGTCCACCCTGATCAAGATCCTCCTGGGTCTGTCCCCCGCCTCGGAGGGCCGTGCCACCGTGCTCGGCCTCGACGTGGCGACCGAGGGCGCCGCCATCCGGGAGCGGGTCGGGTACATGCCGGAGCACGACTGCCTGCCGCCCGACGTCTCGGCCACCGAGTTCGTCGTGCACATGGCCCGCATGTCCGGACTGCCGGCCGCCGCCGCGCGCGAGCGCACCGCGGACACCCTGCGCCATGTCGGCCTCTACGAGGAGCGGTACCGCCCCATCGGCGGCTACTCGACCGGCATGAAACAGCGGGTCAAGCTCGCCCAGGCGCTGGTGCACGACCCGCGCCTCGTCTTCCTGGACGAGCCGACCAACGGCCTCGACCCGGTCGGCCGTGACGAGATGCTCGGCCTGATCCGCCGCGTCCACACCGACTTCGGCATCTCCGTCCTGGTCACCTCGCACCTGCTCGGCGAGCTGGAGCGCACCTGCGACCACGTGGTCGTCGTCGACGGCGGCAAGCTGCTGCGGTCCAGCTCCACCACCGACTTCACCCAGACCACGACGACCCTCGCGATCGAGGTCACCGACAGCGACACCCACCCCGACGGCACCCGCGCCCTGCGCGAGGCCCTCGGCAAGCGCGGCCTCGACACCGAGGACGAGGGCGGCGGCCTGCCCGGCGCCGGACACATCGTCCTGGTGACCGCGAGCGGCGACGAGACGTACGACCTGGTGCGCGACGTCGTCGCGGACCTCGGACTCGGCCTGGTGCGCATGGAACAGCGCAGGCACCGCATCTCCGAGGTGTTCACCACCGCCGACGAGCAGCGGAAGGAGGCCGCCGGCCATGGCGGTTGAGCACCCCACCCAGCACCCCGTCACCGAGTCGGCGGGTTCGCCCTCCGGCGACCAGACCCGCATCCACGACATCGGCTACCGCGGCTACGACGGCCCCCGCCTCGGCCGCGCCTACGCCCGACTCTCGCTCTACTCGCAGTCCCTGCGCGGCGCCTACGGCCTCGGCCGCTCGGCCAAGTCCAAGGTGCTGCCCATGCTGCTGTTCGCGGTGATCTGCGTGCCCGCGGCCATCATGGTCGCCGTCGCGGTGACCACCAAGGCGCACGAACTGCCGGTCCCCTACAGCCGGTACGCGATCATCATGCAGGCCGTCATCAGCCTGTACGTGGCCTCGCAGGCACCGCAGTCGGTCTCGCGCGACCTGCGCTTCAAGACCGTGCCGCTGTACTTCTCGCGGCCGATCGAGACCGCCGACTACGTGCTCGCGAAGTTCGCGGCGCTCGCCTCGGCCCTGTTCATCCTCACCGGCGGCCCGCTGCTCGTGCTCTACGTGGGCGCGCTGCTCGCCAAGATGGGGGTGGCCCACCAGAGCGAGAAGTTCGGCCAAGGAGTGGTCGCGGTGGCCCTGCTCTCCCTGCTGTTCGCCGGGATCGGCCTGGTCATCGCCTCCGTCACCCCGCGCCGCGGCTTCGGCATCGCCGCCGTCATCGCCGTCATGACGATCTCCTACGGCGCGGTCTCCACGCTCCAGGCCATCGCCGACGCCCAGGGCAACAGCGGCGCGGTGCCGTGGATCGGGCTGTTCTCCCCGGTCACCCTGATCGACGGCATCCAGTCGGCCCTGCTCGGCGGCGCGTCGTCGTTCCCCAGCGGTGTCGGCCCGTCCACCGGCGAGGGCTTCGTCTACCTGATCGTCGTCCTCGGTCTGATCGCCGCGTGCTACGGCCTCCTGTTGCGCCGCTACAAGAAGGTGAGCCTGTGACGACCCTCAGCATCGACCACGTCTCCCGCTGGTTCGGCAACGTGGTCGCCGTCAACGACATCACCATGACGATCGGCCCCGGTGTCACCGGTCTGCTCGGTCCCAACGGCGCGGGCAAGTCCACCCTCATCAACATGATGGGCGGCTTCCTCGCCCCCTCCACCGGCTCGATCACCCTGGACGGCCGCCCGGTGTGGCGCAACGAGTCCGTCTACCGGGAGATCGGCGTCGTACCCGAGCGGGAGGCGATGTACGACTTCCTCACCGGGCGCGAGTTCGTGGTCGCCAACGCCGAACTGCACGGCCTCGGCGACAAGGAGGCGCAGCGCGCCCTGGCCACGGTCGAGATGGAGCACGCGCAGGACCGGAAGATCTCCACGTACTCCAAGGGCATGCGGCAGCGCGTGAAGATGGCCTCCGCGCTCGTCCACGACCCCTCGCTGCTGCTGCTCGACGAGCCGTTCAACGGCATGGACCCGCGCCAGCGGATGCAGCTCATGGACCTGCTGCGCACCATGGGCGACGAGGGCCGCACCGTGCTCTTCTCCTCGCACATCCTGGAGGAGGTCGAGCAGCTCGCCCGGCACATCGAGGTCGTCGTCGCCGGACGGCACGCGGCCAGCGGCGACTTCCGCCGCATCCGCCGTCTGATGACCGACCGGCCGCACCGCTACCTGGTGCGCTCCAGCGACGACCGGGCCCTCGCGGCCGCGCTCATCGCGGACGCGTCCACGGCCGGCATCGAGGTCGACACGTCCGAGGACGCGCTGCTCGTCCAGGCCGTCGACTTCGGCCGCTTCACCACGCTGCTGCCGAAGGTCGCCCGTGACCTGGGTATCCGGCTGCACACGGTCTCGCCGTCGGACGAGTCCCTGGAGTCCGTGTTCTCGTATCTGGTCGCGGCGTAGGAGGCCAAGATGTACGACCCCACCGTCGCCCGGCTCACCTACCGGGCCCTGCTCGGCCGCCGCCGGGCCCTCGTGCTCGGCGTGCTGCCGCTGCTCCTGATCGTCATCTCCGCGATCGTCCGTGCCCTGACCGGCGCCGACGACCAGGTGACCGCCGACGTCCTCGGCGGGTTCGCGCTCGCGACCATGGTGCCCATCATCGGCGTCATCGCGGGCACGGGCGCCATCGGACCGGAGATCGACGACGGCTCCGTGGTCTATCTGCTGTCCAAGCCGCTCAAGCGGCCGACGATCATCTTCACCAAGCTGATCGTCGCCATCGCGGTCACCATGGTGTTCTCCGCCGTCCCGACCCTGATCGCGGGCCTGATCCTGAACGGCAACGGCCAGAACATCGCCGTCGCCTACACGATCGCCGCGCTGGTCTCCTCCATCGCCTACTCGGCGCTGTTCCTGCTGCTCGGCACCGTCTCGCGGCACGCGGTGGTCTTCGGGCTCGTCTACGCGCTGGTCTGGGAGGCGCTGTTCGGCTCCCTGGTGTCCGGTGCGCGCACCCTGAGCGTCCAGCAGTGGTCGCTCGCGGTCGCCCACAAGGTCGCGGGCGGGGACCTGATCACCTCCGACGTGGGGCTGCCGACGGCCACCGTGCTGCTGATCGTGGTGACCGTCGCGGCCACCTGGTTCGCGGGGTGGAAGCTGCGGTCGCTGACGCTGGCGGGCGAGGAATAAGCGGGCGAGGAACAAGGGCGAGGAACAAGAGGAAGGCCCCGGCGCTTTGACGGGGCCTTCACTCCTGCCCCGGCACACTGGAAGCACGCTGAGACACGGCACGGGGGTGCGCGGATGACCGAGCGGACACCGCAGGACGACGAGCCGGGACGGGACGGCCCCGGCTCGTGGGACGACGTGGTCCTCGACGAGGACTTCGTCCGGGACGCCGACACCGTCGAGCCGTCCGCCCGGGCCCGGATGCTCGCCGCCCGCTGGCGCGCGGAGCGGCCCGAGCCGCAGCCTTGGCGCTCGGACGAACCGCCCGCGGGCTGGTTCTTCAGCCGGGCCCGCCGGCGCAGGTGGCGCCGCCGGTAGCGCCGTTGATCCGGTGGCACCTTCGGTCCGTTAATTCGGTGGCACCTTCGCTCCGGGCCGGGGCACAGTAGGTGTTGCCCCCGCCGGGAACGTCCCGGCGCACCCGAACCGGGAGAGGAGCCGGACGATGCCTCTGCACGGCAGTACGTCCGACTCCCCACAGGGTGGCCCGAGGCGGACTCCGGTGTAGTTACCCCACCGTCGAGCCCGTTCCTTACAGGGAGCCGCCCGGGGCGGCCGCTTCGAGCACGCGAAGTCGCTCTCGCGTGGGCCGCCCACCCGGAGGATTGGCCGAGTGGCAAGGCACCGGCTTGCTAAGCCGTGGTCGGGTGTCAAAGCCCGCGCACGTTCGATCCGTGCATCCTCCGCATGACCGCACCCTGTCGGGCGGGACCGTCCTGGTCCCGCCCGACAGGGTTCAGGCTCGCTCGTCGAGCAACCGCTCCAGGACGACCGCGATGCCGTCCTCGTCGTTGGAGGCCGTCACCTCGTCGGCCACCGCGCGCAGGTCCTCGTGGGCGTTGCCCATGGCGACGCCGTGGGCGGCCCAGCCGAACATGGGGATGTCGTTCGGCATGTCGCCGAAGGCGATCGTGTCGGCCGCCTTCAGGCCGAGGCGGCGGGCTGCCAGGGAGAGGCCGGTGGCCTTGGACAGGCCGAGCGGCAGCAGTTCGACGATGCCCTCGCCCGCCATGACGACGGTGACGAAGCCGCCCGCAGCGCCCTGCGCGGCCTCGGCCAGCTCGTCGCTGCTCAGCCGCGGGTGCTGGATGTAGATCTTGTTCAGCGGGGCGGCCCACAGGTCGGACACGTCGGTGAACGGCGTGCTCGGCAGGGTGCCGGTGACCGCGTAGCCGGGGCCGACCAGCACATCGCCGTCCAGCCCGTCCCGGCTGGCGGCGATGTACAGCGGACCGACCTCCGCCTCGATCTTCGCCAGCGCCACGCCCGCGATCTTCCGGTCCAGGGTGACCGAGGTCAGCAGACGGTGCTGCCCCGCGTCGTAGACCTGGGCGCCCTGGCCGCAGACGGCCAGGCCCTCGTAGCCGAGGTCGTCCAGGATGTGCCGGGTCCAGGGGACGGCACGGCCGGTGACGACGATGTGCGCGGCGCCCGCCTCCGCGGCGGCGACGAGCGCCTCGCGGGTGCGCGGCGAGATGGTGCCGTCGCCGCGCAGCAGCGTGCCGTCGAGGTCGGTGGCGATCAGCCGGTAGGGGAGTCCGTCGCTCACTTGGCGGTCGGCTCCAGCACCTCACGACCGCCGAGGTACGGACGCAGCACCTCGGGGACGCGGACCGAGCCGTCGGCCTGCTGGTGGTTCTCCAGGATCGCCACGATGGTGCGCGGTACGGCGCACAGCGTGCCGTTGAGCGTGGCCAGCGGCTTGACCTGCTTGCCGTCGCGCATCCGGATCGACAGGCGGCGGGACTGGAACTCGGTGCAGTCCGAGGTCGAGGTCAGCTCGCGGTACTTGCCCTGGGTCGGGATCCACGCCTCGCAGTCGAACTTGCGGGCCGCGGAGGAGCCGAGGTCACCGGTGGCCACGTCGATCACGCGGAACGGCAGCTCGAGCGAGGTCAGCCACTGCTTCTCCCACTCCAGCAGGCGCTGGTGCTCGGCCTCGGAGTCCGCCGGGTCGACGTACGAGAACATCTCGACCTTGTCGAACTGGTGGACGCGGAAGATGCCCCGGGTGTCCTTGCCGTGCGAGCCGGCCTCGCGGCGGAAGCACGGGGAGAAGCCCGCGTACCGCAGCGGCAGCTTGTCGGCGTCGATGATCTCGTCCATGTGGTACGCGGCGAGCGCCACCTCGGAGGTGCCGACCAGGTACAGGTCGTCCTTGTCCAGGTGGTACACGTCCTGCGCGGCCTGGCCGAGGAAGCCGGTGCCCGCCATGGACTGGGGGCGCACCAGCGCGGGGGTGAGCATCGGCGTGAAGCCCGCAGCGGTGGCCTGCGCCATGGCCGCGTTCACCAGGGCCAGCTCCAGGAGGGCGCCGACGCCGGTGAGGAAGTAGAAGCGGGAGCCGGAAACCTTGGCGCCGCGCTCGGTGTCGATCGCGCCGAGGAGCTGGCCGAGCTCCAGGTGGTCCTTGGGCGCGAAGCCCTCGGCGCCGAAGTCGCGGATCGTGCCGTGCGTCTCCAGCGTGACGAAGTCCTCCTCGCCGCCGACGGGCACGCCGGGGTGGACGAGGTTGCCGAGCCGGAGCAGCAGCTCCTGGGTCTCGGTGTCGGCCGCGTCGCGCTCGGCGTCGGCGGTCTTCACGTCCGCCTTCAGCTGCTCGGCGCGCTTGAGCAGCTCGGCCCGCTCCTCGGGAGCGGCCTTGGGGATCAGCTTGCCGAGCTGCTTCTGCTCGGCGCGCAGCTCGTCGAAGCGGACGCCGGAGGACCTGCGCCGCTCGTCGGCAGAGAGGAGGGAGTCGACGAGCGCGACATCCTCTCCACGGGCGCGCTGGGACGCGCGCACACGGTCGGGGTCCTCACGAAGCAGGCGAAGGTCAATCACGGAGCCAAGGCTACCGGTGCGGGGGGACGGGCCGGGAATCACTTCCCGGTTCCGCCGCGCGGAGATCGTCCGGAGTGCCCCGGCCTGCCCGGACTCCCTTGTGGCGGGCGGTACTTGGCGGATGCCGTTGTCCACAGGAATCCACAGCGGGGATCGAGTTATCCACAGGCTGTGCGAAAGAGTTGTGGATTTTGGAATTGATCACTCCGGAACTGGGTGCGGGTTCGAAGAATTACCGGTTCAAACACCCATGACACCCACTTTCGGGCGTAGATAGGTCGCCTCAAAAGGTGAATCGAAGGAAACGGGTAGACGAAAACCGATCTACATAAGGATGACGCGTCTTGGACCGGCTAGGGCGATTTGTCGACCGTGGGGCCTGTTGTTGTCGACTTGTCCCCAGGTCGAGAAGCTGACCTGTGGATAACTTCTGTGGACAACGCGGAGGCGGCTAGAACCGGCCGTCCTGGCAGCCCGCCACCCAGTCGGACGCCGCCAGGAACTCCTGGTCCGACGTGCCCGGCGGGGTCGGCCTGGCCTCCCCGGGCCTGATGTCCGCCCGGGGATAGGAACCGAGGAAACGCACCTGGAGACAGATCCGCTTCAGGCCCATCAGCGCCTCGGCCATGCGCCGGTCGGAGATGTGCCCCTCGGCGTCGATGCAGAAACAATAATTCCCGATACCTTCCCCGGTCGGACGCGACTGGAGCAGCATCAGGTTGATCCCGCGCCCCGCGAACTCACCCAGAAGGTCGCGCAGGGCGCCCGGGTGGTCGTCCCGCTGCCAGAGCACCACCGAGGTCTTGTCGGCGCCGGTCGGTGCGGCGGGCCGGGCCGGGCGGCCGACCAGCACGAACCTGGTCTGCGCGTTCTCCGCGTCGTGGATGCCCGTCTCCAGCGGGACCAGGCCGTACCGGGCCGCCGCGAACTCGCCCGCGAAGGCCGCGTCGTACCGGCCCTCCTGGACCAGCCGGGCGCCGTCCGCGTTAGAGGCGGCGGACTCCCAGAGGGCGTCCGGGAGGTGGGTGCGCAGCCAGTTGCGGACCTGCGGCTGGGCGGCCGGGTGGGCGGTGACCGTCTTGATGTCGGCCAGCTTCGTGCCGGGGCGGACCAGCAGCGCGAAGGTGATCGACAGCAGCACCTCGCGGTAGATCATCAGCGGGTCCCCGGCGACCAGCTCGTCCAGGGTGGTGGTGATGCCGCCCTCGACGGAGTTCTCGATCGGCACGAAGGCCGCCTCGGCCTCGCCGTTGCGCACCGCGTCCAGCGCGGACTGCACCGACACATAGGGGATCAGCTCACGGGTGGCCGCCTCCGGAAGCGTGCGCAGGGCGACTTCGGTGAAGGTGCCTTCGGGACCGAGATACGCATAGCTCGCTGGCATGACCTCACCCTAATGGCCGCGCGGGCACCAGGCTCGGGCGTCTCACGGCGGCCACTCGCACGGGTGGCCACGGTGCTCCGGCTGGTCACCCCTCCAGCAGCCGCTGCCCCACGTACTCGCCCTTCGCCGCGCCGCCCGGCACCGCGAACAGGCCGCTCGACTCGTGCCGCAGATAGGTGGAGAGCGCGTCCCCCCGGTCG
Organism: Streptomyces sp. NPDC026659; assembly: GCF_040638245.1. Taxonomy (NCBI): domain Bacteria; kingdom Bacillati; phylum Actinomycetota; class Actinomycetes; order Kitasatosporales; family Streptomycetaceae; genus Streptomyces; species Streptomyces sp. NPDC026659. Next base: position 170,989 of record NZ_JBEZXY010000003.1, on the reverse strand, counting down.
AGCTTGCGCTGCACCGGGACGAAGCCGCGCAGCGGGTCCGCCTGCCAGCAGATGAACAGCAGCCCGGCGTCGGGCGTGCCGTCCGCGTCGAAGCCGTCGTGGAAGGAGAAGGGCCGCCGCAGCATGGCCGCGCCGCCGTTGCGGTCGGGCCGGGTGATCCTGGCGTGCGCGTTGACCGGCACCAGGTACGCGCCCTGGGCGTCGGTCTTCTCCAGGTCCATCGGTGTCGTCCCGTCGCCCCCGGACAGCGGGGCCCCGTCGGACTTGCGGCGCCCGATGACCGCCTCCTGGGCCTTGAGTGACAGCTTCTCCCAGTCGTCGAGCAGCATCCGGATACGGCGGACGACCGCGTAGGAGCCGTTCGCCATCCAGGCGGGCTCCCCCGAGGCGGGCACGAAGATCCGCTCGTCGAAGTCGGGCTCGGCGGGCTTGGGGTTGCGGGTGCCGTCGATCTGGCCCATGAGGTTGCGGGCCGTCATGGGGTGCGCGGTGGCGCCGGGCGAGCGGTTGAAGCCGTTCATCTGCCAGCGGATACGGGCCGCGCCGCCCGCCTCCTTCTGGAGGGCGCGCAGGGCGTGGAAGGCGACCAGGGAGTCGTTCGCGCCGATCTGCACCCACAGATCGCCGTCGCTGCGCGCCTTGTCGAGCTGGTCGGAGGAGAAGGCGGGCAGCGGGTCCAGTGCGGCCGGTCGCTGTTTCTCCAGGCCGGTGCGGGCGAAGAAGGAGTGCCCGAAGCCGAAGGTGACGGTCAGCGAGGCGGGCCCGGAGTCGCGGGCCACATCGGTGTCGTCGTGCGGCGCGGGCTCGCCCGCCATCAGCCGCTCGGCCGTCGTCGACCAGCGGCGCAGCAGGGCCGCGGCCTCCTTGCGGCCCGCGCCGGGCGCCAGATCGAAGGCGATGAGATGGCCGCGCGCCTGGAGCCCCTCGGTGATTCCGGGCTGATGTTTCACGTGGAACATCGCTCGGTCCGAACCGAGGGAGGTGAGCGGAGCGGCGGGGGCGGGCGCGGCGGCGTACCCGACGGTGGCACCCGCCGCGCCGAGGACGAGACCGGTGGCACCGGCGGTGCCGAGCAGGGTGCGCCGGGAGACGCCCCGGGCGCCGGACTGTTCCGGTGCCGGGGTGTCGGGGGCCTGGTGGGTCTGGGGGACGGACGGGTCGGGCATGGTGCGGTTCAGCCGATCTGCGCGTTCTTGGAGACGGTCGCCTGGTCGATGTCGGAGGTGCGCACGGTCACGGCGACCTTCCAGTCACCGGCCACGGGGATCTGCACTCCGGTGGCGGCCCAGTGGCCGTTCGTGATGTGTTCCGTCTTCACGGAGAGGGGGCCGATCTTCTGAGCCTCCTGGGTGAGGGCGACCTTCACCTCGGGGACGTCGTAGGGGCGGCCGTCGGGGCGCTGGACGTAGACGTGCATCTCGTTGCCGCCGACCCGCGCGGGGTCGAGGTCGATCCGGACCAGGCCCTTGCCGTTCGTGCCGCCGGTGTCGAAGGCCATGTCCAGGGTCAGCGCGCCCGAGGTGTCGGAGTCCGAGGAACTGCTGACGGACGCGCCCGCGGCCTTGGCCTCCTGCTCGGTGCGGCCCGGCTCGGTCTGGGTGAGCGCGGTGGTGACGGCGAGCAGGACGACGGCGACGGCCGCCTCCGTGAGCACCGAGCGGCGCAGCCCGGACCGGTTGGGGTCGGCGTCCCGCAGCCGCTTGCGCCGGGCGTCCTCGACGGCACTGCGCTGCCGGGCGAGCTGGGCGGCACGCTCGGTGCTGCCCGTGGCGGAGGACGCGGTGCCTTCCGCGGATTCCTTGGTCTGGACGGCGACGGCGGCGGTGGCGGTGGCGGGCACGGAAGCCTCGTCCTCTGCCTCGGAGGGCTCCCCCTCCGCCTCGGCCGCCGGGTATTCCGTCAGCCGTCCCGTCCACCGCCGGGAGATCCCCGCGAGGGCGACCATGACGGCCACCAGGCCGATCTTCACCAGCAGCAGCTGTCCGTACCGGGTCTCGGTGAAGGCCGACCAGGAGCCGAGCTGGCGCCAGGACTGGTAGACGCCGGTGGCGACCAGGGCGAGCACCGAGCCGAAGGCGAGCCGGGAGAAGCGGCGTACGGCGGACGGCTCGACCGGGGTGTCCGCCGGGGCCCGGTAGAGGGCGACCAGGAGGGCGGTCAGCCCGCCGAGCCAGGCGGCGACGGCCAGCAGATGGACGATGTCGACCGGTATGGCGATGCCCGGCTGGAGACCGGTGGAGGCGTGCTCGGCCATGGCCCAGCTCGCCGCGAGCCCGGCCGCGACGAGCAGGCCGCCGAGGGCGAGCCCGAAGCCGAGGTCCCGCTTCTCCTCGCCCTCCTCGGCGGTGGCCTCCTCGCCGACGCCGCTCTCCTCGGCGGCCGCGTCCTCCGGGTTCTCCGGGTCCTCGTCCCCCCGGGCGTACGCCCCGAAGAGCACCGCCACGAAGAGCGCGGCGGCGGCGAGCAGCAGCAGCCGGGAGACCAGCGCGGCACCGGCCTTGGTCTGGAGCACCTGGCCGAGCAGGGCCAGGTCGAAGACGTCCCCGAGCTTGCCCGAGGTGGTGTACGAGCCGCGTAGGAGCAGCAGCCACAGTGTGGCGCCGGTGAGTGTCACCCAGCCGCCGACCACCAGCCGCTGCAGCGCCCGTACGCCCGCGCCGCGCCGCCAGCAGGCCAGCACGAAGGCGGCCCCGCCGACCAGGACGATGTACCCGGCGTACGACGCGTACCGCCCGACCGCGTACAGCGTGCCGACCGCGCCGCCGCCGACCGTGGCGGTGCCGGAGACGACGGTCTGGGAGGGCGCCCCGATGGAGAAGGTGTAGGCGCCGGCGACGGGATGGCTGTCGGCCGAGACGACCTGGTAGGTCACCGTGTAGGTGCCCTTGGCCAGGCCGTCCTTGAGCTGGACCGCGTAGGTGGTGCCGCTGACGTTGTCGGGCTTGCCCTGCTGGACGGGCTTGCCCTTGGGGTCGAGCACCCGCACGGAGTCGTCGCCCATCGCGACCTGCTCGGAGAAGGTGAGCGACACCTGCGTGGGCGCCTTGTCGACCACCACGCCCTGGGCGGGGTCGCTGCCGGTCAGCGCGGCGTGCGCGGAGGCGGGCGCGGCGCCCGCGAACAGCACGGCGGTGACGGCGAGAAGCAGCAGCACCAGAGGGCGCAGCCGAGGGGTGATGGTCCGCGTCAAGTTGGTCCCTCCCTAGTTGCCGGTCGACGGGATGTACGTGGCGGACCGCACCGGCATCTCGACGGTGAGCGGCTTGGAGTGGGCGAAGCCGAGTCTCACCGTGACCCGCTGGCCCTCGCGCGGCTTGCGCTTGAGGCCCTCGAACATGAGGTGGTCGGCCCCGCTCCTGAACACCAGGCGGCCGTGGGCCGGGACGGCGAAGGAGGTCTTCTCCGTCATGGCGCCGCCGCTGGTGCTGTGCATGGTGACCTCACCGGCGATGTCGCTGGTGACGGAGGTCAGTTCGTCGGCCCCGCCGCCCTTGTTGGTGACGGTGAGGAACCCGGCGGCCATGTCGGCCGAGACCGGCTGGGGCATGTAGGCGGCACCGGCGGACAGTTCGGGACGCCCGCCGGAGTCCGAGCCGCAGCCGGTGAGGGCGAGCGCCCCGGCCAGCGCGGCGAGGGCGGCGGGCAGCAGGGAACGCCTCACGGCTTCGCTCCCCGGACCAGCTTGGGCAGGTCCTTGGTGTAGTCGTCGACCGTGGCGTCCTCGCCGTAGAGGACGTAACCCCCGTCGGTCTGGGGGGAGAAGGCGATGACCTGGGTGCCGTGCACCGAGACGGGCTTGCCGTTCTTGTCCTTGGTGGTCGGCTCCACGGAGATGCCGAGGGTGCGGGCGCCCGCCTGGATGGTGGCGAAGTCGCCGGTGAGGCCGACGAAGCGGGGGTCGATCCCGTTGAGCCACTTGCCCAGTTCGGCCGGCGTGTCGCGGCCGGGGTCGGTGGTGACGAAGACGACGCGGAGCTTGTCCTGCTCGGCCTTGGGCAGTGCCTTCATGGCGACGGCGATGTTGCTCATCGTCGTGGGGCACACGTCGGGGCAGTGGGTGTAGCCGAAGTAGACGAGGGTCGGGTGGCCCTTGGTCTCGGCGCGCAGGTCGTACTTCTTGCCGTGGGTGTCGGTGAGGACCAGGTCCGGCTTCTCGAAGGGCTGGTCGAGGACGGTGGCGGCCTTGCCGGAGTCGGTCTCCTCGGAGATCACCGAGATGGGCGACTTGGCGTCGTCACCGGAGCCGCAGGCGGTCAGGCCGAACGCGGCGACGGTAAGCAGGGCGGCCGCGGCGAGGGTCTTCCCGCGAGAGGAGAGAAACGACGAGGGGCGCGGGTCGGGCATGGAAGGCATACGAAAACATCCCAGATGTGGTGACTCCGCCGCGCACCGGGGCCGTACGGGCGGTACGGCCCCGGTGCGCGCGGACGGGTGGGTCAGGCGGTGCGGCGACGGCCCGCGAGGACGCCGTAGGCGACGCCGGCCGCGCCGACGACGATGCCGACGATGCCGAGGACACGGGCGGTGGTGTCGGAGCCGCCGCTCTTGTCGGTGGCGGCGGCCGTCTGCTCGGTCTTGTCGTCACCCTTGTCGTCGGACGCGGCACCGGCCGTGCCGGGGGCGGCGGCCTGGGTGCCGTGGTGGTCGTCGCCGGCGGCGGTCAGCTCCAGCGTCGGGGCCGGGTTCTCCGGCTCCTCCGCGCCCTTCTGCTGCACCTCGATCCAGCGGACGACCTCCTTGTTGGAGTACGTCTGCAGCGCCTTGAAGACGAGCTGGTCGGTGTCCTCGGGCAGCGCGCCCAGGGAGAGCGGGAACTTCTGGAAGTAGCCGGGCTCGATGCCCTTGCCGTCGGCGGTCCAGGTGACCTTGGTGACGGCCTCGTCGATCTTCTCGCCGTGCATGGTGAGCGGCTTGGCGAGCTTGGACTTGGTGACCTTCACGGTCCAGCCCGGCACCGGCTGCGGCATGACCGAGGCGATCGGGTGGTCGGCGGGGAGGTTCACCTCGAGCTTGGTGGTCGAGGCGTTGTCGCGCTCGTTGGGGACCTTGAAGTCGACGACCGCGTAACCGCCCTTGGCCGCGACGCCCTCGGGCTGCACGGAGACGTGCGCGAAGGCGGGGGCCGACAGGGCGAGGACGGCGGTGGCGGCGACGGCGCCGGCGGCGGCGATCCGGGTGGTGGTACGGGAAACCTGCATGGCAGAGCACTCCACTCTGAGCGAGATCCGATGACGTAGAGGGGTGCGCGTGCGGTCGGTCCGACGCGCGCACGCGCGTGCCGCGAGACGGCGGCCCCTCTCCGTCCGGTGCCGGTGGGCCGGTTGCCGGGGAGCGGTGGTCGCGTCGCGTCAGGCGGCGAGGCGGAACGCGGCGGCGGGCGGGCCGCGCCGGATCACGGAGTGCTGGAGCGCGGTGGTGCGCGGAGCGGGCGGCTCGTCGCGGTCGGCGCGCAGGGGGCGCGGGCCGGTCCCGGTGGCGGGCAGCAGCCCGGCGCACAGGGCACGGGCGAGCGCGAACGCCGCGCGCAGGGACCGTACGAGCGCGGCCTCGGCGACGCCGTGGGCCGACAGTTCGATCAGCCGCAGCACGGCCAGGTCGCCCCGGCGCAGCAGCCAGCCGACGGCCACGGCCGCGAGGACGTGTCCGAGGAGCATCGGCAGCGAGGGCAGCGACGCGGCGGAGAAGCCGGTCACGTCGTGGGCGTGCGGGGCGGTGGTGGCCGCCGGGGTGCCCAGGAGATGCCCCGACGGGTCGATCAGATGCGCGTCGAGCAGCAGCTGATAGGCCCGGCCGGGGCTGAGCGTCGCGGGGGTGGAGCCGCACAACAGGCGGGTGGCCTGCTCGACGAGCACGTCCTGGCTCGGGGCCGTCGCGCCCATGGACCCCATGGACCCCATGCCGCTCATGTGCATGGACCCCATCGAGCCCATCGCACCCGTGGCGCCCGAGGCGACCGTGGAGACGTGCTGCCCCAGTCCGAACAGCGTGTGCAGCGCGGTCTGGCCGAGTGCGAGGAGTCCGGCGATGGCGGGCAGCGAGCGCGCCCGTCCGGCGAGCGGCGCCATGAGCAGCAGCGAGCCCGCGAACCCCGCGCCGAGCGTCCACAGCGGGACGGTCGCGCAGGAGGCCAGCGTGTGCCCGGCCGCGGCCAGCACGACACAGACCGCGGCGAACACCGCGGCCCGCAGAAGCCGGACCCGGGGTCCGGGGCGCGTCGTGCGCGGCTGGGGGGCAGTCATGGCGGGGCTCATCATCGCACTGCGCCCCCGGGCCCCGTACGCCAGGTGGCCGGATTCGGCGAAGGGGAAGCGAAGGGCAATACGGAGAGGACACGCGTGGGGCGCCCGGGGCCATACACCGATTCGTCCCCGTGCGCATCGACCCTATGGGCGACCTCACGCTCCGGAAGGGCTTACGCACGCGGAGCGGCGGCAATAGGTAACGGTATGTCGAGCCGCGGCCGGGAGGCTGGAGCATGAGCATCTGGTGGTCCGTCCACTTGCGACGCGAGGCCGCGAGCGTGCCGCTCGCCCGCAGGCTCCTGATCGGCACGATGGAGACGGCGGGCGTCGACCCGGACGTCTCCTACGACCTGTCGGTGGCCCTGAGCGAGGCATGCGCGAACGCGGTCGAGCATGGCGGTGACGGCGCGCGCGGCGGGGGTTCGGAGGCGTACCGGGTGACCGCCTACCTCGACGGCGAGAAGTGCCGGATCGAAGTGGCCGATTCGGGACCGGGGTTCGGGGCGGTGCCCGATGTCCGTCCGTCGCGGGCGGACGCCGAGGGTGGCCGGGGGCTGTGTCTGATCAGCGCGCTGGCCGATCATGTCCACATCGGGACGGGTGCGGGCCGGGGCGGCACGGTCGTGAGCTTCGACAAGGTTCTCAAGTGGAAGAAAGATCCTTCCCTGCTTACGGCATGAGGGGTTCCGTGCGGCGTCCGCGCGGCTAGGGTGCGCGCATGTCTGCGGAACTCATTCAAAACCAGGAAATAACGGGTGGATTCACCCTGCGTACCCTCGCCCATGGGGACGCCCCGGGGCTGGCCGCCGCCTATACCGACAACCGTGCCCACCTCGCGCCCTGGGAGCCGGTCAGGCCCGACTCCTTCTTCACCGCGGACGGCCAGGCCGAGCGGATCGAGGGGCTGCTGCGGAGTTACGCGGACGGAACCGTGGCACCGTGGATCATCGAGACGCCGGACGGCCGGATCGCGGGGGCGATCACCCTGTCCGGCATCTCCCGGGGCCCCTTCTGCAGCGCGAGCGTCGGCTACTGGGTGGCCGCCGACCGGCAGAACCGGGGGCTGGCCAGCGCCGCCCTGGAACGGGTCTGCGACCTCGCCCGCGACCGGCTCGGCCTGCACCGCGTCGAGGCGTCCACGCTGACCGACAACACCGGCTCGCAACGGGTCCTGGAGAAGTGCGGGTTCGCGCCGATCGGACTGGCCCCGAAGTACCTGCACATCAACGGCGCCTGGCGGGACTGCCGCCTCTTCCAGCGCGTATTGCACGACAACGTGCCCGCGGCGTTGTAGCCGACCGGCCGACGAGCCGCTTTTGGGGGCGCGGGGAACTGCGCGACCAGCCACGACGCGCCCGCACACGAAACGGCCGGGCACCCCGCTCGGGTACCCGGCCGTCCGTCGGAGGTCAGCCCTTGAGCGAAGCCATCCACGCCTCGACCTCGTCAGAGCTGCGCGGCAGCCCCGCCGAGAGATTCCGGTTGCCGTCCGCGGTCACGAGGATGTCGTCCTCGATGCGCACGCCGATGCCCCGGTACTCCTCCGGGACCGTCAGGTCGTCGGCCTGGAAGTACAGACCGGGCTCGACGGTGAGGACCATGCCGGGCTCCAGGGTGCCGTCGACGTAGGTCTCGGTGCGGGCGACCGCGCAGTCGTGCACGTCCATACCGAGCATGTGACCGGTGCCGTGCAGGGTCCAGCGGCGCTGGAGGCCCAGCTCCAGGACGCGCTCGACCGGACCCTCGACCAGACCCCACTCGACCAGCTTCGCGGTGAGCACGCGCTGGGCGGCGTCGTGGAAGTCGCGGAACTTGGCGCCCGGCTGCACGGCGGCGATGCCCGCCTCCTGGGCCTCGTACACCGCGTCGTAGATCTTGCGCTGGATGTCGCTGTACGTGCCGTTCACCGGCAGGGTGCGCGTGACGTCGGCGGTGTAGAGGGTGTGGGTCTCCACGCCCGCGTCCAGCAGGAGCAGGTCGCCGGAGCGGACCGGGCCGTCGTTGCGCACCCAGTGCAGGGTGCAGGCGTGCGGGCCGGAGGCGCAGATGGAGCCGTAGCCGATGTCGTTGCCCTCGACGCGCGCGCGGAGGAAGAAGGTGCCCTCGATGTAGCGCTCGGAGGTGGCCTCGGCCTTGTCGAGGACCTTCACCACGTCCTCGAAGCCGCGCACGGTGGAGTCGACGGCCTTCTGCAGCTCGCCGATCTCGAAGTCGTCCTTGACGAGACGAGCCTCGGAGAGGAAGACCCGCAGCTCCTCGTCGCGCTCGGCGGTGACCTTGTCGGTCAGGGCCGCCTCGATCCCGGCGTCGTGGCCGCGCACGACGCGCACCGGGCCGGTGGCCTCGCGCAGCGTGTCGGCCAGCTTGCGCACGTCGGAGGCGGGGATGCCGTACAGCGCCTCGGACTCGGTGAGGGAGTGGCGGCGGCCGACCCACAGCTCGCCCTGGCCGGAGAGCCAGAACTCGCCGTTCTCGCGGTCGGAGCGCGGCAGCAGGTAGACGGTCTCGCGGTGGCCGCCGGCGGTGGGCTCCAGGACGAGGACGCCGTCCTCGGTCTGGTTGCCGGTCAGGTACGCGTACTCGGTCGCGGCGCGGAAGGCGTACTCCGTGTCGTTCGAGCGCGTCTTGAGGTTGCCCGCCGGGATCACCAGGCGCTCACCCGGGAAGCGGGCGGACAGCGCGGCGCGACGGCGCGCGGTCTCGGCGGCCTGGGCGACCGGCTTCAGGTCCCGCAGTTCGGTGTCGGCCCAGCCGCCGCGCATGTTCTCGGCCAGCTCGTCGGAGACGCCCGGGTACAGGCCGTTCTTCCGCTGCTTGATGGGCTCCTCGGCCTCGGACTCCGGGGTTTCCGGGTTGAGCTCGTCGGACACGTGATCCTCCTCCGTACGGCACGTGGTCCCCCCGGGCTCGCGAGGTCCGCGACCATGCCCGAGCTGGGAACCACCCTCATCGTACGGTCGTACCGGGACGGACCGGGGCGTCGGGACCGGGCGCGCGGGCGGTCGCACGCGGTCGCGGCGGGCGCCGGCTCAGTCGAAGCGGGCCGCCAGCAGGACCACGTCCTCCCCGGCGTCCCCCGGGTCGGGGCCGTCGGGCAGGACCGTGCGCAGTACGTGGTCGGCGAGGGCGCCGGGGTCGCCGCGCAGCGTGCGCGGGACGCTCGCGGCGGCCGCGTGCAGCCGGGCGAAGGCGCGGTCCATGGCCTCGCCGGTGCGGTGCAGCAGTCCGTCGGTGTAGAGGAGGAGCGTCTCGCCGGGCTCGGCGTGGAACTCCAGGCTGGGCGCCTCCCAGCAGGCGAGCATCCCGAGCGGCGCGGAGACCGAGGTCTCGGCGAACTCGGTGCGCCGCTCGCCGACGATCAGCGGCGGGCTGTGTCCGGCCCCGGCCAGGGTGATCTTGCGCAGGGCGGGCTCGCAGTAGGCGAACAGCGCGGTGGCGGAGCGGGCGGGCTCGGTCAGCCGCAGCAGCAGCTCCAGGTCGGACAGGACGGCGACCGGGTCCTCGCCCTCCATCACGGCGTAGGCCCGCAGCGAGGCGCGCAGCCGGCCCATGGCGGCGACCGCGCCGGGCCCGGAGCCGGTGACGGAGCCGACGGAGAGGCCGAGCGCGGCGTCGGGCAGCGGCAGGGCGTCGTACCAGTCGCCGCCGCCACGCGGCCCGGTGCGGTGCCGGACGGCGAGCTGGACGCCGGGTACCCGGGGCAGCCGCGAGGGCAGCAGCTCCTCGGTGATGGTCGCCGCGCACGCGCGGGTGCGCTCCACCTCCAGGAGCAGGGCGAGGTGGGCGGCGGCGTGCCGGACGTACCGCCCGATCAGATGCCGGTGGTGTTCGTCGGGCGCGGCCGGTTCGTCGTAGAACCAGACGGCGGTGCCGAGGCCGCTTCCCGGCTCGGACGCGAGCGGGAGCGCGTAGCAGGCGGCGTAGCCGAGGCGGGTGGCCACCTCGCGGTGGCGGGGGTCGAGACCGTCCTCGGCGAACAGGTCGGCGCGGATGCTCTCGCCGTCGAGCGCGGTGTGGAGGGGGCCGTGCGGGACGGTCTCCAGGTGGCCGATGTCGGCGCGGCCGAGCCCGAGTCCGCGGGTGGTGCGCGGGCCGGGTCCGTCGCCGGGTTCCAGGACGACCAGGCCGCGGCGGGCGCCGACCAGGGCGGCACCGGCGCGCAGCAGTTCCTCCAGGGCGGCGTCGAGGCCGGCCGTGCGGCACAGGCGCTCGGTCAGCTCCTGGAGGGTGGTGAGGTCCGAGACCCAGCCCGCGAGGCGGTCCTGGAGCAGGGTGCCGGGGGCGGGCGCGTGGGGGACGGTGACGGCGGGTGCGGCGGGCGCGGTGTCCGGGACGGGACCGGCGTCCGGGGCGGGAGACACGGGCGCGACAGTGTGGGCGGGAGTGGGAACAGTGGGATCGATTCCGGCCACTTTCGCGGGGTGCGGGGCGGTCATGGCGTCCGACTTCCGGGCTGGTGCGTTGTGCTGAAAAGCATCGCGAACCCCCATGTCATTCTGCGCCGCTGGCAGTGTCTCCACATGTACACGGACTCGTGAGGGGATGTCCAGCATTGTCCTGCCGGTATTCCTGGTGTCCATGCGTCTGACGTGCTTTTCCTTCGATGCCCTTGCCTTACTGGCAAGTTGGCTTGAAACTGCCTCGGGTAAGGCTCCTCTGCGGTCGACTGGCCCTGCTCCACGGAGCGTCACAGCGGTCGTGATGGGTACGTACTCGGAGAAGGCCAGGGGCGGTTGGGCAAGGGCCCGGAACCTGGCGGCGGACCCGGGCGTCATAACCACCGACGGCCGAGCCCCATCCTCCCGTGGCGGAGGCGGAGAGAAACACGCGCGACGGTAAAACGCCAGGCTTCGCCACCCCCGCGCCGCAGCCGTACTCCTGCTGGACGCACCACGGACGCGGCCGACGCTCGACCCCCTGGGGGGCTCTTCCCGCCGCGCGCGGGGGCGTGATGCGCCACAAGGTACGCACAGTGAAGTGATCGACACATGATGTGATTCCACGGTGTTGCCAGCGGTGCAACGGTGTTGCCCAGCGGTGCAACGGAAAGGAACGAGCGCTCATGCGCGAGATCCTCGGAAGGCGACGCGGGCGGCTGCCCGGGCGGGACGAGTCCGGGCCGGATCTGCTCGGCGCGGCCCTGACCTTCGCGACCGAGTGGCGGTGGCCGGTACTCCCGGGTGTGGCGCCGGACTCCGGCGGCCCCGCCCGCTGCTCCTGCCCCGACCCCGACTGCACGGTGCCGGGAGCCCACCCCTTCGACCCCGGCCTGCTCGCGGCCAGCACCGACGCCCGCATGGTGCGCTGGTGGTGGACCAGGCGGCCCGCCGCGCCGATCGTCCTGGCCACCGGTGGCCAGGCCCCGTGCGCGGTCAGCCTGCCCGCGCTCGCGGCCGCCCGTGCCCTCACCCTGCTCGACCGGCGCGGGATGCGGCTCGGCCCGGTGATCGCCACTCCGGTCCGCTGGGCGATCCTGGTGCGGCCGTACTCCATGGAGCAGCTGGGCGAACTCCTCTACGCGCAGGACCATGTGCCCGCCTCGCTCCGCTTCCACGGCGAGGGCGGCTATCTCGCCCTGCCCCCCTCCGAGACCGGCCAGGGTGCCGTCCGCTGGGAGCGCGCCCCGCTGCCCGGCTCGGCGCGGCCCTGGGTGCCCGACGTGGAGGCCGTGGTGCCCACGGTCGTCGAGGCCCTCACTCGTACGGGTGTGAGCGCGCCCGAGTTGTAGGGGTGTCGGGCGGGAGCGGGCCCGGATGTCCTTCCGGGCTCGTTATGTTCCGCCCATGCTGCGAATCCCCGCCGGCCCCGATGGCCGGGCCCCCGCCCGGCTGCGTCTGCTGACCCTCGCGGGTCTCGCGGCGGTCGCGGTGCTGCTGCCCCTGGGCGCGGCGTCGGCGGGGCAGACGGGCGGGCCGGAACCCTCGGGCGGTGCGTCCGGGGGTCGTACGGCCGCCGCCGGTACGACCGTTGCCGGTGCGCCTGGCTCCTCCGCGTCCGCCGTCCCTACGCCCGCTGCCGTCCTGTCCGCTCCGGAGGCCGCCGTAGCCGGGCGGGAACGTCCCCGTTCCCTGGGGATCGGGGAGGCCACCGCCGTCCGCTGCGGTCCCGAACTCTCCGCGCCGGACGGCGTCGAGGCGCAGACCTGTGTGCTGACCCGGGGCGGCGAGAGCTGGGCCCGCACCTACTACCGCAACACCAGCGGCGACGCGGTGGACGCCCTGCTGAGCCTGCTGGGCCCCGGCGGCCGGACCGTGCTGACGCGCTGCGCCGCCGGCGGTGGCGACGAGCCCGCCACCTGCGAGACCCCGCGTCTGCGCACCCGGGGCGCACCGGGTGCCTTCACGGCCGTCGCGGAGTTCGCCGGGCGGGGCGATGCCGCGCCGCTGATGTTGCGGGCGGGCAGCAACTTCCCTGGCTAGCAAGGGAGTTGGTGTCGCGTCGGCAGTGTGCGTCGACGGTGCGCGCCGGTGCGCGGGCATGGAAAGGCCCGGTTGCTGGCGACGGGGGATGCACCAGCAACCGGGCTACTGGAACGGTAACAAGAGATCGGCGGTTCGCAAATTCCGGCTCGGCCATTCGGCCACCGATTGCCTTGTCAGAACCGGGAGTTGTGACAGGCGTCACCCTCCGCGGTCACCGCCGTCCCGCCGTTCTCAGCTGAGCGTGACCTGCCGGTTCGTCAGGCCGCCGCGGGCCCGGCGCTCCTCCGGCGTGAGCGGCTCGGTGACCGCGAGGGCGGCGGCGAGACGCTCGGCGAACTCGGCGGCGGGCTTCTCCATGTCCTCGGCGCCGACCCCGCTGGGCAGGTCCCACACCGGGACGGTCAGACCGTGGGCGCGGAAGGAGCCGACCAGGCGGGTGCCCTCGCCGAGGGTGGACTGTCCGGCCGCGTGCAACCGCGCCAGCGCGTCGAGCAGGTGCTCCTCCGGGTACGGCATGACCCAGCGCAGGTGGTTCTTCTCCGGGGTCTCGCACCAGTAGGCGGCGTCGACACCGGTCAGCTTCACCGTGGGGATCGCGGCCGCGTTGGCGCGCTCCAGGGAGGCGGTGACCTCCGTGCTCGCGTTCTCCGCGTCCGGCACCCAGAACTCGAAGCCGGTGTGCACGACCGGCTCGAACGGCGCGGTCTCGTCCAGCAGGTCCTGCAGCCGGGGGCCGTCGGCGGGGGCGCGGCGGGCCTCGACCGGGGTGCCGGGCTCCGCCTCCAGCGCGCGCAGCAGCGTGTCGGCCAGGTCGCGGCTGATGTCGCCGGAGGCCGTGTCGTTCTGCAGGCCGATCAGCACCGAGCCGTCGTCGCGGCGCAGCGCGGGCCACGCCATCGGGAGCACGGTGGCCAGCGTGACGGAGGGGACGCCCTCGGGCAGGCCGTCCCGCAGGGTCAGCGCGGCGGTGGCGGCCGGGACCAGCTCGCGCAGCGCCACCCAGTCGCACTCGCCGCCCAGTCCCTCGAAGGGGCGCTGCACCAGCTCGGTCACCGCGTGCGCGGCGGCCCGGCCGTGGCACGCCTTGTAGCGCCGGCCGCTGCCGCAGGGGCAGGCTTCCCGGGCGCCGACGACCGGAATCTGTCCGTCGGCGGAGCGGGCCCCGCTCGGCTGCGGGCGCTTGGCCTTGGTCTGGGGTCGCTTCTTGGCCATCGTGGGCTTCTCCCGGTTACGGCTCTGTCTCGTACGCGGGGAGCCTAGCCGTTCGCGCCACGACGGGCCCGGACCTGTGGACAACCCTCGGCGGCCCGGAGTTCCGGGCCGTCCCGGGGCCGTCAGTCCAGGGCGTCGAACATGTCCGCGAAGTCCAGTCCGTCCAGCCCGGGGAGCGCCGGAACGGCCGTGACGCGCGTAGCGAAAGCGTTGTGTCCGCAGCGTGCGTCGGGATCGTGCACGTCGGCGTGGACGATCACCCAGACCGTCATCTCACCGGGGATCTCGTCCCGGACGCCCCAGTCGTCGGCGAGCGCGTCGATGATGCTCAGTCCCCGGCCGCCGTGCGCGGTGACCGAGGGGCTCGCCGGAGCCGGGCGGGTCGGGCCGCCGCCGTCCGTGACCTCCACGATGAGCCGTCCCCGCGCGTCCACCCGCCAGGCCGCCCGCACCGAGCCGGTCCCGGCCGGGGCGCCGCCCAGCGGGCGTCCGTGCCGGTACGCGTTGCTCAGCAGTTCGGACAGAATCAGCACGGCGTCGTCGATGACCGATTCCGACACACCGCCGCCGCGCAGTTGCGCACGCATCCGGTGCCTCGCCTTGCCCACGCCCGCAGGGCCATGGGGTACGGCCATGCTCGACGACGTGGGCACCTCCTGTGCCACCACCAACGCCACCCCCGAGACCTCCTTCGCCCCACGCCACGGTGTGGATGCCCCCTTGGCCTGTACCGGAAACCGGTCAGTCTTGTTCCGGCGACGCATTCGCAACGTCCGCACACGCACCGAACGCGCCGGAGCACTCCCTTGTACTCCCTATGGCCGGGTGGCCGGATATCGGTGGTGTGGCCGGGAAACGGAGGATGCTCCACCGCCGCTCCCGGGTCAAGGGCCGCGCGCCGGTCCTTACGGGACTCTTGGCCCGTACCGGGCCGGAAGCCGTGTGCTCGGCGCCGGAAGCCGTGTGCTCAGCCGAGTCGGCCCAGCCTGCCGAGGACCGCGCGCGGGCGGTTGGTGATGATGGCGTCCACGCCGAGCCGGACGCACAGGTCCACGTCCTCGGGCTCGTTCACGGTCCACACATGGACCTGGTGACCGGCCTGTTTCAGCCGTTCGACATATGCCGGGTGGCTGCGCAGGATGCGGATCGAGGGCCCGGCGATGCCCACGCCCTCGGGCAGCCGGCCGTCGCGCAGCCGGGGCGAGACGAACTGGGCGAGGTACACGGTCGGCAGGTTCGGCGCGGCCGCCCGCACCCGGTGCAG
This sequence comes from Streptomyces sp. NPDC026659, assembly GCF_040638245.1. Taxonomy (NCBI): domain Bacteria; kingdom Bacillati; phylum Actinomycetota; class Actinomycetes; order Kitasatosporales; family Streptomycetaceae; genus Streptomyces; species Streptomyces sp. NPDC026659. The sequence goes on along the minus strand of NZ_JBEZXY010000003.1, from coordinate 155,849 downwards.
GGAGCGCGCGGAGAAGCTCATGACGCGCACCGGGGAGTCGGCGGGGTGCTCCGGCGCGTCCAGGCCGAACCGCTTCAGCAGTATCAGCAGCCGTTCCTCGACCTGGCCCGCCCAGCGCGTGGGGTGCTTGGTCTCGATGGCCAGCTGCACCGGCCGCCCCGCGTCCGCGACCAGTTCCAGGAGCCGTTCCAGGGTGAGGACGGAGGTCGCCTCGCGGTCCTCGGGCCGGTGCTCCCAGTCGGGCTCCTCGTCCCGGCCGCGCCCGGAGCCGCGCCCCTTCCAGGAACCGAAGTCCAGGGCCGCGAGGTCGGCGAGCTCCAGGGCGGAGACCGCGCCCCGGCCGTTGGAGGTGCGGTTGACCCGCCGGTCGTGCACACAGACCAGATGGCCGTCGGCGGTGAGGCGTACATCGCATTCGAGGGCGTCCGCGCCGTCCTCGATCGCCTTGCGGTAGGCGGCCAGGGTGTGTTCGGGCGCGTCCTCGGAGGCTCCCCGGTGCGCGACGACCTGGATGGAGTGCTGTGATGCGTGGGTCACGCCGTCATCGTGCCACCGACACGACGTGTGACGGGAGGCGGGAACGCTCCCCGTGACGCGCGCGCCGATGCGCTGTAATTAATGCATATATAAGTATTGCCGGAGATGTCCTGTGTAAAGGTTGTCACCGGACCCACAGCCCCCGCTTATGGTGCTCTGACGGCTCGTGGGAAAAGCTGCGTACATACAACAGGAACGGCACGAGCGAGTGCGACCGACTACGACAGCCGTGGAGCGAGGAGAAGAGCTGTGAGCACCGAGAACGAGGGCAACGCGGTACCCCCGGCCCCGTCCGCACCTCCCGTGCCGGTGGACGCTCCCACTGCTTCCGCGCAGGGCGCCGCATCCGACGGCGGAGCACCGACGACTCCGCTGCCGCCGCTGCCCCAGGGCCTGCCCGGCGCCGCCGGGCAGGCTCCGGGACCGGCATCCGCCGAGGGCCCCCAGGCCCACGGCCAGGGCCCCGCCCCGCACCACCCCTACGGCACGTCCGCCCCCGACGGCACCTGGCCGCCCCCGCCCGCCCACGGCGACGCGGGCGGCGCCGGTGGCACGGGCGGCGGCTGGGGCGCGTCGTACCAGCCGCCGGCCCCCAAGAGCTCCGGGCGCGGCGGGCTGATCGCCGCCGTCCTGGTGGCCGCGCTGGTCGCGGGCGGCATCGGCGGTGGCATCGGCTACACGCTGGCCAAGGACAACGACAGCCAGGGCTCCACCACCGTCTCCGCCAACGACAGCGGAGCCTCGCAGGTCAAGCGCTCGGCGGGCACCATCGCGGGCGTCGCGTCCCGGGCGCTGCCGAGCACGGTCACCATCGAGGCGGAGAGCAGCAACGGCGAGGGCGGCACCGGCACCGGGTTCGTCTTCGACACCCAGGGCCACATCGTCACCAACAACCACGTGGTGGCCGACGCGGTCGACGGCGGCAAGCTGACGGCCACCTTCCCGGACGGCCGGAAGTACGACGCGGAGATCGTCGGGCACGCGCAGGGCTACGACGTCGCCGTGGTCAAGCTGAAGAACGCCCCCTCGGACCTCAAGCCGCTCGCCCTGGGCGACTCGGACAAGGTGGCCGTGGGCGACGAGACGATCGCCATCGGCGCGCCCTTCGGCCTGTCCAACACGGTCACCACCGGCATCATCAGCGCGAAGAACCGTCCGGTGGCCTCCAGCGACGGCAGTTCCAGCAGCAAGGCGTCGTACATGAGCGCCCTGCAGACCGACGCGTCGATCAACCCGGGCAACTCCGGCGGTCCGCTGCTGAGCGCCGCCGGTGCGGTGATCGGCATCAACTCCGCGATCCAGTCGACCAACAGCGGCGGCTTCGGCTCCGGCCAGTCCGGCTCGATCGGCCTCGGCTTCGCCATCCCGATCAACCAGGCCAAGTACGTCGCCCAGCAGCTGATCAAGACCGGCAAGCCGGTGTACGCCAAGATCGGCGCCTCCGTCTCCCTGGAGGAGTCCACCGACGGCGCGAAGATCACCGACCAGGGCGCGGGCGGCGCCGCCGCGGTCGAGACGGGCGGTCCCGCCGCCAAGGCCGGCCTGAAGCCGGGCGACGTCATCACCAAGCTCGACGGCTCCGTCATCGACAGCGGCCCGACCCTGATCGGCGAGATCTGGACCCACAAGCCCGGCGACAAGGTCACGGTCACCTACAAGCGCGGCGGCCAGGACCACACGGTCGACCTCACCCTCGGCTCCCGCGTCGGCGACAACTGACGCCCACCGCCCCCTCCACCGCCCGATCCCGGTACGCTGTACCCCGCTCCGCCCCAGGTGGGCGGCGCGGGGAGGCGTGCCCGAGCGGCCGAAGGGAACGGTCTTGAAAACCGTCGTGGCAGCGATGTCACCGTGGGTTCAAATCCCACCGCCTCCGCAGAGGTCCTAGAGACGCGTCAGAAGGGGTGCCCCTCGGTGAGGGGCACCCCTTCCGTTTACCGGGACCTGCGGCGGGCGGCGAGGGTCGCGCACAGGGCCGCGAGGGGGAGTTCCGCGCAGAGCGCCATGGCGGCGGCGGTGGCCAGGTCCGGGCCGGGGGCCGCGGTGGCCAGGTCGAGGCAGGCGTCGGCGAGGAGGAGGACTGCCGCGGCGGCGGAGGGCAGACGATGCCTGGGGTCGGCGCGCAGCAGGCGGCTGCCCGCGGTGATCAGCGCGGCGGCCTCCAGGGCGTCGAGGGCGACCCAGGCGGCGGCCTCGGCGGGTGGCAGGGTGCCGGCGAGGTAGCCGAGCCAGGGCAGCAGGGCCAGCCCCGTGCCGGTCAGGACGCGGCCGTGCCAGGAGGCGGGGCGGGCGGAGCCGCAGGGGTGGATGCCGTGGTGGAGCGCGTGACCGAGGGGCATGGCGGAGGTCTCTTCCGGTGTCGTGAACCCGGCCGTCGGGCTCGTGATCCAGCCTCCGGTTCGCGTCGGCCCGAGTCGGTAACACCGCTGTCCGTCCTGGGGTGGCACTGGCTACACCGTTGATACGGGCGGAAGTTGGATGTTGGGCCCGGTGCACGGGGCCTACGGTGGCGCCATGAGAATCCCGCCCCGGACACGGCGCGCCCTCACCCGCCTGGTCCGCGACGTGTCCTTCCTCGCTCTGGGGGCGCCGCTGCACCTCTTCATGGGGTTCCTGCTGTTCATGGTGTCCGGCCTCGTGTGGGAGATCGTCGCCGGGCGGGACAGCACGGCGCCGGTGATTCTGACGTTCGCGCTGATGCTGACGGCGGGTTCCGTGCCGGTGCTGACCGTCGCGCAGCGCGGACGTTTCCGCCGCCTGCTCGGGATCGACATCCCCCGTCCGGGGTGGCGGCGGCCGTGGCGCCAACTCGGGTACCACTGCCTCGCCGGGACGCTCTTCGGCAGCCTCGAAGTCCTGCTGCTGGGACTGCTGTTGGCCTCCGTGACAGCGTCGTTGACCTGGGCGTGGGTGTACGCCCTGCCCTGGGAGTGGCGGGTCGAGCACCTCGGCTACTCCGTGCAGGCGGTGTACGTCTCCGTGGCGGGGCTGCTCGCACTGGCCGCTGTGCCGGGCACCGCCGCCGCTCTCGTGCGCCTGGAGAGCCAGGTGATGCCCACGCTGCTCGGCCGCAGCCGGGAGGAGGACCTGGCACGACGGGTCGAGGACCTCACCGCGAGCCGGGCCGGTGCGGTGGACGCCGCGAACGCTGAACGGCGGCGCATCGAACGGGACTTGCACGACGGAGCCCAGCAGCGCCTGGTGTCCCTGGCACTGAACCTGGGGATTGCCAGAGCCACGCTGACCGAACTGCCGCCCGAGGCGCGGGAGGTGATCGACGCGGCGCACCGGGAGGCGAAGGAGGCGATCGAGGAACTGAGCAGCCTGGTGCGCGGACTGCACCCGGCCGTCCTGGACGAACTCGGCCTGGACGCCGCCCTGTCGGGACTCGCGGCACGCGTCCCGCTGCCCGTACGGCTCCGCGTGGATCTGCCCCGGCGGCTGCCCCCGGCGGTCGAGACGGTCGCGTACTTCGTCGTCTCCGAGGCGCTGACGAACATCGCCAAGCACGCCCGCGAGGCGACCCGGGCGGAGGTGACGGTCACCCGGTTGGGCGGAATACTGCGGCTGGTGATCTCCGACGACGGTTCGGGCGGCGCCGATCCCGCCAAGGGGAGCGGCCTCACCGGGCTCACCCAGCGCGTGCGGTCGGTGGACGGCACGTTCCGGATGAGCAGCCCCGTGGGGGGCCCGACCATGATGAACGTGGAGCTGCCGTGCCCGAGTTGAGACGCGCCGTGATCGCCGAGGACTCCGTGCTGCTGCGGATCGGGCTGGTCAAGGTGGTGGAGATGGCCGGCTTCGAGGTGGCTGCCGAAGTGGGCGACGCGCAGGGCCTCCTGGACGCGGTGGAGGAACACGATCCCGATCTCGCCCTGGTGGACGTCCGTATGCCGCCCGGCTTCGCCGACGAGGGCGTGCGGGCCGCCCTGTCGATCCGCCGTTCCCACCCCTCGACCGCCGTCCTGCTCCTCTCCCAGTACGTCGAGGAGCGCTACGCCGCCGATCTGCTGGGCACCCACACCAGCGGAGTCGGCTACCTCCTCAAGCAACGCGTCGCGGACGTCGAGGAGTTCATCGAGGCGCTGCGACGCGTGGCGGACGGTGGCACCGCCCTCGATCCCCAGGTCGTCGCCCAGCTCCTCGTCCGCCGCCGGAGCGACCCGCTGGACCGGCTGACGGTCCGCGAGCGCGACGTCCTCGCCCTGATGGCCGAGGGCCGCTCCAACGCGGGTATCGCCGCCCAACTCGTGGTCAGCGAGAGCGCGGTGGCCAAGCACATCAACAACATCCTCGCCAAGCTGGACCTTCCCCGGGCCGACGCGGATCACCGGAGGGTGCTGGCTGTGCTGCGGTTCCTGGGGGTGGGGGCGTGAGGCACCGGAGCGGGGAAGCTGGGGCGGGGCGGTATTCCGGTTGCCGCGTCGTGGGTCGGCGTTATCGTGTGCCCATGCGTTTTTCGTCGTGTCGTAGCTGGTGGCGCTCCTTCTAGGAGCGGCCGCGTTCTACGCATGACCACATGGCAGGGGCCGTTCGGACGGACGGCCCCTTTCTGTGTTCCCGGACCTGGGGTGCGTGCCTTTCCGGCGGCGCAAGTGACGACCAGGAGACCCCGTGAACAGAGATTCCGTGGACACCATCACGCGCACCACCACCCTGGAGGAGCGGATCGCCGAGGAGCCGGGGCGGTTCCGGATTCTGACCGGGGACCGGCCCACCGGGCGGCTGCATCTGGGGCACTACTTCGGCACGCTGCACAACCGGGTGCGGCTGCAGGACATGGGCGTCGAGACGTTCGTGATCATCGCGGACTACCAGGTGCTGACCGACCGGGACGTGGCGGACGATCTCACCGGGCATGTCGAGGAGCTGGTCCTCGACCATCTCGCCGTGGGGGTGGACCCGGCGCGGAGCACGATCTTCACGCACAGTGCCGTTCCGGCGCTCAACCAGCTGCTGCTGCCCTTCCTCAGCCTGGTCTCCGTGGCCGAGCTGGGCCGGAACCCCACGGTCAAGGACGAGATCGCGCACTCACGGCAGGCGGCGGTGAGCGGCCTGATGTTCACGTACCCCGTCCACCAGGCGGCCGACATCCTGTTCTGCAAGGCCAACCTGGTCCCGGTCGGCCGGGACCAGCTGCCGCATCTGGAGCTGACCCGGACCGTCGCGCGCCGCTTCAACGAGCGGTACGGCGACGGCGGGCCCGTCTTCCCCGAGCCGGAGGCGCTGCTGTCCCGCGCGCCCGTGCTGCTCGGCACGGACGGCACCAAGATGAGCAAGAGCCGGGGCAACGCGATCGCGCTCGCCGCGAGCCCGGACGACACCGCCCGGCTGATCAGGGGCGCGAAGACGGACGCCGAGCGGCACATCCACTACGACCCGGAGGGGCGCCCCGAGGTCGCCTCGCTGCTTCTGCTGGCGGCGCTGTGCCAGGGCCGTACCCCGGAGCGGATCGCCGGTGAGATCGGCTCGCGGGGGGCCGCCGAGCTGAAGAGGGTGGTGACCGAGTCGGTCAACGAGTACCTGGCGCCGATTCGTGCCCGCCGCGCCGAGTACGCGCGCGACCGCGCGCTGCTCCGCCGCGTTCTGCGCGAGGGCAACGAGCGGGCCCGGGATGTCGCCGACACCACCCTCGCCGAGGTGCACACCGCCATGAACAGCGATTACTGAAGCGCGCCCACGAAGAAAGCGCGCCCACGAAGAAAGCGCGCCTACGGAGAAGCCTACGGAGAAGAGGTCAGGCGTCCTGGGGGTACCAGCGCAGCTCCACCGTGTTGCCGTCCGGGTCCTGGACGTAGACGGAGGTGGCCGTGCCCCGGGCGCCGTCCCGCTGGACCGGCCCCTCCAGGACGTTCACCTGGGCGGACTCCAGGAACTCGTCCCAGTCCAGCGGGTCCACGGTGAGACAGATGTGGTCCACGTTGGACTCGCCCCGGGGCTTGCCGACCACGTCGATGATCGTCTCCGGTGCGACCCGGACGGAGGGGAACGGCGCCTTTCCCGCCCGCCACGCGTCCACGTTCACCGGCTCGAGACCGAGGAACCCGGTGTAGAAGCCGAGGGAGCGCTCGACGTCGGCGACGTTGAGGACGAGGTGGTCGAAGGCTTTGACGTGCAGCTCGGGCATGTTTTCCTCCGGAGGAAGACCGTAGGGACGTGTGTTCCACGATCCGCCGGGGCGCGGTGACCATCAAGCGCGGATCGGTCTACGGTCGTTGAGCCTGGCTCAACGAACGGGGGACCTCATGCTGGAACGGATCGAACTGGAAGCCTTCCTGGCGCTCGCGGAGGAGCTGCACTTCGGCCGCACCGCCGAGCGGCTCGGGGTGACGACCGGGCGGGTCAGCCAAGTGATCAGGAAGGTGGAGCGGCGGGTCGGCGGCCCGCTGTTCGAGCGGACCAGCCGGAGCGTGCGGCTCACCCCGGCCGGGCGGCGGCTGGCCGACGACCTCGCCCCGCTCGCCGCCGGGATGGCCGAGGCGCTGCGCAGGGCCGCCGACGCCAGCCGCGGGATCACCGGTGAGTTCCGGGTCGCCTTCCTCGGCGAGTGGACGGCCCCCACGCTGCTGAAGGCGGTCACGCTGTTCGGGGAGCGGCACCCGGAGTGCCGGGTGACCGTACGGGAGGCGCAGCTGTCCGACTCCCGCGCGAGCCTGCTCGACGGCTCGGTGGACGTGCTCGTCGCCGCGTACCCCTTCGACGGCATGGCCTGCGGGCCCGCCCTGCTCACGGAGCGGCGGATGCTCGCCGTCGCCGCCGAGCATCCGCTCGCGCGGGAGGAGTCGGTGTCCGTCGAAGTCCTCGCCGACCACCCGGTGGTGCAGTACCCCGAGGTCACCTCCGCCGCCTTCAAACGGGACCGCACACCGGAGCGGACGCCCTCGGGCCGCCCGGTGCCGAAGGGCCCCGCCGGGCGCACCTTCTCCGAGATGCTGACGCTGGTCGCGATGGGCCGGGGTGTCCTCCCCGTGGGCGAGCACGCCCGCCGGTACTACCCGCGCCCGGACCTCGCGTACGTCCCACTGCACGACGCCCCGCCGATCCGGCGGGGGCCGGTGTGGCGGGCGGACAACACCAGTGAGCGGGTGCGGGAGTTCGTGCGGGCGGCGGTGGACGCGTCGGCGTGAGGCGCGACCGGGGGTGTCAGGACTCCCGCCCCGCCACTCGCGCCGCCGACGCGATCGTCGCGCGCGCCTCCGGCTCCGGCAGGCCCGTGGCCAGGGCCGCTTCGAGGAGGGGGACGGTCAGGGCGGGGCCGAGGCCGGACTCGTGGGCGCGGCAGGCGGCCCAGAAGAGGCGGGTGTTGCGCTGGCCCTCGTGGGCGGTCAGGACGAAGTGGAGCAGGCCCCGGCCGTCGCCGGGGGAAGGCCGGGTCGTGCGGCGGGGCGGGCGGGGTGGCGGTACGAGCAGGCGCAGCAGGTTGCGCGGGCAGGGCGCCGGGCGCAGGCGGGCGGTGCCGGGGGCCGTGACGTAGACGCCGTGGGCGGTGCGGGAGCCGGGGCCGACCAGGTAGCCCCCGGCGCCCCGGATGTCGATGCCGGGGGCGACGCGGCTCGCGGAGTTGGGTACGACGGTGTCCGGCGGGGCGGTGAGCCAGAGGTGGCGGCCGCCGCTCGGGGTGAGGACGACGACCGTCTCGGGGACGGCGAACCGGAACCTGAGGCCCAGGGCGCGCAGCGCGGCCGGGGCGTCGGTGCCGGGCTTGGTGTCCAGGTCGACGCCGACGAGGTGGTGCGGGGGCAGGCCGCAGGCGATGCCGTAGCCGGTGGCCCAGGGCGCGGCGGCGAACAGTTCGCGGATGCGGGCGGGGTCGGTGGAGGCGTCGTGGACGCCGTGGCCGGGGCGGCCGCACTCGCCGTGGCAGGGCGGACGCACGGGGTCGGCGCGGTGGGGCGAGCGCAGCGCCGGGAGCTTGGTCCGGGACAGGGGGAGGACGGCCAGGCCGCGTTCGGCGGCCGAGAGGGCGTGGGCGAGGGCCAGGGTGGTGACCTGCCGGCGGAAGGTGGCCATGGAACGATAGTCGTACGCATGTTCGATGATCGCCAGAGGGCCTCGGGGTCTGCCTCGGCCGCCCTTCGGGTCCGTCCCGCCCGACCCCGTGGGTCCGTCCCGGCCGGTCCCCTCAGGGTCAACCCTCAGGCCGGGCAGAGCCGTACTCCACCCACAGGAGGTGGGGGCGCGCCCGGCCCTCCGACCTGAGGCGGACCCCGCTTCGGGACCTGCGGCCGATCCGCCGAAGGCACCCTCGCTCCTAGCGTGGAGTCATGACCGCACCCGTCTGCACCAGCGCCTCGGCCGCCGCCGCACCAGCGCGGCAGACCCTTCCGCACCCCAGGCTCCGTACCGCGGCGACCACGTACTCGTCGTTCTCCTCCTACGTCCGCGCCAGGCGCCCCGTGCTGCTGCGCACCGCCCGCTCGCTGACCACCAACCCGAACGACGCCGAGGACCTGCTCCAGACCGCGCTCGCCAAGACGTACGCCGCCTGGGAGCGGATCGAGGACCACCGGGCGCTCGACGGCTATGTGCGGCGCGCCCTGCTCAACACGCGGACCTCGCAGTGGCGCAGGCGCAAGGTGGACGAGTTCGTCTGCGACGAGCTGCCCGAGCCGGAGCCGCTCGCGGGCGGCGCCGACCCGGCCGAACGGCAGGCGCTGCACGACGCGATGTGGCGCGCGATCGCCAAACTCCCCGCCCGCCAGCGCGCGATGGTCGTCCTGCGCTACTACGAGGACCTGAGCGAGGCCCAGACCGCCGACCTGCTCGGCGTCTCCGTGGGCACGGTCAAGTCGGCGGTGTCGCGTGCGCTCGGCAAGCTGCGCGAGGACCCGGAGCTGGGGGTCGTACGCCGGGACGGGTCGGACGCGGGGGTCTGATCCGGCCGGGGCGGGAAGGGGGTCCGGGGGTGTCACCCTGAGCCCCTCTCGCCCCCGCCCACCGGCGAGTTTCGGCCCCCCTAGTGACATACCGCGCGGTATGTGCGCAGAATCAGCGCGACTCTACTTCCGCTTAGGCAATGTTGCCGGGGAGGACGCCCGCCGTGCTGAGCACCATGCAGGACGTACCGCTGCTGATCTCGAGGATTCTCACCCACGGGTCGACCGTCCACGGATCGTCGCGGGTCATCACCTGGACCGGGGAGGGCGAGCCGCACCGCCGCACCTTCGCCGAGATCGGCGCCCGGTCGGCCCGGCTGGCGCACGCCCTGCGGGACGAGCTGGGGGTGGAGGGCGACGAGCGCGTGGCCACCCTGATGTGGAACAACAGCGAGCACGTCGAGGCGTACTTCGCGATCCCCTCCATGGGCGCCGTCCTGCACACCCTCAACCTCCGCCTTCCGGCAGAGCAGTTGGTGTGGATCGTCAACCACGCCGCCGACCGCGTGATCATCGTCAACGGCTCGCTGATCCCGCTGCTCGCGCCCCTGCTGCCCCAACTCCCCACCGTGGAGCACATCGTCGTCGTGGGCCCCGGCGACCGCGCCCCGCTGGCGGGCGCCACCGCGCGCGTGCACGAGTACGAGGAGCTGCTCGACGGGCGCCCGGACAGCTACGACTGGCCCGAGCTGGACGAACGCCGGGCCGCCGCCATGTGCTACACCTCCGGCACCACCGGCGACCCCAAGGGCGTGATCTACAGCCACCGTTCGATCTACCTGCACTCCATGCAGGTCAACATGGCCGAGTCGATGAGCCTCACCGACTCGGACACCACGCTCGTCGTGGTCCCGCAGTTCCATGTGAACGCGTGGGGCCTGCCGCACGCCACCTTCATGTCCGGCGTCAACATGCTGATGCCCGACCGCTTCCTCCAGCCCGCCCCGCTCGCCGAGATGATCGAGTCCGAGCGCCCCACGCACGCGGCCGCCGTCCCCACCATCTGGCAGGGACTCCTCGCCGAGCTGCGCGCCAAGCCCCGTGACGTCTCCTCCCTCGGCCAGGTCACCATCGGCGGCGCGGCGTGTCCGCCCTCCCTGATGGAGGCGTTCGACGAGCTGGGGATGCGGGTCTGCCACGCCTGGGGCATGACGGAGACCTCGCCGCTCGGCACGGTGGCCCGTCCGCCGGCCCACGCGATCGGCACCGACGAGGAGTTCGGCTACCGCGTCACGCAGGGCCGCTTCCCGGCGGGCGTCGAGGCCCGCCTCACCGGCCCCGACGGCGAACGCCTGCCCTGGGACGGCGAGTCGGCGGGCGAGCTGGAGGTGCGCGGCCCCTGGATCGCGGGCGCCTACTACAACGGCCCCGACGCCGAACCCCTGCGCCCCGCCGACAAGTTCAGCGAGGACGGCTGGCTGAAGACCGGCGACGTCGGCATCATCTCCCCGGAGGGCTTCCTCACCCTCACCGACCGCGCCAAGGACGTCATCAAGTCCGGCGGCGAGTGGATCTCCTCGGTCGACCTGGAGAACGCGCTGATGTCCCACCCGGACGTCGCCGAGGCGGCCGTGGTCGCCGTGCCCGACGACAAGTGGGGCGAACGCCCGCTCGCCACCGTCGTGTTGAAGGAAGGCGCCCAGGTCGGCTTCGAGGCACTGCGGGCCTTCCTCTCCGAGGAGGCCGGGGTCGCCCGCTGGCAGCTGCCCGAGCGCTGGACCATCGTGGAGACGGTCCCGAAGACCAGCGTCGGCAAGTTCGACAAGAAGAAGATCCGCGAGGCCCACCGGCTGGGCAAGCTGGACGTGACCAAGCTGGCCTGACCGCCGGCCCCTTACGGGATCGGGCCCCACCGAGTGGTGGGGCCCGTACGGTTTTTCCCTTACGGCTACGGCCGGCTGGTACCGCTAGTTCGTGCCGATCCGCGCCAGCAGATCCACGATCCGCGACTGCACCTCGTCGGTGGTCGCGCGCTCGGCGAGGAACAGCACCGACTCGCCCGAGCCCAGCCGGGGCAGGTCGCCGGGGTCGACGGTCGCGGTGTAGACGACCAGCGGGGTACGGGTGAGCTGCCCGTTCGTCCGCAGCCAGTCCACGATCCCGGCCTGCTGCCGCTGCATCTGCAGCAGATCCATGACGACGAGGTTCGGCCGGAACTGCCCGGCCAGCGTCACCGCGTCGCCGTCGCTCGCCGCCCGCGCCACCTGCATCCCGCGCCGCTCCAGCGTCGCGGTCAGCGCCAGCGCGATCTCCGCGTGCTCCTCGACCAGCAGCACCCGCGGCGGATGCTGCTCACTGTCGCGCGGCGCCAGCGCCTTGAGGAGTACGGCCGGATCGGCGCCGTACGCCGCCTCGCGGCTCGCCTGGCCGAGCCCGGCCGTCACCAGCACCGGCACCTCGGCGGCGACCGCCGCCTGGCGCAGCGACTGCAGCGCCGTACGCGTGATCGGGCCGGTCAGCGGGTCCACGAACAGCGCGGCCGGGAACGCGGCGATCTGCGCGTCCACCTCCTCGCGCGAGTGCACCACGACGGGACGGTAACCACGGTCGCTCAGCGCCTGCTGGGTCGTGGTGTCCGGCGCGGGCCACACCAGCAGCCTGCGCGGATTGTCCAGCGGCTCCGGGGGCAGCTCGTCGTCCAGCGGCTGCGGGCGCGGGGTGTCCGCGACCTCGACGGCACCGCCGGGACCGTCCAGCGGCTCGGGCCCCTCGGCGGCGTTCGCGTCCGGTGCCCCTATGGCGTACGAGCGCCCGATGCCCTCGGTACCGGGGGCGAGCCTGACCTGCCCGGCCATGGACGGCTGCGCGGGTACGGCTTCTCCGGCCGGTTGCGGCCTGCCGGGCTGCTCCGGCTGCGCCTCGGGGCGCGCGGCCGGGGGCGTCCCCAGCTTGCGGCGCCTGCCACCGCCGTTCGTCCCGTGCGGGGGCGGGGTGGCGCCGGGCTGCGGCGCCTGCTGCACCTGCGCGGCCTGGCGGACGAACGGCACGCCCTGGCCCAGCGTCCGCACGCTGATCGCGTGCCCCTGGGTGGAGGTGGGGTCGTACGCGGGCGCGCCGGGCGCCTCCGCAGGCAACGGCTGCGCCGCACGCGGCGGCAACGCGGACGCCTTCGGCGCGGGCACGCCCGCCCCGGCCGTGTCGTCCTCGTCGTCATCGGGCCACGGCTGCGGGAACGCGGGCGCGGCGGCCTCGGCGGGGAGCGGCTGGGGACCGGGCTGCGGGGCCGCCTGCGCGGCGGCTTCGGCGCTGGCCGGGGCCTGAGCGGGGATGGCCTGGGCCGGGATCGGCGCGACCTGTCCGGGAACCGGCAGCGGCTGACCGGGGGCGGCCACGGGAGCGCCGGGTGCCTGAGCCGGGAGGGCGACGGCCTGTCCGGGCACGGGTACGGGCTGTCCGGGCGCCGGTACGGCGGTGCCGGGAGCCTGTCCGGGTACGGCGACTGCCTGACCGGGGACCGAAACCGCCTGACCAGGTACGGGTACGGCCTGCCCGGGAACCGGAACGGCCTGTCCCGCCACAGCGGCGGGCTGCCCCCCGGCCGGTACCGGCTGACCGGGCACCGGCACCCCACCCGGGGCGGGCGCCTGCGCCGGAACCCCCGGCGCACCCGGCACCGCGCCCGGCTGAGCCTGCGGGGCGACCGTTGCCATGCCCTGCGCCTCCCGCGTCGGCTCGCTCGGCTGGGCCACCGCGCGGCGGCGGCGTCCGGTGGGCGAGGTCGTGGGGTGCGGCTGGGGCGGAGTGTGATCGTCGGCGTCGTCGACGGAGACGGCGTCGTGCCGCCCCTCGTCAGCCGAAACCGGAGACGGAACCGGAGCCGGAGCCAGCGCGGGCATCCCGGCAGGGATCTCGGGCGTGCGGTCGGCCTCGGCGGGTGGCAGGGCGAAGACGGGGCGCGGCCCCTGGTCGGCGGCCTCCGGCGCGGCATCGGCCGCTTCCGGAGCGCTGCCCAGCGCACGCCGGCGCCGTCCGGTCGGCTGTACGGCCTCGGCCACCCTCGGGTCGGGGGCGGCGGGCAGCGCGGGCGGCAGGGCCGGCTGTTCCTCGCGGCCGCCGGAGGCGGGAACGCCCTGCGGCGGAACGGCGGCACCGAGCCCCGAGGCCACGGCGGCCGTCCCGGCGGCGTGCTCGGCCGCCGTCATCACGGCACCCTCGGCCACCGCGTCCTGACCGGCATCAGCACCGGCACCGGCACCCGCACTGCCGTCGGCGGGCCGTCCGCGCCGCCGTCCCGTACCGCCGGACGCCGCCTGCGCGGTCTCCAGCGCGGCCGGTCCGCCCTCCTCCTGGGCCGGGGCACCGCGCCTGCGGCGCCGTCCGGTCGGCGCGGGGGCGGGTCCGTCGCCGCTCACCGGACCGGCGGCGGACAGGTCGCTGTCGAGGAAGGCGTCGGTGGAGGACCGCCGGACCCGGCGCCCCGCGTCCTGCGCCTCCGGAGCCGGGGTCTCCTCGGCCACGTCCTCCTGGACGGCCGGGAGCCGCAGGGCGACCGTCCCGGCGCCACCGCCGAGCGGCACCTCCAGGACGTACGCGCTGCCGCTCATGCCCGGAACCTCGTGGGTCTGGAGCACACCGCCGTGCGCGCGGACGATCCCGCGCACGATCGGCTCGTGCACCGCGTCGCCCCCGGCGTACGGGCCGCGCACCTCGATCCGGGCGACCTCGCCGCGCTGGGCGGCGGCGACCACGACCGTGTTGTCCAGGTAACCGCCCGCCGAGACGGGCGCGTTGCCGGTGGCGTCCACGCCCGCGACGTCCGCCACGAGGTGGGCGAGCGCGGTGGCGAGCCGCTGCGGGTCGACCTCGGCCTCGATGGGCGGGGCGTGCACGGCGAACTGCACGCGGCCGGGACCGATCAGCTCGACGGCGCCGTCCACACCGGCGGCGACCACGGCGTCGAGCATCACCTTCGTACGGGTGATGTCCTCGGTGCCGGAGTCCAGGCGCTGGTAGGAGAGGACGTTGTCGATGAGGGCGGTGATGCGGGCGTAGCCGGCGGACAGGTGGTGGAGGACCTGGTTGGCCTCGGGCCACAGCTGCCCGGCGTCGTCGGCGGCGAGGGCGGCCAGTTCGCGGCGCAGCTCGTCGAGGGGGCCGCGCAGGGAGCCGTCGAGCAGGGTGAGCAGCTGCTCGTGCCGGGCGGCGAGGGCCTCGTGGCGGTCCTTCTCGCGCTCGGCGAGGGCCGCGTACCGCTCCTCGCCCGCCGCCAGCTCCTCCTCGTGCTTCTCGCGCAGCCCGGCCAGCTCGGTGTCGCGCTCCTCGCGCAGCTCGGCGAGCCTGGTGTCCCGGTCCTCGCTCAGCTCCTCCAGCTCGGCCACGTGCTTCTGGCGCAGCGCGGTCAGGTCGGAGGCGTGCTCCTCGGAGAGCTTCTCCAGCTCCTCGGCGTGCGCCTTCTCCAGCGCGGACTTCTCCACCGAGAGCGTCTCGTAGGCGCGCCGGTCGGTGAAGGTCATGACGGCGCCGACCAGCTGGTCCCCGTCGCGCACGGGCGCGGTGGTCAGGTCGACCGAGACCTCGTCGCCGTTCTTGGCCCACAGCACCTGCCCGCGCACCCGGTGCTTGCGCCCGGAGCGCAGGGTGTCGGCGAGGGGGGACTCGGCATACGGGAAGGGGGAGCCGTCGGCCCGCGAGTGCAGGACGAGGTTGTGCAGCTCCTTGCCGCCCAGCTCGCCCGCGCGGTAGCCGAGGATCTGCGCGGCGGCCGGGTTGACCAGCACGATCCGCCCGTCGGTGTCCGTACCGACGACGCCCTCGGAGGCCGCCCGCAGGATCATCTCGGTCTGCCGCTGCGAACGCGCCAGCTCGGCCTCGGTGTCCACGGTCCCGGACAGGTCCCGTACGACGAGCATCAGCAGCTCGTCACCGGTGTAGCCGGAACCGTCGTACGCCTGCTGCCCGTTCTCCAGGTTCGCGCTGGTGACCTCGACCGGGAACTCGGTGCCGTCGGTGCGCCGGGCGACCATCCGCGTCGGCTTCGTGCGGCCGCGCGGGTCCATGTGGTCGGGGCGGCGCATGGAGCCGGGGATCAGCTTGGAGTCGAACTGCGGCAGCAGATCGAGCAGGCCGCGCCCGACGAGCGCCGTGCCGGGGGACTCGAAGGTCTCCAGGGCGATGGTGTTGGCGTTGACGACGGTCCCGTTGGCGTTGACCAGGAGCAACGCGTCGGGCAGCGCGTCGAGTATGGCTGCGAGGCGAGCAGCGCCTCGGGATGGCCTGCTGCTCACGAGACGCTTCCTCCCTGTTACCGCACCTTGCCTACCGCTCGGGCCATCTTGCCAACCGGCCCGCGGGGGTGTCACGCGAGGGAGTCTAAGGGCAGCGGTCGCGCTCGCGGCGCCGGATACGGGGGAGGTCCCACGAGGAAGTGACCCCGAACATGTGCCCACCCACGCCCCCGGCCGCCGGGCCCCGACTTCTCCCCCGCCCTTCCTCCTCCCCTTCCCCTTCTCTTCTCCCCCTCTCCTCCGCCACGCCAGAGAAGCCCTTTGCCCTGCGGCCCCCGCGCCTAGTACCGTGGGGGTCGATTGGTGACGCGGCGCTCGCCTGTGTCATCATCTGCACGCACCAATCGCGCGCTCGCGTGTGATCGGTTGTGCTGGAGGCGTCGCCTAGTCCGGTCTATGGCGCCGCACTGCTAATGCGGTTTGGGTCTTAAAGCCCATCGAGGGTTCAAATCCCTCCGCCTCCGCACCATCCCGAAGCCCCGGTCCCCAGGACCGGGGCTTCGGCGTTTCCTGATCAGGTTTCCTGATCGCGTTTCCATGATTCCGTCCCGCGTCCGACTGCCGGGGCCGACCTGTCCCGCCTCACCCCGGATTGGCGTTTCTGCAGGTCAGAGGGGGTGATCGGATCGGATTTCACATGACGGCGGCAGTCATGTAATGTTCTTCCTGTCGCCGGGACGGGCCGAAAGGGCCGGAACGGAAGACAAAAACAAAAGAACAAGCACTCGTAGCTTAACGGATAGAGCATCTGACTACGGATCAGAAGGTTGCAGGTTCGAATCCTGCCGAGTGCACAGTGAAGAGGCCCCGGAGAGATCCGGGGCCTCTTGCGTTTGCCGTACTTCGTGATCAGGATCCGGGGCTGAACCGGAAATGGGGGCGGAGTTGGGCGTCATGGGTGCGTGGGTCATCGGGACGGTGCCCGATGCGGAGTTGAGCGAGCTGTTGCGCGCGGCGGTTCGGGCCTCGCCGCCGACACCGATGCCGTCGTACGCCCACGTGCCCGGGGAACTGGCCTGGTGGCGGAGCACGGTCCCGGAGTCCTTGTTCAGCGCCTCCGAGTCCGAGCCCGGCAGTTGGGTCGCCGGTGAGGACGCCTTCCGGCTGAGCGCGTTCTTCGACGGCTGCCAGGACGACTCCGATCCGGTGGAGGCGCTGGGCGACGCCGTCATGGACGCGTTCCCGCCCCAGGGGGAGGAGGGGCTGTTCGCCGCCGTGGCGCGCAAGGCGAGTCCCTTCTCGGCCCTGGCCTACGCCCTCGGCCCCGATGCGATGTTGCGGCTGCCGGGCTGGTTCGGGGACTTCCTGCTGTCCGCCGAGGAGGTGCGCGCCCGGCTTCCCGCGGCCGAGGAGGCCCTCGCCCTGACCGGAACCCGGCGGCGTGACGTGGCCGAGCGGATCCACCGGTGGATGACCGGCCTGGGGGACGATCCCGACCACGACGCCGAGGCCCTCCTGGACGGCCCCCTGCGCGTGCTCCGCCACGCCGCCCGTACCGGCCAGGGCGCGGCCGGCCTCGTCCGCCGGTACTGACGGCACCTCTGTAA
Organism: Streptomyces sp. NPDC026659; assembly: GCF_040638245.1. NCBI lineage: Bacteria > Bacillati > Actinomycetota > Actinomycetes > Kitasatosporales > Streptomycetaceae > Streptomyces > Streptomyces sp. NPDC026659. Next base: position 138,665 of record NZ_JBEZXY010000003.1, on the reverse strand, counting down.
CGTCCCCACCCCCCATCGCGTGTAAAGGGTGACTTCGGATCACGGAAGGGTGCCATGGTTGGCAGAGCGGGGCGGGAGTACCAGGAGTTCGCGGCGGCGCGGGGGGCGCATCTGTTCCGTACCGCGTGTCTGCTGACCGGGGGTGACTGGCATCTGGCCGAGGACCTGGTGCAGGAGACGCTGGCGAAGATGTACTGCTCGTGGCGGCGGATCAACCGGGACAGCTCGCCGGTGGCCTACGCCAACACCGTGCTCACCCGCACGTTCCTCTCGTACCGCCGCAAGCGCAGTTCCTCCGAGCGGCCCAGTGAATGGATGCCCGAACGGGTGGGCCGCTCCGACGACGCGGAGCTGAGGCTGACCCTGCTGGAGGGGCTGGCCCGGCTGTCGGCCAAGGACCGTGCCGTGCTGGTGCTGCGGTACTGGGAGGACCGGTCGGTGGAGGAGACCGCCGAGGTCCTCAGGGTCTCGCCGGGCGCGGTCCGGACGCAGAGCCTGCGCGCGCTGCGACGGCTGCGTGCCGTACTCGGCGACCAACTGGCCGAGCTGGCACTCCGGTAGACCCGTCAGGCGGCACCTGTCAGCCGTCACCAGAAACCAGACCCGTCATCGTCCGGGGCCTCGCGCCCCCTCACCGTCGTACCCGCACAGGAAACGGAGATTCGTCATGCCCACAGACGCCAACGACGCGTTCGAGCGGCGGCTGCCCGCCGCGCTGGACGACGCCGCCCACACCCTTCCCCCGCTGCCCCCCGGCCTGCTGGAGCGCGCCGCCCAGCGCGGGCGCCGACGGCGGATGTGGCGGGCCGCGCAGGTGGGGGGCGGTGCCGTGCTGACGGTGGCCGCGCTCGGTGGGGCGCTGGTGGGCGCCGGGGTCCTCGGGGGCGCCGGAACACCGGCGGCGGTTCCGGCGTCGATCGGGCCCGCCGCTCCCGCCTCCGCCCCCGGCAGCCCGGTGCCGTCCGTCAGCGGGAACGACGTGGCGGCCACGCTGCGGAGCCTGATGCCGAAGAGCGGCACCGTCTCGCAGGTGTCGGGCACGCGAACGCCCGACGCCCTCTCGGCCAAGCTCGTCCACACCGACGCGGGGGGTGCGTCGACCGCGCTCGACATCATGATCTCCCGGCAGCAGGCGGGCGGCTGCATGCCCGTCGAGGTGCGGCCGTACGACACGTGCACGACGAAGCGGTTCCCCGACGGCTCCGTGCTGAACTCCACCAAGTCCTTCACCTATCCGAGCAGCCCCGGCGGGCAGCGGCGTTGGTACGTGGAGTACATCACCGGCGACGGCGTACAGCTGTCCCTGGAGGAGTTCGGCGGGGGCGGCGAGAAGGAGTCCGCGACGGGCGTCGAGCCGGGGCTCTCCCTCGACCAGCTCGGTGAGATCGTCCGGAGCCCGGCCTGGCGCACGGCCATCGCCTCCCTTCCGGCCCAGGACAGTGCGGAACCGGGTCCGAGGGAGGAGGGGATGCCCTCCGCCGACCGGATGACCTCGGTGCTCACCGCCCTGCTGCCGAAGGGGCACGTCTCGGACGTGAACAGCTCCCCCGGCATGGTGCAGTTGGTGCACGACGACGGCGCCGGGAAGACCATGTTCGAGGTGGACGTCCAGCCGAACCGGGCCGAGCTGCTGGCCAGGCGCATGGGCTGCGATGGCGGTCCCCTCGTCTGCGACAGCGGGGTCCTGAAGGACGGGACCAAGGTCAAGATGACCCGGAGCCACTCCGAGAAGGGCGGCAAGGCAGCCGTCTGGCAGGTCGACACGCTGCGCCCCGACGGCCTGCGCGTCCTGGTGCGGGAGATCAACTCCTACGCCGAGGCGGGCCCCGTCACCCGTCCCGCCCCCGAGCTGGGCATGGAGCGGCTGCGGGTGATCGCCCTCGACGAGCGGTGGCGCCACTGACGTCGGTGAGGACGCCGAGTCCGGCGGGGGAGTACGCCGCGAAGAGGGCCGTGAGGTTCTCGTAGCGGCAGGCGTACTCCCCCCCGACCCGGCTCACCGCGTCCGGTACGGCGGCCACGCGGACGCGGCGGCGGTCCGCGGGGTCGGCACGCGACCTGGCGGGCCCGGAATCTCGTCGTCACCGACGCTGTGCGGGGGTGCGTGCGGCAGGCGGGGAACGCGGGGGACGGCGTGCCGGTGTACGTGCTGCCGTGACCCGGTGCGCGCCCGTGCTGTCGGTGCCGTCTCCTACCCTCGACCGTGATGACAGCTACCGCACGCGTATGGAGATGCTCCGGCCTCCGCTGGACCCCGGAGGGCCCCGCGCTGGTGTGGGACGGCGGACGGCGCAGCCCGCTGACCCGGGGGAAGCGGGTCGCCTTCGCCGTGGCGGAGGGCACGACGCGCCGGTGCGTAGGCGCACGCGGGAACGACTGCCCGTTGCGGGCGGCGGTGTCGGGGCGGAGCACCGGTGCCCGGTGCGAGGAGTGCGCACGGCTGGACCGGGCGCATTCGGTGGCCGCCGACACGCTGGCCGACGATCCGCGTCCGTACCGTGTCTATCTGGCCTGGTTCGGCCCCGGCATGACCAAGGTCGGCATCACGGCCGCCGAACGGGGTTCCGCGCGCCTGCTCGAACAGGGCGCCGTCTGTTTCAGCTGGCTCGGTACCGGTCCCCTGATGGCGGCCCGCCGCACCGAGGAGCTGCTGCGCGCCGCGCTGAACGTGCCGGACCGCGTGCCGTACGCCGAGAAGCGCGCCGTACGGGCGCAGTTGCCGCAGACGGGCATCGAACGTGCGCGAGAAGTGAGTGAGTTGCATGCTCGGGCCCGCGCTCTGCCCGCCTGGCCCGAGTCCCTCGACCCCGCTCCCTGCCAAGTCGTCGACCACATCGAGGCGTTCGGCATCCAGCAGGCCGAACCCGCCTTCGCCGACGTGCGCGAACTGATCCCCGGCGGCACCCTCGCCGGTGAACTCGTCGCCGTCGCCGGACCCGATCTGCACCTCGCTGTCGCCGGTCATGGAGTCGTCGTCCTCGACACACGGCTGATGACCGGCTGGGACCTCGTCACGCCACAGCCGTCGCACAGCGGCGAACCGATCATCCCGGTAAGGAAGTTCACGTCCGGGTCGGCCAACCGCCAGGACGGCCTCTTCTGACGGGTGCCGTCCTGCCCCGCCCTGCGCCGAACGGGCACGGCAATCCCCCATGAATCACCCAAGCGTTCCCCACCCATTTCCCAAACAACCCCCCGATCGGCCCCTTTCCGATCACCCCTCGCGCATTTCTCAGTGAAATCACAGATTCCCGAAAGTCTCTTCTCAGAGGCCGCGGACATGGTTCCGCCATGACCACGACCTCGCCCCAGGGGCGCACCGAACTGCTGAGGCCGGACGGGAGCCCCGTCCGTGTGCTGGTGGTGGACGACGAGCTGTCCATCACCGAACTGCTGAGCATGGCCCTGCGGTACGAGGGCTGGCAGATCAGGAGCGCGGGGGACGGTCAGGGCGCGCTGCGCACCGCGCGGGAGTTCCGGCCCGATGCCGTGGTCCTGGACATGATGCTGCCGGACATGGACGGCCTGACCGTGCTGAGCAGGCTGCGCCGTGAACTGCCCGACGTGCCCGTGCTGTTCCTCACCGCCAAGGACGCGGTGGAGGACCGGATCGCCGGCCTCACGGCGGGCGGCGACGACTACGTGACCAAGCCGTTCAGCCTGGAGGAGGTCGTGGCCCGGCTGCGCGGGTTGATCCGCCGCTCCGGGGCCGCCGACCGGAGGTCGGACTCCATGCTGGTGGTCGGCGACCTGACCCTGGACGAGGACAGCCACGAGGTGATGCGGGGCGGCGACTCCATCCACCTCACCGCGACCGAGTTCGAGCTGCTGCGCTTCCTCATGCGCAACCCGCGCCGGGTGCTCAGCAAGGCGCAGATACTGGACCGGGTCTGGTCGTACGACTTCGGTGGGCAGGCCAACGTGGTCGAGCTGTACATCTCGTATCTGCGCCGGAAGATCGACGCGGGCCGGGAGCCGATGATCCACACCCGGCGCGGCGCGGGTTACCTGATCAAGCCCGCCGTGTCATGAGCGGTCATGGCCGCCGTGTCATGAGCGGGCGTCGGCGGCCGCGAGGGACCGGCGGTCGCCTGACGGCGCGGCCGCGCACGCTGCGGACCCGGCTCGTCTTCGCGTCCGTGGCGCTGATCGCCGTGGTGGCCGCGGTGATCGGCACGGTGACCACGCTGGCCCTGCACGAGCATCTGTACGACCAGCTGGACGGCCAGGTGCGGGAGGTCGCCCAGCGCGCGGGTTTCCGCCCGTTCCAGCTCCCCGGCATCGGGGACACCGATCCGGGGAACGGAGCCGGTACCGCGGGGGACATGTCGACCCCGGGCCAGAAGGTCCGCACGCTGCTCACCACGGGACCGACGCGCCGCGGGACCGTCGCCGGGTTCGTGCGGGACGGCCAGGTGGTCGTCGCCGCCCGGACCGTGGAGCACAGCGACACCCTCAACAGGTACCAGATGCGCGCGACAGCGCTCACCGACGAACAGGTCACGGCGCTGTCCACGGTGTCCCGGGACCACAGTCCGCACACCGTGCACCTGCCGGGACTCGGCGACTACCTCGTACGGTTCACCACGGGCAGCAACGGCACGGACCAGTTCTACGTCGCCCTGCCGACCGCCGACGCCGACGACACCGTGGACACCCTGATCCTGGTCGAGGTCTGTGTCACGTTCGCCGGACTCGTCGCCGCCTCGCTGGCCGGGGCGGTCATCGTCGGCGTGGCCACCCGCCCGCTGCGCAAGGTCGCCGCCACCGCCACCCGGGTCTCCGAACTCCCGCTGCACAGCGGCGAGGTGAACCTCAGCGAGCGTGTCCCGGAGTCCGAGTGCGACCCGCAGACCGAGGTCGGCCGGGTCGGCGTCGCGCTCAACCGGATGCTCGACCATGTGCACGGCGCCCTGCACGCCCGCCAGGAGAGCGAGACGCGGGTACGGCAGTTCGTCGCCGACGCCAGCCACGAGCTGCGCACCCCGCTCGCCTCGATACGCGGCTACGCCGAGCTGACCCGGCGCGGCCGCGAACCCGTCGGCCCGGACACCCGGCACGCGCTGGGCCGGATCGAGTCCGAGGCGGGGCGGATGACACTGCTCGTGGAGGACCTGCTGCTGCTCGCCCGGCTGGACGCGGGCCGTCCGCTCCAGTTCGAGCCGGCCGACCTGATCCCGCTGGTCGTGGACACCGTCAGCGACGCGCGCGCGGCCGGGCTCGGCCACAACTGGCGGCTCGACCTGCCCGACGAGCCCGCGCTCGTGACCGGAGACGCCGCCCGGCTGCACCAGGTGCTGGTCAACCTGCTGGGCAACGCCCGCAAGCACACCCCGCCGGGCACCACGATCACCGCGCGGGTGCGCCGGCAGGGCGCCTGGATGTGCGTGGACGTCGAGGACAACGGCCAGGGCATCCCGCCCGAGCTGCTGCCGCACGTCTTCGAACGGTTCGCGCGGGGCGACTCGGCGCGCTCGCGCGCCACCGGCTCCACCGGCCTGGGCCTCGCCATCGTGCGGGCCGTCGTCCTCGCGCACGGCGGTGACGTGCACGTGGAGAGCGTCCCGGGCCGCACGGTGTTCACCGTTCGACTGCCCCTGACGCCGGGTCAACCGGAACAATGGCCTCACTCACAGTCGGACCACAGCGTCACCACACCTGCGCGACAGGGCGCCTGACAAGAGTCACTTCCATGCGAAGCGACTCTTCTCCCGGCACCCTGCCGGCGCGGGAGCACCTCCCCGCCGACGCCGCGGGCACGCCGGTCCTGGACGTAGTCATCCCGGTCTACAACGAGGAGAAGGACCTCGAACCGTGCGTGCTCAGGCTGCACGAGCACCTGACCCGCACCTTCCCGTACGGCTTCCGCATCACCGTCGCGGACAACGCGTCCACCGACACCACCCCGCTCGTCGCGGCCCGCCTCGCCGCCGCCCTCCCCGAAGTGTCCGTCCACCGCCTTGAGCAGAAGGGCCGGGGCCGCGCCCTGCGGACAGTGTGGTCCGCCTCCGACGCGCCGGTCCTCGCCTACATGGACGTCGACCTGTCCACCGACCTCAACGCCCTGCTCCCGCTGGTGGCCCCGCTGATCTCCGGCCACTCCGACCTCGCGATCGGCTCCCGGCTCAGCCGGGCCTCCCGGGTCGTGCGCGGCCCCAAGCGGGAGTTCATCAGCCGTGGCTACAACTTGATCCTGCGCGGCTCGCTCCAGGCCCGCTTCTCCGACGCGCAGTGCGGCTTCAAGGCCATAAGGCGCGACGTCGCCCAGATCCTGCTGCCGCTGGTGCAGGACACCGGCTGGTTCTTCGACACCGAGATGCTGGTGCTGGCCGAGCGGGCCGGGCTGCGCATCCACGAGGTGCCGGTGGACTGGGTCGACGACCCGGACTCGACCGTGCACATCGTGCGCACCGCGACCGACGACCTCAAGGGCGTCTGGCGCGTCGGCCGCGCGCTCGCCACCGGCTCGCTCCCGCTGGACCGCCTCGCCCGCCCCTTCGGCGACGACCCGCGCGACCGCGAGATCTCCGACGTGCCCCGCGGGCTTGCCCGCCAGCTGGTCGGCTTCTGCGTGGTCGGCGGCCTGTCCACGCTGTTCTATCTGCTGCTCTACAGCGTCTTCCGGCAGTTCTCCGGCTCCCAGGTGGCCAACGCCGTCGCCCTGCTGCTCTCCGCACTCGCCAACACCGCCGCCAACCGCCGCCTCACCTTCGGCGTGCGCGGCCGGGGCGGGGCCGTACGGCACCAGGCGCAGGGCCTGGTCGTCTTCGCCATCGGGCTCGCCCTGACCAGCGGCTCCCTGGCCGCCCTGAGCGCGGCCACCACGCACCCCGCGCACTCCACCGAACTCGCGGTCCTCATCGCCGCCAACCTCGCGGCCACCGTCCTGCGCTTCCTCCTCTTCCGCGCCTGGGTCTTCCCGGACCGCTCCGAGCAGGCACCGCGGCCGGCCCCGCCCACCGAACAGAGCGCGCCCTTCGAGCCGTTCACCCCGGCCGAGCCGCTCCCGCACCGCCTCGCGGCGCGGCACGAGTACGGCGGCTACGACGCCCAGCCGCCGTACGCCCCGGAGCAGTCCCACGCCCCGCACGCCGCGTATGCCACCCAGACCACCTACGACCCCCACACCCCGTACGCCCCACCGACCCCGTACGACGACCAGACCGCCCCGCACTCGACCACCACCCGACCGGGGGACACCCGATGACCACGCAGTACGACCGGCTCACCCCGCCGGAGGTGCCCGCCCCGGCATCCGAACCCGGCGCCCCCCGGCCCCCGTTCGCCCGCAGGGCGTGGCGCGGCCGGCCCGAGGACCCGGCCTGGGCGCGCCCTGCCTTCCTCGGCCTGCTGGCCGCGACCTTCCTGCTCTACCTCTGGAACCTCGGCTCCAACGGCTACTCCAACTCCTTCTACGCGGCGGCCGTGCAGGCGGGCAGCAAGTCCTGGAAGGCGTTCTTCTTCGGCTCGCTGGACGCGGGCAACGCCATCACCGTCGACAAGCCCTCGGCGTTCCTGTGGCCGATGGAGCTGTCGGTCCGGATCTTCGGGCTCAACACCTGGGCGCTCCTCCTGCCCGAGGTCCTCATGGGCGTCGGCGCGGTGGCGGTCGTGTACGCGTCCGTACGGCGCCGGTTCAGCCCGGCCTCCGGTCTGATCGCGGGCGCGGTGCTCGCGCTGACCCCGGTCGCGGCGCTGATGTTCCGGTTCGACAACCCGGACGCGATGCTGGCCCTGCTGATGGCGCTGGCCTGCTACTTCGTCGTCCGCGCGGTGGAGGACGGGCGGACGAAGTGGCTGGTGTGGGCGGGTGTCGCGATCGGCTTCGCGTTCCTCGCCAAGACGCTCCAGGCGTTCCTGATCCTGCCGCCGCTGGCGCTGGTCTACGCCGTCTGCGGGCCCACGCCCCTGCGTAAGCGGCTCGGGCAGCTCGCCCTCGCGACCGGCGCGCTCGTCGTCTCGGGCGGCTGGTGGGTCGCGGTGGTCGAGCTGTGGCCCGCGTCCTCCCGCCCGTACATCGGCGGTTCGCAGAACAACAGCTTCCTGGAGCTGACCTTCGGCTACAACGGCCTCGGCCGCCTCAACGGCGAGGAGACCGGCAGCGTCGGCGGCGGTGGCCGGGGCGGCCCCGGCGGGGGCGGCGCCTGGGGTACGACCGGCTGGGACCGGATGTTCGGCTCCGAGGTCGGCAGCCAGGTCTCCTGGCTGCTCCCGGCCGCGCTGATCCTGCTGGTCGCGGGCCTGTGGGCGACGCGCAAGCTGAAGCGCACGTCCGTCACCCGCGCCTCGTTCCTGGTCTGGGGCGGCTCGCTGCTGATCACGATGGTGGTCTTCAGCTACATGGCGGGCATCTTCCACCAGTACTACACGGTCGCCCTCACCCCGTACCTCGGCGCGGTGACCGGCATGGGCGCCGGGCTGCTGTGGGAGCGGCGCAAGGAGACCTGGTCCGCTCTCGTCCTGGCCGCCGCCTCGGTGGCCGGGGGCGCGTGGGGATACGTACTGCTCAACCGCACGCCCGACTATCTGCCCTGGCTGAAGTGGCTGGTGCTGGTCGGCGCGCTCGTGGCCGCGCTCGGTCTGGTCTTCGTCGCCCGGGTGGGCCGCCCGCTCGCCCTCGGCGCGGCCGGGCTCGGCCTGGCGGCGGCGCTCGCCGGTCCCACGGCGTTCACGCTGAGCACGGTCGACTCGGCCCACACGGGCTCCATTCCGACGGCGGGTCCGGCGGGCGCGAGCATGATGGGCTTCGGCGGCCGGCGCGGTGGCCTCGGTGCCTTCGGCGAGGGCATGGCGGGAGCGGGCGGCAACCGGCAGGGGATGCCCGGCGGAAACGGCCAGGGCGCGCCGAACGGCGGCGGCTTCCCGGGCGGCGGCGGAATGCCGGGTGGCGGCCAGAACGGCAACGGCTTCCCCGGTGGCGGCATGCCCGGCCAGAACGGCAACGGTTCGGCGCAGGGCCAGCGGGGCGGCACCGGCTTCCCGGGCGGCCTCTCGATGGGCGAGGGCGGCCGGATGGGCGGGGGCATGGGCGGCCTGCTCGACGGCGCCAAGGTCTCCGCCAAGGCCAAGAAGCTCCTGGAGACGGACGCCGACGCCTACACCTGGGTCGCCGCCTCCACCGGCTCGCAGAACGCCGCGAGCTACCAGCTCGCCACCGGCGATCCGGTGATGGCCATCGGCGGCTTCAACGGCACCGACCCGTCCCCGACGCTCGCCCAGTTCAAGAAGTACGTGACCGACGGCAGGATCCACTACTTCATCGCGGGCGGCGGCATGGGCGGCGGTATGGGCATGGGTGGCGGTGAGGGTGGTCGCGGCGGCAGCGGCACCGCGTCCGCCATCTCCACCTGGGTCGAGGCCAACTTCACGAAGGTGACGGTCGATTCGGCCACCTTCTACGACCTGACCCGGCCGAAGAAGAGCTGACCCCGGCACCGCGGAGGCAATTCCGCTGTACACCGTATAGCGCCCGCTATACGGTGTACAGTATGTCCGCCTCCCCCGAGCCGCCCGCACCCCGGACGCCCCAGGCACCCCCCGCTCCCCGGGCACCCGAGGGACACTCCCGCCGCTGGCTGATCCTCGGCGTCATCTGCCTGGCCCAGCTCACCGTGCTGCTGGACAACACGGTGCTGAACGTGGCCATCCCCTCGCTCACCCGCCTGCTGCACGCGGGCACCGCCGACATCCAGTGGATGATCAACGCGTACTCGCTGGTCCAGTCGGGCCTGCTGCTCACGGCGGGCAGCGCGGCCGACCGCTTCGGCCGCAAGAAGATGCTGCTCGCCGGGCTCGCGGTGTTCGGCACCGGCTCGCTGGTGGCCGGACTCGCCGACAGCACCGGCCAGTTGATCGCCGCGCGGGCCGGGATGGGCGTCGGCGGCGCGCTGCTGATCACCACCACGCTCGCGGTCGTCATGCAGATCTTCACGCCCGCGGAACAGCCCAGGGCGATCGGCATCTGGGCGGCGGTCAACTCGCTCGGCTTCGCGGTCGGCCCGCTGATCGGCGGCTTCGTCCTGGACCACTTCTGGTGGGGCGCGATCTTCCTGATCAACATCCCGGTCGCCGTGCTCGGCCTGATCGCGGTCGCGGCCCTCGTGCCCGAGTCGAAGGCGGTGCCCGCCGAGGCGCGCGGCGGCCGTCCCGACCTGCTCGGCGCGCTGCTGTCCACCGTCGGCATGGCCGCCCTGGTGTTCGCGGTCATCTCCGGCCCGCACCACGGCTGGACCTCTCCCCGCGTCCTCGCCACGGCGGCCGGGGCCGTGCTCGTCCTGGCCCTCTTCGCGTACTGGGAGAGCCGGGTCCCCGAGCCGATGCTCGACCCGCACTTCTTCCGCGACCGCAGGTTCACCGGCGCGGTCGCCGGGGTCGTGCTCATCACCTTCGGCATGGGCGGCGCGCTGTTCCTCCTCACCCAGCACCTCCAGTTCGTGCTCGGCTACGGCCCGCTGGAGGCCGGGGTGCGCACCGCGCCGCTCGCCCTGACCGTCGTGGCGCTCAACTTCTCGGGCCTGTCCGCGAAGTGGGCCGGAAAGCTGGGCACGCCGGTGGCCATAGCCCTGGGCATGGTGCTGATGGCGGCCGGTCTCGTCTCCATCGCCGAGCTGGCCTCCGCCGGGTACGGCGGCACACTGCTCGGGCTCGTGCTGATCGGCGCCGGGTGCGCGCTCGCCAACCCGGCCATGGCGCACGCCATCATGAGCGCGATCCCGCCGGACAAGGCGGGCGTCGGCGCCGGGATCAACGGCACGCTCGCCGAGTTCGGCAACGGGCTCGGGGTGGCCGTCCTCGGCGCGGTGCTCAGCTCCGCCGTGGTCTCGGGGCGTTCGCTGTCGGCCGGGCTCGGCGAAGGACAGCTGGTGGGCGCGGCCGCGGTGCTCGCGGGCGGGTTCCTGGCGGCGGGGCTGCTGCGGCGCGCGGAGCGCACGGCGGCCTGAGGGGCGGAGGATGTGGGTATGCGGCCGGAGGGCCGGGCGACGGGTCTGGCATCGTGACCGGTGACCGGGAGAGCGACGAGGAGGATGCGCCGATGGTGAAGGCGGAGCGGTCGGCGCGGGACAGTGTGTGGCTCGGCGGCAAGGAGCGGCGCGGCACCCGCGCGGGCCAGCCCTCGGGGCTCGACCGGGAGCGGATCACCACCGCGTCGGTACGGCTGCTGGACGCCGAGGGACTGGAGAAGTTCTCCATGCGGCGCCTCGCCGCCGAGCTGAACGTCACTGCCATGTCCCTGTACTGGTACGTCGACACCAAGGACGACCTGCTCGAACTCGCCCTGGACGCGGCCTTCGGCGAGCTGCCGCTGCCCGACTTCGAGGACACCGGCGCCGACTGGCGCGACCAGCTGCGCGAACTGGCCACCGCCTACCGCTCGTTGCTGGTGCGCCACCCCTGGCTGTCCCCGCTCGCGGGCCGCTATCTCAACATCGGCCCGAACTCGCTCGCCTTCTCCCAGGGCATCCGCCTCGCGGTGCGCCGGGCGGGCCTGCCCGCGCACGGGGTGACGGGGGCGATCTCGGCCGTCTTCCAGTTCGTCTACGGCTTCGGCACCATCGAGGGCCACTTCTTCGCCCGCATCGCCGCCACCGGCCTGAGCCCCGACGAGTACTTCGCGCAGGCCATGGCCACCGTCTCCGAAGTCCCCGGCACCGCCGAGATGTTCCAGGAGGCCGGCGAACTGATGGCGGCACGCGGCGGCGACACGGTCGCGGAGATGATGGACCGCGACTTCACCTTCGCCCTGGACCTGCTGATCGCGGGCATCGAGGCGATGGTCGCACGCGGCTGAGCGGCGAGAGCTAGTCGCCCTCCACCAGCCGCGCCGGGAACCCGCCCGTCGCCACCGGACCCCACCGCTCCGGCGTCACCCGGATCACGGACTTGCCCTGGCGGATCATGGCCTGCCGGTACTCGTCCCAGTCGGGGTGCTCGCCCGCGATGTTGCGGTAGTACTCCACCAGCGGTTCGAGGGAGTCCGGTGCGTCGATGACCTCGGCGGTGCCGTCGACCTGGACCCAGGGGCCGTTCCAGTCGTCGCTCAGCACGATCACACTGACCCGGGGGTCCTTCCGGATGTTCCGGGTCTTGGCGCGCTCGGGATAGGTGGCGGCCACGATCCGCCCCGAGTCGTCCACCCCGCAGGTCAGCGGGGACCCCTGGGGCCCGCCGTCGGCACGCCGGGTGAGCAGGATCCCGCGGTGGCGGGGGCGTACGAAGTCCAGCAGCTCGTCGAGCGTCACGCGGGTGTTCGTCGCGATATTCGGCATGGCGGCAGCCTAGGACTACAGCGGCCCGGCCGGGGTGCGCCCCGGCCGGGCCGTGTCGGATTCGTGCGCCGGGTCGAAGGCGCGTCGCGTCAGAGCGCGGGCAGTGTGTCCCCCTGGACCGCCTGGATGTCGAGTTCCACGCGGAGGGTGGTGCCGATGGCGGCGATGCCCGCCTGGAGGATCTGGTTGTAGTTCATCGCGAAGTCGTCGCGGTGCAGCTCGGCCGTCGCGCGGAACGCGGCGCGGGTGCCGCCCCACGGGTCGGCGCCGGTGCCGAGGTAGGCGAGGTCCAGGTCGACCGGCCGCAGCACCCCGCGCATCGACAGCTCGCCGTGCACGGTCCAGCGGTCGGGGCCCGCCTGGGTGATGCCCGAGGAGCGGTAGGTCAGCTCCGGGTGGTGCTCCACGTCCAGGAAGTCGGCGGAGCGCAGATGGGTGTCGCGCATCGTGTTGCCGGTGTCGATGGACTCGGCCCGGATCACCGCCTCCACCCGGGACTTGGCCAGGTCGTCCGGGGCGATCTCGATGCTCCCGCCGAACTCCGTGAACCGGCCCCGCACGCTGGAGATCCCCAGGTGCTGGGCGACGGCGCCGACGGTGGAGTGCACCGGGTCGATGGTCCAGGGTCCGGGCGGCGGCAGCTCGGTGCCGCCCTGCCGGGCCAGCGTCACCGTGCCCGCCTCGGCCCGCCCGCTCGCGGTGACGAAGGCACTGGAGGCGGCGGGCGCGTACCCCACGGCGGTCACGATCACGGTGTACGGACCCGGGGCCAGCACGGTCGTGTCGTGCACGGCGCCGTCGGCGTCGGCCTCGGCCCGCAGCACCTGCGTGCCGGTCATGTCGGTCACCGTGACGACCGCGTGCGACACGGCCCAGCCGTCGCGGGTGCGGATTCTCGCGGTCAGTGCCATCCCGTTCTTCTTCTCCCTGCGCGGTGCTCGCGCGTGTCGATCAAAGCGGCCGGCCCGTGACGCATGCCACGGGCCGGCCGGTGAACTACTCGCCCGGGTGGGCGAGTTCGATGTCGTGCCCGTCGGCCCCGGTGCCGGAGACGGTGAGCGCGGTGGCCACCGGCGGGTACCCGGTCGCGATGACCGTGTAGTCGCCCGCGTCCAGGTCGGTGAAGGCGTACGCGCCGTCCGCCCCGGTGGTGGCGGTGCCGACCACGTTGCCCGCCTGGTCGACGAGCGTGACGCGGGCGTCGGCCAGCGCCCCGTGCGGGGCCCGTACGACACCGCGCAGCAGCGCGCCGGTGTCCAGCTCGGCCTCGACGCGGGTGACGCCGGTGGCCGCGACCTCGACGGGCAGCGCACGCGGCCGGTAGCCGAGCGCGTTGACCGCGACGGTGACCGGGCCCGGCACCAGGTCGGTGAAGCCGAACTCGCCCTGCTCACCGGTGACGGCGGAGGCCAGCAGGTCCCCGCGCACATCGGTGACGACGACCATCGCGTCCCTGACCGGCAGCGCGTTCCCGGCCGCCCGGACCACACCGGTCAGGCCGCTGGTGCCGCTGAGCAGGATGTCGTAGGTCAGCGGCTCCTCGCCCACCACGACGGTGGCGGCCTGCGGCTGGTAGCCGTCGGCGGAGGCGATGAGGACGTACGAGCCGGTGCCCGGCGCGCTGAGCGCGTAGGAACCGTCGGCCTGGGCGACCGCGCGGCCGAGCTGGCGCCCGGTCAGCGAGATCAGCGTGACGGCGGCCTGCGGGACCGGCGCGCTCTCCGCGCCCCGGACATGCCCGCCGACCGGGGTGCCCGTACCGGTGCCCGGCTGGGACTCGGCGACGGAGGCGGCGGCAGTGGTCGTCGTGACCGCGGCCGGAGCCGTGCCGTCGGCCTGCGCATCGGCCCCGCCGATGGCGCCCACCAGCACCGGGACCTCCTGGGACTCGGCGACCACCGGAGCGGCGGCCGGGTCGATCGGGGCCTCGGACTCGGCGCTCTGCGCCAGCGCGCCCTTGGTCCGCAACGGGACCTCCTTGATGAACAGCGTGATCAGGAAGGCGACCGCCGCGAGGAGACCGGCGATGAAGAACACGTCCGCGATGCCGTGGCCGTACGCGCTCTCCATGAGCGTGCGCAGCGGCGCGGGCAGCTTGTTCATGTCCGGGATGGTGTCGGTCGAGCCGGAACCGGCCAGCGCGGCCTGGTACTTCGGGCTGAGCGCGGAGATGCCGTCCTTGACGTAGTGCGTGATCCGGTGGGCCATCACCGCGCCGAGCGCCGAGACGCCCACCGCGCCGCCGAGGGAGCGGAAGAAGGTGACCGTGGAGCTGGCGGAGCCGAGGTCCGCGGGGGACACCTGGTTCTGCGTGGCGAGCACCAGGTTCTGCATCATCATGCCGATGCCGAGACCCAGCAGGGCCATGAAGATGGCCATCTTCCAGTAGTCCGTGTCGTACCGGATGCCGCCGAGCAGCAGCAGGCCCGCCGTGACCAGGACGCCACCGCTGACCAGCCACGCCTTCCAGCGCCCGGTGCGGGTGATGAACTGCCCCGAGACGGTCGAGGAGATGAACAGGCCGCCGATCATCGGAATGGTCAGCACGCCCGACATGGTCGGGGACTTGTCGCGGGCCAGCTGGAAGTACTGGCTGAAGAACACGGTGCCGCTGAACATCGCGACGCCGACGAACAGCGAGGCGAGCGAGGCGAGCGTGATGGTGCGGTTCTTGAACAGCCGCAGCGGGATGATCGGCTCGCTCGCCTTGGCCTCCACGAGCACGAACAGCGCGCCGAGCACGATCGAGCCGCCGACCATCGCGTAGGTCTGCCAGGAGACCCAGTCGTACTTGTCACCGGCGAAGGTGACCCAGACCAGCAGCAGCGAGACGGCCGCCGAGATCAGGAACGCGCCGCCCCAGTCGACCTTGACGTCCCGCTTCACGACGGGCAGGTGCAGGGTCTTCTGCAGCACGATCAGCGCGATGACGGCGAAGGGGACGCCGACGTAGAAGCACCAGCGCCAGCCCAGCCAGGAGGTGTCGGTGATGACACCGCCGAGCAGTGGGCCGCCGACGGTCGCGACCGCGAAGGTCGCGCCGAGGTAGCCGGAGTAACGGCCGCGCTCGCGCGGGGAGATCATCGCCGCCATGACGATCTGCGCCAGGGCGGACAGACCGCCGACGCCGATGCCCTGCACCACGCGGCAGGCGATCAGCATGCCGGGGTTCTGCGACAGGCCCGCCGCCATGGAGGCGACGACATAGATGACCAGGGCTATCTGGACGAGCGCCTTCTTGCTGTACAGGTCGGCCAGCTTGCCCCACAGGGGCGTGGCCGCGGTCATCGACAGCAGGGCGGCGGTGACGACCCAGGTGTAGGCGGACTGGCCGCCGCCGAGGTCTCCGATGATGTGCGGCAGGGCGTTGGAGACGATCGTGGACGACAGGATCGCCACGAACATGCCGAGCAGCAGTCCGGAGAGCGCCTCCATGATCTGCCGGTGCGTCATCGGGGCCTGGTCGGCGCCTCCCCCGTGCTTGGCGTGAGCCCGCACACCGGCCGGTGTGGTTGTTGCCATGGGCTTCCTTTACATATGAGCGGGTGTACGGGTGGTCTCTTCGACTACGGGGGCGCCCTGTCTCGGCAGCCCGCTGCGGCAGTCCCCGAAGGACGCGCGCAGCCGGGTCATCAGCCGGATCAGCTGGCCGACCTCGTCGTCGGTCCAGTCGCTCAGCCGCTCGGCCAGCAGCCGGCTGGTCCGCAGCGACAGCTCCTCGAGCTGCCGTGCTCCGGCCGGCGTCAGGCGCAGGATGCGCGAGCGCTTGTCGGCGGGGTCCGGCGACCGTTCGATCCAGCCGCGGTCCACGACGTGCGCGACATGCCGGCTCGTGACCGACATGTCCACGGCGAGCAGCTCGGCGAGTCTGCTCATGCGCATGGCTCCGTGGCGGCCGAGCAGCGTCAGCACGGCGACCGAGCCGGCTGGGCAGCCCGGGGGCAGGATGCGCCCCATGTCGCGTTTCACGGCGCCGACGGCACTGAGCTGACGTGCCAGTTCCTCGAACTGCGCCTGCTCGGCCATCACACCTCCCGTATTCGTTGCTTGGGGCAACCATAAGAGTGCTTGGTTGCCACAGGCAAATAAGCGGGGGCGGTTCGGCGCAAAAACTTGGCAAAGGCAAGTATTGCGATCGTAAATATGCAGGTGGCTGCGGGTGACGTGCCCGCGTCTGTCCCGGTGGCCCCGCACTTGGGCCGCAACCGGGGATTCGCTAGTGTCTCGGCCCATGGCTAACACCCAGGGCCCGCAGGGCAATTACGACCCCGCCGGCAGCACCCAGATGTTCCGCGCGTTCGTCGACGACGCTCCCCCGCCCGTCCAGCAGCAGGCGACCTCGTCCGGTCCGCGCGTCGGTCTGATCATCGGCGTCGTCGTGGCCGTGGTCGTCGTCGCCGCGGTGGCGTGGCTGGCGCTCAAGTAACGGACGGGCTCCGGCAGGAGCCCTTCCGGTTCACATTTTCGGCGGAATCGGCGTGGAGCGACTGCTCCACGCCGCCGTCTTGTCCCCGGCCGCCTCAGTCGGCGACCAGGCCCTCCCGCAGCTGGGAGAGGGTGCGGGTGAGCAGCCGGGACACGTGCATCTGGGAGATCCCGACCTCCTCGCCGATCTGCGACTGCGTCATGTTCGCGAAGAAGCGCAGCATGATGATCCGGCGCTCGCGCGGCGGCAGCTTGGCCAGCAGCGGCTTCAGCGACTCCCGGTACTCCACGCCCTCCAGGGCCGTGTCCTCGTACCCCAGGCGGTCGGCGAGGGAGCCCTCGCCGCCGTCGTCCTCGGGGGCCGGGGAGTCCAGCGAGGACGCCGTGTAGGCGTTGCCCACGGCGAGGCCGTCGACCACGTCCTCCTCGGAGACCCCGAGCGCGGCCGCGAGTTCCGGCACGGTCGGGGAGCGGTCCAGGCGCTGGGACAGCTCGTCGCTGGCCTTGGTCAGCGCCAGGCGCAGCTCCTGGAGCCGGCGCGGCACCCGCACCGACCACGAGGTGTCGCGGAAGAAGCGCTTGATCTCGCCCACGACCGTCGGCATCGCGAACGTCGGGAACTCCACGCCCCGTTCGCAGTCGAAGCGGTCGATCGCCTTGATCAGGCCGATGGTGCCGACCTGGACGATGTCCTCCATCGGCTCGTTGCGCGAGCGGAACCGGGCCGCCGCGTACCGCACGAGCGGGAGGTTCAGCTCGATCAGGGTGTCGCGGACGTAGGCGCGCTCGGGGCTGTCCTCGGAGAGCGCGGCCAGCCGCAGGAACAGGGAGCGGGAGAGGGTGCGGGTGTCGAGGCCCGCCGTCTCCGGGACGGGGGCCGGGGCGGCCGCCGCCGCGGGCGCGGCGTCGAGAGCCGTGGTGCCCTCGAAGGTGTCGAGGACGTCGAGAGCGTCGAGCTTCTTGGGCGCTGCCTCGCTCTTCGTGGGCGTGAGCACCTTCGAGCTGCCCTGTTCTGCGGACATGCCACCCCCTTTGGGTCGCGGGACGGTCGGCGCGATGCCTGGAGGCAACGCGACCTTCACCTGAATACCGGAGCCGGAGCCTCGGCAAACGCGCTTCCCGCAGAATGTCACATGTCGGCAACGCGCTGAAGTGACATGTCGACACGTGAGACGTCAATCGCCCCTGGAAGAAGGCGGTCTGACGGGCTTTCGAGGCACAACTGTCGGCATCGGACCGGATGCGTGATTCGCTCCGGACGGTGATCATTCGCTCTCGCTTGCGAACGCGTGCTACCTGCGGTTTTCGGGTTTGTGCTCCCGTGCGCCGGTCATGCCTCGATCCGGTTGGCGGATCTGAGCCGCTGGAAGCTGCGCGCGAGCAGTCGCGAGACGTGCATCTGGGAGACACCGAGCTCGGCGCTGATCTGCGACTGGGTGAGGTTGCTGTAGTAGCGGAGCAGGAGGATGCGCTGTTCCCGTTCGGGAAGCTGGACGAGGAGGTGGCGGACCAGGTCGCGGTGCTCCACGCCGTCGAGCGCCGGGTCCTCGTAGCCGATGCGGTCGAGCAGGCCGGGCATCCCGTCGCCCTCCTGGGCCGCCTCCAGCGAGGTGGCGTGGTACGACCGCCCGGCCTCGATGCAGGACAGCACCTCCTCCTCGCTGATCCGCAGCCGCTCGGCGATCTCGGCGGTGGAGGGGGAGCGGCCCATGGCGGTGGTGAGGTCCTCGGTCGCGCTGTTCACCTGCACCCACAGCTCGTGCAGCCGGCGCGGTACGTGGACGGTGCGGACGTTGTCCCGGAAGTACCGCTTGATCTCGCCGACCACGGTCGGCATCGCGAAGGTCGGGAACTGCACGCCCCGCTCGGGGTCGAAGCGGTCGATGGCGTTGATCAGGCCGATGGTGCCGACCTGGACCACGTCCTCCATGGGCTCGTTGCGGGAGCGGAAGCGGGCGGCGGCGTAGCGCACCAGGGGGAGGTTGGCCTCGATGAGGGCGCCCCGGATCCGGGTGTGCTCCGGGGTGCCCGGGGTCAGGTCCTTCAGCTGGGCGAAGAGGACCTGGGTGAGGGCGCGGGTGTCGGCGCCGCGGCGCTTCTCGGGTGCGGGCTGTTCGGGGGGTGCCGGGGCGGGGGCGGGCGCTTCCGCCTGGGGCGGCGCAGAACTGGCCGACACGGTCAACGCCACCTCTTCATCGGTCAATCATCCGTCAAAAGCGGTCATAGCATCACAAGACATGTGCACTGTGTGCAAGCACCGCATAACGTCGTGTTGGCCTCGAAACTGGTCAACTCGGGTGTCCGGAAACGCCGAAAAGCCCTCCGCCGTCGGTGGCGGAGGGCCGGGGCGAGGAGCCGGTGGGGCGCCTCAGAACTCGTAGTCGGCGATCACCCACGTGGCGAACTCCCGCCACAGGGCGACGCCCGCCTGGTGCGCGGGGTGGTCGATGTAGCGCTGCAGCGCGGCGGTGTCCTCGACCGAGGAGTTGATCGCGAAGTCGTAGGCGATGGGGCGGTCGGAGAGGTTCCAGCCGCACTCCCAGGAGCGCAGCTCCGGGATCAGCCCGCCCAGCTCCTCGAAGGCGGCGGCGCCGGCCACCACCCGCGGGTCGTCGCGCTCGACACCGTCGTTGAGCCTGAAGAGGACCAGGTGCCGGATCATGGGATGTACCTCAGCTCTTTCCGCCGTTGGCGGCCCAGGTCATGAAGTCACCGATGGACCCGGCCGCGTCCGATATGCCCTCGAAGACTATCTGGACGTAACCGGCCGCCTTGGCCGGGTCCGTGATGATCACGTACAGCGCGAAGACCACGAGTGCGTACACGATGATCTTCTTCGCGTTCACCGCCACCGCGGCCTCCCCTGTCCCTCGGCCCCCGTGGGCCCCTGCTCCGGGCGGCGAGTGTATCCGTCACGATCTTTTTTGGGGATCAACGGACCGTCCGCCCTTGGGATTTGGCGCCCGGGGCGGGATGCACGAAGGGCCCCGTCTCACGACGGGGCCCTTCTTCGGCGGTAGCGGAGGGATTTGAACCCTCGGTGACTTGCGCCACACTCGCTTTCGAGGCGAGCTCCTTCGGCCGCTCGGACACGCTACCGAGGGAGACCTTACAGCAAGGTGGGGCATGGTCTGAAATCGGTTCTCGGGGCCGGGTCAGCGGCCCCGGAAGAACTCCGTGAGCAGCCGCCCGCAGTCGTCGGCCAGGACGCCCTCGATGACCTCGGGGCGGTGGTTGAGACGCCGGTCGCGCAGCACGTCCCACAGCGATCCGGCCGCGCCCGCCTTGTCGTCGCGGGCGCCGTAGACCACCCGGTCGAGCCGGGACTGCTGAAGGGCGCCCCCGCACATCGTGCAGGGCTCCAGGGTGACGACGAGCGTGCAGCCGGTCAGCCGCCACTCGCCGAGCACCCGGGCGGCCCGGCGCAGCGCGAGGATCTCCGCGTGCGCCGTGGGGTCGCCAGTGGCCTCGCGCTCGTTGTGCCCGGTGGCGAGCACCGTCGTGCCGTCCGGGGACAGCACGACGGCGCCGACGGGGACGTCCCCGCCGAGCGCGGCCCGCTCGGCCTCGGCCAGGGCGAGCCGCATCGCGGACTGCCAGGGAGCGCGCACCGGGTCGGGCGCGCCCCGTGTCTCTTCGGGGGCGGTCAGCGCACGGTCTCCAGCACCTCCGAGGCGCCCAGCGCCTCGGCGATCGTGCCGAGCGCGTCGTCGGCGGAGAGAGCGCGCAGCTCCTTCTCCCCGATGCCGAGGTCGTCGAGGATCTCGCGGTCGCCCACGGGGCTGTGCGGGACGGCGTCGGCGGACGGGGTGTCCTCGTCGTCGTCCTCCTCGCTCTCGCCGTCCTCCGTGCCGTCGAGGTCGAGCGAGTCCAGGTCGGGGCCGTCGTCCGCGCCCGGTTCGCGGCCCAGCAGCTCGTCGGTGAGCAGCAGCTCGCCGTACGCGCTGCGGGCGGCGGCGGCCGCGTCCGAGACGTAGATACGGGGGTCCTCCTCGCCGTCCACGCGGACGACGCCGAACCAGGAGTCCTCCTGCTCGATCAGGACCAGGACCGTGTCCTCCTCGGGCGAGGACTCGCGGGCCAGGTCGGCCAGATCGGACAGGGTCTCCACATCGTCGAGCTCCGTGTCGCTCGCTTCCCACCCGTCTTCGGTGCGCGCGAGCAGTGCGGCGAAGTACACCGTGACTCTCCCACTGGTCATAGGCGTGCCGGTTGGCGGTCCCCCCGGCGGAGGTGTCTGGGCGGGAGGGGTTGTCGCCCCGGGGTCCGCCCACTGGGAATCGTGGCAGAAACAAGTCCGTCAGGGGACGTCTTCGGCTCCCTGTGTCTTGCTGTTTTGATCGTGCGTCCGTGTGGACCCACCAGCACGCCCGTCGCCGCCACCTGCGGATGGTACGCGGCTTTCCGGGCACCCACGCACGCCCGCCCTCCCGTCACGGCGGGGGCGTACGCGACCGGGCTCACCGGGGCGTTTCCCGCGGCCCTGCACACAGGACCGTACGCCGCGCGGGCCCGCCGACGGAACGTTCGCACCCACGTGGCGTGGCGTGTCCGGGTCGCCCCGGCGCCGCGCGGCCGGGATGCGGAGGGGGTGCCGATTCGGTGCGGTGGGGGACTCGCACGGGGCGCGGTTACTGTTAGAGACATGCGTCTCCACGTCGTCGACCACCCTCTGGTCGCTCACAAGCTCACCACGCTGCGCGACCAGCGCACCGACTCCGCCACCTTCCGCCGTCTCGCCGACGAGCTGGTCACCCTGCTCGCGTACGAGGCCACGCGGGACGTGCGTACCGAGGCCGTCGACATCCAGACGCCGGTCGCGCGGACCACCGGTGTGAAGCTCGCCCGGCCGCGTCCGCTGGTGGTGCCGATCCTGCGCGCCGGACTCGGCATGCTGGACGGCATGGTCCGGCTGCTGCCGACCGCCGAGGTGGGCTTCATGGGCATGGTCCGCAACGAGGAGACGCTGGAGGCGTCCACGTACGCCACGCGGATGCCGGAGGACCTCTCGGGCCGCCAGGTCTACGTCCTGGACCCGATGCTGGCCACCGGCGGCACCCTGGTCGCCGCGATCCAGGAGCTGATCAAGCGCGGCGCCGACGACGTCACCGCCGTCGTCCTGCTCGCCGCCCCGGAGGGCGTCGAGGTCATGGAGCGCGAGCTGGCGGGAACGCCGGTGACCGTCGTCACGGCGGCCGTCGACGACCACCTGAACGAGCACGGCTACATCATCCCGGGCCTGGGCGACGCGGGCGACCGCCTCTACGGCGCCGCCGAGTAGTACCCCGTGTCCCGGCCGTCCCCGGCCGGGATCAGCAGTTCTTCTTGTCCTTCTTCACCACGGCCGCCGTCTGCGCGGGTTCGGTCAGCTTGACCACCGCCTGGTCGGCGGCCGTGCGCTGGTCCAGGGTCTTGAAGCCGTCCCCGATGATCAGGTCGAGGGTGGCGTTCTTGCGGGCCGCGTCGGTACGGCGCTCGGCGCCGGTCAGCTGCGTGCCGAGCACCGGGAGCGAGGTGTCGAGGGCGGTGGCGGGTCCGAGCAGGACGCCGGTGCCCTTGACCTTCTTGTCGAAGTCCTTGCCCGCGTTGCCCACGTCGCCGATCTTGAAGCCGCGCTTCTTCAGCTCGTCGGCGGTCTGCTTGGCAAGGCCCGCGCGCGTGGTGGCGTTGTAGACGTTCACCGTGATCGTGCCGGGCTTGGGCAGCGCCTTGACCGGGACCGGGCTCGCCTTCTTGAGGCAGGCCGCGGACGCGGCGTCCGAGGTGTGCCGGTTGCCCGTGAAGACGTCGACGAGCTGGAGCGTGCCCCAGCCGACCAGGCCCAGTGCGGCGACGGACCCCACGGCGGCGGCGACGAGCCTGCCCCGCCGCCGGGGCGGGCGCATCCGAGGGTATGTCTCCCCCGTGATCCGGTACTTGCCGCCCATGCCGGGGGGAGTCAGCATACTCATGAGGCGCAGCGTAGTGCGCCTGGGCTGCGATGCCTATTAGATGATCAGCAGACGGAGTACAGCCCGACCCAAATGGGCTAACAGCAGTACCGCGTACGGCCGTCGGGGCGGCTCAGCCGAGTTCGCCGGGGCGGCTCAGCCGAGCTCGAGCACGCGCGCGTGCAGCACCTGACGCTGCTGCAGGGCGGCGCGGACCGCGCGGTGCAGGCCGTCCTCCAGATAGAGGTCGCCCTGCCACTTCACGACATGCGCGAAGAGGTCCCCGTAGAAGGTCGAGTCCTCGGCCAGCAGCGTCTCGAGGTCGAGCTGCTGCTTGGTGGTCACGAGCTGATCGAGGCGGACCGGGCGCGGCGCGACGTCCGCCCACTGCCGGGTGCTCTCCCGGCCGTGGTCGGGGTACGGCCGGCCGTTTCCGATGCGCTTGAAGATCACACGGAAAGCCTACCGGCCCAGACGTTCCGGGCGCAGCCATGGCGGCGTAGTGCGACGCTGAAAAAGCCACGGCACGTCATGGCAAGGCATGACAAAGGTGGCATACCGGAGACCGTCGGGGACAGAACCAGCGGGGACAGGGGCCTGAGATGACCGATCCGGAGACCGGCGGCGGAACGGCGGGTGACCGAACGGCGAGCGACGGAACGGCGAGTGGCGGAACGGCGGCCGGTGGCGCGGCACTTGCCGAGGCGGCCCAGCGGATCGCGGCCGGGTACGCCTTCACCGGCCCCGCTCTCGACCTGGGCGCCCTGCTGTGGGACGGCGCCTGCCACCCCGCCGCTCAGGTGCGCGTCCCGCTGCCGATGCTCAACCGGCACGGGCTGGTCGCGGGCGCCACCGGCACCGGCAAGACCAAGACGCTCCAGCTGATCGCGGAACAACTCTCGGCACAGGGCGTGCCGGTGTTCCTCGCGGACGTGAAGGGCGATCTCTCCGGGATCTCCCGGCCGGGCCCCGGCGGCGACCGGGTCGCCACGCGCGCCGCCGAGACGGGACAGGAGTGGACACCGGCCGGCTTCCCCGTGGAGTTCCTGGCGCTCGGCGGGATCGGCCACGGCATCCCCGTCCGTGCCACGGTCACCAGCTTCGGGCCCGTCCTGCTGTCCAAGGTGCTCGGGCTGAATCGCACCCAGGAGCAGTCCCTCGGCCTGATCTTCCACTACGCCGACACCAAGGGCCTGGAGCTGATCGACCTCAAGGACCTCCGCGCGGTCGTCACCTTCCTCACCTCCGACGAGGGCAAGCCCGAACTGAAGGGCATCGGCGGCCTGTCCACCGCCACCGCCGGGGTCATCCTGCGCTCCCTGACCGCGTTCGAGGCGCAGGGCATGGCGGACTTCTTCGGGGAGCCCGAGTTCGACACGGCCGAGCTGCTGCGGACGGCGCCGGACGGGCGCGGTGTCGTCTCCGTCCTGGAACTGGCCGCCGTCCAGGACAAGCCGGTCCTCTTCTCCACCTTCCTGATGTGGCTGCTCGCCGACCTCTTCCACGACCTGCCCGAGGCCGGTGACCTGGACAAGCCGAAGCTGGTGTTCTTCTTCGACGAGGCGCATCTGCTGTTCCACGACGCCTCGGACGCGTTCCTCGACGCCATCACCCAGACCGTGCGGCTGATCCGTTCCAAGGGCGTCGGCGTCTTCTTCGTCACCCAGACACCGAAGGACGTCCCTTCCGACGTGCTCGGCCAGCTCGGCAACCGCGTCCAGCACGCGTTGCGCGCCTTCACGCCGGACGACCAGAAGGCGCTGAGGGCGACGGTGAAGACCTTCCCCGACTCGCCGTACGACCTGGAGGAGCTGCTCACCGGGCTCGGCACGGGGGAAGCGGTGATCACCGTGCTCAGCGAGACCGGCGCCCCGACCCCGGTCGCGGCCACCCGGCTGCGCGCCCCCGAGTCCCTGATGGGGCCGGTGGACGCGGCGGAGCTGGACCGCGCGGTGCGGGAGTCCCCGCTCCACGAACGTTATGCACAGGCTGTGGACAGGGAGTCGGCGTTCGAGAAGCTGAGCGCGCGGGAGGCGGAGGCTGTACCCGAGGAGCGTCCGGCGGCCAGGGGTGGCGGCCGGAAGAAGGCACCGGCCGAGGAGCCCTCGCTGGTCGAACAGGTCGTCGGGAGCGGGATGTTCAAGTCCCTGGCCCGCTCGGTCGGCACACAGCTGGGCCGGGAGATCACGCGGTCGCTGTTCGGTACGGCTCGGCGGAGGCGGTAGGCCGCCCCCGCCGTCCTCGGTGTCAGCGGCGGTCCTCCTCCGGCGGGCGCTGCGGCTGCTGGGGTGCCTCGCTGTCCGGCCGGGGCCGCGTGCTGCGCCGGGCCTCCGCGCGCAGCAGGGCGCGCAGGATTGCGTACGGGTCGATGGGCATGGCTGTGTTCCTCGCGTCGTGCTGACAGAACGGTCCTCGGGTGACGGGCGGTTCTGTCAGCAGCGCAGGACGACCGTGCGCGGCCGGGGTGCGGGGGAGGGGACAGTGGGCGCGGGGCGGGTGCGTGTGCCGATCGGTGCCGTGTCCGGGGCGGGCAGGGGAGCGAGGGTGTCGGGCCGTCGTACGGTCCGGCCGGTGTTCCGGGACGGTGTGACGGGGACGTCGTGCTCACACTCCGCGACGACCGTGCCCGTGGCGGGCGCCGCCTGCGCCGTGACCTCCACATGCGGCACCAGCAGGACGAGCAGCAGCAGAAGGACCCGCAACAGCGGGTGAAGGCTGCGGACTCGGTCTCCTGCGGTGCTCACGGAGGGTCATCTGCCCATGTGGCACCCGAGGCTCATCCGGAAGCGGGGCAGAT
The DNA here is from genome assembly GCF_040638245.1 of Streptomyces sp. NPDC026659. Taxonomy (NCBI): domain Bacteria; kingdom Bacillati; phylum Actinomycetota; class Actinomycetes; order Kitasatosporales; family Streptomycetaceae; genus Streptomyces; species Streptomyces sp. NPDC026659. Next base: position 113,247 of record NZ_JBEZXY010000003.1, on the reverse strand, counting down.
CCGCCCGCACGGCGTACGGGCGCGGGGCGAGGTTGACGGCCTCGCCCCGCGCACTCCGCCGAAGCCGGGACCGGTCGGCCGGGTCACACCGTCTTGGGGATCTTCTTCGCCCGGCTCCGGATGCTGAACGACGTGATGATCTCGACGATGCCCACCACGATCAGCCACCAGCCGCCGACCAGGGTCAGCACGGCGATGGACTCGAACGGGGAGTCGATCAGGACGATGCCGGCGATGAAGGTGACGATGCCCAGGAAGATGTGCCAGCCGCGGGCGGGCATGTGGGAGTCGGAGATGGCGGCCATGGTCTGGGTGACGCCCCGGATCAGCCAGCCGATGCCGATGAACAGCGCGAGCAGCAGGATCGACTGCATGGGTCCGCGGAAGCAGAACAGACCCAGCACGATCGACAGACCACCGCTGATGAAGGCCAGCACCCGCAGCGAGGTCTTCTTGTGCGTGCCGAAGGCGGAGACCAGCTGGAAGACACCGCTGACCAGGAGGTAGACGCCGAACAGCACCCCCACCGCCAGCAGCGTGGCACCCGGCCAGACCAGCACCAGGATGCCCAGGATCAGCGAGGCGATGCCGGTGAGCAGGACGACCTGCCACGCGGCCTGGGACAGTGCGTGCAGGGGCCCCTCGAACGGCGCCTCCGGCTCGGCATGCCCGCCCTGCTCGGGACGGGGCGCCTCCTCGGTACGCGGTGCCCCACTCGGTGTCGGGCCCGCGGGGCCCTTCGCGTCGTCGTAGGCGTGACCCCTGGTGGGGCCGTCGCTCGGTGACTCGGTCATTGGACTCCTCCGTGAGTACTCCGCCCTTCAGAGCGGCGTACGGGTACCTCCCGCTTACGGGGAAGAAACGGACTCCTGCGGAGCAGAGCAGGGAGCGGGATTTCGCCGGCAGGGTGAAAAGTCGCGCGCTGACCAGCAGGCTTGGTCTCACGTCGCGGCCTCACTAGTTTGTGAGCGTGAGCGCGACGTGTGTGAAGCGGGCGTTCAAGTACCGCTTCCGTCCGACCTGTGCGCAGGCAGCTGAGCTGTCGCGCACGTTCGGGTGCGTGCGGAAGGTCTACAACCTGGCGCTGGCGACCCGCACCGAGGCGTGGGCACGGCAGGAACGGGTCGGCTACAACGAGACGTCCGCGATGCTGACGGCGTGGAAGAAGACCGAGGAACTGGCCTACCTCAGCGACGTGTCGGCGGTCCCGCTCCAGCAGTGTCTGCGGCACTTGCAGGCGGCATTCACGAACTTCTTCGGCAAGCGGGCGAAGTATCCGAGATTCAAGTCGCGGAAGAAGTCCCGGAAGTCCGCCGAGTACACCACCAGCGGGTTCCGCTTCCGCGCGGGGAAGCTGACGCTGGCGAAGATGGCGGAGCCGTTGGACATCGTGTGGTCGCGTCCCCTTCCCGAGGGGTCGCGGCCGTCCACCGTGACCGTCTCTCAGGATGCGGCGGGGCGCTGGTTCGTCTCGATGCTGTGCGACGACCCCGGAGTGAAGCCGCTCCCGGCCGCTGACAGCGCGGTCGGGGTGGACGTCGGCCTGGACCACCTGCTGACCCTCTCGACCGGGGAGAAGATCACCAACCCGAGGTATGAGCGCGAGGATCGTGCCCGGCTCACCAAGGCGCAGAGGGTCCTGGCGAAGAAAGCCAAGGGCGACGGAGCCAACAGGGTCAAGGCCCGGCACAAGGTCGCCAAGGTGTACGCCAGGATCGCCGACCGGCGCCGGGATGCCCTGCACAAGCTCACCACTCGACTCGTCCGTGAGAACCAAACGATCGTGATCGAGGACCTGGCCGTGCGCGGCATGGTCAAGAACCGGGGCCTGGCCCGAGCCATCAGCGACGCGGCCTGGAGAGAGTTCCGGAACATGCTGGAGTACAAGGCCCACTGGTACGGGCGGGAAGTGATCGCGGTGGATCGCTTCTTCCCCTCGTCCAGGCTGTGCTCCCACTGCGGCGCCTTGGCCGACAGGATGCCGCTGCACGTCCGTACCTGGACGTGCGAGTGCGGCACGACCCACGACCGGGACGTGAACGCGGCACGCAACCTTCTGGCCGCCGGGCTGGCGGTGACAGTCTGTGGAGCCGGTGTAAGACCTCAACGGAGTTCTCCGGGCGGGCGGTCGGTGTCGAAGCAGAAATCCCTGCGGCGCGAGCTGTAGGAATCCCCCTCGTTCACGAGGGGGGAGGTCAAGTTCCATGCTTGGACCCGGCGGGCGTATCCGCCACTCGGGAGTGCCGCGCAGCCGGGCACATCGCACGTCCTGGCCCGGTCCGGCCGGGGCCCGCCACCCGGCACGCCCAGGGCTACTTCCCGCTCTTCGCCGCCTTCGCGGCCTTGGCCGCCGCCTTCATTTCCTGCTTGTGGGCGCGGACCTTCGCGAGTGAGTCGGGGCCGGTGATGTCGGCGACGGAGCGGTAGGACTTCGCTTCGCCGTAGGCGCCGGCGGCCTCGCGCCAGCCGGTGGGGCGTACGCCGAGCTGTTTGCCGAGGAGGGCGAGGAAGATCTGGGCCTTCTGCTTGCCGAAGCCGGGGAGGTCCTCCAGGCGCTTCAGGAGGGCGGCGCCGGTGTCCACGCCCTGCCACACCGCCTCGGCGTCGCCGTCGTAGTGCTCGACCAGGTACTGGCAGAGGGTCTGGACGCGCTTGGCCATCGAGCCGGGGTAGCGGTGCACGGCCGGCTTCTCGGAGAGGAGCGCGGCGAAGATCTCCGGGTCGCGGGCGGCGATGTCGTGTGCGTCGAGGTCGTCGGCGCCCATGCGTCGCGCGATGGTCTCGGGGCCCTTGAACGCCCACTCCATCGGGATCTGCTGGTCGAGCAGCATGCCTACGAGCGCGGCGAGCGGACTGCGGCCGAGCAGCGCGTCGGCGGCCGGGTCCTGGGCGAGGTGCAGGGTGACGTCCATGGACCGATGATCCCGCGCGGGAGGCCGGTCCGCCGTCTCAGTCGGCGCGCCAGTACCCCAGCGCGTGCACCCGGGTCTTCGGCAGGCCCAGTTCCCTGCGGACGTACGCACCGAGGGCGCGGGTCGTCCTCGTGTCGCAGGCGATCCAGACGTACGGGTTCTCCGTGGCGGAGAGGACCTCGGGCAGTTCGGCGCGGACCCGCTCGACCAGGTGGGCACCCCCGTCCCGGCGCGGGACCGCGTGGAACCGGTGGCGGCCGGGGTCGGCGGTGGAGGGGAGGCCGTCGCGCGTCCCCTCGAACCAGACGGTCGCCGGGGCCGAACCCAGTTCGCTCAGCAGCGAGTTGATCGCTGGCAGGGACGCCGTGTCGCCGATGATCGCGAGGTGGGAGGGGGCCGGGTCCGGATGCTCGAACCCCGTGCCCTGGACGGTCGCCTCGATGGTGTCGCCCGCCTTCGCGGCCCGCGCCCAGTCCGAGGCGCAGCCGTCGTGCAGGGCGAACTCCAGGGCGAAGGTGCCGGTCTCCGGGTCGGGGTCGACCAGGGTGTAGGCCCGCTGGTGGGGGCGGCCGTGGTCGGAGAACCAGAGGCGGACCCACATGGTGGGGTGGACGCCGGTCGCGGCGAGCAGGCCGCCGTCGGTCAGCCGCAGCCGCCGGTAGTGCGGGGTCACGTCCTCGGCACCGGTGACCGTGAAGGTGAAGTCCTTCGCCCGCAGCAGCTTGAGGACCGCTCCCTCCCAGCCTCGCCCCTGGCCCATCGCCACTCCACCCCTCGCGTACGATTCCCTCACCTGGCAATCAGGTTAGGCAAGGCTAACCTAAAACGAAGGGGTGCTCCAGGGTGACCACCGAGACCTACCGCGACGCCTGGGGCATTCCCCATCTGCGGGCCACGAGCGCGCGCGAACTCGCCCGTGCCCAGGGCCGGGTGACCGCCCGCGACCGCGCCTGGCAGCTGGAGACGGAACGCCACCGCGCCCGGGGCACCTCGGCCTCCTTCCTCGGCGCCGCCGCGCTGTCCTGGGACGTGTTCGCCCGCCGCGCCCGCCTCGACGACACCGCGAGACGCTGTTTCGCCGCGCTGGAGAGACGTGACCCGGAGACGGCCGACTGGGTGCGCGCGTATGTGGAGGGGGTCAACGCGGGCCTGCCCGAAGGCGCCGCGCGCACACCGGAGTTCGAGCGCACCGGTCTCGAACCCGGCCGCTGGGAGCCCTGGACCCCGCTCGGTATCTGGCTCTCCACCCACATCCTGTTCGCCGGTTTCCCGGCCAAGCTCTGGCGCGAGGAGGCGATACGGCACCTCGGCCCCGACGCGGTCGGCCTGTTCGCCATCGACGGCCCCGGCACCTCCGGCAGCAACGGCTGGCTCCTCGCGGGCACGCGCACCGACACGGGCCTCCCGCTGATCGCCGGAGACCCGCACCGCTTCATCGAGGACCCCGGCGTCTACCAGCAGATCCACCTGTCCTGCCCCGAGTTCGACGTCGTCGGCATCGCCGTCCCGGGCGTGCCCGGCATCGCCCACTTCGGCCACACCGGCACGGTCGCGTGGGCCATCACCAACGCCATGGCCGACTACCAGGACCTCTACCGCGAGCGGCTGCGCCGCACCGGCGCGGGCGTCCAGGCCCTCGGCCCCGACGGTGAGTGGCACCGCGCCGCCCGGCACACCGAGTCGGTCGAGGTGGCCGGCGAGGCCCCGGTGGAGATCGAGGTCATCGAGACCGAGCGCGGCCCGGTGATCGCGGGCGGCCCGGAAGGGCTCGAATCAGGCTCCCCCGAGCCCGAGTTGGCCACCGCCCTCGCCCTGCGTTATCCGCCCCGCGTCACCGAGGACCTCGGCTTCGGCGCCCTGCTCCCGCTGCTGCGCGCCCGCACCGTGGACGACGTGGACGGCGCCCTGGACGCCTGGGCCGAGCCGGTCAACGTCGTCCAGGCCGCCGACACCGAGGGCGGACTGCTGCACCGGGTCGCGGGCCGCGTACCGGCGCGCTCCGAGGCCAACCGGCGCCGTCTGGTGCCTGCTTGGGAGCCCGGACACGAGTGGGAGGGCTGGCTGGAGACCCCGCGCGCCCAACTCGCCGACGGCGTAGCGGTGATGGCCAATCAGCGCGGTCTCGCCACCCCGCTCGGCGTCGAGTTCGCCGCACCCCACCGCGCCGACCGCATCCACGCCCTGCTCCAGGAGCACCGCGTCTGGTCCGCCGCCGGGCTGCCCCGCGTCCACACCGACACCTACCTGGGCTCGACCGGCGCCCTCCTCGGCCGCGCCGCCGCACTCGAAGGGCTCACCCCCGAGGCGACCGCGCTGCGCGATCAACTCCTCGCCTGGGACCGGCACATGGCGGCCGACAGCCCCGACGCGGCGGCGTACGCGGCACTGCGCTCGGCGGTCGTCCGCCGCCTCGCCGCCCACCCGGCCCTCGCCGCCCTCACCGAACCGCCCGCCTATCCCGAGGTGCTGCTCCCCTGGATGTCCCTCACCGCGCGCATCGGCTACGCCCTCGAACACCTCCTGCACGCCGAGGAGTTGTACGGCATCGACCGCGACGACGCCGTACGCGCCGCACTGGAGGAGGTGGCCGCCGCACCCCCCGCCGGGACCTGGGCCGACACCCACCGCCTCGCCCCCTGGCGCGCGCTGCCCGGCGCGCCGTACGACGAGCCGGGTCTCGCCGGTGACCACGACTGCGTGCTGTGCACCTCCGCCGTCCCCGGCATCACCGACCTCGCGGCCCGGGGCCCCGCCGCCCGCTACGTCTGGGACCTGGCCGACCGTGCCAACAGCCGCTGGGTCGTCCCCCTCGGCGCGGACGGCGTGCCCGGAAGCACCCACCATCGCGACCAACTCCCCTTGTGGCTCAAGGGAGAACTGGCCCCCGTGGTCACCGACTGGACCCTCCTCACCCTCGAACACACGGAAGACGACGAGGACTTCGATGTCTGACCAGAACGCCTTCGAGCTGGCCGTCCCCGGCTTCGGCACCGTCCGCATCCGCCCGCTGGACCCGGCGGCCGACGCCGAGGTGATCCACGCCTGGGTCAGCGGGGAACGCGCCGCGTTCTGGGGCATGAACGGCCTCACCAAGGACCAAGTGGCGGAGATCTACGCCCACATGGCCGGTCTCGACACCCACCACGCCCACCTCGTCACCAAGGACGACGAACCCGTCGCCCTGCTCCAGACCTACGAGCCCACCGCCGACCGGGTGAGCGAGGTGTACGAGGTCCGCCCCGGCGACATCGGCGTCCACCTCCTGCTCGCCCCCGCCGGAACGGAGGGCCGCCGCCCCGGCTGGACCTCCGCCCTGCTGACCGCGATGGCGTCGTACGTCCTGGTCGCGCTCGACCGCGAGCGCGTGGTGGTCGACCCGGACGTGCGCAACACCAAGGCCATCGCCCGCTTCGCCCGTCAGGGCTTCACCACCGGACCCGAGGTCGTCCTGCCCGAGATCGACCTCCCGGACGTGTACCTCCCCGAGAAACGGGCCCAACTGGCGTTCCTGAGCCGGGAGACGGCGTTCGCCGCCGGAGGCGGCACCGTTACGGTGTGAGCGCGGCGCCACCGGCGTCCGTACGTAACGGGACACGCGGGACACACGGTCACGCGCGGGACACGGAGGGCGGACGACGTGCGCGGTGAGGAGCGGGAGCGGCGGCGGCGCGGAGCCTTGTGGATCATGGCGCCGTACGGCGTACTGCGCGGGGCGCTCACCGCCTGTGCCGCCCTGGTCCTGCTCGTCCTCGGCGCCGCCGTACCCGCCTCCGCGCACGCCACGCTGCGGGGCTCGAACCCGGCCGACGGAACGGTTCTCCAGCGGGCGCCGCGCGAGCTGACGCTCACCTTCAGCGAGTCGGTCGGCCTGCTGACCGACTCCTTCCGGGTCTACGACCCCCGCAACCACCGCCTGCGCACCGGCGAGGCCGACCACGCCCCCGGCCGCTCCGACACCGCGCGCCTCAGCCTGCCCGCCCGCCTCGGCAAGGGCACGTACACGGTGGCCTGGCGGGTGGTCTCGGCCGACAGCCACCCGGTCTCCGGCGCCCTCACCTTCTCGGTCGGCGAGCGCACGGCCACCCCGGTCACCACGGTCCCCGACCCCACCGAGAACCCCACCACCACCGGCCTCTACAACATCGCCCGCTACCTCGCGTACCTGGCGGTGGCGCTGCTGCTGGGCGCGGCCGCGTTCGCGGTGTACTGCCGCCCGCCGAGCCGTGGGCAGCTGCGCCCGCTGCTGCTGGCGGGCGCGTGGACCCTGCTGGGTACGACGCTCGCGCTGCTCCTGCTGCGCGGCCCGTACGAGGAGGGCACGTCCCCGGCGAACGCCTTCTCCACCCTCGCCCACACGGTGACCACGCGCCCGGGTGAACTGCTCCTGCTCCGGCTGCTGTTGCTGCTGATCGCGGCGGCGGGCGCCCTGACCCCGCGCCACTGGCGCCGCCGGGTACCGCGCCGGGCGGCCCTGGCAGCGGCCGTACTGCTCTCCGTGGCCCTCGCCCTCACCTGGTCGGCGGCCGAACACGCCTCTGCGGGCATCCAGGTCCCGCTCGCCCTCGCCTCCAACACGCTGCACCTGCTGGCCACGGCGGTCTGGCTCGGCGGTCTGGCCGCCCTGCTGCTGTGTCTGCGCCGCGCGAAGGACACCGAGACGCTGCCCCCGCGCGTGGTCACCCGCTTCTCCCGCGTGGCCCTGACCTCGGTCGTCGTCCTGGTCGTCACCGGCACCTACCAGTCCTGGCGCGGCCTCGGCTCCTGGCAGGCGCTCACCGGCACGTCGTACGGCCGCATCCTGCTCGCCAAGCTGGCGGCGGTGACGCTGCTGCTCCTGGCGGCGGCGTGGTCGCGGGTGTGGACGGCGAGTCTGGCGCGGCCGGTGGCGGCGGCGCCGGTGCGGGTGCTGGAGGGTGCGGGGGCACCGGCGGTCTCCCCGGCTCCCGAGCCGGTCTCCCCTTCTCTCACGCTGACGTATCTGCGGCGCTCGGTGCTGGCGGAGGCGGCCGTGGCGGTGGTGGTCCTGGTCCTGACGACGCTGCTGACCAGTACGCTGCCGGGCCGCGCGGCCGAGGAGGCGACGGCGGCCGGTGCCGGGACGGACACCGTCGGCATCCCCTCCGCCCTGGTCACCACGATCCCCTTCGACACCGGCACCCCCGGCGGCCGCGGCCAGGTCCAGATCACCCTGGACCCCGGCCGGGTCGGCCCCAACTCCGTCCAGGCGGTCGTCTACGGCCCGGACGGCGGCCTGGCCTCGGTCCCCGAGCTGCGCGTCACCCTCACCCTCCCCAGCCGCGACATCGGCCCGCTGGACACCAAGGTCACGAACCGGGGCGGCTACTGGGCGGCGAACACCTTCAGCGTGCCGATGCCGGGTACGTGGACGATGAAGGCGACGGTGCGGGTGTCGGAGTTGGATCAGGTGACGGTGGAGCGGTCCGTGCGGGTGGGTCGTTGAGGCAGGTGCCGGAGGACGTACGGGGGCCGATGGACGCACCCGGAGGACGTACGGGGGCGATGGACGCACCGGAGGACGTACGGGGAGCGATGGACGCACCGGAGGAGACGACGACCGAGCGGCTGCGGCTGGACGGCGCGGATTTCGTGCTCCGCCTGACCCGCCGCCCCTCCCGCCTGGGCCTGCTGGCGCTGCACGGCGGCGTGGAGGGCGGTACGGCGGAACTGGCGGAGGAGGTGGCGGCGCGTTCGGGGGCGACGTGCCTGACCTTCACGCAGCCCGCGACTCCCCGGGTCCACATCTCGTCCCACCTCCTGGCGGAGGCGCCGTCGCGGACGCTGGAAACCTTTGTTTCCGCTGTGTCCCTGACGATCTCCCTGCACGGCCATCTGAGGCCGACGGCTCCCGACTCGATCTTCCTGGGCGGCACCAACCGGGAGGCGGCGGAGGTCCTGGCGGCGGCGCTGCGCACCCTGACACCGTCGTTCACGGCGGTGACGGACCTGACGGAGATCCCGCCGGGCCTGCGCGGCCTCCACCCCCGCAACCCGGTGAACCTGACCCGGGAGGGCGGGGTGCAGGTCGAACTGCCGCTGACGGCACGGACGCGGGGGCTGCGGGACGTACCGCCGGAGGAGGTGGTGGCGGGGGTGACGGAGGGGGTACGACGACTGGGCGCCTAGTCGAACCTGAGGCTTCCCGTCCGCTCCCGCTTCAGCTCGAAGAAGTCCGGGTGCGCGGCGAGCGTCCGCACCGCGTCGAAGATCCGAGCCGCTTCCTCCCCACGCGGGATGCTGTTCAGCACGGGCCCGAAGAAGGCCGTACCGTCGATGTGCAGGGTGGGCGTCCCCACGTAACCGCCGGCCGCCGGGTCCTTCCCCGCGTCGTGGCCGCGCCGCAGGGCATCGTCGTACTTCGTGCTCCGGGCCGCCTCCGCGAGCTCCGCGGGCAGCCCGAGCTCGGCCAGCGCCTCGACCGTCACGGCGTCGAAGTCCTTGTTCCCCTTGCCGTGGATGCGGGTGCCGAGGGCGGTGTACAACTCCCGCAGCACGCCCGCACCGTGCGCCTCCGCCGCCGCGACGGCGACACGGACGGGCCCGAGGGAACGGTCGACCAAATCCCGGTACCAGCCCGGCAGTTCGTTCCCCTCGTTGTGCAGATACAGGCTCATGACGTGAAACCGCACATCGAGATCGCGCAACGGCTCCACTTCGAGAATCCACCGCGAGGTGATCCAGGCGAACGGGCAGGCGGGGTCGAAGTAGAAGTCGACTCGGGTCGGTGGCTGGGGTGTTGGCGCGTAAGTGGTCATGCGGCGAGGCTATGGGCGCGATCGTCCCGGCCGCGAGGTCCAATTCGACGCCGGGATCTTGGTCCAATGCGCGTACCCTCGCGGTGATTTGCCTCTTCACCGTGCCCTTGATCGCCTGGCGCGCGATCCTGATGGGGCGTCACTATACGTGTGTGGATGTTGCCGAACTGGTTCTCAAGTACATACAGGTCCTCATCTGGCCCTCGGTCACGCTGGCGCTGTTCTGGGCGTGGCGCGAGCGCGTCGGTGAGGCCATCGGACGGCTGAGCCGTGTGGAGACTCCGGCCGGCGCACTGGAGTTCCAGAACGAGGTACGACGCGTGCGCGACCGCGCGGAAGTGGCGGCGGCGGGGTCGGCGCCGACCGGCGACGTGTTCGGGGGGCTACCGCGTGCGGGAGGGCCCGCGCCGGGTGCGGGGCCGTTGCCGCTCCCGGGGTGGGGGTACGGGGCGGGGCCTGACCAGGAACCTGAGCCGGTGCCTGAGCCGGTGCCCGGTCCGGTGCCCGGGCAGAGGTCCGAGTCGGAGCCCGACCGTGATCCGGCACCCGGGGCGGGGTCCGAGCCGGGGCCGGTGAATTGGCCCTGGCCATGGCCGGAGCCCGAACCCGCGCGGAGATCGTCCGTGGAGTCTCCCGGCGACGCGGTGCGCCGCCGACTGCCCGTCCTCCGGTCGGCGATCGACCAGCCGGACGACGTCATCGACATCTCCCCCACCGGAGCGATCGTCTCCGCCTGGAACGCCCTGCAGACGCTCGCCGAGGAGATCCTCACCCTGTACCCGGACGTGCGGCCCCGCCGCCCGGCATCGGGACGAGTACCCCAGAGCGAGTTGCCACAGCTGCTGCACCAGGCGGGCCTGCCCCAGAGCTGGACCGACGTACTGAATGACCTCCGCCGTCTGCGCAACACCACCGTGCACGGCACCGCCGTGGTCACTCCCCAAGCGGCGCGCGACTTCGTCCAGGGCTGCGAATCGGTGGGCCGCGCCCTGGAGAAACTGACCTGGCCGCGCCCCTCCGTACGCCACTGAACGGAACCGGCGTACGGCCCATGGGGGACCCGGCCCGGCTCAGCCCTGAAAGCCGAACCACTCACGCAGGTGCGTGACATAGAGGGCCGCACGCACGACACGCAGGACGAAGCGCAGCCCGAACCGCTCCGCCGCGAAGAGAAAGAGCACCGCCGCGACCGCTCCCTGGGCCGCGTGCCCGGGCGAGCAGAACAGGCGGGGTATCCGCCGCTCCCGCAACGAGGTGTCACACCTCAGACAGGTGCGGCCTGCGCCTTCGGCGGTGCTCTGCGTCTGGAGGTCCCCACTCATGCGCGCGACCTTAACGCGTTTCGCGGGAGGGACGGCGAGTCCAACTTCCCCTGGACGAAGCTCACATGTGCCACGTGGACGCGGGGGCAGAGGTCACCGCCCGCACGGGCTCGCAAAATCGCCGAAGCGGCTGCAAGCCCGGGGCGCCACCCTGCGAGTGGCGCCCCAGGACACTTCACCCAGCGTCGCGCTCGCGCTCCCGCGCCCGGCGCCGCTCGGGCGGCGGCTTCACCAGCCGCCTCGTCGCGTCCTGATCTGTCCAACGTCAGCCACCCGACGGTACGTTGATCGTCATGGGCAACCACGCATCCCAACGGCGGACCGGCCTGACCTTGATGCCGCGGAGCGATGGGGCGTGGGCGTGATCCTCGTTTACGTGTTCGCCCTGCCTGCGTTGATCGTCGTGTGCTGGCTCCTGTCGTGGTGGGGAAGCCGGCGGGTCCGGCGGATCGTGCTCTCCACCGCGGCCGTCGTCTCCGTGCTCTGCGTCGTCATCGCCCGGCAGTCGGCGGGGCCGCCGTCGGACCCGCGGCCCATCGGCTGCCGGGCGGCTCTCGCGTGCGTGGACCTGCGTCCGGCCTTCGTGATCGCGGACGGAGTGATCGGTCTCGGATGCTGCGTCGTGCTGCTGCTTCTGACGATCGGTGTCGAGGCGGTTCTGACCTGGAGGCGCCGCCGGGTCGCCACCGGCTGAGGGCATGTAGTCGCGCCGCCACCCAGGCTCGGCGACGGCAGTTCGCAAAGTCGAAGGACTAGACCTGTCAACAGCCTTGTCCCACACCGGCCCCGTGGACAAGCTGTGTACATGACACTCGGTGGGCGCTCGTTCCCGCCGGGCAGCCCGACGCGCCCCGGCGTCACATGCCCGGTGGGCCCCGCCGAAGAGGTCACAGCGGACCCCCACGCAAGCACGCCCCTTCCCCACGGAGGTCGGACAGATGCGCCCGAGATGTGCCAAGCCGCGGCGCGGCGGATGGCGGAGAGTGCTCAACCTGGTGTCTGTCGTCGCGGTCATGACGGCGACCACCGCCGTCGCGTCACTGGACGCCCAGGCGGCGGTGCCCCCGACGCCGTCGGGCTTCACCCTCACCTGGAGCGACGACTTCAATGGTGCCTCCGGCACCGGCATCGACCAGAACCTGTGGAAGTACGACACCGGGCCGGGCAGCAGTTTCGGCACCGGTGAGATCGAGACCATGACCAACAGCACGTCGAACGTCTACTACGACGGCCAGGGCCACCTGGTGCTCCAGGCCCTGCACTCCGGGTCGGACCCCCGCTCCGGCTGGACGTCCGGGCGTGTGGAGACCCAGTCGGCGGGCTTCGGCGCCGATGCGGGCGGCGTCGTACGCATCGAGTCCGTCCTCCAGCAGCCCAACGTCACCACCGCCAACGGCGCGGGCTACTGGCCGGCGTTCTGGATGCTCGGCGCCCCGCTGCGCTCCGGTGTGACCTGGCCCAAGTCGGGCGAGATCGACATCATGGAGGACATCAACGGCCGCAGCTCGGTCTTCAGCACCCTCCACTGCGGGGTGAACCCCGGCGGGCCGTGCAACGAGTCGACCGGCATAGGCTCCGGCGAACGCGCCTGCTCCGGCTGCCAGACCGGCTTCCACGACTACGCGGCCGAGATCGACCGTTCGGTGTCGCCGGAGCAGATCCGGTTCTACCTCGACGGGAACAACTTCTTCACCGTCAACGCCAACCAGGTGGACGCGACGACCTGGGCGGACGCGGTCGACCACCCCTTCTTCATCATCTACGACCTGGCCATCGGCGGCGGCTTCCCGGACGCCTTCGGCGGCGGCCCGAACGCGGCCACGGTCTCCGGTGGCAAGCTGGTGATCGACTCGGTGGCCGTGTACAACAAGGGCCCCGGTTCCGGGGGCGGTGGCGGCGGTTCGGCGACCGGCCAGACCATCACGGGCCCCGGCGGCAAGTGCGTGGACGTGTCCGGTGACGACACCGGCGGCGACGGCACCGCGGTCCAGCTCTGGGACTGTCAGCAGGCGGCCAAGGACCAGCACTGGACCTGGAGCGGCCAGACCCTGCAGACCCTCGGCAAGTGCCTGGACATCGCCGGGGGCAACAGCGCCGCAGGCACGAAGCTGCAACTCGCCACGTGCAACAACGGCGGCTACCAGAACTGGGTACGGCAGACCGACGGCACCCTACGGAACCCGACGTCGGGCCGCTGCGTCGACTCCCCCTCCGGCGCCACCGCCAACGGCACCCGCCTCCAGATCTGGGACTGCAACGGCTCCGGCGCCCAGCAGTTCGCCATCGGCACTCCGATCTACGGCCCCGGCGGCACGTGCGTGGACGTGGCGGGCGACGACACCGGCGGCGACGGCACCGCCGTCCAGCTCTGGGACTGCCAGCAGGCCACCTCCCTCGACCAGAAGTGGACCTGGAACGGCCAGACCCTGCGCACGCTGGGCAAGTGCCTGGACATCGCCGGTGGCGTGAACGCGGCCGGCACCAAGCTCCAGCTGGCCACGTGCAACGGCGGCGGCTACCAGAACTGGGTCCCCAACGCAGACGGCTCCCTCTCCAACCCGACCACGGGCCGCTGCGTCGACTCCCCGTCCGGCGCCACCGCCAACGGCACCCGCCTGCAGATCTGGGACTGCAACGGCTCGGGCGCCCAGAAGTTCTCCCTGGCGTGAGACTGTGCGGCCCCGGCGTTCCGCACGAGCCGGGGCCACACACGTCGTAGGGCGCCAGGGCTATTCGTAGATCCGAGCGGCAGTCAGGGCACGGGCGAAGAACGTCCAGTCGCCTTCGGGTGGCAGATCGTGCCCGAAGTTCCGATACCACCCCGGAGAACCTGCAACCCAGGCTTCCAGGGCTTCCAAGAACCTGTCCAGCGTCGGGTTCTCCCATTGCTGGCCGTTGGCCGCGTGGTCCGCACGAAGACGCGCCAGGAAGGCGCCGAAAGCCTCACGATCGCCAATGCGATCGTCGGGCGCCATGGGACTCGTCATGGCTGCGATCTTAAGAGGATCCTCGAATCCGTGACCGGCAAGCCGGGCAGGGCGCTGGGCAGGTGGTGGACGGTGCTGGACGGGGCCGAATGAGACCAGAACTGAGACCAGAACTGAGACCAGAACTGAGACCAGGGCGCCGTGTCATACCTTCTTGACGACGATGGTGTCCGGGAGGAGCTTCTCCAGGTCGTCTACGTCCGAGGTGAAGACTGTGACCTGCCCTTTCTGCTGGCGTGCGATGACAGCGAGCACGGCATCGATCGCGTACTTGTGGCCGTGCAGCTTGGCATCGGCCAGGAGACGCCGGGCCTGGCGGGCCTCGTCCTTTCCGATGTCGGCGACCTTGAGTCGGGAGAGCACCCAGTCCCAGCGCTGCTCGGTGGTCCTGCCGTCGTACGTCTCGACCAGTGTCATGGGAGACGTCACCACTTCGGCCTCGCCTCCGGCCGCGAGGTCGAGCCACGCGATCATCTTGCGGTCGCCGCGCACGGCCAGGGACAGGGCTTCGCAGTCGAGTACGAAGACGCGCAGTGGCCGTTGCCTGTGATCACCGGCGCCCTTTTTCACGCTGCTTCTCCGGCATCGTGACCTCCGGCGGTGCGGCGGCGGTCGTGCTCGGCGTCGAGATCGTCCAGTTCCGCGAGGGCTGCTGCGTGCTCGTCCTCGGTGACCGGCCCGTGTTCCTCCTGCAGCCAGTCGACCAGCTCCAGCAGCCGGTCCCGATCGCGCTTGAACCGCAGCGCTTCAGCTACATACGCCGAAAGTCCCCGCTCAGCCGCGTCGGCGCGGATCTCGTCGAGGAGATCTTCGGGGATCGTCACCGTGACTTTTTTCGTCGCCATACTGGAGACCATACTCTTGGTGTAAGCACCCTTACTAGGGTCGCTGAACCAGTCGGGCTCAGGATGCGGAGAGTTGATCCCGGAGTCGACCGCGCCTGCCGAGCTGGAGAAGAGGGCTGGTTCGTCAGTGACGGACGGCCTCTGCGTGATCTCGATCAGCCGACCGGCGGTTTCACGCTGCCCCGCATACCGGTCCAGCGCTCCTGTGACTCGGCTCGGATCACCGCCGTCGAGCGTGCTGCCGCCTCCGCCGCACTGGGGTGCCGGCTGTGGGAGCTCGGGCTGTGTGCCGGCTGCGGCCAGCTGATGCGGCGCAATGGGCCGAACGCCGCCATGTACTGCAACGTGTGCCGGACGGTCCTCAACGGGCGGTAGCCGAGAACTGCAACCAAAACTGCAACCACATACGTCGAAGGGCCCCACTGCAAGCAGTGGGGCCCTTCGACTTAGAGGTCCTAACAGAAGCCGCTTGTGGTGTGACTGTCGGCTTGGATGCTCGTTGGTCTCTTTGTGGGGAAGAGGGAGTCGCGTCCGTGGATCGTGTCGGACGAACTGTGGTTGCTGATCGAGCCGTTGCTGCCGAAGCCGGGGCCGAAGCTGGTCGCGGGCCGGCCAAGGGTGCCGGACCGGCAGGCTTTGTGCGGAATCCTGTTCGTGCTGCACACCGGAATCCAGTGGGAATACCTGCCCCAGGAGCTGGGCTTCGGCTCCGGGATGACGTGCTGGCGGCGCCTGGCGGCCTGGAACGAGGCCGGCGTGTGGGACCGGCTGCACGTCGTCCTGCTGACGAAGCTGCAGACGGCGAAGCAGCTCGACTGGTCCCGGGCGGTGATCGACTCCAGCCATGTCCGGGCCGCTCGCCGGGGCCCAAAAGCGGGCCGAGCCCGGTCGACCGTGCACGGCCGGGCAGCAAGCACCATGTCCTCGTCGACGGGCAGGGCATCCCACTCGCGGTGTCGCTGACCGGCGGAAACCGCAACGACGTCACCCAGCTGATGCCCCTGCTGGCCAAGGTGCCCTCGATCCCCGGACTCGTCGGCCGGCCACGAAGACGTCCTGACAGCCTGCTCGGCGACCGCGGCTACGACCACGACAAGTACCGCCGCCTCGTATGGGCCCAAGGCATCAAACCCGTGATCGCCCGCCGTGGTGTCCCGCACGGCTCCGGCCTGGGCATTCACCGCTGGGTCGTCGAACGCACCATCGCCTGGCTCCACGGCTTCCGCCGCCTGCGCATCCGGTGGGAACGACGCGACGACATCCACGAGGCCTTCCTCGGCGTTGCCACCTGCCTCATCACCCACCGACACGTCCAACGCCTTTGTTAGGACCTCTTAGTGCCCGGTGAGGCACTTGGCGGAGGATACGAGATTCGAACTCGTGAGGGGTTGCCCCCAACACGCTTTCCAAATGTTCGTATGGGGGTCCGGCGCGGGTCGTGGGCGTCCTGACCTGCGGTGGAGTGTGCGCGATGGTCCCGTGTGGACTGCGCCGGACGGGTGCGAACGAGACCAGAACTGAGACCGCAGCACAGAGGGCGATCGCCTGTCTGTTCGTGCAGGCGAAGACGCTCGTGGGCCAGCCTGAAGTTCACCTGTCCATCTGGTGCGAAGGGGGCTGCGCTAGCCCTCTCCCGTTGGGATGGTGGGCTTGTGTCTCGTCGAAATGCAGCCCAAGATCACGCAGTCATCACCAATGCCATGACGCTTGCGTTCGGCCATCAGTTGGCCGACGCCTGGTTGGAGCTGCACCCGGAGGCAAGTGCTGCCGAACTGGTTGAGTTCCTGGAGCGGCAGTCGCTCAGAGCCCGGGTGGCTGCTGCCGAGGTGTACGTGGCGAGGGAGAGGACGAGCAAGGAGGAGGCGATGTTCCACCTGGAGCGGGAGAGTCGGAGTTACGGGGAGCTGATGCGGAACGAGTTGTCCAACGGCGAGCTCAGCATGCCCAGCTCCTGAAGCCGAGCGTAATTGGCACTCCGAGAGACCGGCGCGGCATTTTCTGGAGATCGCGGGGGCGTCAGAAATGCTGCATAAGCCTCAGGGTGAGCTCCTCGGCGATCGTTGGTACGGCGGCGTCGGCATTCGCGGCGTCCCATACCTCGTCGGGCGGGATTTGCACGGCGCCCCCGCGTCCGCTGCGTGCCAGAGTCGCGCTGCTGGAACCCATCGCCGCGTCCAGGCTCATCACGGTCAATACGTCAGCGGGATCGATGGCTAGTGCGGGTGCGAATCGGGTATGTGGCGCGTCGTCATGGAGGCACAACAGAAGCCGAAGTAGGTCAGCAACACGCTCTTGGGTGTGTTTTGGGTCGAGTACCGGCATGTGCAGTCTCGGGGAACGGGGTAGCGACTCCCAGCAGCTCCGCTGTCCGGACCGAGTGATCAGGAGACCAACGCTGCGGCCATTCATCGGATCATGGGCGTACGCAGCGGCAAATTCATCTTCGAGCACGCTGGACACCTCCTCGGTGGCTGTGAAAAATGCCTCCGACCGTCCCAGGGATACAAGCTTGTCCTTGAGCTGGTTCATCTGGCGCATGGGTAGCCGGAGTCCGTCCTCCGCGATCAGGTGAACTTCAAGTGTGGAACCCTGACTTGACCATGGAGGTAGCAGCTTCGTGCGCCAGGCAACCGACATCGGCTCTTTGAGCTGTTGCCCTACGGGGCTGCTGATGATGGGAGCTGCGTCGACAACATTGGAGCGTGGAGACGGCAGCTCGGCCTTACTTGTTTCAGGAGAGGGCAGAGCCTTGACTACGGCGATTGTCATGGCCGCAGCGTTATCGGCGGCGACGAGCTGAAAACCGCCTGCGTCTGTCTGCTGCTTGCTGCCATCAGCCCAGTCACTGATTCCACGGATGACAAGCGCCGGAACCTGGTCGGCCAAGGATGCCGCGCCTGCGAAGCCCGCCCCTTCCGTTTCGATCGCGGCAACGCCGTTGTAGTGCTCGTCCAAGAGGTCCTGCAGCGCGGACGCTCTGGCGTTGACGACTACCTCGCCGGCGGCGATCGGCTTGAAGTGGACTTCGGGAGCCTCCCTACCCGCAGGCAGTAGAACGTGTGCCCAGTGCGGGTCCAACGCAGCGAAGCGAGCTGCCTGTTCAAGGCGATGCGATGCTGGCCACGTCTCGGGCCGCGTCTTGAACGTGCTTTCCTGCTTGCCCCCGTGATAGGCGAAGACTCGGGTCGCGACCACGACATCGCCCAGCGTGAGATCGTCTTTCATGCCGCCAGCAATGCCCGTGAAGAAGACGGCGTCTGGTCGGATCATCTGGATGGCGCGCTCGGTGAGAACGGCTGCGCCCTGGTTCCCCTGGCCGACCTGAGTGAGGTACACCTCCCAGTTGGTCCCAGGGATCTGGCCATGCTCGAAAATCGTCCCCGCCTCGTGGTCGATCCGCTGCAGGCCCACGACATGTGACCGCACGGCGCGGTACTCCAGCGGCAGCGCGGTGAAGACGACGATCTTTCCGCTGGGTGAACGCACTTAGCACCTCACGAAGACTGGCATGCCTACTCGAGCGGTCGTGCAGCCGAAGCTCCTGCGACCCGGCTCACAGCGTAGCCCTCGGGTCTGACAACCCTGTTCAAGGACGGCGAGGTTGGACGAATATGCGGTTCTAGAGAGTTCATTCGAGGGGGGATGTCATGGCGGCAGAGGACGTCACTGAGAGCAGACTGCTCCTGGCCGAGTACGACCGCATCAAGGAGGAGCAGAAGGCTCGGATCGGATTCCGGGACAACCTGCTCTACTTCACGCTGGCGGCTTCCACCGCGGTTCTGACGATCACTGTCCAGAATAGACGCGCTCAGCTGTTGCTCGCTGTCCCGGTGATCTGCCTGGTCCTGGGCTGGACATACCTGGTCAACGACGAGAAGATCTCGGCGATCGGCCGCTACATCCGCGACCAGCTGGGGCCGCGGTTGGCTGAGCTCAGCGGTGCCCGCGGCGCTGTGTTCGGCTGGGAGGCGTACCACCGCGATGACGCGAGCCGGACCACGCGTAAGCGACTGCAAACTGCTTTCGATCTATTTACCTACCTGGCATTGCCGATGACCTGCGTGATCGCCTTCTGGAGTTCCCGAAGCGTCCATCCTTTGCTCCTGGTTGTCTCCATTGTGCAGACGCTCGCCCTAGCCATGTTGACCTGGCAGTTCCTGCACTACTCCGAGCACTGAGGGCTCTACGCGAGCTGTTGCTGCGGGATGTGTCCATCATGTCGGACCTCCGTGATCTACTGCCCATTAGGTGCAGGAGAATATGAGAGCAGTTGAAGGGGTCAGCATTGGCGTGGGATATGCCGTTGCATGGGATGCAACCAAGCGAAATAGATCAGGTGATGCTTCACCCTGAGCATCTACGCAATCTGGCTGTTGTAACTGATCTGTTGGAGGGCCTCGACTCCAGCTCTACCGCGGATGACCTCTACGACGTCCAGGCAGAACTGTTCCGCTTCTCCTATCGAGCCCAGATGGCGGCCTTCAGCATCGGGCGAGCACTAGGCCGGCTCAAGTCGCGCAAACAACCGGACTGGTCCCCTGTGACAGATGGGGCGCCAACTGCATTTGCGCTGCCGTCGTGGCATCTGCGGTGTGATCCTGCTTGCTCCGACCCCGATGAATGGGTGCTGGAGCGCCGAGTCGCCGAGCGCGTGATCCGACAGTTGCGCTCTGTTGGTGACTCCTTGGCTTGGCGTGTCTACGGGTACGACCGGCGCGTGCTGATCGCGCTCTCCCGCAATGACCCGCCTGGCCCGTTCGTGAACAAGGCAGGGCTGGGGTACGAGCTCGGGCGGATCACCGACATCAAGCGAAAGAGCGGGAACTTCGCGCTTTTCCATGATCTGACGTCGGTCATACGAGTCCTTGATGTCACTGAGGTGGATGCCGCCGGCCGAAGACACTTGCAGGAGGTCAAGTCCGGCAATACGCGGAGCGCCCAAACCAAGGCCGCGAAGCAAATCAAGCGGGCCGAGCGACTCCTTGCAGCCGTTGAAGGAGGTCAACCGCTGCCGGATGAGGAAGCCGCCACGCTGTGGCGAGCCACTGCCCAGCACCGGACTGATGCCAGGGCTTTGGTGCCGCTCCTTGATCATGCCGAGCGACAGGGGTTCGCAAGTGCTCGTATCCGCGATCGGATCATTGGTATCGTCCACCTGCTGACCGTGGCCAGGAACGCGCAGTCGCCTCAGGCGCTTTGGAACGTATTCGCCGCACGTAGGGATCTTCTCCTGGACCGTCACATCGGTCTGCAGGATGGATTGCACCGACTGACGGCGAGCAGCCCGGACTCCGCGGCCCGTGACCCGGCAGTCGCTCCCTGGGGCATTTATCCGTGGCCGGCCAACCATCGAGCTGCCTTGATCTGCGACTACCTGGCACTTCAAGTGTTCATGTCTGCGGATCAGGTGGCAGAGCGATTCCAGCGACGTGGATGCAGCACCCAGATGCTGCTCCCGGTCCCTGGTGGCGTTTTCGACGGCACCACAGGCGTGATCAGCGTCAGAGGCGAGCACAGCAGCATGACTGTGCACGGCAACGCTGTCTATCAGCTCCTTATGGAGTTCATCGATACCAGCCGATTCGTCGATGCCTCTTTGGAGGTTTTGCGGCTGCCACGAAGCAACATCAATCGCACCCTGTTGGTCTACAGCAACGAGCGAGCGAGTTGGCACTAACGGACACTGAGCTTTTTCAGCGTTGCCTCTCCAGGGTGAGGACGGCTCTGGCGATGACGGTCATGCGGTTGGGGCTGATGCGGGATCTGCGGAAGATCTGCCAGGACTTCAGTCGCGCCATGCCGCGTTCGACTGGTGCTCGGGCCTGGGCGAGAGCGCGGTTGACGGTGCGCTGGGTGAGGGTGAGTTCTCCGCCGGGCGGGCGTCTGAGGCCGGTGGTGACCCAGGGGCCGGCGCCGGTGTAGGCGCGGTCGGCGAGGATCGGGACACCTTGTCGCTCACAGATCCGGATGATGCGGTGGTTGCGGGCCGCGGTCAGGTCATGGGTGCGGCCCGGCAGCGCGGGCGAGATCCCACAACACCTCGCCGACCGGATCGGTGACGACCTGGACGTTCACGCCGTGCCGACGATGCTTGGCCGAGTAGTCGCCTCGGCTGTCGCCGACACGGTCGCATTCGGCGAGGGTCCCGTCCAGCAGGACGAAGTCCGGATCCTGCTCACGCAGCACCTTGAGGAGGCCCGGCGCCCTGTCGGCGAGGAGGCCGGTCACCGCGGTGACATAGGCGTGTGCGGTGCCGACGGATATCCCGAAGCCGGCCGCGGTGCGGGCGAGGGTGTCGTGATGGCGCAGGTACACCAGAGCGACGAGCGCTCGCCGGTGCGGTGGGAGTTTGCACCGTCTGTCACCCTCGCGGGTGACGATGAGCATCGTGACCCACTCGACCAGGGCGTGAGGCAGGTCGAGTGCGGCAGGATACGGAACCAACAGGGCTCCTGCGCCGATGGGTTGAGACTTCGAACACCTCCCTCAACGGCACGGGAGCCCTGTGCGTTGCGCCCTCGCCCACCTCACCCGCGTCACCCGATCAGTGGCCACACTGAAAAGGCTCACTGGCTGGAAAGCCATCAGGAGCGACGGAGCGGGGGTGCGCTCCGGGGAGCCAGACCATCACGATCAGCCGACTCCGCTGGACCCGCCCGGACGCGCCGCTCCCGCCGTCTGATCTCGGCAACTGCAACCTTCAACATCGAAGGGCTCTGCTGAAAGCAGCGGGGCCCTTCGACATCGTGGCTGGTGAGGCTGGCGGAGGATACGAGATTGGCTTGCTTTGTCTTCGGCGCCGAGGTGGGAGCATCCCGCTGCTCCGCAGCCGCTACGAGCGGCCTGGCTCCTGCCAGGCCAGCCGCGTTTCGGGCCGTCTTGAACACCCTTTGCGAGTGCGGAAGATGGTGTTTACTGCCTGCAAGGTGGGCTGATCGCGCGGCGTGAGAATGAGCGGGGTAGTAGCGGTGGAGCAAGTAGGGGGCGGAGAGGGCGTCTTCCCGAAACCGTTTAGTGTCAGAAACGACCTCTCTGGGCAGGTAGCTGGACCGGCCATCCAAGCAGGGGCGATCCATGGTGACGTGAACATCACGATGACGGGCCCGTCGTCGGCAGCCGAGGCTACCGACGAGGCCCTCGCCGAGGAACTGCGCAGGTCGTCACAGATCTGGCGAGCTCGGTTCTCCAGCGTCGACTTGGTCAACTTGCCACGGATAGCGATGCTCACGCAGGGCAACGCGGTGGCGGCTGCGGCAAGGAGAGCCGGACTCGACACCACGAGACCATTTGGCGTGCAGGGGATGGCGCCCGGGGAGTTCGTCCGGATCGTTCGCCCCTTGTTCGAGACGTGGGACGCGGAGGCGGTGACGCTCTGCGAGCGCACGGCAGAGAAGGTGCATCGCGGCCTTCTGGTCTCCTTCGAAAGCGCTATGCGCTGCAGAAACGCGCCCAAGGTTCCACTGAAGGAGCCGACTGGAGTCCTGACCAAGGATCCCCATCTCATCTTCTCCGTTGGCGCAAGGAAGGCAGTCATCACCTTCGACCCGCGTTGGCTGACGACGTCGACCGCTAATACAACGCTCCACGAAGCTGCTCGGAGGCCGCTGGTCTTCTCTGGTCTTGGAACTGTGGCGTCGGTATCGGAAGAGGGGCACATTCGAATCTCCGCGCTTGTGTTTGGGCGGCCGGAGACCTTGATGCAGGCCCAGTTTGACCATATGAAGAGATCCGTTTTGCCGGATCCGCCCGGTTTGGCATTGGAAGATTTTCGCAACGAACTGTCAAAGTCGGAGCTGTCGCAGCTCTATGGGGATCAATTGCAGGGAAGGGGAACCGTGATCCGTAAAAGTATCGTTCTGCTATTTGATGAAGATGAGGTGCTGCCCGGGCAGATTGATCGAGATGTGCTGACTCAGGTTTCGAGAGTAGTCCCCGAGTATCGGCGTGATCTGGGTATGGCCGTCGCGAGTCTATTCTTCGACGGTGATGGTGTTGCGCCCGCTGACTTCGCCGCTCATTTCCTTGCCCGGGAACCCTCACTCTGGAAGTCTCTCACGGTGCCTGGTCTTACCACTCTGATTCGATCATGCAACCTTGCCGCCGCTACCGTTTCTGGGCTCAGTGAGGAGCAGGCGGCGGACCTGCACGCGGCGATGCGTGAATCGGTTACCAGTTACCACGGATATGTCGAGGTAGACAGGAACTTGCCCTTGCATGAACGGCTTCTCCCGCAACACGATGAATACCATGTCGTCGGGTCAGAGCTGCGGTTGGTTTACAGTGCGGCAAAGCGCGCTCTCGATGAGGCGAATGGTGAAGACCTCGAAGCGCCGTTGGATGAATGGCGGCAGATCGGGTTGTTTCGCAGCGTTGAATGGGAAGAAGATCTGGAGCGGTCTGCGGTCGAACAAAAGGAGGCGGCGATGTTTATTGAGGCTTGGCTGAACGCGCAGCCTGAATGATTCCCCCGGGTGGATCAATCAGGAACACCCTGCTGTGGTGGGTTCGCTCAATGACGATTTGTTCCGGGATTCGAGGGAAGCCGACACCGACATCGACACTGGCTTCAAGGGCGACACCTTCGTGCTTCCGCGGGCATCTGGGCACGAAACCACGCATGTGATCACGGCCTCTGTGGCAGTCTCGGACAAGAGCGAAGCCGAGCTTCAGTCAGCAACTGACACGCTCATGGCGCTCCAGGCGACGTGCGTCGGCCGACTCGACCCGGTTACCCGACCCGGCGACGTGCGATTGCGAGCTTCGGCGAGACCTCTTCCGGTCAGTCCGTGTCGGAGGAGGCCGTCGTGGTGGGTGTCGCCATGTTGAAGGTGAGGCTTGAGAAGTCCCGGCCTTGGAGCACGGGGCCACTTTGGGTGCCGCCGCTGATGCTGTTGTGCACCTCGCTGCCCGACGAGTTGGTCTGTGCTCGCTGCCACCATTCGTCGAGCAGTATGCGGAACTCCCCATCCAGGGCTGCTCGTACGCCGAGGGCGGTGGCCAGTGCCTGCGCGCGCATGGGGTCGGCAGGGTCTCCCTCCAGCGCGGAGACTTCCAGTTCGCCGGAGCTGACCTCGGGTATCCCGTTGTTTTGTGCTCCCTGTGTCGCGGCTCGGCCGAACGGACGTCGTACTAGCGCGGTGAGTCCTTGCCACGCCTGACGTCCGGCTTCGCCGCCGAGACCGCCAGCCAGCGCGGCGAGGGCCGCCGCGGTGATCGGGTCCATGCTGGCACTCCCTCGTTTGGTGACGGATTCCACCTTATGAGCTCGTGTCAACTACAGCTCGCGCAGGCCGGTCAGGACTCGCCCGATGAGCATCGGGGCGGCTTGCCGACCGTCGATGCTGGTCTCATCGAGGGTGCTGCTGGGGCGAGCGGGAACCTCTGCCCAGACGATCTTGCCAGGGTATGGCTGGGTGGGGGAGTAGCCCCAGCGGCTTGCCATGGTTTGGATGAGGATGAGCCCGCGGCCCCCGCTGGCGCTGGCGTCATGTGGGCGAGGTGCCGGCGGTCGCGGGTCGGGGTCACTGACCGCGAGGATGAAGCCGTAGTCGGTAGGCCAGAGCATGAGCGTGATCGCGCCGAGGTCGGTGAATCCGGACGTATCCGCCGGTTGCGCGTGCTGAATCGCGTTGGTGGCCAGCTCCGAGACGATGAGTCGGGCGACTTCAATGCCCTCATTAGGGAAGTGCCAGCGTTGGAGGGTGTCGACGGTGTGGCGGCGGGCCCAGGCAACGGCGTTGGGCGTGGCGGCGAGGATCAGTTCACTGACGGGCGACGGGACTTGGTTCACGTGGGTGGCTCCCTCGGCGGTATGGCCGGGCGGGTGCGGGGCGTCGTGGCGTAGGTGGAGGCCCGCGAGTCCGAGTCAGGCAACGGTGCGTCCCGGACTCGCGGGCTGCTTGAGGGGGCTACTTCGTGGCGACGACGTAGACGCTGCCCCAGCGGCGCTTCGGGTTGGCCATGGTGGGGTCGAACGTCCAGGGTTCGACGGTGGTGAAGTCGGCCTCGGTGAAGAGCTGGACGAGCTTCTCGTGGTCGTAGGCCCACAGGTGCGGGGTGTACGTGGGGTCGTCGTCCTGGTCGCGGAAGACCAGGTTGACGAGGTCGAGGCGGGTGTTGATGTCGCGGCGGCAGTCGCGCTTGGAGTACCAGCGGTCGATCGTCTCGTCGGTGGTGTCGAGGGGGCCGGGGTACTGGTTCAGGGCGAAGGCGGCGTCGGGAACGCCGGTGATGATCCGTCCGCCCGGCACGAGTACGCGGTGGGCCTCTCGGACGTAGTGCTTGGCCGAGCGCGGGTAGTCGATGTGCTCAAGGAAGTGCTCGGAGAAGATCTCGTGGGTGCTGCGGTCCTGGAGGGGGATGCCCTCGCGGATGTCCCAGAGAAGGTCGGCCGGCGGCACGAGGTCGATGTTGAAGAAGCCGTCGATGCGATGCGCCCCGCCGCCGATCTGGACCTTGGCGGGCTTGTCGTCGATCCAGCCGTTGGGGCAGGCGCGTCGGCTGGCGTGGTGGTAGCGGTGGAGTTCGATCTCCTTGGCGGCAGCCCGGAGGGTGCGGGCGAGCCCGTGGGTGGTGGCAGGGTCGGCGAGGATCGCGTGGATCTGCTCGCCGAGGAGGTCGGCGGAGGGCATGCCGGAGGGACTCATCACGGATCTCCTGCGTGTGAGGTTGCGAGGTGAGGGGGGCCGCGGATAGCGGCAGTGGTGATCAGGCGACGCTGGGCGCGGGGGCGGCGGTCCACTGGTTGTTGCGCATGAGGGTGTACTTGATGTCCACCAGCCGCGGAGCGATGGTCAGCGAGAGTTCTTCGGCCGGGTGGAGGTGGCCGACATCGTCCTGCTCGGCGCGCCAGACGCGGTAGTCGAGGTTGGGGTAGGCCGGGTTGATGCCGATCTCGCCCTTGGGCATCGTGCCGTTGAACGGGGCGACGATGTCCATGTGGTTCCAGTAGTTCCAGGCTTGCAGCGCCTTGTGCTGGTCGAAGTAGAAGTAGAAGTCGGGGTAGCGGCCGAACGAACGCAGTTCCCGGTGGATCAGGTGGCCCAGCAAGGGGCCGAGCTGAGTGGCCAGCGAGTCGAACTCCCAGCGCGTGTGGTGCCACGCTTCGGGGGCGTTGCCGGGCGCGAAGAGGCGGGCAGCGACGAGGTAGCTGATCCGTTCGACCATGTAGGCACTCGCGTGGTCGGTGTCGATGGTCGGGTCAACCTGGTGGATGAGCGCGGCCAGCTCGTTCGGGCAGGGCCGGAATCTTGCGAGATCGAACTTGCCGGCCATGGCGGGGAAGGCTGCGAACAGCATCTCCTTGTACAGCCAGTTGTTCAGCTCGCCGAGCTCGGCCAGGCGCTGAGTGTGGGGCGACATCGAGTGGAGCATGAGGTATTCCGCGAGCGCCTCGAAGTACAGGTAGCCGAGGATCGGCAGGCGCGGGATCGTCTCGTCGAGCAGCTGGAGGAATGGCTCGGCGTCGACCCGGCTGCCCTGGTACGTCACAGCCGACGCCGTGGCGAGGAAGGCGGCCGAGTTCTTGACCCTGCCGACGACGGTCTCACGTAAGTGGTAGCGCTCGTTCTTGCTGAGCAGGTATTCGAGATGGCTGTAGATCTGCAGGTGGATGAGGCCCAGGCGCAGGTAGTCCACGCCGGCGAGCCCGCGGTATGCCTGCGGCGGGGTGTCGATCTCGAAGATCAGCGGGGTCGGGGCGCGGTCGGTGACGCCGAGTCGGGCCAAGAACGCCGGCGCTTCCTTGGTCAGTACGTATGAGCCCAGGTTGTGCATCCGGAAGCCCTGCTCGGTCGCGGTGAGCGGTGCGCAGTAGATGCTCCCGACGAGGCAGCCGCCCGACGGGTAGAGGACCCCCTGACGGCTGATCTCCTCCAGGGCGTGGGTGACGTGCAGCAGGTGCAGCTTGCCGTTGCCGCTCAGGGTCTCGAAGAGGGCGTTGCGCCGCAGCAGCCAGCCGTTCGGGGGCTCCTCGGCGAGCCGCGTGTCCCAGGCCGCCGTCTGGACGGCGAGCGTGTCAGTGTGGGCGGCGGGGCTGCGGACGAGGGTGGAGTCGAAGAAGGCGTGGGCGTCGGCCCACAGGTGGTAGGCGTCGAGAAAGTCCATCGTCAGAGCAGACCCTTCTCAGCGAAGGCGTAGCGCACGGCTGCGGTGCCACTGGCGCCGGCGAGGTAGGCACGCTCCGAGACGAGGACCAGGTCGAAGGCGAGGCTGCGCATCTGGTCGAAGGCGGGTTCGCGGACGTAACGGGCGTCCGGCCACCACTTGAGTTTCGGCAGGCGATAGCGGTCCAAGGCGTCGGCGGCCTTGACCACGTCGGTGATGCGCTCGGCTCGGGCGTGGTCGGCCTGGTCGTCGGCGGTGAACGCCTCGTACGGGACGTCGTGCAGCCGGACGGCGGTGGCCGCCTGCACGATCCGCCGTGGAGTGGCGGTGAGGCCGAAGTGACCCCAGACGGCATCGGCGTTCGCAGCGAGCCAGATAGCCGCGCGGTTGCCATGCCCTCGGTCGTCCTTGTCGTGGCGCCGCTGGCAGTCATGTACGGCGGCGGCGATCATAGCCGTGGCGGTGTCGGTGTCGTCCAGCCCGTTTGCCTCGGCGAGGACGGCGGCGAGTGCCGCCGTCCTCATGGTGTGCCGAACGCCGTGGAGCGACGTGTACAGGCGGGGGTCGGCCCACCACTGGGTGGGCAGTCCGCCGTGCGCGAGCAGCTCCTTCGGCTGCGGGAGCAGGACCGGCTTCGGCGCCGGCGGGAGGTCGGGCCTGTTGTCGTCGATCCACGCGATGGTGTCGTGGTCCATGTGCTGGTGAAGCGGGAGCTGCCCTCGGGCAGCAAGGTCGATCAGACTTGCGGTCAACGGGGTCGTGCTCATTCGTGCCCACCCCCTTGGTGGTCTCCGCGGTGATGTGCCCTACCGGATCGGAGCGGCCTGCTGTTCGCGCTCCTTGCGCGCCTTCTCGGCGGCCTCGAAGGCGGCGGTGAAGTCGGCCAGTTCCTGCTCCGTCATCAGGGCCACGCCGAGGGCCATGGCGACGTTCGTGATCTTGGCTTCGGCCTCGGCGCGGGTCGCGTCCGAGGCGCCGTCCTCCAGCAGGACCTCGAACTCGGCGTGGTAGCCCCATGCCTCGCTCCACTTGACCGCGATCTCCACGCCGTCGAAGCGGTAGTTGTGCCGGAAGTTGAACGCCTCGTGCATGGCCGCCTCGAAGCCGAGGGCGTTGAACAGCTTCACCGCGGCCGCGACGTCGTCGCGGGCGATGGCGAACTCGGTCTCCTCGAAGGCCGCGCCCTGCCCGATCCTGCTCCCCTTGAGGGTGATCTTGGCCGTGTCGGCGGCGGTGTTGTCGGTGACCTTCAGGAGCTGGTCCGGGAGGACGTAGAAGTAAATATGCTTGTCGTCCGGGCCCAGGTCCTCCCCGTCCGCCTTCAGGCGGGCGACGAGCTGGTCGTGGACCTCCTTGGGGAAGCGGGCGCGCATCTCGATCTCGACAGCCACGGGGCTGCTGCCTCCTCGTTTCAGGCATGGCGAAGCCAGCCGGACCCAGCCGTGCTGGGGCTGTCCGGTCGGCGATCGCTATGGGGATGGGTGGTCGAGCGTTGGGTGATGCGGCCGATGCGAGTGCCGGGCCGCATCACCCAGGCAGGATCGGCAGGGTGTCAGCCGAGGGCGCCGAAACGCTCCTCGACGACTCCCGAGTGCAGGTAGGTCGGGAGCTGGACGCCTCCGACCGACGTGCGACTGGTGGCGACCTGCTCCTCCGTCTCGCTGGGGAAGCCCTCCAGTAGACGCAGGCACTGCTGGGCCCACTCACGCGACGCGGGCCAGTCGCCCAGGTCGCGGTGGCGCACGGCCAGGGCATAGGCGGTCTCGGTAGCTGCCCACCGGTCGGTCGCCAGCTCACGCTGGAAGACCGACTCCAGCTCGTCGGTGGAGGCCAGGCGGGTCGGGTTGGTCATGGTGCCCTCTCGAATCAGACGGTCGTGCCCCAGTGGTGATCAACGCCCCGGCGTCCCTGCGGTGACGCCGCGACCCGCTGTCAATACGTGTAGATCTCGGCCAGCGTCTTGTAGTCCTGCAGCTCGTCCTTGTCGAACCACAGCTCCACCTCCTGCTTCGCCTCCTCCGCGTTGCCGGAGGCATGCACGAGATTTGCGACCGCCTTGCCCGAGGCGATGCTGGCCGCGGCGCTGTAGTGCGAGAAGTCGCCCCGCACCGTGCCGGCCGGCGCCTGGTTCGGGTAAGTGCTGCCGACGATCTTGCGGACGGTGGCGATGGCGTCGTAGCCCTCCAGCACCAGGGCGATGACGGGCCCCTGCTGCATGAAGGTGGCCGTGAGGTTGTAGACCTCCGAGCCGAGCCGTTCCTCCAGGTCGAAGTAGTGCTGGCGGGTGAACTCCTCGTCCATCCACTTCATCTTGGTGCCGACGATCTTCAGTGCGGCATCCTCGAATCGAGTGATGATCCTTCCTGCCAGGCCACGCGCCAGCGCATCGGGCTTGAGCAGGACGAGCGTGCGCTCGACAGTGTGTGCCTGTGCCTCGGCCATTGACTCCCTTTCGCCTTGCTAGCAACCGAACATGACGAGCAATCAGCCGTCATCTGCTGAGGTTACCGGCGCTGGCAGAGCGGTTCGGGCGTGCGAGCAATGCCTCGGGCGGGCAATTGCTGGCCATGGCGTGGTTGATCAGCCGACCGAGAGGCTCGATTCGGCCAACTTCTCTTTATCCGCTATCTGCTGGGGGTGCGCACCTAGGATCTCCTTGTGGTCGTCTGGCACTATCGCGCCTCTCATGCGCGTCCCAGAGGCTGAAACCTTCGGCAGGTTCCTTGGCTCCTGGTGACTTCGATTCTTCCGGGGCTCTTCTCACGCGACCATGAAGTGCCAGTGCAGTGGGAGTGCACTTTCGACGTGTGGATTCCTGCAGCGGAGCGGCAACGAGGGGGCGGTCTTGTGGACGTGATCGAGCGCTGGAGCGGCCGTTACGCCTGCCTGCTGCAATCCGCCCTACGGCTCGGCAACGAACAGTTCGCCGCCCACCTGGGCATCGCTGTTAGGACTGTGGCCGCATGGCACTCCGACGCGTCCGTCGTGCCTCGCCGGGAGATGCAGCAGCTCCTCGACACTGCTTATGAGCAGGCCCCTCCGGCTGCGCGACAACGTTTTGCGCTCCTGCTGGCGAAGGATCAGGCCCCAGCCGACTCGACGCCGCCAGGCGCGCAGGCGCTGCGGGTGGCCATCGCGGTGGTCGTCCGAGACAGCGATGTCCTACTGGTGTGCCGGCGGGACGACGACGCTGCTGGAATCACGTGGCAGTTCCCGGCCGGGGTCATCAAGCCGGGCGGCAAGGCCGAAACCGCCACCGTACGGGAGACCTTGGACGAGACGGGTGTCCACTGCGCGGTCCGGCAGCACCTGGGGAACCGGCTCCACCCCGTGACCGGCGTGCTGTGCGAGTACTTCCTGTGCGAGTACCTCGCCGGAGAGGCCACGAACAGCGACGCGGCCGAGAACATCGACGTCATGTGGGTGCCCAGAAACGCGGTGCCCCGCTTCATCCCCGTCGATACGATCTTCACCCCCATCCTGGCCGCACTGGAGGAGCAGACGTGACGCAGCAGAACACGGACGAGCAGCCGGGCATCGCCGCTGCCATCGTCGTGCACGAGGGGCGTGTGCTGATGGTGCGCCGCCGGGTCAGCGAGGGTCAGCTCTCCTGGCAGTTCCCGGCTGGAGAGGTCGAGCCCGGTGAAGCTCGCGAGGAAGCCGCTGTGCGGGAGACCCAGGAAGAGACCGGACTGACCGTGGCGGCCGTAAAGCTGCTCGGCGAGCGGGTCCACCCGAAGACGGGCCGGCTGATGTCGTACACGGCCTGCGAGGTGCTGGGCGGAACCGCGTACGTCGCGGACACCGAGGAGCTGGCCGAACTGGCTTGGGTCGCCCATGGCGAGATCCTGGAGTACGTGCCGTATGGCCTCTTCGAGCCGGTTCAGCAACACCTGGACGCTGCGCTCCACCACTGACCTCATCGTGTGCGACGCCAACCTACTGACTGGCCCGGCCTCCTCTGTCGCGTTGAGCGTCAGAGAACAGCCGTAATCGGACCTCTCCCGACATGAAGCATGAGAAGCCGACAGTAACCGCTAGACGTGAGAACTGTTGATGTGCCAGAGTCGGCTCTACCGCCAGACGTCAGGACTAGCGGACATGCTTGGGGAGGATTCATGGCTCATGAAACCCAGACTCAGTTCGTCTCTGTACCCGTACCGAGCCAGTACGTCACGCAGGTGTACGCGTACCTTGCCGAGCTGACGGGGGCCACGGTTGCTACTCCCCCTGTCTCCACGGTTCCGCCGATTGGCTTGCAGGATGGCGACCCGCTTCCGGTAGTCGAATGGACCGTGGATGACTTCCGCCGCCTGATGATCGAACCGCTGAGTTCGGTGCAAGCGGTCACCCGTGTCCTCGACCTTCTGGCGAAAGAGCCCGACACGCGGGTGAGCTACACGTCGCTCGCGCGCCACCTGGACATGGAGAAGAAGAGCCTGCAGGGCAACCTCGCGGCATTCACTCGGGCCGTACGCAAGCACTACATGCGTCGCAACTGGCCGATGACCTGGACTGAGGCCCCTAGCAGCGAGCCGGGTCTCAAGTCGGAGTTCTTCTACACGATGAGTGCACCGGTCGCCGAGCGCTGGCTGAGGGCCCGCATCCAGGACTGATTTGAAGAACTGAGCGGGGGCGTGAGTTGAACTCACGCCCCCGCTCTCTCATGCCTACCCACCCTCAGGGGTCATCGTCGCGGACGGCTAGGCAACGCCACGGGAGTGGTGGGCAGCTGGGCGACGGGGGACTGCTGACTACTAGCCCCTCCCCTGGTGGTGCGTCGCCGGGCGGCTTCAGCACGTGGGTTGGGGGCGGGGTGGCGGCTGGTGTGTTGAATACGGGTGATCAGCACGCGGGCGGGTTGGCGGGCGGTGGTCAGTTCGCGCTGAGCGGCTGCTTCCTTGAGTAGCTGGTGGGGTTTGTGGCCGCCGGCCTCGGCATCGGCCAGGACGGTGGCGAGGGCCGGCCAGGCGGAATCGGCCAGGATGCGGTCGGCGTGGTCGGGGATGGCGGCGCGGACGTCGTGGGCGACGGTGCGGCAGACCTGGTCGCTCGGCTGACGGGCCGCGAGGCTGTCGACGACGGGCGCGAGGGCGTCATCGGCTGCGGTCTTCAGGTGGTGGAGGGTCTGGCGGGCGGCTTCGACCTGGTGGGCGTGGCCCTTCGCCTCGTGCCAGCGGGCGGCGACGATGGTGGCCCAGACGAGGGCGGTGAGCAGGGCGGCCAGGGCGCTGCCGTCGGGGCCGGTGGCGGTGTGGGCGACGTCGCGGGCGGCTTTGCGCAGGGTGTGGGCGGCCTGGTTCTCGGCGCGGATCTGGGAGCGCTGGGCGCGGGCGAATGCCTTTGAGGCCGCTCGTAGTTCTGGCTGGAGGTGGGCGGGGGCTTTCTGGGCGGTGGCTTCGATGAGTTCGCCGAGTGCGGTGATGTGGGCCTGGGCGTGGGTGTCGTCGGTCATGCCGGTGTGAAGGGTGTCGAGGGCGTCGGTGGCTTGGTGCCAGGGGGTGGTGGGGCGGTTGCGGCGGGCGCTGGGGTGTTCCTCTGGCGCGGTGGTTTCGAGGCGAGCCTTCAGTTTGGGGAGGGTGAGGTCGGGAGCGATCTTTCCGCCGGGATGGAAGATCTGTTCGCTGTCCTTGTTGAGGTCGCCGGGGCGGCCGACGGCGTAGCCGAGGAGGTCTCCCGACGGTCCGCGACGGGGTTTGACCGCGATCCCGTCGGCCTGGAGGTATGCGAGGAGTTCCTCGGCGCTGCTGGCGTGGGGGATGGCCGCGCGGATGCGGTCCTGGAGCCATGCGCGGCTGGTCTGCTCCCAGCCGAGGCGTGCGGCCTTGTGCATCTCGGCCTGGGTGGGTCGGCGTTCGGCGGTGCGGTCGCCCTTCTTCAGTTGGCGCAGGCCGTAGTCCTTCTCGATCTGGCGGCAGGCGTCGCCGACGCGGATGCCGCTGTCGTGGAGTTTGGGGCGGCGGCCGTCTTCGCGGACGGTGGTGGCGAGGATGTGGATGTGGTCGTCTGCGTGGCGTACGGCGATCCAGCGGCAGGCCAGGTCGTCTTCGGGCGGGGCGATGCCGGCGGCTTCGACGATGCGTTGGGCGATGTCGGCCCATTCGGCGTCGGAGAGGTGACGGTCCTCGGGTGCGGTGCGGACGGGGCAGTGCCAGACGTGGTCGGTGACCTTCCTTCCGAACTCGCTGTTCCGAAGGTGAACGGGCGCGTCGAGGTGGCGGGCTAGCTGGGTAAGGGTGGCGCCCTGGTCGCGGCCGGGGTCGGGCATTCCGAGCATGGCGAAGCTGGCGACGATGTGCGGGTCAGAGTGCTCGTCGTGCCGGCCGGGGCCGTAGAGGTAGGCGAGCAGGCCACGGGTGTTGGACCCGGCCGGTTTGATGGCGGCGATCACGCGGCCTGGTCCTTCCTGGAGTCTGCCGGTTCGCGCAGGGCCTCGGCGATCAGCTCCAGCAGGCGGTGGAGCTCGTCGAGTCGGTGGCGGATGCCGGGCGGGGTGAGGTCGCTGTTGAGGGCGCGGGCGATCTGGTTGACGTTGACGCCGATGCGGTTGAGCTCGCGCAGCACCTGGGCGCGGAACATGTGGGTGCGGCGGCGGTCCTCGGACAGCGGCAGGTTCGCGGTGAACCGGCCGGATACGAAGGCGAGGACGATGTCCGCGGCGAAGCCGGATTCGCCCTTGTAGCCGTGCTCGGCGGCAGCCTCGTGGAGGTCGGCGTGCTCGGCGCCGGTGAAGCGCAGCGGGCCGACGCGTACGGTCCGCTTGGTGCCGGTGAAACGGCGGATCGTCGGCTGGAAGCTCTGCACCGCTCGCTCGCCGGCCGTCGGCTCGACGGCGGGTGCGGGGTGGAGGATCTGCTGCTGTACGGCGTGAAGTTCGCCCAAGTCGGGTCCGCCCTCGGTCGCGGCCTCCTGGTCCTGCGCCCCCTGGCGCTGGGCCGTCTCCGCCACCCCTGGGGCGGAGATCCCCGAGGACCGGCCTTGAGTCGGACTCGGGGTACTACTGGCTCCGCCAGGGGCCGTCCATCCGAACGCACGCCGCATACGTCCCAGCAGCGTAGACGACTTCGCCTGAGGCAGCAGTGCGCCGGGGTCGTGATCGGTGTGGTGGGGGTCGTGCATCACGATCGGGTTCTCCGTGAGGGGCGGGAGGATGGGCGAGGTGGTCGTCAGCGTTAGCGGACGGCGCTCAGTTCGGCCTTGACTGCGCGGACGATCTCGCCGGCGTGGTCGCTGGCGACGCTGTATCCGTCGTCGCGTACGGCCTGTTCCAGGAAGTCACGGGACAGGCGGCCGTGCTCGTCATGGAGACGGTGGGCGTAGTCGCGAAGGATTTCGTCGGAGGCGCGGGGCTTGCGGCCCGAGCGCTTCGGATTCGGCGTAGAGCTCTTGGCCGGTGGGGTAGGTGAGCCGCTGCCCGTGGGCGGCGGAGCTGCCTCCTGCGGGCTGGCTGTTGTTTCCGGGCGAGAACGGGCGCCCGGAAGGGGTTCCTCGTCGCCCGGATCCGATGGGTGCGGGCGGGGTCGGTCTGCCGCCCGCCCGTCGCCTTCCGCCCGCTCGTCGGCGTCCGCCCGGGAGTGGTCGCACGGTGCTGCGGGCGGGCTGGCGGGCTGCTCGGCGGGTGTCGTCCAGCGCCCGGGCATGTCGACCGTGGCCAGTGCGGCTGCTTGCCGGCGGGTGGCGAGCTGACGTAGCAGCTGCTCGTTGCGGCGCGGGTCGGCGTCGATGCCCGAGCGAGCGAGGGCCTTGGACAGGCGGCGCACAGTGCGCCTGCCTGCCCGCCCGGTGCGCTGCTCGGGTGTCATCTCGGCGAGGCGGGCGGCCAGGGCGACGGCCCGGTGCATGGCCCGGTCGTGGATGATCTGGGCGGCTTCCCGGTCCTGCTCGACGATTCCCAGACGGGCGAGCAGCCGTTCGCGGGCCTGCCGTGTGAGGACGGCGGCGAGTCCGCGGGATGCGGCTTCGGGGGTGCGCTGGCGCAGTTCGATGCCCATGGCCAGATGCCACAGCACGGCCGCCATCACCGGGCCGGTGAAGGCGCGCATGGTGCCGCCGACCGGGCCGGACTCGGCGTAGGCGGGGATGGTCTGCATGGCGGTGAGCACCCAGACCAGGACTCCGGGCAGGCCGGCCTCTTGCTTCGGCCCGTGCAGATTTTGGCGGGCCATCAGTGCCATCGAGAACAGGGCGAGTTCGGCGGCGGCGAACATCGCGGTGCGTTCGGCGGTGTTGCGCATGTCGAGGTAGTGGGCGGCGAACCGCCAGCTGGTGTCCGCGCTGTAGGCGGTGCACACGAGCGCTGCCACGGCAGCGGTGACGACTGCGGCCGAGATGCGGGGCTTTCGATCGTGGGGGCGGTGCTGCCTACGTCGGGCGATCAGGCCCGCAAGCAGCCCGCGGTGGCGATGGCCAAGACGGCCACGGGCAGTAGCGGACTGTTGAGGTAGGGGAGCCAAGCGGTGGCGAGCGTGCCGGTTATCGCGGGCGGCATGTACGGGGCTACTCCGAGGGAGGGTGGGGAGGCGATCACGGCGTTCACGGAGGGGGCGTACACGCGGGGCCCCCTTCTAAAAGGGGGCCCCGCGCGTGATCGCTTGGGTGCGTGTACGGCGTGGACGCTCGTGTGATCGCTCTACCTGCGGTTTTCCGGTGAGCGTGTGCGCTGTGAGCGGTTCACGGCTGTGTGCGGGCGCAGGGTCCGCGTGTACGGTCGCGTGAACGCTCTGCCGGGGGCTGGTTGAGGGTTCAGCCGACGGCGGTGAGGTGGCGGGCGGAGGCGTAGTAGCGGGCCTGCTGGCCGCCTCCGGCCCCTCCTGCGATGCCGTCGGCCTTGGTGGCCAGACCGCTGTCGACGAGGCGGCCGAGGTGGCGTCGCGCCTTCTCGATGTCGGCACGTTCGGGGTCGCCCCCGCCGATGAGGACGGTCGCCAGGTCGCGTGCGGTCAGCCCGTTGGGGGCGTTGCGCAGCAGGACAGCGGGGTCCTTGGTGGGGTCGACGGTCGTGGTGCCGCGCACATGGTCGTGCGTGACGTCCAGAGGGCCGACTTCACCGGTGGGGGTCTTGAGGTGGTGCAGGGTGACCGCGGGGTCGCCTGCCCGGCCGGTGACGAACAGGACGCTGCCCGCGCCAGCGGTGATCCAGGTGGAGCCGTAGACCTGGTCCAGGCTGGGACGCTGCCCGCGCGGCGCGTTGGCGGTGGCCTTGCGCTGGTGGTGCAGCTCCAGGATCTCCACACCGTTGCGCAGGGCGCGCATGCGAGCGTTGTGGAAGGCGACCGCGAGGCTGTCGTCGACCATCGTGCTGACCGCGTCCTTGAGGCTGTCGATCACGATGGTGTCGGCCTGGTGGGCGGCGGCGAGGTCGGCGAGGAGGTCGGGTTCCTTGTCGAGCGTGGCGGGCAGCGGGCCTTCCCAGACCACGAGCCGCTCGCGCAGGATCTTTTCGTCGGTGGGGAAGACGCGGCGGGCCATGGCCTTGGCGATCTGCTTGGGGCGGTCCATGGCGAGGTAGAGCACGCGCCTGCTGGGGGCGACGGGCATTTCCAGGACGGTCTCCTGCAAGCCGAGGCGGGCGAAGATCACCTGATGGGCCAGGGTGGTCTTGCCGACGCCAGGAGCGCCGACGATCATTAGGCTCTCGCCGGGGGCCCAGACCGTCTTCTCGCGGGTGCCCCACAGGGGCTCGGTGTCCGCGCCGCTCTCTTTGACGAACGACCACCCGTCAGTGGCGAAGCGGGACAACCGCCCCTGTCCCGAGGCGAGCGCGCGCTCGCGTTCGGCGCGTACTTCCGCTTCGATCTCGCTGCGTATCGCCTCGGGGTCGGCTCCCGGCTCCTGGGCCCGTTGTACGGCGCGTACGGCGGAGGCGAGCAGACGGCGTAGGTCGGCCTTCTTGCGGACGATCTCCGCGTGGTACTCCGCGCTGCCGGCGTCGTAGAGCAGGCGAGCGAGCTCGTGCAGGTAGACGGCGCCGCCGACACGTTTCAGGTCACCCTGGCTCGTGAGCAGTTCGGTCAGGACGATCGGGTCGGTCGGCCTGCCCTCTCGGTGCAGGGCGAGCAGCGCACGCCAGATCGTTTCGTGCGCGGGCCGGTAGAAGACGTCATCGCCCAGGACTGGTCGGACGGTGTCGATTACGTCGCTGTAGAGCATGCAGGCGCCGAGCACCGCGCACTCGGCTTCCACGCTGTAGGGCGGCTCCATCGACGTGGGGTCATCGTCGAAGCGGGATGGCGTCTGGGTCGGCAGGGTCGTACCCTGAGGCATAGAGCTCCTCACCCGGCAGGCCATTACGGGGCGGCAACCCCGGCCTCCGGTTTCGATCGTTCAGGGATGGATGGTTGTGCGGTGGAGCCTCTACTTCGGCCCCGGTGTTCGTAGCACCGGGGCCGCTTGCGTGTGCGGATCCGTCCACCGCTGTACGGCGGACTACGACCATAGCCGAGAATTTCGGTAACGCAACGCCTTGCATTTCATTCCGCAACGAGGTTTAGTTGTGGACGCTGGACCCAATGGACCCGGTTGTCGTGTGAAGGGAGGTGCGCATGAGCGGTGAGGAAGGCGCGGAGCGCTCCGGCCCTGGTCGGCCGGTGCCGGAGGACCACGTCGCCGCACGCATCAAGCTGGAGCGCGAGGTCCGCGGTTGGAGCACCGTGAAGCTTGCCGAAGAGATGGCCGCTGCCGGCCATCCGATCAACCAGTCAGCGATCTGGCGCATCGAGAGCGGCAAACCCCGTCGCAGGGTCAACCTCGACGAGGCGCTTGGCTTCTGCAAGGTCTTCGACATCACCATGCAGGACCTGACCGGACCGCCAGGTGAGCTGGCCACACCCCGTATCCGCCAGCTCGCCCGCGAGTACGTCCAGATGACGCGGGAGTACCGCCAACTGCGAGCCGCGATCGACCAGAACCAGATGCAACTGGGCGAGCTCCAGAGGGAACTCGACGCCTACGGGGACAAGGGGCCCGAGCAGAGAGGGCAGGTTGACGAGCTCCTCCGGCTCGAAGAACGTGCCCTGCAGAGAAACCTGCACCCGTCCCGGGCGCACCTGCGAAACCAGGGGCAGCCCCCCGCTGGCGAATAGCCAGCTGCTGCCTCGTCCACGGCGCTACGAACGCCGAGAAACCTCACGCACGGCGGCCTCCACCGCCGACGATCACCCATCCATCCCTGAACGACACCACCGGCCAGGCCGACGGGAGTTGCCGCTCCGCGACGCCGCGATGCCGGCGGGAGGAGTATCCCCATGCCGCAGCCCGCGCTGCCCATTTCCCAGATAGCCCAGTTCCTGGACGTCCCTGAAGATGCCCTGCGCACCCTGATGGCCGAGCGGCGATCCGCTGGCGACGCGACCCTGGTCGCCCTCACGGTCTCCGAGGCCGCCCGCCGGATCGGCATCGGCCGGACCAAGCTGTACGAGTACGTCTCTTCCGGCGAGATCGCCTCGGTCAAGATCGGCAGCTTGCGTCGCATCCCAGCCGAGGCGGTGAACGACTTCCTGGTCCGCCGCCTGTCGGCGACCGACTTCGGGGCCGCCGCGTGACTCGAGCCTCCGCACCGAAGTCCCGCCAGCCCAATGGCGCCTCGTCCATCTACCTCGGTAAGGATGGCCGCTGGCACGGCCGCGTTACCGTCGGCATCAAGGACGATGGCACCCCGGACCGCCGCCACGTCAGCCGCAAGACGCGCCCCGAAGTCACCAAGGTCGTCCGTGAGCTGGAGCGCCAGCGCGACAAGGGCGCGATCCGCAAGGTCGGCGAGTCGTGGACCGTGAAGACGTGGCTCACCCACTGGGTCGAGAACATCGCCGCCGTGCACGTCTCGGAGAACACGATCGACGGCTACCGGGTGGCGGTCTACCACCACCTCATCCCCGGCATCGGCGCCCACCGCCTGGAGAAGCTCGAACCCGAACACCTGGAGCGCTTCTACAAGAAGATGCAGGACAACGGCAGCGCTGCCGGCACCGCCCACCAGGCCCACCGCACCATCCGCACGGCGCTGAACGAGGCCGTGCGCCGCCAGCACCTCACTTCGAACCCGGCCTCCATCGCCAAGGCTCCCAAGGTCGAAGAGGAGGAGGTCGAGCCGTACACGGTCGAGGAGGTCCAGCACCTGCTCGCCGAAGCCGCCAAGCACCGCAACACCGCTCGTTGGGTCATCGCGCTCGCCCTGGGCCTGCGTCAGGGCGAGGTTCTCGGCATGCAGTGGGACGACGTCGACTTCGAGCTCGGTGTCATCCGCGTACGCCGTGGTCGGCTGCGGCCCCGCTACAAGCACGGCTGCGGAGACCGCTGCGGACGCAAGCCCGGCTTCTGTCCTCAGAAGATCAACACCCGCCGCGAGACGAAGAACGCCAAGTCCCGCGCCGGCCAGCGCCCCATTGGCGTCCCCGACGAGCTGGTCCAGCTTCTTCGGCAGCACCGCGAGGTGCAGGCCCGCGAGCGAGCACGGGCCCGCGACCTGTGGACGGAGAAGGGGTACGTGTTCACCTCACCGACTGGCGAGCCCCTGAACCCGAACACGGACTACCACAGGTGGAAGGAGCTGCTGAAGGCCGCGGGCGTCCGCGACGCCCGTCTTCACGACGCTCGCCACACCGCGGCGACGGTCCTGTTGATTCTGGGCGTTTCCGATGCGGTCGTCGACTCCATCATGGGCTGGGAACCCGGTAAGTCCGCCCGAATGCGCCGGCGCTACCAGCACCTGACCAGCCGCGTCCTCAAGGACACCGCTGCCAAGGTCGGTGGCCTCCTGTGGGGCACGGAGCAGGTGGCGGGAAGTGCCGCGCCGGAGAATGGCCAGAGCCCCGTCCCCGCCGAGCTGGTGCTTTACGTTGCCCGCCTCGGCGAGCGGCGCGTGCCCTTCATTCATCGCGAGCACGCAGACGAGGTCGTCGCACGGTGGAGCGACGACTGGCCCGACCACCCCGCCGAGGTCGAGGCATGGGACCGCTGGCGCTGGGAACACCAGGGCCCTGGCGGCGCGAGCGACCTCCGCAACTGCATGCCGGAGCGGGCCATGGTCTTCCACGCCCGTGCCCTGTTTCTCCCCGGCGGCGAACGCATTGCGACCGGACTGCCCGAGCAGTGGTCGGTGCCAGCATGGGACTTCGAGACCGACTGCTACACCAACCGTGCCTCGGCCTGGCGCACTGCCCGCCGCCCTGGCGCGGGCCAGGAGGTCGAGGCACAGGTCCGAGGCACGGACAAGGCGGCCGTCAAGGCGGCATTTGCTGAAGCGTGTGCACAAGCTGTGGACCGAGCTCAGAACCCCGGGAAATACGGCGACACCGACGAGTGGTAATGCCCCGGAATGTCATCAGAGGCCGGGCACCGCACAACGAGGCCCGGCGACCGCCATGGGTTGCCGGGCCTTAGCGTGCCCGTCAGTCGACGAGGTAATGGGCTTCGATGTAGGCGACGGTAGACCCGTACGGTTCCCCTACAGGCTTCAACACGTACCGGCGGAAGACCGCGGCGGTTGCACGGCGGACGCCGCGGTTACGAGCCTCGGCGTTGTCCCATGACTGGGCAAGCGTGCGCTTGACCACCTGATCGATCTCCTCGGCCAGGTTCCGCTCCGTGACGGTGAGGCCGGACGGTGCGTGGTCGTGAATGATCCGCGACAGGACACCGACATGGTCGTCATCCAGCACGACGGCTTCGTCGGGGTGCTTCTCGGCGTTCACGATGGCACGGGCGACCCGAAGTGCTTCGGCCAGGAACTCCAGGGCATCCTGGGCGCTCTGGATGATTCGGTCCCGCAGCTGCCTGATCCGCTCTGCCAAGGCGGTGTACTTCGCGGACCCCGGTTCGACGCCCTTCTCGAGGGCGGCCTTGATCTGGTCCAGGATCTCCGCCGCAGACGGCGGCCTCTTGTCCTCGCTGTCGTCCTCGCCGGACTTGGGGCGGACAAGGGCCAGCAGCTCCTTGAGGATGGCGATGCCCTGAGCGTCGAGGACGAGGGGTTCCTCCTGAGAAGCGACCACAGAGAAGGAGTGGACGTGAGCGTTGATTATCTCCAGGACCAGCGGTCCCAGCTCGCCCAGGCGTTCCTTCCTCTCCTCGTCGGAGGACTTCTTGAACAGGGTGGTGTACACGGATCCGAACAGCCCGAAACCG
This sequence comes from Streptomyces sp. NPDC026659, assembly GCF_040638245.1. Classification (NCBI taxonomy): domain Bacteria; kingdom Bacillati; phylum Actinomycetota; class Actinomycetes; order Kitasatosporales; family Streptomycetaceae; genus Streptomyces; species Streptomyces sp. NPDC026659. Next base: position 72,182 of record NZ_JBEZXY010000003.1, on the reverse strand, counting down.
TCCCGATACTTGGCGATCCGCTTGTCGGTGTTGATGAGCGGGTACAGGCGGGCCAAGAGCCGGTAGTCCTTGGAGAACATCTCGGCGGCGACAGGGTCGGCGTCCAGGAAGACGTTAATGGCTCGTACCGACTCGTACCCGTGGACCGTCAGGTCCAGGCCGTCCACGTTCGCAAATAGGTCTTCGATACGGGCGAAAGTGGTGCGGAACTCGGCGACCAGGTCGGTCACGTCGGTGACGAACCCCCCACCCTTGCCAGAGGTCCCCTCGGCGGTGGGGTCGACGACGGCCCGCTGGACCTCCTCAGCCAGGCTGATGTAGTCCACGACCACACCAGAGGTCTTCACGAACCCGGTCGGGGAGACCCAGGTGCGATTCGGCCGGGTGATCGTCTGGAATAGGTTGTGGGCCTTCAGCGGCTTGTCCAGGTAGAGGACGCCCTCGTTGGGGGCGTCGAACCCCGTCATCAGCTTCGCGGTCACCACCAGGAAGCACAACGGATCGTCCGGGGCGAGGAAGCGCCGCTTCTGCTCCTCCTCCTCGACCTCCGAGAGCCGGTAGGGCCGCATGGCGGCGTCCTCGTCCTTGGAGTCCTTGACGTGGATGTTGACCTCGGCGGTGATCCGGCCATGCTTGCCGACCTCGGCGAGCACCTGTGACGCCTCGAAGCCGGCCAACAGCTCGTTGATCTTGTCGGTGTAGGCCACGGCCAGCTCACGGTTGTAGGCGACGACCTGGGCCTTGAGGCCGTTGCGGTAGGCGCCGGCCAGGTAGTGGTCCACGATGTCCTGGCAGACCGTGTGTATGCGTCCGCGGTTGGCGAACACCGAGGTGAGGCGTCCGAACTTGCGGGACAGGGTTTCACGGTCGGGGTCGTCGAGGTCGAATTCGTCGGCGAACTGGTCGAACTCCGCTTGCAGCTCCCGGTCGTTCATCTCGAAGGTGACCGGGTGCGGGTCCAGCATGACCGGGACGGTGGCCTCGTCATGCAGGGATCGGGACACCGAGTATCGGTGCAGCACCCTGCCCGGGTCGGTCTCCTCGCCGAAGAGGGCGAAGGTATCGGTGGCGAGGTTCCTGATCGGGGTGCCGGTCATGCCGAAGAACTTCGCATTCGGCAACGCTGCACGCATCTGCCCGGCCAGAGAATCCTCCTTGGAGGACTGGGTGCGGTGTGCCTCGTCGACCAGCACGATGATGTTGCAGCGGGTCGACAGGTTCTTGCCGGCATCGGCGAACTTGTGGACGGTGGTGGAGATAACGCCGCGTACGTCGTCGGCCAGCAGAGAACGCAGCTTCTTGCTGGTGGCGGGCTGGTGGAAGTAGGCGTCCCCCATCGCGGAGGTGAATACCCCAGAGGTCTGCCGGACGAGGTCGGTGCGGTCCGAGAGCAGGATGATCGTTGGCGAATCGGTGCGAGTGTCGGCCAACAACAGGGAGGCGGTGAACACCATCAGCAGTGTCTTTCCACTGCCTTGGTGGTGCCAGATCAGACCCTTCCGGCCGTCGGCCAGGACCCGCTCGTGGATCAGATGCGCGGCCTCCATCTGCGGATAGCGGGGCAGGTACTTCTTGTCCGCGCCGCCCCCGGAGGTGCTGAAGAGGGTGAAGTTGGCGAGCATATCCAGGACCGTGGCCGGGGTGAGCAGCAGCTCGACAGAGCGTTGCACGTCGGCCTGCCCGGAAAGGGCCTCATCGTCAGCAGTGGACCGGAACGGCTGCCACAAATTCAGGGGCGCACCGGCGGCACCGAATCGCAGCTTCAGTCCGTCGGAGGCGATGGCGAAGACGTTGGGGGTGAAGAACCACGGGTACTCGGTGGCGTACACCTCGTTGATCTCGCGGGCGGCGCCGGCCCACCCGGACTTCGCGGTCGGTGACTTCACCTCTACGACAACTAGGGGCAGGCCGTTGACCCAGTAGACGAGGTCGAACCGTCGGGGGGTCTTGCCAGGGATGGTTATGGTCACCTCGTCCGACACGACCAGCGTGTTGGCGATTGGATGCTCGAAGTCGACGAGCTTCAGGGCGTGCCACACGCCGTCGGCGTGCCGGAACTCCTTTTGCCCGCGCAGCAGTTTCAGCACCTGCTCATTGGCCCGCACCAGCCCGCCCTCGACGGCGTTGACCGTGGCGACGATCTCCTCGACCACGGCGTCCACGTCGAACCCGTCGATCACCTCAGGGTTAAGTCGGACGATGGCGTCCCGCAGGTGGCTGACGATCACCGTCTGTGTCGTCTCACGCGGCAGCGACCTGCCGGCTGTGAAATTCCAGCCCATTGGCAAGGACCATTGGATCATCAAGTTCTGGAACTCGCGCTCCCGAATGCCCTTCGCCACGCCTCAGACCCCCAGTTCGGCAGACTCAATCTTGGTTGTGCGGTCCAGCAAGCTCGCGAGTAGGCCGGAGCGTGCGCCTCGAAGACGGGCGGCCTCAGCACGCGTCGCATCGGCGTTCGCACGAACGGACATCACGGCGGAAGAGACCTCCCGCTGCCGATCCAGATCAGGAAGAGGGATCGGTGTCTCGCGAATACGATCCTGGCTGACGTTGAACATCGAGGCGCTCGTGCCCGTAGCCGAACTCGTAAGGTGGCTCCGAGCCGACTTCAGAGCCATCGCCACCACGAGGAAGTCCGGGTCCAGCTTTGACGATGGCACGAGTCGCAGAGTCTTGTCGGCGAGGTAGAGCCCCTGCCGCACATCGACAGGGACTCGCGCGACGGCCCCAACTTTCAAGGGCGTGTTGGCTCGCGTGATGAGCACATCGCCGGGCCGAACGAGCGCGGACTCAGGCATGGATGTGCCAGGTAGAAGGGTCTTGGACTCTTCTGGGACGAACCGGAAGGGCGCCACAGCGCTTACCTTCAACACGCCAAGTTCGTCGGCTCCTGGCGGTCTCTTGTCTGCCTGGGGGCTCCTGCCTCCGCGAATGTCATTGAGCATCGTTCCCAGTGCCACGACGGGTTCGTTGGCGAGCAGGTCTCCAGCAACAGCCATCGACACCCGGTCCAGCGCCTCGGCTTCTTCGTCGAGTGCAGTGATCTGGTCGTCGACCGCGCTGATGATCTCGACGATCCGCTGCTGCACCGGCAGCGACGGCAGTGGGATGCGGTACGCGAGGAACTGACTTTCCTTCCACCGGTTCCGGCTGGCTGTCGTGCCGGTCGAGACGGTCTCCACATAGTCCCAGACCCGCCTCTGCTGGAAATAGAGGTTCAGGTACTCGACCGAAAGCCGTTCGGGATCTGTGTCGAACAGCGGGAATTCGTTCGAGACGAAGGCGCCGGCGAGCTCAGGAAGCACCAGCCCGAAGGACCCCTTGCCTGCGAAGAGTCGGTTGTAGATGAACTGGCCAGGCGTGACCTTGTAGACGGTCGTGGCCTTGGACGTCTCGCGCGTGACAGTCTCTCGGTGGAATGCCCCCTCGCCGTACCAGCGCACTCCCAGAAGCCGATACTCAGCTCCGCTCTCGATCTTCACAGCATCCCGACGCTGGACGACCAGTTCGCTCAGCGCCACGCGTGGCCAGACATTGCCCCTCGAAACCCTGGATTCTTGCGGTGGAATGGCCCCCTTGCGGCGCATAGCAGTCTCAAGGTCACCGAAGGGGATCTGCTGCCAGTCACTCATCGAATCCCTCGATTCCGGCATCAGCAAGGACGGTGAGCATGTGCTGCTCGGCCTTCTGGCGCTCGGCTCGGGCGATGTTGTAGGCGGTGACGAGGGCGCCGAGGCTTTCCTGCTCGGCAGTGGCCTGCTTGAGGTAGCGGCCGATGTTGAGGTCGTACCCGTTCGCCGCGATCTCCGTAGCAGGAACAAACCGGGCAGAGAGACCGCCCACTTTGCCAGCATCCACGAGGTTGCCGTCGGCGTCGAAGTCCGAGTGGTAAGCGGTCACTGTGTCGGCGATGTCAGCGGTGGTGAGGATGTTGCGGTTCTTAGCCTTGGCGAACCGCTTGGAGGCATCGATGAAAACCACGCCGCCCTGCCGCTGCGGGACCTTGGTGCCGGGCGCGCGGAACACCAAGATCGCAGTGGGGATGGAAGTCGAGTAGAAGAGGTTCGCGGGCAGGCCAATGACCGCTTCGAGCAGGTCATCCTTGAGGACGCGCTTGCGGATGGCTGCCTCCTGACCGCCTCGGAAGAGGACGCCGTGTGGCAGGACGACGCCGGCACGGCCCTTCTTCGGATCCATGCTGGCGATCATGTGCTGCACGAATGCCCAGTCTGCCGACGACTGTGGGGCGACCCCTCCGATGGCGCGCGGGTCGTTGGTCCAGGGCTTCCACTTCAGGCTGTAGGGCGGATTGGCGACAATCACGTCGAATTGCTTCACAGACCCGTCCGGCTTCTTGAAGCGCGGGTCCCTCAAGGTGTCGCCGACCTCGACCTTGAACTCGGTCAGGTTGTGCATGAACAGGTTCATGCGGGCCACACCTGCAGTGTCTGTTACCGCCTCCTGCCCGTTCAGGCTGAGTGTGTACCCCCGTCCGCCGCGGGCCTTCAGAAGGCTCGCGGCGGCAATGAGCATGCCACCAGACCCGCAGGTCGGGTCGTACACCGAGTCGTGGTTCTTGGGGTCCAGCAGCTCGATGATCAGCTCGACGACCTCGCGCGGGGTGAAGAACTGGCCGGCGCGGGTGCCTGACCCGTCAGAGAAGCGCTTGAGCAGGTACTCGTAGGCTCCACCGAGCACATCGTGGGACATGGTGCCCTCGTGCATCTTGGGCACGCGGTCCATCGCCCGCATGACCGACGCAAGCACCTCCCCAGGCAGCACCGCTTCCGAGGTCCAGGTCATGGACCCGAAGATGCGGGAGAACTTGTCAGGGTTGGCCGACTCGATGGCCTGGAGGGAAGCGCGAACCCGCTGGCCGAGGCCGTGCTGGGCGACGGTGGCGAGGATGGATGACCAAGAGGCGCGGCGCTCGGCGACCGTGCCAGGGAAGATGAAGGGGATCTTGAACGTCTGGTAGTTGCTGTACTCGACCTCGTCGGCTTCCTCGGCTGAGAGGTCGAGGTCCCCGTTCTCCTTGAGGAAGATCTGGTGGGTGTGCTCCCAGGTATCCGACAGGTACTTCCAGAACATCAGAGGGAAGACGACCGAGGAGTACTGCGCTTCGGGCATCGCCACGCGCAGCTCGTCGGCGGCGTCCCACAACCGGTTCTCGATCTCCTGCTGGGTCACTGCCATCAGTGGGGGTGTCCTTGCTCGTGTCCGGGTGGCGATCTCGGGGCCGTGGAGCTTCCGCTGGGCATCCTATTTTGGCCCTCTGACAGTGAGGCTGAGGTCAACCTCTTCTGCGGCTGGCCCAAGGGGCTGACTGGGCTGCTGCAGCCATGCACGTTGCCGCGGAGCCCCATGCGGGTCGCTCAGGAAGATCTTGGTCTCGATGCGGTCGACGATCACGGCCCCAGTTGCCCTGACCGTTGGCAGAGAGCAGCTGAAACCTGTCCGCGGAGGTCCAGGGCTGTTCGCCCCGCGCAACTGAGACCAAAACTGAGACCACGCACGTCGAAGGGCCCCGCTGCAAGCAGTGGGGCCCTTCGACATCGTGCCCGGTGAGGCACTTGGCGGAGGATACGAGATTCGAACTCGTGAGGGGTTGCCCCCAACACGCTTTCCAAGCGTGCGCCCTAGGCCTCTAGGCGAATCCTCCGCCGCAAACATTACATGACCGCGGAGGGTGCTCGCGAACCTCGATCCCGAGGTGGGGAGCGGTGCTCGGCGCGGGGTCGGTCGAGGTACCTCGCGGAGGTCCGGATCGGGTACTCTTTCGGCAGCCCCCCACGCGGTGCTATCTGACTGAACTCCCCCAGGGCCGGAAGGCAGCAAGGGTAGGTCGGCTCTGGCAGGTGCGTGGGGGGCCCTTGTTTTTTCAGGGGTGCGGGGCGGGGCCCAGGCTGTGACCTGCGGTGGGAGCGGGGCCGGTTCCGGTGCGCGGCCGGTTGTCGGTGCTCCCCTATAACCTCGTATGCGTGTCGTCTCTCGCGCTGTACCGCCGCTACCGCCCCGAGACCTTTGTCGAGGTCATCGGGCAGGAGCATGTCACCGACCCGCTGCAGCAGGCGCTGCGGAACAACCGGGTCAATCACGCGTACCTGTTCAGCGGGCCGCGCGGATGTGGCAAGACGACCAGCGCGCGCATCCTGGCCCGCTGTCTGAACTGTGAGCAAGGTCCCACGCCCACCCCCTGCGGGGAGTGCCAGTCGTGCCAGGACCTCGCGCGCAACGGCCCGGGTTCGATCGACGTCATCGAGATCGACGCCGCGTCCCACGGTGGTGTGGACGACGCCCGTGAGCTGCGCGAGAAGGCCTTCTTCGGCCCCGCCTCCAGCCGGTACAAGATCTACATCATCGACGAGGCCCACATGGTCACGTCGGCCGGCTTCAACGCCCTGCTCAAGGTCGTCGAGGAGCCGCCGGAGCACCTCAAGTTCATCTTCGCGACCACCGAGCCCGAGAAGGTCATCGGGACCATCCGGTCGCGTACGCATCACTACCCCTTCCGGCTCGTCCCGCCCGGCACCCTGCGCGAGTACCTCGGCGAGGTCTGCCAGAAGGAGGAGATCCCGGTCGCGGAGGGCGTACTGCCCCTCGTCGTGCGCGCCGGTCAGGGTTCCGTGCGTGACTCGATGTCCGTCATGGACCAGCTCCTCGCCGGTGCCGGCGAGGACGGTGTGACGTACCCGATGGCGACCTCCCTCCTCGGCTACACCGACGGCTCCCTCCTGGACTCCGTGGTCGAGGCCTTCGCCACCGGTGACGGCGCCGCCGCCTTCGAGGTGGTCGACCGCATCATCGAGGGCGGCAACGACCCCCGCCGCTTCGTCGCCGACCTGCTGGAGCGGCTGCGCGATCTGGTGATCCTCGCCGCCGTGCCCGACGCCGTCGAGAAGGGGCTCATCGACGCCCCCGTCGACGTCCTGGAGCGGATGCAGGCCCAGGCCGAGACCTTCGGCGCCGCCGAGCTGAGCCGCGCCGCCGACCTCGTCAACGAGGGCCTGACCGAGATGCGCGGCGCCACCTCGCCCCGCCTCCAGCTCGAACTCATCTGCGCCCGCGTCATGCTCCCCGCCGCCTACGGCGACGAGCGCTCCGTCATGGCCCGCCTGGACCGCCTGGAGCGCGGCGTCAGCCTCTCGGGTGGTGCCGGTGCCGGTGCCGCCCCCGTCGCCCCGGCCATGGGCTACGTCCCCGCTCCCGACGCCCACCCCGGCATGGGGATGGCGGAGCCTTCGGTGTCGGTCGGCGGTGGCCCCGCCGCCGCCCGCGCGGCCGTACGGGGGCAGGGTGCGGGCGGTCCCGCCAACGTCGTACCGCCGGTCGCCCCGGCCCCCGTCGCGCCTCCCGCCCCGGCCCCTGCGGCCCCTGTGGCACCTACGGCTCCCGCGCCCGCCGCCCAGCCCCCGGCCGCGCCCGCCGCTTCCGCCCCCGGTGCCTGGCCCACCGCCGCCCCCGCGGGCAGCGGTCGCCGCCCCGGTGGCTGGCCCACGGCCGCCCCGGCCGGTAGTGGCGGCACGCAGCAGTCGCAGCCGCCAAGCCGACCGCAGCAGCAGTCGCAGCCGCAGGCCCCCGCCGCCGCACCCCAGGTCCAGCCACCCGCCCCCGCCCCCACCGGCGGCCTCGACCCCCGCGTCCTCTGGCCGAACATCCTGGAGGCCGTCAAGAACCGCCGCCGCTTCACCTGGATCCTGCTCAGCCAGAACGCCCAGGTCGCGGGCTTCGACGGCACGACCCTGCAGATCGCCTTCATCAATCAGGGCGCGCTCGCGAACTTCGCCGGCACCGGCAGCGAGGACGTACTGCGTCAGGCGCTGGCCGAGCAGTTCAACGTGCAGTGGAAGATCGACGCGATCGTGGACCCCTCGGTCGGCTCCGCGCCCCCGTCCGGCTCCCCGCAGGGCTACGGCTCCGCCCCCGCCGGAGGCTACGGCGCCCCGGCGGCCGCCCCGGCCCCCGCCGTCGCACCCCAACCCGCCCCGCAGCAGCACTCCGCCGCTCCCGATGCCCGGCCCCCGGCCCCGGTGGCCCCCGCGCCCGCCCCCGAGCCCCGGCACCACATCGCCCCCGAGGACGACACCCCCGAGGACGACGACCCCGACCTGGACGAGTCGGCCCTCTCCGGCCGCGACCTCATCGTGCGGGAACTGGGGGCCACGGTCGTGGAGGAGATCTCCAACGACCAGTGAGCGTTCCCAGTCGCTTGTGGGATCGTACGAGTCCACCGCCCTCCGGACTTCGTCGGCCCAGCCGATAGGCTGACCCCCGTGAAGGTCCTCGTCATCGGCAGCGGCGCCCGCGAACACGCCCTGTGCCGCTCCCTGTCCCTCGACCCCGACGTCACCGCGCTGTACTGCGCACCCGGCAACGCCGGCATCGCCGAGGTCGCCGAGCTGCACCAGGTCGACGCGCTCGACGGCAAGGCCGTCGCCGCGCTGGCCGGTGAGCTGGAGGCCGACCTCGTCGTGGTCGGCCCGGAGGCGCCCCTGGTCGCCGGCGTCGCCGACGCCGTGCGCGACGCGGGCATCCCCGTGTTCGGCCCCTCGCGCGAGGCCGCGCTCCTGGAGGGGTCCAAGGCGTTCGCCAAGGACGTCATGGCGGCGGCCGGGGTGCCGACCGCCCGCTCCTACGTCTGCACGACGCCCGAAGAGGTCGCCGTGGCCCTCGACGCCTTCGGCGCCCCCTACGTCGTCAAGGACGACGGGCTGGCCGCGGGCAAGGGCGTCGTCGTCACGGAGGACGCGGAGGCGGCGACCGCCCACGCGGCCGCGTGCGAGCGCGTGGTGATCGAGGAGTTCCTCGACGGCCCCGAGGTCTCGCTCTTCGCGATCACCGACGGCGTGAGCGTCGTACCGCTCCAGCCCGCGCAGGACTTCAAGCGCGCGCTCGACGGCGACGAGGGCCCGAACACCGGCGGCATGGGCGCGTACTCCCCGCTGCCGTGGGCCGACCCGAAGCTGGTGGAGGACGTGCTGCGCACCGTGCTCCAGCCGACCGTGGACGAGATGCGCAGGCGCGGCACGCCCTTCTCCGGGCTGCTGTACGCCGGGCTCGCCATCACCTCGCGCGGTGTGCGGGTCATCGAGTTCAACGCGCGCTTCGGCGACCCCGAGACCCAGGTCGTGCTGGCCCGTCTGAAGACCCCGCTGGCCGGAGTCCTGCTCGCCGCCGCGAACGGCACCCTCGGCGACCTGGAGCCGCTGCGCTGGAGCGACGACGCGGCCGTCACCGTGGTCGTCGCCTCGCACAACTACCCCGGCACCCCGCGCACCGGCGACCCGATCACCGGCCTGGACGACGTGGCGGAGCAGGACGCCCCGCACGCCTACGTCCTGCACGCCGGGACCCGGCGCGAGGGCGGGGAGACCGTCAGCGCGGGCGGCCGGGTGCTGTCCGTCACGGCGGTCGGCGAGGACCTGGCGAAGGCGCGCGAGCGGGCGTACCGCGCGCTGACCCGGATCGGGCTCGACGGTTCGCAGCACCGGACGGACATCGCGGCGCGGGCTGCCGACGCGTAGATCCTGTTGTTCCCGATCAGGCCCCGGACATGCGTGAATCCGGGGCCTGATCTTTGCTTTCTGTCACTCACCTCTGACCAAAGCCATTCCATCGAGTGAGCAATCAGCTATCCGGCTGACGGGGGCCGGGGCCCCAACTATGGTGCGGCGCAAGCATTCCGGCACTTGGCCCACCGGCATTGCGATGTCAGTGGTGGGTGCCACAGTGGGGGAGTGGGCAACGCCAGGAGAGCACGGGAGCGGCACGGAGGGGGTGAGCTCCGCTCATGACCGGAATCGGTGGGGAGGCGGGCGCGCGGGCCGCGCGTTCGCGGGCCCTGGCCGTGCTGCGGGTCCGGGGTCGCGCGCTGGGCGTGGCACTGCTGCCCGCGGCGGCCGAGGTGATCCTGCTGACGGGCGGTGCCACCGGCCAGTTCGCCGGGCCCGGCTGGGATCTGGCCCGCTGGATCGTGGGCGGCTTCGCGCTGGTGGTGCTGCTGGCGGCCGCCGGTGTCGCCCTGGTCGTGGCCCGCGCGCGCCCGGCCGAGACGCCGACGGTGCCGGTGTCGGAGCGGGCCGCGCCGGATCTGTACCGGCTGGTGCGGGACCTGGCCGAGCGCCTTGATGTGCCCGCGCCCTCCGCGATAGCGCTCACGCCGGACTGCGACAGCTGGCTGGAGGACCGTACGCATCCCGCGCACGGGCCGCCGCCGCGCGAGACGGCAGCCACCCCCACCGTGCCGGGCCTCGCCCCCGGTGACGCCCCCGGCGGTGCCGCGCCCGCGCCCGTCCTCGTCATCGGCTCCCCGTTCCTGTGGTGGATGCGGGTGGCCGAGCTGCGCGCGGTGCTCGCCCCGGTCGTCGCCGGTACGGGCCCCTCCGCGCAGCCGGACATAGCCGCCGCCCGGCGCTTCGTACGGGGTCTCGACGCGGCGGTGGCCGTCTCCGCGACGAGCGGCCGCGGTCCGCTGACCCGGGGCGTGTGCGGGGCGCTCGGCTGGGTGGCCAGGCTGCTGCTGCGCGCCTGCCGGGAGCACGCGGTGCTGATGGAGCGCGGGGTCGCCGCGGCGGCGGCCGAGCGCGCCCAGTCGGTGGACTACGGCCCCCGGATCGTCGCCCAGGAGCAGGTCGGGCTCGCCTACGCGGGCTGGGACCGGCTGCTGACCAGGGTGGCGCTGCCCGCCTGGCGGATGGGCCGCTGGCCCTCCCGCCTGGACGCGGGCGTGGTCGCCGCGCTGACCGAGCTGTCCCGGCGCGACCGGCTGGCCGACGGCTTCACCTCCCGCCTCGGCGAGCGTCCGGCCTGCGATCTCCTGGAGGAGCCCGGGGTGGCGGACGAAGCGGTCTCCCTGCTCGCCGCGCGCCTCTTCCACGGCGCCCCCACCGGCCCGGGCCCCCAGTGGTCCCCGGTCGACTGGCACGCCTACCCGGAGGAGGTCGTCGACCGCACCTGGCGCGCGGAGGCGGCCCGTCTGCACCGGGTGCTGGACGGGCTCCCCGACCGCCCCCCGGCCTCGGGCGGCGCCACCCTGGCCCGGGTCCTGGACCACCTGGCGGCTCCGGCCGAGGTGCCCGGGCGGAGGATGCCGGAGGACGACGCACCGGCCCTGCCCGCCTCCGCGCACACCGACCCCGACGATCCCGCCTCCGCGCACACCGACCCCGACGATCCCGACCCCACCACCGAACGCGGCTCCGCCCTCGCCGCGGGCCTCAGCGCCGAGCTGGCCCGGGAGGAGAGCACCGTGCCGCGCGGGGCCACCGCGTCCGGGCTCGGGCGGGACCCCGAGCTGTGGGACGAGGGGGCGTTGCCGCTGTTCCCGTTGCAGCCGCCCCGGACCGGCCGGGAGCTGCTGGTCGCGCATGTCACGGCGATGGTGTGCTGCGCGGCCGTCGACTCCGCGGGGGCCGCCCCGGGCCTCGACTGGCTCGACGGGCCGACCCTGCTGCTGGACGGCAAGCGGGCCACCGATCTCGGGCCGAGGGTGCTCAGCCTGATCGAGGAGGGGAACCCGGGGCCGTTGCGGGACTGGCTCGCCGCCGCCGGGATACGCCCGGAGAAGCCGGTCCGGCTGGGCTGACTCCGGCCGATAACGGAGCACCGACTTCCACTTCAGGCCAATTCACAACGAATAGTGACCGGAGCCGTGCGTTATGTGATGTGCTGAGACCGACACGCACATGGCATCGGCATAAGACAGGCACCGAGCAGAACCGCACCGAGCACCACGAATCACCCGCACCACGCACCACCCGCACCACGACAACGGCAACGGGGGCATGAGGGAGGGGAGCGCCCATGGCCTCGGACCACATCCGCCGCTGGGAGTCCGGAGCACTCGCGCACGCCGTCACCGACCCTTTCGGCCTGGGCCCGGTGCCCTGGCTGCGCGGCAGTGAGACCTACTTCGACGACACCGGTCACGTGGTGCCCTGGTACGTGGACACCACCCAGCCGCACACCACCACGAGCGCGAGCGGCACCCGCGTACCCGCTCCCCGTTCGGCGGGCCCCGGCCCCCGCTCGGCCGACGACGTGCACCGCCAGATCAAGGGCTTCGCCTCCACCGGCGCGGTCGAGCCCGGCAAGGCGATCGACTTCCACATCACGGTCGACCCGCCCCAGGAGTTCAGCGTCGACATCTACCGCATCGGCCACTACGCAGGGCACGGTGCCGCGAAGATCACCAACAGCCCCCGGCTCTCCGGCATCGTCCAGCCCGAGCCGCTGGCCGCCGACCGCACGGTCTCCTGCCACCACTGGTGGCTGTCCTGGCGCCTCCAGGTCCCCGAGGAGTGGCAGGTCGGCGCCTACGTGGCCGTCCTCACCACCAGCGACGGCTACCGCTCCCACATCCCCTTCACGGTCCGCGACGACCAGCCCGCCGACCTGCTCCTGCTGCTGCCCGACGTGACCTGGCAGGCGTACAACCTCTACCCGGAGGACGGCCACACCGGCGCCAGCCTCTACCACGCCTGGGACGAGAGGGGCCGGCTGCTCGGCGAGGCCGACGCGGCCGTCACGGTCTCCTTCGACCGGCCGTACGCGGGCGCGGGCCTGCCCCTGCACGTCGGCCACGCCTACGACTTCATCCGCTGGGCGGAACGGTACGGCTACGACCTCGCCTACGCCGACGCCCGCGATCTGCACGCGGGCCGCGTCGACCCCACCCGCTACCGGGGCCTGGTCTTCCCGGGCCACGACGAGTACTGGTCGGTCCCGATGCGCCGGGCCGTGGAGAACGCCCGCGACCACGGCACCTCGCTGGTCTTCCTCTCCGCCAACACCATGTACTGGCAGGTGGAGTTGGCGCCCTCGGCCTCCGGCGTCCCGGACCGGCTGCTGACCTGCCGCAAGCGCAAGGGCCCCGGCAAACCCGTGCTCTGGCGCGAGATCGACCGGCCCGAACAGCAGCTGATCGGCATCCAGTACGCGGGCCGCGTCCCCGAACCCAGCCCCCTGATCGTGCGCAACGCCGACCACTGGCTGTGGGAGGCGACCGGCGCCCGCGAGGGCGACGGCATCGAGGGCCTGGTCGCGGGCGAGGCCGACCGCTACTTCCCGCGCACCGCGCTCCCCGAGCACGAGGAGCGCATCCTCCTCGCCCACTCCCCCTACCTCGACGGCGACGGCGTACGGCGCCACCAGGAGACCTCCCTCTACCGCGCCCCCTCCGGCGCCTGGGTGTTCGCCTCCGGCACCTTCGCCTGGTCCCCGGCGCTGGACCGCCCCGGCCATGTGGACCCCCGTATCCAGCGAGCCACGGCCAACCTCCTGGACCGCATCTGCAAGCGCGACTGACCACCCGGACGACACCCTCGTCGCCGTATACGGGAGAATCGAGGCAGTTGGACAGAACCACGGGGAGGAACCGTGTCCGGATTCGTAGAAAAGCCCGAGCCGATCGAGGTTCCGGGCCTGGTGCACCTGCACACCGGCAAGGTGCGGGACCTGTACCGGAACGAGGCGGGCGACCTCGTGATGGTCGCCAGTGACCGCATCTCCGCCTACGACTGGGTGCTGCCCAGCGAGATCCCCGACAAGGGCCGGGTGCTGACCCGGCTCTCCCTGTGGTGGTTCGACCAGTTGCGCGACCTGGCGCCCAACCACGTCATCGGCACCGAGCTGCCCGAGGGCGCCCCCGCCGACTGGGCGGGCCGCACCCTGGTCTGCAAGTCGCTGCGCATGGTCCCCGTGGAGTGCGTGGCCCGGGGTTACCTCACCGGCTCGGGCCTCGCGGAGTACCGGGAGTCCCGCACGGTGTGCGGCCTCGCCCTCCCCGAGGGCCTGGAGGACGGCTCGGAGCTGCCCGGACCGATCTTCACCCCGGCCACCAAGGCCGAGGTCGGCGAGCACGACGAGAACGTCTCCTACGAGGAGGTGGCCCGTCAGGTCGGCGCCGAGACCGCCGCCCAGCTGCGCCAGGCCACCCTCGCGGTGTACTCCCGCGCCCGCGACATCGCCCGCGACCGGGGCATCGTCCTCGCGGACACCAAGTTCGAGTTCGGATTCGACGGAGACACCCTCGTGCTCGCGGACGAGGTGCTGACCCCGGACTCCTCCCGCTTCTGGCCGGCCGACCAGTGGCAGCCGGGCCGCGCCCAGCCGTCGTACGACAAGCAGTTCGTGCGCGACTGGCTGACCGGGCCCGACTCCGGCTGGGACCGCAAGAGCGAGCAGCCCCCGCCCGCGCTCCCCGAGGAGGTCGTGGCGGCGACCCGCGCCAAGTACATCGAGGCGTACGAGCATCTGACCGGCACCCGCTGGTAACGCGAGAAGCCCCCGGTGAGAACCGGGGGCTTCTTCATGGAGCGGACGACGAGGCTCGAACTCGCGACCTCAACCTTGGCAAGGTTGCGCTCTACCAACTGAGCTACGTCCGCAGTGCGCCGTGGCGCGGAGCCAACTATACCCAACCCCGCTGCCGTGCGAGACGCACCGCCGCGTGCCGGTTCTCCGCGCCGAGCTTGGTGACAGCGGAGGAGAGGTAGTTCCGCACGGTCCCCGGGGACAGCGCGGCCCGCTCCGCGATCTCCGCGACCGGCGCGCCGTCGGCCGCCAGCTCCAGCACCTCGGCCTCCCGCGCGGTCAGCGGGGAGTCCCCGGCGGAGATCGCGTCGGCGGCCAACTCCGGGTCGACGTACCGCTGTCCGGCGTGCACGGTACGGATGATCTCGGCGAGCCGCTGGGCGCTCATCGTCTTCGGGGCGAACCCGCGCACACCGGCCGCGAGCGCCCGCTTCAGGTGTCCGGGGCGCCCGTGCCCGGTGACGATCAGCACCCGGCAGCCCGGCAGTTCGGACCGCAGGGATGTGGCGACCCTCACACCGTCGGCGCCCGGCATCTGGAGATCCAGCACCGCCACGTCGGGCCGGTGGGCCCGCGCCATGGCCAGCGCCTCGGGCCCGCTCGCCGCCTCGGCGACGACAAGCAGGTCGTCCTCCAGGGAGAGCAGGGCGGCCAGCGCGCCCCGGATCAGATGCTCGTCGTCGGCGAGCAGCAGCCGTACCGGACCGTTCATGGGGCGACTTCCTTCACTTTCACTCTTCGCTCGTCCGCCGACGGGACCGGCCGGCGCAGCGGCACCTCGGCGACCAGCCGGAACCGGTTCCCGGTCACCGGCCCCGCTTCCAGCGCGCCGTCCACGGCGGCCAGCCGCTCCCGCAGCCCGGCCAGCCCGGACCCGCCGCCCTCGGCCGGCCCGGACCCGCCGGTCCCGCCCGGGAGGGCGCCCGCGCCGTCGTTCTCCACCGTCAGCACCGCGTGCCCCTCGCGCACCCGCACCGCCACGGAACACCGCTGCGCGTCCCCGTGCCGCAGCACATTGGTGGCCGCCTCGCGCACCACCCAGCCGAGCGCGGACTGCACGGGCGCGGGCAGCTCCGCCGTCTCGTCCCGTATCTCGCAGACGATCCCGGCGGCCGTCAACACACCCTGCGCACCCGCGAGTTCGATGCCGAGGTCGGCCTCGCGGTAGCCGCGTACGACCTCGCGGACCTCGCGCTGCGACTCCTGCGCGATCCGCTGCACCTCGATCATCTGCTCCACGGCCTCCGGCCGTCCGCGCCGGGCGAGCTGGACGGCCAGCTCGCTCTTCAGGGAGATCACCGAGAGGTTCCGGCCCAGCACGTCATGCAGATCCCGCCCGAACCGCAGCCGCTCCTCGGCGACGGCGAGCCGGGCGCGTGTCTCGCGGGCCTCGTCGAGCGCGTAGACGGCGTTCAGCAGCCAGACGGAGAAGAGGGAGGTGAAGGCGAGGAACCCGGCGCCGACCAGCACCGCCAGCATCGTGCCGAGCCCGGAGAGCCCGGGGATGTGGAGCGGGAAGGTGTACAGGCCGGCGCCGGCCGCGAAGCCCACCACGATCGCGAGCACCCGGCGCCGGTCGCGCACGCCGAGCGCGATGGTGCCACCGCCGAAACTGAGCGAGCCCGCGAAGAGCGTTCCCGTCACCTCCGGCAGGCCGTGGCCCTGCGGGCCGCGCTGGGCGATGGCGAGGCTGGTCACCGCGACGGCGGCGGTGACGGCGGCCAGCGTCCACAGCAGCCGTACGGGCTGGGGGCGCAGGCCGCGCGTCCAGTCCAGCGACCGGGCCGCGGTCACCGCGCAGACGGCGGCGTGCAGGCACACGAGCAGGACCAGCCACACTCCCGGCCGGCCCGGCAGGTGCGGGAGGGCGGGAAGCCCGACCGAGACGACTTCGATCACGGCGAAGACGTGGAACGACCACCGTGTGTACGTCTCGACCTTGGCCGGAGTGCTCTTTCCACGCCACCAGCCGACCGGCCCGCGCATGTTCCGCCCCCTTCGTCCGGCGCCGGTTCGGCGCCGTCGGTCCCGTCTGGTCCGGCGCCGTTCAGCGCCGTGATTCCCACCGGAACCACCGCCGTACAGCAAACACGGCCACGATCACCCAGGCCAGCGCGCCCGCGACGGCGCCCAGCGTCTCGTAGGCGCTCATCCCACCGGTCAGGCCGCCGCTCACCAGACGGATCGCCGGGGAGAGCGGGAGGAACGCGCAGATCCGGGCGAGTCCGTCGGGCATCAGGCCGGCCGGGAACATGATGCCGGAGCCGAGCATCGAGACGAACACCAGCGGCAGGGCGGTGACCTGGGCACTCTCCACGCTCCGGGTGAAGGAGGCGGTGAGCGCGGCGAGCGCGGCGCTCAGCACAAGACCCGTCACGATCCCCAGCACCGTCAGATACGGCGCCTTCGGCGGGCCGGTGTGCAGCAGCACCGCGCAGCCCGCCCACAGCAGCAGGGCCTGGGCGAGACCGAGGCCCAGGGCGGGCAGGGCGGTGCCGGTGAGGATCTCGGCGTCGGACAGCTCGCCGGTGCGCAGCCGCTTGAGGACGAGTTCCTCGCGGCGGGCGACATAGGCGTTGACGAGGGAGGCGTAGACGGCGAACAGGAAGGTGAAGCCGAGGGCGGCGGTCAGCATGACCGCGCCGAGGGTGAGCCCCGCCTCCTTCAGGTTCATCTTGTCCACCGCGCCCCGAAGGCTGAACGGCACGGTGAGCGGCACCAGCAGCGCGGTGAGCACGACACCCCGATTGCGTCCGAGGAGGGCGAGTTCGGCCCGGGCGAGCGCGGTGAGCCGCTGAAGGGCCGTGGGCCCCCGGCTCCCGGACTCCGTTGCCGTCGCCGTGCTGACAGTCCCGCTCATGCCGCGGCCTCCCGCTCTCCGGCGATCCCGAGGAACGCCTCTTCCAGTGAGGCCGGCCGCACGTCCAGTCCGTGCAGGTCGACCTTGTTCCGTTCGGCCCAGGTCAGCACTCCGGTGGCGGAGCGCTGGAGTTCACGGGTGCTCAGCCGGACGGTCCGTCCGCTGACCTCGTGTCCGCACACGCCGAGTTCGGCCAGCGGCGGCAGATCGCCGGGGAACCAGCCCTCGGGCAGCCGGAAGGAGATGCGCGCGGGCCGGTCCGCGGTGACCTCGGCCGGGGTGCCGGAGGCGGCGATGCGGCCCTCGTGCAGGATCGCGAGGCGGTCGGCCAGGTCCTCGGCCTCGTGCAGATAGTGCGTGGTGAGCAGCACGGTCGTCCCCGCGTCGCGCAGGGCGCGCACCAACTCCCAGGTGTCCCGGCGGCCTTCGGCGTCCAGACCGGTCGTCGGCTCGTCCAGGAACAGGACCTCGGGGTCGCCGAGCAGGGCGAGCGCGAGGTCGAGGCGCCGCCGCTCGCCGCCGGAGAGCTGCTTGACCCGTACGCCGCTCTTCCCGGCGAGGCCGACCCGCTCCAGCGCCTCCGCCTCGGGCCGGGCCCCGCTGGTGCAGGCCGCCCACATCCTGGCCGTCTCGGCGACGGTGAGATCGGCCGGGAAGCCGCCCTCCTGGAGCATGACCCCGGTACGGGGGCGTACGGCGGCGCGGTCGCGGTGGGGATCGTGGCCGAACACCCGGACCCGGCCGCCGTCCGGCCGGGCCAGCCCCTCCAGCAGCTCGACGGTCGACGTCTTGCCCGCGCCGTTGGTACCGAGCAGGGCGAAGATCTCCCCGCGGGCCACGGAGAAGGTGATGCCCCGCACGGCCTCGAAGCCGGTGCCGTAGACGCGCCGCAGGTCGGTGACCTCGATCACGTGCTCTTGCTCGTCGCTGTCCATGACTTCAGCGTCCCGGCGGCGGACGGGAGTCGGCAGTGCGCGCTGTCATCGCCGGGCATGACAAATGTCAGAAGGGCGGAGCGCATACGAAAAGACCCCGGCCCAATGGACCGGGGTCTTTTTCCCGAGCGGACGACGAGGCTCGAACTCGCGACCTCAACCTTGGCAAGGTTGCGCTCTACCAACTGAGCTACGTCCGCACTGCTCCCGACCGGCTCCCACCGATCGGTGCGAGCACCAGCCTACCTGATCCAAAAGGATGCTTGTGACCGGTGCCAGAGCGGGTGACAGGAATCGCACACTGCGCCTTCCCCCTGGAAGGGGGATGTTCTACTACTGAACTACACCCGCACGACCTTCGGGATTCGGCCTTTCGGCCTCGCCCCTCGGCGTGCTCCAGACATTAGCCGATCGGCAGGGGGGTAGCGCAAGTCGGTTCCCCCTGCGGACAGGTGAGCGACTCTCAGGGTCCGCCGCCGGACCCTGAGGAACCGCTCCGGCTCACTGGGCCGCGCTGAACGCCTCGTAGACCTTCTTGGGGATGCGTCCGCGCGCGGGGACGTCCATCTTGTTCGCCTGCGCCCAGGCGCGGACGGCCGACGGGTCGGGGGCGACCTCGGTCTGCTTGTACGCCTTGCCGGACCGGGCGCGCTTGCGGCCGGCCTCCACGAAGGGGGCGAGCGCCTTGCGCAGTTTCCTGGCATTGGTTTCGTTCAGGTCGATCTCGTACGACCTGCCGTCGAGCCCGAAGGCGATCGTCTCCGCCGCTTCCGAGCCGTCGATGTCGTCAAACAGAGTGACCACGACTTTTTGCGCCACGAATATCGGTCCCTTCGTGCGGCACGTTGATACGGCTCACGGCTACGACATGCCGAGTATCCGCTATTGCCAATTCATTTGTACAGCGCTCGGCAATGAAAGAGGAAGACCCACTAAAACCGCCCGCGTGTCCGGCATCAATAGATCTCGCGCACGGACTGGAGAACTTTCCCAGAAATTTTCGCGGGCGCACGTCTTCGACACCCGATCGTGATGCGGGTCACGTACTTTCCTCCAACTCTACTCGCGTAGAAATTTTGTACGGGTAGTCTGAAGGAACCTGCTCAGCACCACACACCGGGAGTGCCAGTGGCACGCGTCGTAGTCGACGTCATGCTCAAGCCGGAGATCCTCGACCCCCAGGGCCAGGCGGTCCAGCGTGCGCTGCCGCGTCTGGGTTTCGAAGGGATCTCGGACGTCCGTCAGGGAAAGCGATTCGAGCTGGAAGTCGAGGGGCCGGTCGACGAGGCCGCGCTCGCCCGCATCCACGATCTTGCGGAATCCTTCCTCGCCAACACCGTGATCGAGGACTTCATCGTCAAGGTGGAAGAAGTCGCGGGGGCGGCGGAGTGACCGCTCGTATTGGTGTCGTCACATTTCCCGGGAGTCTCGACGACCGTGACACCCGGCGCGCGATCACACTCGCGGGCGCCGAACCGGTCGCCCTCTGGCACAAGGACAAGGACCTCAAGCAGGTCGACGCCGTAGTGCTCCCCGGCGGTTTCTCCTACGGCGACTATCTGCGCGCCGGGGCGATCTCCCGCTTCTCGCCGGTGATGGAGTCCGTCATCGAGCAGGCCAGGGCCGGACTTCCGGTCCTCGGCATCTGCAACGGCTTCCAGATCCTCACCGAGGCGCATCTGCTGCCCGGCGGGATGCTCGGCAACGACCACCTCCACTTCATCTGCCGCGACCAGAAGCTGCGGGTGGAGAACGCGGAGACGGCCTGGACCGGCGACTACCGCCAGGGCCAGGAGATCCACATCCCGCTGAAGAACATGGACGGCCGGTACGTCGCCGACGCGTACACGCTCGACAAGCTGGAGGCGGAGGGCCGGGTCGTCTTCCGCTACCTGGACATGAACCCCAACGGCTCGCTCAACGACATCGCCGGCATCACCAACGAGGCCGGGAACGTCGTCGGCCTGATGCCGCACCCCGAGCACGCCGTCGAGCCGCTGATCGGCACGGGCCGCACCGACGGCCTCCCGTTCTTCACCTCGATCCTCAAGAAGCTGGTCAACGCATGAGCCGGACGCCTCTGGACACGGTCGACAACGCGGCCGCCACCCCTGACGTCGAGCTGCCCTGGGCCGAACTCGGTCTGAAGAAGGACGAGTACGACCGCGTGGTCGAGATCCTCGGCCGCCGCCCGACCGGTGCCGAGCTGGCCATGTACTCGGTCATGTGGTCCGAGCACTGCTCGTACAAGTCCTCCAAGGTCCACCTGCGCCAGTTCGGCGAGAAGGCGCCCCAGTCGGACGCCCTGCTCGTCGGCATCGGCGAGAACGCGGGCGTGGTGGACGTCGGCCAGGGCTACGCGGTCACCTTCAAGGTCGAGTCGCACAACCACCCGTCGTACGTGGAGCCGTACCAGGGCGCCGCGACCGGCGTCGGCGGCATCGTGCGCGACATCATCGCCATGGGCGCCCGCCCGGTCGCGGTCGTGGACCCGCTGCGCTTCGGCGCGGCCGACCACCCCGACACCAAGCGGGTGCTGCCCGGCGTCGTCGCGGGCATCGGCGGCTACGGCAACTGCCTGGGCCTGCCCAACATCGGCGGCGAGGTCGTCTTCGACGCCTGCTATCAGGGAAACCCGCTGGTCAACGCCGGTGCCATCGGTGTCATGCGGCACGAGGACATCCACCTCGCCAAGGCGTCCGGCGCGGGCAACAAGGTCATCCTCTACGGCGCCCGGACCGGCGGCGACGGCATCGGCGGCGCCTCGATCCTGGCGAGTGAGACCTTCGACGACGCGAAGCCCTCGAAGCGCCCCGCGGTGCAGGTCGGCGACCCCTTCCAGGAGAAGCTCCTCATCGAGTGCACCCTGGAGGCGTTCCAGGAGAAGCTCGTCGTCGGCATCCAGGACCTCGGCGCGGCCGGGCTGTCCTGCGCCACCAGCGAGCTGGCCTCCAACGGCTCCGGCGGCATGCGCGTCACCCTGGACGACGTCCCGCTGCGCGACTCCACGCTCTCGCCCGAGGAGATCCTCATGAGCGAGTCGCAGGAACGCATGTGCGCGGTGGTCGAGCCCGAGAAGGTCGACCGCTTCCTGGAGATCTGCGAGAAGTGGGACGTCATCGCCACCGTCATCGGTGAGGTCACCGACGGCGACCGCCTGGAGATCTTCTGGCACGGCGGCAAGATCGTGGACGTCGACCCGCGCACCGTCGCCCACGACGGCCCGGTCTACGAGCGCCCCTACGCCCGTCCCGACTGGCAGGACGCCCTCCAGGCCGACGACGCGAACAAGCTGCCCCGCCCGGCCACCGCCGAGGAACTGCGCGCGCAGGTCCTGAAGCTGGTCGCGTCGCCCAACCAGGCGTCGAAGAAGTGGATCACCTCGCAGTACGACCACTTCGTGCAGGGCAACACCGTCCTGGCCCAGCCGGAGGACTCCGGCATGATCCGCGTGGACGAGGAGACCGGCCTCGGTGTCGCCATCGCCACCGACGGCAACGGCCGCTACGCCAAGCTCGACCCGTACACGGGCGCGCAGCTGGCGCTGGCGGAGGCGTACCGGAACGTGGCGACGACCGGCGCCAAGCCCCTTGCGGTCTCCGACTGCCTGAACTTCGGCTCGCCCGAGGACCCGGCCGTGATGTGGCAGTTCGCGGAGGCCGTGCGCGGTCTGGCGGACGGCTGCCTCCAGCTCGGCACCCCGGTGACCGGCGGCAACGTCTCCCTCTACAACCAGACCGGCGAGGCCGCCATCCACCCGACCCCGGTGGTCGCGGTCCTCGGCGTCATCGACGACGTGGCCCGGCGCACCCCGGTCGCCTTCCAGGAGGAGGGCCAGCTCCTCTACCTGCTGGGCGACACCTCCGAGGAGTTCGGCGGCTCGGCCTGGTCCCAGGTGATCCACGACCACCTCGGCGGGCTGCCCCCGAAGGTCGACCTGGAGCGTGAGCGGCTGCTCGCCGAGATCCTGATCGCCGCCTCCCGCGACGGCATGATCGACTCCGCGCACGACCTGTCCGACGGCGGTCTGATCCAGGCCGTGGTCGAGTCGGCGCTGCTCGGGGAGAAGGGCGCGCGGCTGATCGTCCCGGACGGTCTGGACGCGTTCACCTTCCTGCTCTCGGAGTCGGCGGGCCGCGCGGTCGTCGCCGTGCCGCGCTCGGAGGAGCTGCGCTTCACCGACATGTGCGGTGCGCGGGGCCTTCCGGCCACCCGGATCGGTGTCGTGGACGGGGACTCGGTCGAGATCCAGGGCGAGTTCGGCCTGTCCCTGGCGGAGCTGCGCGAGGCGCACGAGAACACGATTCCGGCGCTGCTGGCATAGGCGTAGGCATCAGACGTGAGTGAGGAGGCTCCCCGTACCTCGGGGGGCCTCCTCACGTGTTCAGGCGGGGAGCGGCTCCCGCACCGGCTCACCCGGCCCGCCCGGAACGGGCCGCCGCCTCGGCAGCCGCAGCGCCAGCAGCAGGCACAGCAGCATGATTCCGGCCCCGCACAGGAACACCGTGTCCGTCGCGGAGACGTACGCGGCCATGCCCCGCACCCGGTCCGCGCCGCGCAGCGCGGCCAGGGAGCCGACGTCGCCCGGGCCGTCGTAGAGGCGGCTCAGCAGGGTGCCGAAGAGCGTGGCGCCCAGTGAGGTGCCGAGGGTCTGGAAGAAGCGGGCGGCGGTGGTGGCCACGCCGAGCTGGTGCGCGGGCGCGGCGTCCTGCGCCAGCTGGATCAGCTGGCCGAGGAGCTGGCCGAACCCGGCGCCGAGCAGCAGCAGCGCGCCGCGCACCTGCCAGAGCGAGGTGGTGGTGCCGGTGCCGGCCAGCAGCAGGAACGCGGCCAGGGTGACGATCGTGCCGCTGATCACGAAGGTCCGCTCGGACCAGCCGCGTGCGGTGAGCCGGCCGGTGACCAGGCCGACGGCCATGATGCCCACCGCCATCGGCAGCAGGAAGAGCCCGGCGGAGGAGCTGGGGACGGCGCGGACGAGCTGGAGGTAGACCAGCACGTAGTAGGTCGCGCCGGTCATGGCGAGCCCGATGAGTCCCTGGAGGGCGAAGCCGAGGCGGAGTTCGGGGACGCGGAACATCGGCAGCGGCAGGATCGGCTCGGCCGCGGTGGCCTGGCGGACGAGCAGCAGGGCGAGTGCGACGACGCACCCCAGGGCCAGGCCGACGATCTCCGGCGAGGACCAGGCGTACCGCTTGCCGCCCCACTCGGTGACCAGCAGCAGCGTGGTCGCGAAGGCCGCGGCGAGGGCGGCGCCGGGGAAGTCGATGGCGTGGGAGCGGGTGGCGCGCGGGAGTTTCAGGACGACCACGGCGGTGGCGAGCGCGGCGATGCCGAGGGGCAGGTTGATGAAGAAGGCCCAGCGCCAGCTCGCGTGCTGGGCGAGGAAGCCGCCGAGCCAGGGTCCGACCGCCATGCCGCCGCCCGCGACGACCCCGCCCGCGCCCGCGCTCCGGTTCCGCTTCTCGCCGGGGCCCTTGAGCTGGGCGATCACCACGATCGTGACGCTCATCAGGCCGCCCGCGCCGACGCCCTGCACCGCGCGGGACGCGATCAGCCAGCCCAGCGAGGGAGCCGCGCCGCACAGCGCCGAGCCGGTCAGGAAGGCACCGAGCGCGCCGAGGAAGACGGGCTTGGCGCCGAGCGTGTCGCAGAGCTTGCCGTAGAGCGGCAGCATCGCGGCGGAGGCCAGTGAGAACGCGCTGACCAGCCAGGGGATCTTCGAGATGCCGTGGGCCGGGTCGAGATCCCGGACGATCGGGACGGTCGCGGCGGACACGATCTGCATGTCCAGGACGGCCAGGACGATCGTGACCAGGCAGACGAGCATGCCGAGGCGGCGCTGAGTCGCAGTCATGGGCCTCACCATGCCCCCTGTTGATGTACTCAGTCAATATTTCATCCAGGCTCAAGCTTCATCCTGGCCTAAAATTCATCGCGGTAAGGTGTGGGCATGGCTGAGGCGATGGGGCTGCGCGAGCGCAAGAAGCGGCAGACGGGGCAGCGGATCTACCGGGTCGCGATCGACCTGTTCGTCGAGCGGGGCTTCGACGACGTCTCCGTGCAGGAGATCGCGGACGCCGCCGAGGTCTCGAAGATGACGGTCTTCAACTACTTCCACACCAAGGAAGACCTGGTCTTCAAGCCGATGGAGGAGCACTTCGCGGACGCCGCCCGCGCCGTGCGCGACCGCGAACCCGGCGAGTCCGCCGTGGACGCCGTACGCCGGCAGTTCCTGGAGATGATCGAGAACCGCGACCCCGCGATCGGCCTCAACCCCGATCCGTTCGCCCACCGGATCCGCCAACTGGTGCTCTCCACCCCGGTACTGACCGAGCGCGCCTTCCTCGCCGCCCAGCGCGGCGCCCGCGAACTGGCCGCGCTGCTGGCCGCCGAGACCGGGGACCTGATGCGGGCCACCGTCGTCGCCGCGACCCTCAGCGCCGCCCGCAACGCCCTGATCGAGGAGCACCACCGCCGCGTGGCCGAGGGCGAGAGCATGGACCTGATCGCCGCCGAGGCGCCCGCGCGCGCCCGGGCCGCCTTCGACCTGATCGACAACGGCCTGCGCGGTTACGCCGTCCGGGAGTCCGGCGGCGCCCGGGACGCATAGGGTCACCGGCATGCCCCCGGCCAAGAAACGCCCCCGTCGGTACGACCCCGCCAAGATCCGCGCGGCGGTTCTCGCCCAGCTCGGTCAGGTACGGGAGGCCGTACGGGACCTCGACTCCGGGCCGGTGCTCCGGCTGACGGCGGCGGTCGCCGCGTCGCTCGCCGAGGTCGGGCACGCGGTCGAGCGCCCCGCCGGGCCGAGGGCGACGCTCACCCCGGCCGGGTGGTTCCTGGCGCCGGGGACCAGGCCGAGCGCACCGGACGCACCGGACGCACCGAGCGCACCGGACGCACCAGCCGCTCCGCTCGCCGACGTCGAGCGGAGTCTCCGCGGCCTCCTCGACGCCCACCCCGCCGAACGGCTCGTGGAGACCGGCTCCGGGGTCATGACCCTCGACGACTTCCTGGTCACCCGGCTCGTCGATCTGGTGCTGTGCGCCGACGACCTCAACACGAGCGTCCCCGGCCTCGATGTACCGCTCGACCGGCAGGCCCTCGCCGCCGCCACCCGCGTGCTCGCCGACGCCCTCGCCCTGAAGGCGCCCGGCGGCTCCACCGAGGTCCGCGTGCCGCCGTACGCCGTGGTCCAGTGCGTGGAAGGCCCCCGGCACACGCGCGGCACCCCGCCCAACGTCGTGGAGACCGCCCCGCTGACCTGGCTGCGACTCGCCACCGGCCGCCTGACCTGGCCGGACGCCCTCGCGCGGGCCGAGGTGAGCGCGAGCGGCGAGCGCGCGGACCTGTCGGGACTGCTCCCGCTGCTGCCGTAGCGGAAGACCGGGGCGGAAGGCCACGGCGGAACCCCGGGCACCTCCAGCACGTCGAACCGGTATGTACCGGTACAAGCAGTGCAGGACCCTGACGGCGGCCGCCGTGCTCGTCCCGGTCATGGTGGCCTGTGGAAGCGAGGGGGCGGCCAGTGGCTCGGTGGGGCCCCGGCAGCCGGTGACCGGTGTGGAGTGGCGGGTCGACAGTCTCACCACCGGGAACACGACCCTCCGCGCCCCCTCCGGCGCCCGGCTGCGCGTGGACGAGGACGGCAGCGCGGGCGGCGACCTCGGCTGCAACACCTTCGGCACCCGGGCCGCCGTGCACGACGACCGGATCTCCTTCGGCGCCCTGCGCACCACCAAGATCGCCTGTGACCCCGCCCGGATGACCTTCGAGCGTGCCCTCGCCGCAGCCCTCGACCGGCAGACCCTCACCGCCCGCACCGAGGACGGGAGACTCACGCTCACAAGCGGTCACGGCGAGCGCGTGAACCTCACCCGGATCGCGCCAGATTGATGTGCGACACCTCACTCGGGACGCCCCCGGGGAGCGGCCGAAGACGCCTCCGGGCGCTGGACCGCGCCGGGAGTCGTCCGATACGCACCGCTGTGACCAGGCGAAACGCAAAAAGACCCAAGGTGATCGCAAGCCCGGGTTCGGCAGCCGCTACGTATCCCCAATTCGGAGTAGCCGTCTGCCTCGCCTACACTCGGAGCCGTGCCACGTGGTGACGGTCGACTCAATCACGATCTGCTTCCCGGCGAAAAAGGCCCCCAGGACGCTTGCGGCGTCTTCGGTGTCTGGGCGCCTGGCGAAGAGGTCGCAAAGCTCACGTACTTCGGGCTCTACGCCCTCCAGCACCGGGGCCAGGAATCCGCGGGAATCGCGGTCAGCAACGGCTCCCAGATCCTCGTCTTCAAGGACATGGGCCTGGTCTCCCAGGTCTTCGACGAAACCTCGCTCGGTTCGCTCCAGGGTCATATCGCGGTCGGACACGCCCGCTACTCGACCACCGGCGCCTCCGTGTGGGAGAACGCCCAGCCGACGTTCCGCGCCACCGCGCACGGTTCGATCGCGCTCGGCCACAACGGCAACCTGGTCAACACCGCGCAGCTCGCGGAGATGGTCGCCGAACTGCCCAAGGACACCAACGGCCGCTCCACCCGCGTCGCGGCCACCAACGACACCGACCTGCTGACGGCGCTCCTCGCCGCCCAGGTCGACGAGGACGGCAAGCCGCTCACCATCGAGGAGGCGGCCCACCGCATCCTCCCGCAGGTGAAGGGCGCCTTCAGCCTCGTCTTCATGGACGAGCACACGCTGTACGCCGCCCGCGACCCGCAGGGCATCCGCCCGCTGGTCCTCGGCCGCCTGGAGCGCGGCTGGGTCGTCGCCTCGGAGTCCGCCGCCCTCGACATCTGCGGCGCCTCCTACGTCCGCGAGATCGAGCCGGGCGAGTTCATCGCCATCGACGAGAACGGCCTGCGCACCTCGCGCTTCGCGGAAGCGAAGCCCAAGGGCTGTGTCTTCGAGTACGTCTACCTGGCGCGCCCGGACACCGACATCGCGGGGCGGAACGTCTACCTCTCCCGTGTGGAGATGGGCCGCCGCCTGGCCAAGGAGGCGCCGGTCGAGGCCGACCTGGTCATAGCCACCCCGGAGTCCGGCACCCCGGCCGCCATCGGGTACGCGGAGGCCTCCGGCATCCCCTTCGGCAACGGCCTGGTGAAGAACGCCTATGTGGGCCGCACCTTCATCCAGCCCTCGCAGACCATCCGCCAGCTGGGCATCCGGCTGAAGCTGAACCCGCTCAAGGAAGTCATCAAGGGCAAGCGCCTGATCGTCGTGGACGACTCGATCGTGCGCGGCAACACCCAGCGGGCCCTGGTGCGGATGCTGCGCGAGGCCGGCGCCGCCGAGGTCCACATCCGGATCTCCTCGCCGCCCGTGAAGTGGCCCTGCTTCTTCGGCATCGACTTCGCCACCCGCGCCGAGCTGATCGCCAACGGCATGACCATCGAGGAGATCGGCACCAGCCTGGGCGCCGACTCGCTCGCGTACATCTCCATC
This sequence comes from Streptomyces sp. NPDC026659, assembly GCF_040638245.1. Classification (NCBI taxonomy): domain Bacteria; kingdom Bacillati; phylum Actinomycetota; class Actinomycetes; order Kitasatosporales; family Streptomycetaceae; genus Streptomyces; species Streptomyces sp. NPDC026659. Next base: position 44,618 of record NZ_JBEZXY010000003.1, on the reverse strand, counting down.
GACGGCATGATCGACGCGACCACCATCGCCAAGCCGAACCTGTGCCGCGCCTGCTTCGACGGCGAGTACCCGATGGAGCTGCCCGACCCGGAGCTGCTCGGCAAGCAGCTGCTGGAGACCGAGCTGGCGGCAGGAACCGCCGCCACCGCCGCGGCCGACGCCATCCGGCGTCCCTGAGCTGCGCCGTCAGAGCCGTACGACAGGAAAGTTCTCACAGTCATGTCCTCTGAGACCACGGGTGCCAGCTACGCGAGCGCGGGCGTCGACATCGAGGCGGGCGACCGCGCGGTCGAGCTCATGAAGGAATGGGTGAGGAAGACCCGCCGTCCCGAGGTCCTCGGCGGCCTCGGTGGCTTCGCCGGGCTCTTCGACGCCTCCGCCCTCAAGCGCTACGAGCGACCGCTGCTCGCCTCCGCGACCGACGGTGTCGGCACCAAGGTCGACATCGCCCGGCGCCTCGGCGTGTACGACACCATCGGCCACGACCTGGTCGCCATGGTCATGGACGACATCGTCGTGTGCGGCGCCGAGCCGCTCTTCATGACCGACTACATCTGCGTCGGCAAGGTCCACCCCGAGCGGGTCGCCGCGATCGTCAAGGGCATCGCGGAGGGCTGTGTGCTCGCCGGGTGCGCCCTGGTGGGCGGCGAGACGGCCGAGCACCCGGGCCTGCTCGGTGCGGACGACTTCGACGTCGCGGGCGCCGGTACGGGCGTGGTGGAGGCCGACCGGCTGCTCGGCCCGGATCGCATCCGCAAGGGTGACGCCGTGATCGCCATGGCGTCCTCCGGTCTTCACTCCAACGGGTACTCCCTGGTCCGCCACGTCCTGCTGGAGCGGGCCGGGCTCGCCCTGGAGGCGGAGGTCGCGGAACTGGGCCGCACGCTCGGCGAGGAGCTGCTGGTGCCCACCAAGATCTACTCGCTGGACTGCCTCGCGCTCACCCGCACGACCGAGGTGCACGCCTTCTCGCACATCACCGGCGGCGGCCTGGCGGCCAACCTGGCCCGCGTGATCCCGGACGGCCTGCACGCCACCGTGGACCGCTCCAGCTGGACCCCGGGCGCGATCTTCGACTTGGTCGGCCGTACGGGCGACGTCGAGCGCCTGGAGCTGGAGAAGACCCTGAACATGGGCGTCGGCATGATGGCCGTCGTGCCCGCCGAGTCCGTCGAGGCGGCCCTGACCACCCTGGCCGACCGCGGCGTGGACGCCTGGGTGGCCGGCGAGATCACCGACCGGGACGGCCGCACCTCGGGCGCCGAGCTGACCGGGGACTACGCGCGCTAGAACACCTGTAGGGCGGGCTCCCGCAGGGCGCCCGCCCTCTGTGGTCCCCAGACCCGCCGCGACCGTTTCACACGCAGCACAGAAGCCGGTCGGTGGCAGTGCCACCGACCGGCTTGATGCTCAGTGCAAGGTCAAGCGCCGCGACGGTGCTGTGAGGGACCGTCGTCCTCGTCCTCGTCGTCGTCCTCATAGAGGTCGGCGTAACGGGAGTAGAGGTCGTCCTCGTCATCTTCATCGTCCTCGAACGGCTCGCCGTTCGGCGGCTGGCTCGAAGTCGATGCGCCCAGTTCACTGGCCAGACGTGACAGGTCAGTCCCACCGCTGTTGTACTTCAGCTGGCGGGCGACCTTTGTCTGCTTGGCCTTGGCCCGGCCGCGCCCCATGGCTCGACCCCCTCGGTGACGGGGCTCAACGGCCCCAGAGTCTGACACGCGTTCATGATCTGGAACGGACTCTCCGCAGAGATGCCGGTCCGTAGGGCTTCCACGGTACCTGAGCCCGCGCCCATACGGTACGTCGCCCGCAGCACGCGCGTGTGCACAGGACCCTCGAGGAGCCCTGTCCTCGCTGGTCAACGGCGATTTTAACCACTTATCGGGGTACGACCCGCCGGTGGAAGTGAGAGTTCTCTCCAAGTTGCCTCCGGCGGGTACCGCCCGCCCGTGCGGAGAGGCACCCGCCCCGGGGGCCGCACGGGCGTGAACCGGCCGGTCCGGGTCAGCGTGCCGTGCGGGCGTCCGCCATGCGCCGCTCGGCGATCCGGTCGGCCGCGGCGGCCGGCGGGATGCCGTCCGCCTTTGCGGTCGCGAAGATTTCCAGTGTGGTGTCGAAGATCTTCGCGGCCTTCGCCCGGCACCGCTCGAAGTCGAACCCGTGCAGCTCGTCCGCCACCTGGATCACCCCGCCCGCGTTCACCACGTAGTCCGGCGCGTAGAGGATGCCCCGGTCGGCGATGTCCTTCTCCACGCCCGGGTGCGCGAGCTGGTTGTTGGCCGCGCCGCAGACCACCTTGGCGGTCAGCACGGGCACCGTGCGGTCGTCCAGGGCGCCGCCCAGCGCGCAGGGGGCGTAGATGTCGAGGCCCTCGACGCGGATCAGCTCGTCCGTGCTCGCCACCGCCGTCACCCCCTCGGGGTGCTCCGCCATGACCTGGCGCACCGCGTCCGGACGTACGTCCGTGAGCACGACCTCGGCGCCCTCGGCGCGCAGGTGCCCCACCAGATGGCGGCCCACCTTGCCGACGCCCGCGATGCCGACCCGGCGGCCGCGCAGCGAGGGGTCGCCCCACACGTGCTGGGCGGAGGCGCGCATGCCCTGGTAGACGCCGAAGGCGGTGAGCACGGAGGAGTCGCCCGCGCCGCCGTTCTCCGGGGAGCGGCCGGTGGTCCAGCGGCAGGTGCGGGCCACCACGTCCATGTCCGCGACATAGGTGCCGACGTCGCACGCGGTCACGTAGCGCCCGCCGAGCGAGGCGACCATGCGGCCGTAGGCGAGCAGCAGCTCCTCGGTCTTGTCCCGCTCCGGGTCGCCGATGATCACGGCCTTGCCGCCGCCGTGGTCCAGACCGGCCATCGCGTTTTTGTACGACATCCCGCGCGCGAGGTTGAGGGCGTCGGCGACGGCGTCGGCCTCGGTGGCGTACGGGTGGAAGCGGGTGCCGCCCAGGGCCGGGCCGAGGGCGGTGGAGTGGAGGGCGATGACGGCCTTCAGGCCGGTGGCGCGGTCCTGGCAGAGGACGACCTGCTCATGGCCGCCCTGGTCCGAATGGAAGAGGGTCCGCAGGACGTCAGCGGATGCGCCGGTTGCGTAGGTCACGGTGGTGACTCCTGTGCGTGTAGCGGCGGACGGGGCCGGGCGGCCCCTGGGGTTTCCCCACACTTTTGGCCGTGGGGACGGGTGGCGGGGTGCTGCCACGCGGCCGTTGGGCCGCAAGGCTGAGCGTAGAGCCTGCTCGCGGCCCGTATCCGGGGTACGCGGAGGATCACTCTTCCGCGCCCCGAGGGCCCCTGGCCGTGGCACGATGCGCAGTGGTTCCGAGCCGGACCCGGCGGGGGTTTCGAGCCGGGCGCGAGGGGGAGGGAGGGAGCGTGCCCAAGGTGTCCTCCGTGGTCGTCCCCTATGCCGCGTACCTGCGCGTGTACGAGCCGCTGGCCGCCTTCCCGGAGCCGGAGCGCACCCACTGGGCGCGGTACGCCCGCAGGCGCGACCGTCCCTCGTACCAGGACGAGCTGCGCCGCTCGCTGGCGGACCTGCTGCCCACGCCGCCGGTCGCGGTGCCGGTGCACGAGAGCGCGGACGCCTTCGTGACCGAGGTGGACGGCGTGCTCTGCGTCTGCCCCTGGCGCACTCGGCTGCGCGGCTGGCAGGCGCTGACCGCCCTGGACGAGGAACTGCCCCCGACGGTGCGGGACGCCGTCCTGCCGCCGCTGGTGCGCCGCCAGGCGGCCCTGGACTACGAGCGCTGGCTCGCCCGCAACCCCGACGCCCGCCCCTGGATCCGCACCGCGACCTGGCAGGTGCCGCTCAACTGGTTCGTGCTCGTCGGCGACGAGGAGCGGCGGTTCGGGAAGGGCACCGGCGAGGTGCCCCCGATGCTGCGCTACCGCACGCCGATGGTGCAGGCCAGGCGGCGCGTGGCGCGGGCGCTGCGCACCCTGAAGGACGCCGTCGAGGAGGGCCCGCTGATCGACGGCCTGGTGGACGTCGGCCGCTGGCTGGAGGAGTTCCACCCCCGCTCACTGGTGGAGCTGGACTACGGCGGTCTGGTGCACGCGGTGCCAGCGGGAGCGCTGGAGGACGACCACTCCGCGGCGGACGTGGCCGCGGGCATCGACGCGCTGCGCCGGGGCGACGGCCCGGCCGCGGGGCGGGCCTACGGCAGGCTCGTGCAGCGCTGGCGCGCGGTACGGGACCTTCGTTCGGCGAACTGATCGCCGTATCCGCGACAACGGGCGAACTGATCGCCGAATCCGTACGTACTCCTTGATGACGGCGCATCCCGAACAGATGAGAAGTGACGCAGGTCACGGTCGAAATAGCCTCGAACAGCGTACGGTCTGGGGACTTGACTCATCTGACGGGATGTTGGTCCCGATCCGGGCTTTTCCCATCAAGGGTGATGGACGGCACTTACGCGGCTCTTGCGTCTCTTGCCGCCCCTCGTGCCAAAATAGGACAAGGAGCCCGGGGAGGGCTCCGTCTTTGGGGGGTCTGGTGCCTCCTGATCGCCGAAGTGACTGATCGTCACATCGGCGTGACTGTCCGCTATGGCATGGTCCATCGGCTTCCGTCGCTGATGAACACCTGGGAGGGCAATTCCATCGGTTTGGCCGACGCGGCTGGACAGATGGTGTAGTTGTAGTGCCGAGGACAAGCCGTTCGTCCTATAACCGACTCGACTCGCGTCCGCCATTTCGGGCAACGCGGGTCAAGGTGCAGAATTTAGAGGAAAGAACCGAGAACGTCGGTTCTCCCGAGGAGGCCGCTCATGACCGCTCGCACCCCTGATGCCGAGCCGCTGCTGACCCCGGCTGAGGTCGCCACCATGTTCCGTGTCGACCCCAAGACGGTCACGCGGTGGGCGAAGGCCGGCAAGCTCACGTCGATCCGCACGCTCGGCGGGCACCGCCGCTACCGCGAGGCGGAGGTCCGCGCCCTGCTCGCGGGCATCCCGCAGCAGCGCAGCGAGGCCTGAACAACTCCATAACCGGGCAGAACGACCGAACCCCAACTGGTCGGGGCGCCCGGAACCCTGGCTCTGAACGACGCGGGACCTGCCCCAACAGGCCCCCCGCCCCAGCCGATTCCATTGCTTGAGTAAGTGGCACAGGGTGCGTCGTAGATCGCGCTGGACTCCGCCGGGTCCAGCGCGATCTTTTTTGTGCCCCCGAACAGGCGTCGGACCGCTGCCCGGTGGCCCTTCCTGATCCTCCGTGAGCGGCCTTGTCGGGGTTGTGTCGGAGTCTGGGGAGGAGTGTGGGAAGCGCTGTGCGTGACCCGTGAGGCAGGTGCAATTGCACATATTAAATTGACCTGTTGTATGACAGTGGTAAGAACCCCACTTTCAAAAAATCATGCCGTGACTCCCGCCACACGGCCTGCTCCTTGTCGCGGGGCACACCTGTGCGCTATTGGAGTCGTGCGCCTCATCAGCCCTTGTGGGAACGGGTGTTGGGCTTCTCGTCCGGCTCCTCGTCCGGTTCCTCGGCGTGCGCGTCGGTGTCCATGGCGAGCCGCTGGAGGCGGTGGCAGACGGGACAGTGGCGGGTGGCGTGCCGATAGGCGGACGCGGCCGACAGGTGCGCCCTCAGGAGCGCTCGCGTCGCATGCCTGGCCGATGCCGCCATCCGTCACCTCCGGGGGCCGCACGGGGGGAGACGGCCTGCCTTCTGGGTACCGAGCCCGGCCGGCGCCGTCAAGAGTGCCGGGAACGACGAAAGGGCCCCCTCGCGGGGGCCCTTCCTTTTCTGCGGTCCTGACGGGATTTGAACCCGCGGCCTCCACCTTGACAGGGTGGCGAGCACTCCAAACTGCTCCACAGGACCATCTCTCGCTGCACTCGGCTGCTGCGTTGTGCTGCGAGAAGGACTGTACACGAGGGTGGATGTCCCGGTCGAACTCACCCTCCGCGCACGATCCGCTACGGTGCCAGGGCGTCGATCGCCTTCACGATCCGCTTGTCGGAGACGGGATGGGCGGTGCCCAGCGCGTGGGCGAAGTAGCTGACCCGCAGCTCCTCGATCATCCAGCGGATGTCGAGCACCTGCCGGGGCACCGGGCGCCCCTGCGGCAGCTGCTCCAGGAGCCACGCGTACTCGTCGCGCATCTCCTGGACCTTCTCCATGCGGGCGGTGTCCCGCTGGACGTTCGTCGGCATCTGCTGCAGCCGCCGGTCGGCGGCCACCAGGTAGCGCATCAGGTCCGGCAGCCGCTTCAGTCCCGCCCAGGTCACGAAGCCGGGCTTCACCAGGGCGTCCAGCTGCTGCCGCACGTCCGTCAGATTGGCGAGCAGCACCGGGCTCCGCACCGACTTCAGCCGCCGCTCGGCCGCCTGCCAGGCCGCGAGCACCTGCTGCGTCTGGGCGACGGCGCGGACCGTGGTGTCCACGATCTCCGCGCGCACCTTGTCGTAGAGCTTCCGGTACGACTCCTCGTCCCACACCGGGCCGCCGAAGTCCGCGATCAGCTTGTCGGCCGCGGCCATCGCGCAGTCGTCGAAGAGGGCCTGCACCGAGCCGTGCGGGTTGGCCGAGAGCGCCAGCTTCTGGGCGTTCGTCAGCTTGTCGGCGGCGAACTTGGCCGGGTTCACCGGGATGTTGCGCAGGATGAGCCGACGCGTGCCCTTCCACATGGCCTCGGCCTGCTCCTCCTCGGTGTCGAAGAGGCGTACGGAGACCGTGTCGCCGTCGTCCACCAGGGCCGGGTAGGCCCTGACGGGCTGTCCGGCCCGCCGGGTCTCGAAGACGCGGGTGAGCGTGCCGATCGTCCAGTCGGTCAGGCCCGAGCGCTCAAGGGACTCGCCGCCCTGCCGTGAGGCGGTGGCCGCGGCGGCCTGCGAGAGGGCCTTGCGGGCCTTCGGGCGCAGCTGGAGCTTCAGCGCCTCCAGGTCCTTGCCCTCGGCCAGGCTGCGGCGCCGTTCGTCCACGATCCTGAAGGTGACCTTCAGATGGTCGGGCACCTTGGACCAGTCGAAGTCCGCGGCCTCGAAGGGCACGCCGACCATGCGCTTCAGCTCGCGCGCCATGGTGGTCGTCAGCGGCTCCTGGAGGGGAACCGCCCGGTCCAGGAACCTCTTGGCGTAGTTGGGCGCGGGGACGTAGTTGCGGCGGATCGGCTTGGGCAGCGTGCGGATGAGCTCGGTGACGACCTCCTCGCGCAGGCCCGGGATCTGCCAGTCGAAGCCCTCGTCGGTGACCTGGTTGAGCACCTGGAGCGGGATGTGCACGGTCACACCGTCGGCGTCCGCACCCGGCTCGAACTGGTACGTCACCCGGAACTTGAGGTTCCCCTGGTGCCAGGTGTCGGGGTAGTCGGCCTTGGTGACCGCCTCCGCCGACTCCCGGATGAGCATCTCCCGCTCGAAGTCCAGGAAGTCGGGCTGCTCGTGCCGCTTGTGCTTCCACCAGGAGTCGAAGTGGGCGCCGGAGACGACGTGTTCGGGCACCCGCTGGTCGTAGAAGTCGAACAGCGTCTCGTCGTCCACGACGATGTCCCGGCGCCGGGCGCGGTGTTCCAGCTCCTCGACCTCGCCGAGGAGCTTGCGGTTGTCGGCGAAGAACTTGTGGTGGGTGCGCCAGTCGCCCTCGACCAGGGCGTTGCGGAGGAAGAGCTCGCGGGACACCTCGGGGTCGACGCGGCCGTAGTTCACCTTGCGCTGGGCGACGATCGGGACGCCGTACAGCGTCACCTTCTCGTACGCCATCACGGCCGCCTGGTCCTTCTCCCAGTGCGGTTCGCTGTACGTCCGCTTCAGGAGGTGGCCGGCGAGCGGCTCGACCCACTCGGGCTCGATCTTCGCGTTGACGCGGGCCCAGAGGCGGGAGGTCTCCACGAGTTCGGCCGACATCAGGAACTTCGGCTGCTTCTTGAAGAGCGAGGAGCCGGGGAACACCGCGAACTTGGCGTTGCGGGCGCCCAGGTACTCGTTCTTGTTGCCGTCCTTCACGTCCTTCATGCCGACGTGGGAGAGGAGGCCCGCGAGCAGGGAGACATGGATGAGGTCGGCGGGGGCGTCCTCCTCGCCTATGCGGATGTCCATCTGCTTGGCGACCGTGCGCAGCTGCGAGTAGATGTCCTGCCATTCGCGGATGCGCAGGAAGTTCAGGTACTCCTGCTTGCACATCCGGCGGAAGGCCGACGAGCCGCGCTCCTTCTGCTGCTCGCGGATGTACCGCCACATGTTGAGGTAGGCGAGGAAGTCGCTGGTCTCGTCCTTGAAGCGGGCGTGCTGCTGGTCGGCCTGGGTCTGCTTGTCGGCGGGGCGCTCGCGCGGGTCCTGGATGGACAGCGCGGCGGCGATGACCATGACCTCGCGGACACAGCCGTTCTTCGCGGCCTCCAGGACCATGCGGGCGAGACGCGGGTCGACGGGCAGCTGGGCGAGCTTGCGGCCCATGTCGGTGAGCCGCTTGCGCGGGTCCTTCTGCGCGGGGTCGAGGGCGCCGAGTTCCTGGAGGAGCTGGACGCCGTCGCGGATGTTGCGGTGGTCCGGCGGGTCGATGAAGGGGAACTTCTCGATCTCACCGAGGCCGGCCGCGGTCATCTGGAGGATGACGGAGGCGAGGTTGGTGCGCAGGATCTCGGCGTCCGTGAACTCCGGGCGGGCGAGGAAGTCGTCCTCGGAGTACAGGCGGATGCAGATGCCGTCGCTGGTACGGCCGCAGCGGCCCTTGCGCTGGTTGGCGCTGGCCTGCGAGACCGGCTCGATGGGCAGCCGCTGGACCTTGGTGCGGTGGCTGTAGCGGCTGATCCGGGCGAAACCGGGGTCGATCACGTACTTGATGCCCGGGACGGTCAGCGAGGTCTCGGCGACGTTGGTCGCCAGCACGATCCGCCGGCCGGTGTGCGGCTGGAAGACGCGGTGCTGCTCGGCGTGCGAGAGGCGCGCGTACAGCGGCAGGACCTCGGTGAATCTGTACTTCTTCTTCTCCAGCGCGTCGGCCGTGTCCCGGATCTCGCGCTCGCCGGAGAGGAAGACGAGGATGTCGCCCTGCCCCTCGGCCATCAGCTCGTCGACGGCGTCGGTGATCGCGGTGATCTGGTCGCGGTCGGCATCGGAGGATTCCTCCTCCAGCAGCGGCCGGTAGCGCACCTCCACCGGGTACGTCCGTCCGCTCACCTCGACGATCGGGGCGTCGCCGAAGTGGCGGGAGAAGCGCTCGGGGTCGATGGTGGCCGAGGTGATGACGACCTTGAGGTCCGGGCGCCTCGGCAGCAGCTGGGCCAGATAGCCGAGCAGGAAGTCGATGTTGAGGGACCGCTCGTGGGCCTCGTCGATGATGATCGTGTCGTAGGCGCGCAACTCGCGGTCGGTCTGGATCTCCGCGAGGAGGATGCCGTCCGTCATCAGCTTCACGAAGGTGGCGTCCGGGTTCACCTGGTCGGTGAAGCGGACCTTCCAGCCGACGGCCTCGCCGAGCGGGGTCTTCAGCTCGTCGGCGACGCGCTCGGCCACGGTCCGGGCGGCGATACGGCGGGGCTGGGTGTGCCCGATCATGCCGCGCACACCACGGCCCAGCTCCATGCAGATCTTGGGGATCTGCGTGGTCTTTCCGGAGCCGGTCTCGCCGGCCACGATGACCACCTGGTGATCGCGGATGGCGGCCGCGATCTCGTCCTTCTTCTGGCTGACCGGCAGCTGCTCGGGATAGGTGACGGCGGGCACTCGGGAGCGCCGCGCCTCCATGCGGGAGGCGGCCTGGCCGATGTCGCCCTCGATCTCGGCGAGGACGGCGGCGCGGGCCTCCGGCTTACGGATCTTGCGCGCGCCCTCGAGCCTGCGTCCGAGCCGGTGCGCGTCGCGCAGCGACAGCTCGGTCAGTCGGGAGGCGAGGGCGCTCGGGGCGGGGGCGGGATGCGTAGACATACGCGATCCAGGATCTCACCTCGGGGAAACAGTGCGCGAATGATTTGCCGCCCCGGCGCCGAGCGGAGGACGGGCCCGCGCACAGGCCCGTCCCCTTGGCTCGGCGGCTTCACCGTCCTGGCTCAGCAGCTTCGCTGTCCGGATCTGAAGCCGGACCGGTACCCGTCCTTGAAGCCGTTCTGGTAGTCCCAGCGCGGGTCCAGCAGCGACCGGACCGGGAACTGACGGTGGCCGTCGTTCCAGCGATGGCATGTGCGCTGACCGTCCCGGAACCCGGACCTGAATCCGTCCCGGAATCCCTCCTGGTAGCCCCAGGGTGAAACCGGAAGTCTTGTCACCGTCCCGGTCTGCGCGGTGGCGGGGGCCGCCGAGGCGACCTGCTGGAAGGACACTGGAGCGAGAACGACGGCTGCGGCTACGAACATCGAGCTGAACACAGCCGTCCGCTGTCTTTTCGTGACGGGCATGGGCGCTCCCTCGGGGTGATTTCCGACGAATGGCCGTATTTCACTGTGGCCCCCGCGCCGGAAGCCCGCAACCGCGTGCCACGGCAGCTCCATGGCATACGAAAACACCCCCGCCGGAGACTCCGGAGGGGGTGTCGGCCCTGGTGAGGGCGGTTGTGGCTGGGGCCGGGGTCGAACCGGCGACCTATCGCTTTTCAGGCGATCGCTCGTACCAACTGAGCTACCCAGCCACGAGGTTTCACGTGAAACCTCAGCGGTCCTGACGGGATTTGAACCCGCGGCCTCCACCTTGACAGGGTGGCGAGCACTCCAAACTGCTCCACAGGACCAGGCGCTGTGTACGACAGTGTCGCACACGGTTGCGGGTCTCCCCAACGTGATTCCCACCTGCTGTGAGGTGCGCATCTGCTGGGCTGACGTCGCTGGAGAAGCGTATCAGAGCAACGGGGGTGGTTTGAAAACGAGATTCCCGCACCGCATCGGGGAGGGGAGCGGCCCGGTTCGCAGCCCGGGAACGCGAAAACCCGCTCTGGATCAGAGCGGGTTTCGTGACAAGTCTGCTGTGCCCCCAACGGGATTCGAACCCGTGCTACCGCCTTGAAAGGGCGGCGTCCTAGGCCGCTAGACGATGAGGGCTATCGGCCCGCCGTGGGCGCTTCGCAGCGCGTCGGGGACGTGAGCAGCATAGGGGATGTCCAGTGGTATCGGCAAAACGCTTTACAAGGAGTCGGAGGCTGGCCCGGCCTCTCACTTCTTCACCAGATGACGGCTGACCTCGGCCGTCGTACGCCCCAGGCCGCCCAGCCCGATCTCGTCCCACGCCTGGAGCCTGCGGGTGTCGCGGTCCAGGTAGAGGATCGACGCCTCGATCGGTGCCGGGTACGTCCCCTCGACCGCCCGCAGCCCGCTGCCACCGGTCGAGCCCTCGCGGCGCAGCCGGGTGCCCAGCGGCAGGATCTTCGTCCCCTCGGTGTGCAGATGCCCGCAGAGCACGAGCGGCACCGTGCCGTCCGTCTCCTGTGCCGCCAACGGCTCGTGGGCGACCGCGATGTCCACCGGTGTGCCCTTGGCCCGCTGGTCCCGCAGCGCCGACGCCAGCCGTGCCCCCGCAAGGCGCTCGGCCGCGTCACCGCCGGTCGGCCGGGAGCGGTCGGGCGTGAACTGCGGATCGCCGATGCCCGCGAACCGCACCCCGGCGACCGTCTCGGCCCGGCCCTCGTCCAGGACGTGCACGTTCTTCATGCGCTCCAGATGGCGCTGGGTGGCCAGGGAGTCATGGTTGCCCCTGACCCACACATAGGGCACGCCCAGATCCTCGATCGGGTCCAGGAAGCCGTTCTCCGCCGCCGTGCCGTGGTCCATGGTGTCGCCGGAGTCCACGATCACGTTCACCTTGTACTGGGTCACCAGCGACTCGATGATCTTCCAGCTCGCCGGGTTGAGGTGGATGTCCGACACGTGCAGCACGCGGATCGTGGAGGGGTCGGGCTGGTAGGCGGGCAGCGTGGACGCGACGTCGTACAGCTTCGTCACGTTCGTCACCAGGCGGGCCAGCTCCTTCTGGTAGACGTCGAACTCGGTGACGATGCTGCGCGCGTTGCCGACCACGGACGGCGCCGAGGACAGCAGCCCGGAGAAGCGGGGCTCCAGCACCGAGCGGGGGTTCCAGGTGGCGTAGGCGGAGATGCCCGAGGCCGCGAGCAGGGCGAGGGCCAGTCCGCCGGCCGCCAGTGCGCGGCGGGGCCTGCGGTAGACGGCGAGGCCGAGGACCGTGGCGCCGGTGACGACGGCGACCGAGGAGCGCACCGCGAGGTCGAGCGTGCCGTGCCCGATGTCGTCGGTGACCTCCTGCTGGAGCCCCGACAGCCGCTCCGGGTGGTCCACCAGGGCCTGTGCCCGCACCGGGTCCAGCTGGTCCACGTCGACGTCCAGGCGGAGCGGGGCGACATGGCTGTCCAGGGTGAGCGCGCCCAGCGGCGAGACGTTGATCTTCGTGCCGCCGCTGAGGGAGGGCCGTAGCGCCATGGTGGTGTCCATCGGACCGACCGGCGCGTGGACGTTGCCGACCGCCAGCAGCCCCAGCCAGGCACCGGTGAGCACGACCGTGACGAGGCCGAGTGCCCGCAGCCAGGGGCGGGGCCGGGCGACGAGACCGAGGAAGGGGAGGGGCGGGCGGCGGTCTGGGTTCCGGTTCCGGCGGCGGGACAGGGCGGCGGGGACGCGGGGCATTGGGGCCGTATGCCCAGCGGCGCCACGGGATATGCGGGGGTGCCCGGCGGGGCCCCGGACCGGCTCAGCCTCGGCCCGGCTCCGGCTCCGGCTCGGCTCCGGCCCGGCGTCCGGCTCAGCCCCAGCCCAGTTCGTGCAGTCGGGCGTCCTCGATGCCGAAGTGGTGGGCGACCTCGTGGACGACCGTGACGGCCACCTCGTCCACCACGTCCTCCTGCGTGGCGCAGTACCGCAGGATCGGGCCCATGTAGATCGAGATGCGGTCGGGGAGAACCCCGGCGTACCACTCCCCGCGCTCGGTGAGGGGGGTGCCCTCGTAGAGGCCGAGCAGTTCCGGGTCGTGGGCGGGCGGCTCGTCCTCCACGAAGACGGCCACGTTGTCCATGACCCGCGTCAGTTCCGGCGGGATCCGGTCCAGGGCCTCGCTCACCAGCTCTTCGAACCTGTCGCGTGTCATCTCCAGCACACCGCCATTGTCGGGGACGGACGGCCCGTACGGGGGGTGAGGGTGAGCGGGCTCGAACAACGGGCGTGTCCTCTTGCGGGCGGCGGGAGTTGGTTAGGTCGACTCCGTCCCTTGTCCCGGAGGTGGCCGCCGTGCGCCCCAAGTACGTACCCGTCCGTCTGGTCGTCACGGTGCTGGCCGCCGCCGCTGCCACAGGCTGCGTGCGCGTAGGGGAGGACGCGGGCCCGGCCCGGCCCCAGCACTCGGCGGGGCAGCGCCACGGCGGTGTGCCGGGCGGCGCCCCGGTCGCGGGCGGCGGCGGCCAGGAGCACGAGGAGGCGGCGGCCGACGACAAGCACGGGCACGGCGGGAAGAAGAAGCCGGGCGAGCCGGCCTCCGCGTCCGCCAGCGCCTCCGGCAAGCACGACCGCTCGGCGGCGCCGTCGCAGCCGGACCGGACCGTGCACCCGGGCGAGCCCGCCCCGACCAACCTGCCGCCGACCCCGCCCGCCAGCTCGGCCCCGCCGGAGCCGCCCGCCTCCAGCCCCCCGCCGCCGGACACCACGCCTCCGTCGGCCGAGCCGTCCTCCTCGGCGCACGAGGACCCGGCGCCGCAACTGGCCGGACGGGTGCCGCTTCCGGCGGTGGCGGTGGCGGCGTAAGGACGTCCATGCGCGGCTTACCAGGGCCGCGTACGGCCCCCACCGGCGGGTTTGCCTTCGAGGGTGGGGGGTGCGTATGGTGGTAGATCGTTTGATCCCATTTGCCCGGCGCCACCGCAGAGCGCGCCGTGTGGCGCGTACTCTCCTTTGCCGTGGCGGACCGCATCTAGGCGGTCGTAGAGCGAAACACGGAGTTGACGGGCGCGTGCCGAAGACACTCCGGAAGGTTTCGCATTCGCATGTCCGTGTCCAGTACTGATCAGTTCGTCGTGCCCGAGAACGCCGAGAACGGGGACGCCCCCGTCGACGAGACGAACGAGGTCATCGCTGTCGTCGAAGCCGTCGAGGCCGACGACACCACCGACACCACCCCCGAGATCACCTTCGCCGACCTCGGTCTCCCCGAGGGCATCGTGCGCAAGCTCGCGCAGAACGGCGTCACCACCCCGTTCCCGATCCAGGCCGCGACCATCCCGGACGCCCTGGCCGGCAAGGACATCCTCGGCCGTGGCCGCACCGGCTCCGGCAAGACCCTCTCCTTCGGTCTGCCGACCCTGGCCACGCTGGCCGGCGGCCGCACCGAGAAGAAGCGCCCGCGCGCCGTCATCATGACGCCGACCCGCGAGCTGGCGATGCAGGTCGCCGACGCCCTCCAGCCCTACGGCGACGTCCTCGGCCTGAAGATGAAGGTCGTCTGCGGCGGTACCTCGATGGGCAACCAGATCTACGCCCTGGAGCGCGGCGTCGACATCCTCGTCGCCACCCCGGGCCGTCTGCGCGACATCATCAACCGCGGCGCCTGCTCGCTGGAGGACGTGCAGGTCGCGGTCCTCGACGAGGCCGACCAGATGTCCGACCTGGGCTTCCTGCCCGAGGTCACCGAGCTGCTCGACCAGGTCCCGGCTGGCGGCCAGCGCATGCTCTTCTCGGCCACCATGGAGAACGAGATCTCCACGCTGGTCAAGCGCTACCTGGTCGACCCGGTCTCGCACGAGGTCGACGCGGCCCAGGGCGCGGTGACGACCATGTCGCACCACATCCTCATCGTGAAGCCCAAGGACAAGGCGCCGGTCACCGCCGCGATCGCCTCCCGCAAGGGCCGCACGATCATCTTCGTCCGTACCCAGCTGGGCGCCGACCGCGTCGCCGAGCAGCTGCGCGAGTCCGGCGTGAAGGCCGACGCGCTGCACGGCGGCATGACCCAGGGCGCCCGCACCCGCACCCTGGCCGACTTCAAGGACGGTTACGTCAACGTCCTGGTCGCCACCGACGTCGCCGCGCGCGGTATCCACGTCGACGGCATCGACCTCGTCCTGAACGTCGACCCGGCGGGCGACCACAAGGACTACCTGCACCGTGCAGGGCGTACCGCCCGCGCGGGCCGTACCGGCACGGTCGTCTCCCTGTCGCTGCCGCACCAGCGCCGTCAGATCTTCCGCCTGATGGAGGACGCCGGTGTCGACGCCGGGCGTCACATCATCCAGGGCGGCGACGCCTTCGACGCGGAGGTCGCCGAGATCACCGGCGCCCGCTCCATGACCGAGGTCCAGGCCGAGTCGGCGGGCAACGCCGCGCAGCAGGCCGAGCGCGAGGTCGCCCAGCTCAGCAAGGAGCTGGAGCGCGCCCAGCGCCGCGCCGCCGAGCTGCGCGAAGAGGCCGACCGTCTCGTGGCCCGGGTCGCCCGTGACCGTGGCGAGGACCCCGAGGCCGCCGTCGCCGAGGCCCAGGCGTCCGCCGAGCAGGCCGTTGCCGAGGCGTCCGCCGAGGCAGAGCGTCCGGCCGCGCGCGAGACCGAGCGCCGTCCCTTCGACCGTGACCGTCGCGATGACCGCGGTGGCCGTACTTTCGAGCGTCGTGACGACCGTGGCGGTCGTGGGTTCGAGCGTCGTGACGACCGTGGTGGCCGTGGGTTCGAGCGTCGTGACGACCGTGGTGGCCGTGGCTTCGACCGCGACCGCAACGACCGTGGTGACCGTGGTGGCTTCGAGCGCCGTGACGACCGCGGTGGCCGTACTTTCGAGCGTCGTGACGACCGTGGCGGTCGTGGGTTCGAGCGTCGCGACGACCGTGGTGGCCGTGGCTTTGAGCGTCGTGACGACCGGGGTGGCCGTGGCTTCGACCGCGACCGCAACGACCGTGGTGACCGTGGTGACCGTGGTGGCTTCGAGCGTCGTGACGACCGCGGTGGCCGCACCTTCGAGCGTCGTGACGACCGTGGCGGCTTCCGCCGCGACGAGCGCACCGGCCACCGGGGCAGCGACCGCCCGTTCAACCGCGAGCGCCGCGACGACCGCCCGGGCTTCCGCTCCGGCGGCCACGACCGCCCGCAGGGCCGCCGTGACGACCACCGCGGCAACAGCGGTGGCGGCTCCTCCTCCTTCGGCCGTCGCGACGACAAGCCCCGCTGGAAGCACAACGGCTGACGGCTCGTGAGCCCGTTCTGACGAAGGGCCCGTACGGATTCGCCTCCGTACGGGCCCTTCGTGTTACCCGATGGTTTCCGGCGGTTTCCGGCCATCGAGTGACGCATGTCACGTCGGTCCCCAGGGAATTGCTGGGGGCATGACAGACGATACGAAAATCGGCGGCGAGCCGGTCCTCTCCGACGAGGAGCGGCTCGCCCAGCTCGGCTACACACAGGTGCTGGCGCGCCGCATGTCGGCGTTCTCGAACTACGCCGTGTCCTTCACGATCATCTCGGTACTGTCCGGGTGTCTCACGCTGTACCTCTTCGGCATGGTGACCGGCGGCCCGGCGGTGATCACCTGGGGCTGGGTGGTGGTCGGCCTGATGACCCTGTTCGTCGGGCTGTCGATGGCCGAGATCTGCTCCGCGTATCCCACCTCGGCGGGGCTGTACTTCTGGGCGCACCGGCTCGCCCCGGAGCGGTCGGCGGCCGCGTGGGCGTGGTTCACGGGCTGGTTCAACGTGCTGGGGCAGGTCGCGGTGACCGCCGGCATCGACTTCGGAGCGGCGTCCTTCCTCGGCGCCTGGCTGAACCTCCAGTTCGGCTTCGAGGTGACCCCCGGCCGCACGGTCCTGCTCTTCGCCGCGATCCTGCTGCTGCACGGTCTGCTGAACACCTTCGGCGTCCGCATCGTCGCGCTGCTCAACAGCGTCAGCGTGTGGTGGCACGTGGTGGGCGTGGCCGTCATCGTCGGCGCGCTGGCGATCCTGCCGGACCACCACCAGTCGGCGTCCTTCGTCTTCACGAAGTTCGTCAACGAGACCGGCTGGGGCAGCTCCTTCTACGTCGTCCTGCTCGGCCTGCTGATGGCGCAGTACACCTTCACCGGCTACGACGCCTCCGCCCACATGACCGAGGAGACCCACGACGCGGCGACGGCGGGCCCCAAGGGCATCGTCCGCTCCATCTGGACCTCCTGGATCGCGGGCTTCGTCCTGCTCCTCGGCTTCACCTTCGCGATCCAGTCGTACGACAAGGCGCTGGCGTCCCCGACCGGCGCGCCCCCGGCCCAGATCCTCCTCGACGCCCTCGGCGCCACGACCGGCAAGCTCCTCCTCCTGGTCGTCATCGGCGCCCAGCTCTTCTGCGGCATGGCCTCCGTGACGGCCAACAGCCGCATGATCTACGCCTTCTCCCGTGACGGCGCGCTGCCCTTCTCCCACATCTGGCACACGGTCAGCCCCCGCACCCGCACCCCGGTCGCGGCGGTCTGGCTGGCGGCCCTCGGCGCCCTCGCCCTGGGTCTCCCGTACCTCATCAACTCGACGGCGTACGCGGCCGTGACGTCCATCGCGGTCATCGGCCTCTACATCGCGTACGTCATCCCGACGCTGCTGCGCGTCCGCAAGGGCGACGCCTTCACCCGCGGCCCCTGGCACCTGGGCCGTTGGTCGGTTCCGATCGGCATCGTCTCGGTCGTCTGGGTCGTCCTGATCACGGTCCTCTTCATGCTCCCCCAGGTCTCCCCCGTCACCTGGAAGACCTTCAACTACGCCCCGATCGCCGTCCTGGTGGTCCTCGGCTTCGCGACGACCTGGTGGCTCGCCTCGGCCCGCCACTGGTTCCTCAACCCCGACCGATCCGCCCGCCGGGCCCCGTCCCCCGAGTGACCGACGCGGCCGTGTCCCCGATACCCGATCGGAGACACGGCCACCTCCCGCTATGCTCGGACAGGCAACAACGCCTGGGCCCTTAGCTCAATTGGCAGAGCAGTGGACTTTTAATCCATTGGTTGTGGGTTCGAGTCCCACAGGGCCTACGAGAAGGACCCCCGCTCGACGCAGAGTTGAGCGGGGGTCCTTTCCCTTTTGTCCGGGATGATGCCTGATCTGCTGCCGGCCCGCCGCCGGCCCGAAGGGTCTGTCAGACATGAGACCGGGCGGTCGATCGTCTTGAGGGTGTGCGGTGAACGCCGGGCGGGTCCGCGGGCTGACCCCTGCTCATGCCGCACCGCTCGCGGAGGGCGTTTGTCCTGCCGGGGGCGTGCGGGGTGGTCGCGAGGGTGGGGCGGCCGCGGGGCGTCCTGGTTGGCGTTCATCCGGCGGCAGTGACCGAGTGCGCGCCCGTGACGGCTGACGGTACCGGCGTCCTGTCCGTGTTCCGGAAGCTCGAATTGCGAGGTATTTCGGCTTCACCGGCATTCTGGTAGCCGCGGGCGACCATGATGAAGAATTGTTGCCGGTCGGGCGTGGCCATTTATGACCACAAGGGTGTCGCTACTTTATGCGTCAAGTGGTGCGGCCCTCGGGGTGGCATTCGGCGGACGTGTCGCTATTTCCGGTGACGGCGGCGAGGGCAGTTATTTCCTGACCTGTGGCTTGAGTTGACGCGACCTACCGGTGCGACCAGCATGGGAACCGAGCCGCTTGTCCGGCGTGCCTGAATCCGATGAGCGGCATCCATTTCCCTGGTTCGGGTCGACTGTCCGATGCGTTCGGTGAGTATCGGAATCACCCCCGCAGGAGAAGAGAAATCCATGAGAAAAGGAATTGTGGCAGCCGCGATAACCGCGACGCTGTCGGCAGGGGCGGCTGTTTTCGCCTTTCCCGCAAATCCGGCTGCCGCGGCTCCCTCGGCAACATGCAGCCTGCAGAACGGAACGGTGCAGGGAAGCGGATTCACCCCGGATCAGTCGTACAACGTCACGCGTGGCGGACAGACTATTTCTCGCGTCTCCGCGGGGGCGAACGGCAACGTCCAGGTCGGCGTCACCGGCGGCGGTCCCGTCGCCGTAGGCGGCACGCAGTGTTCGTCCTCCGGATCGGAAGCCGGCGGGAACGCCTCGCAGTCCGCCGCGGCGGCCGCGGCGACCGCGAAGGGTACGGCGGCGGCGCAGCAGGCGGTACGCAGCGGAGCATCTCAGGCCCAGGCGGTCGCCATCGGGCGGCAGACGGCCCAAGCGGAGGCGCAGCGGCTCGGGTTGCCGCCCACCGTGGTGAACCAGGTCACCAACAACACGACCAACATCGTCAACAACACGATCAGCGGCGGCACCGGCAACACGATCGGAGGCACCCAGATCGGCGGCCAGGGCAACACCCAGGGCGGCACGCAGGGCGGGACAGGCAACACTCAGGGCGGGACCCAGGGCGGGACCGGGAACACCCAGGGTGGAACTCAGGGTGGCGGGACCGGGAACACCCAGGGTGGGACCCAGGGTGGCGGAACTGGCAATACCCAGGGTGGAACTCAGGGTGGCGGGACCGGGAACACCCAGGGTGGAACTCAGGGTGGCGGGACCGGGAACACCCAGGGTGGAACTCAGGGTGGCGGAACTGGCAATACCCAGGGTGGAACTCAGGGTGGCGGAACTGGCAATACCCAGGGTGGAACTCAGGGTGGCGGGACCGGCAATACCCAGGGTGGGACCCAGGGTGGCGGGACCGGGAACACCCAGGGCGGGACTCAGGGTGGCGGAACTGGCAATACCCAGGGTGGAACTCAGGGTGGCGGCACCGGCAATACCCAGGGTGGAACTCAGGGTGGCGGTGCTGGGAACACCCAGGGCGGGACTCAGGGTGGCGGCACCGGCAGTACTCAGGGCGGAACCCAGGGTGGTGCCACGGCACCGGTAGTCCCCACGACGCCTGTCACCTGACGGCAAAGCACATCCGCGGTGGAACGGGAAACGCCGCGCGTCACACATCACCAGACGCCGAAGTCGGTACGACCTGACAGGGAAGAGAGGAAAACAGTTATGCGGCACTCTCGGAGGCAGCAAATAGCGACCGCGATAGCGTCGGCGGCCATGGTGGGAGGCATCATCACCATCGGCGGCCCGGCCTCAGCGGCACCGGTATCGACTCCTTCCGATACGACGACGCAGGCGCACCACCTGTCGCCAGAGAAGCCGAAGCCGTGCAAGCAGCGCAAGAACTGCAAGGTCAGGGGCAACACCCAGGGCGGGACCCAGGGTGGCGGCCGGGGCAACACCCAGGGCGGCACGCAGGGTGGCGGTACTGGGAACACTCAGGGTGGAACTCAGGGTGGCGGGACCGGTAACACTCAGGGCGGGACCCAGGGTGGCGGGACCGGTAACACTCAGGGCGGGACCCAGGGTGGCGGGACCGGTAACACTCAGGGCGGCACGCAGGGTGGCGGCGCTGGCAATACCCAGGGTGGAACCCAGGGCGGTGGCACCGGGAACACCCAGGGCGGGACTCAGGGTGGCGGTGCCGGGAACACTCAGGGTGGGACCCAGGGTGGCGGTGCTGGCAACACTCAGGGTGGAACCCAGGGCGGTGCTGGTAACACCCAGGGCGGGACCCAGGGTGGCGGTGCTGGTAACACCCAGGGTGGAACCCAGGGCGGTGCCGG
Source organism: Streptomyces sp. NPDC026659 (assembly GCF_040638245.1). NCBI lineage: Bacteria > Bacillati > Actinomycetota > Actinomycetes > Kitasatosporales > Streptomycetaceae > Streptomyces > Streptomyces sp. NPDC026659. Next base: position 24,157 of record NZ_JBEZXY010000003.1, on the reverse strand, counting down.
TAACACCCAGGGTGGAACTCAGGGTGGCGCTGGTAACACCCAGGGCGGCACCCAGGGCGGCGCTGGCAACACTCAGGGTGGAACCCAGGGCGGTGGCCGGGGTAACACTCAGGGTGGAACTCAGGGTGGCGCTGGTAACACTCAGGGCGGGACCCAGGGCGGTGCCGGTAACACTCAGGGTGGAACCCAGGGCGGTGCTGGCAACACTCAGGGTGGGACCCAGGGTGGCGGTGCTGGCAACACTCAGGGCGGCACGCAGGGTGGCGGCGCTGGTAACACTCAGGGTGGAACCCAGGGCGGTGCCGGTAACACTCAGGGTGGAACCCAGGGCGGTGCTGGCAACACTCAGGGCGGGACCCAGGGTGGCGGTGCTGGCAACACTCAGGGCGGCACGCAGGGTGGCGGTGCCGGTAACACCCAGGGCGGCACTCAGGGTGGCGGCGCTGGTAACACCCAGGGCGGCACCCAGGGCGGTGCCGGTAACACCCAGGGTGGGACCCAGGGTGGCGGCGCTGGCAACACCCAGGGTGGAACCCAGGGTGGCGGCCGGGGCAACACCCAGGGCGGGACCCAGGGTGGCGCTGGCAACACTCAGGGTGGAACCCAGGGCGGCGGTGCCGGTAACACCCAGGGCGGCACTCAGGGTGGCGGCGCTGGCAACACCCAGGGCGGCACTCAGGGTGGCGGCGCTGGCAACACCCAGGGCGGAACCCAGGGCGGCGCTGGCAACACCCAGGGCGGGACCCAGGGCGGTGCTGGCAACACCCAGGGCGGGACCCAGGGCGGTGCTGGCAACACCCAGGGCGGGACCCAGGGCGGTGCTGGCAACACCCAGGGCGGGACCCAGGGC